>CAMAUX010000105.1 GCA_945861435.1 Chthoniobacter flavus | reverse complement strand
CGCTGCACCTGCTCAAGGATCATCGAATCGACGACCTCGTGGTGCTGGATGCGCAGGGGCGTCCGATGGGGATGGTGGATTCGCAGGACCTCGCGCGTTTCAGATTGGTGTAGCTCCACCCGAGCGAGTGGCTCAGGCCGCAGACCGCCTGCGCGGTAGTCCGCGGGGCCACACGGTTTATTCTTCCAGCCAGCCCAGTGCGGCTTTGCGGTAGGACTCTTGCGAGGGGGGGGCGCCTCCATTGCGAGCCGACTCCGCATCCCGCCATTGTGCGGCGCGGTGGAGGAGGCGCGTGTGGGTTTCGTAAGCGGGGGTCTTGCAGCCCTTTTCATCGATGAGCCAGAAACCGCGCTGATGCCCATCTGCGTGCACCTCGTTGTTGTAGAGTTCCCAGTACAGAATGAATGGGCAGCCCCATTGGAGTCCGGCACGGAGGACCGCGCGCGCCCGTGCATCCTGCTGTTGCGGGGAGTAGGTGTCGGCAGGGAACCCGTATTCGCCAATAAATACGCGCCGGCCCGCGATGGAGGGGTTGGGTTGCAGTTTGGACTCGATGAAGGAGAGAGCGCGTTGGAGGGCTTCCGGGTCGGTTTGGGTGTCGTAGCTGGAGTAGGAGACGAAATCGACGGGGACGTGCGCTAGAACCTCGCTCACCACCGAGCGCCGGTGCGCGTCCATGGAGAGGCGGACATGGTTGACCTCCGTGTAATGCCAGAGCGCAACGCCCTCATGCGGGGTGTCGCGCTTCGCGTCGTCGACGGCCTGCTGGCGGATGCAAAGCCAGTCGATCATTCCCTGCACGGCCTCCGGTGTGACGCGGGCGTCATCAGCCTCGCTCACGCTGTTGCGCAGCATGCCGTCGCCCTCCCAGTGGCCTAAGTAGAAGGTTTTTCCGGTGCCGCTGAACTCCCGCAGGAGGTGGGTGCTGAGGTCGTAGAGTTCGCGGTATTCGTGCTCCTGCGCAGCCTTCGAGAAGCCCGTGCGCCAGCTCTGATGACCGAAGGCGGTGACCCAGAGCAGGTAATGAGCGAAGGGCATCGCGAGCACCGCGCGGTGCGTGGGTTCGTTCGCTGCGAGATCGCGCAGGCTGTACACACCAGCGTGTTGCGCGGGCACATTGCGCCTTGCCCCAAAGTAGGTCGGAGCTAGCTCGCACTTGAGCGTGTGGGATCCCATGGCGAGGATCGCTTTTGCGGTCTCCAAAAGGAGCGGCTCCTCAGTGAACTGGTAACTCGCGCCGAAGGTTTGCGTGCCAAGCACCGGGTTGAAGCGCTGCGCCTCCGAGAGCATCCGCGTCTGCTGGACGTCGGGCCGCTCCGGTGGTTGCCCGGCAGGAAAGGGCTCTGCAGCCGCTGCGCAGAAGGTCGCGTGAATGAGAGCGCAAAACGCGTGAAGGATGATGGCAGCTTTCTTCATTTGCCGCACCGTGCCCGCAATGCGGTCGGTTGCCACGCTCACTAAGCACGGACCGCGCGGCCCGCCGATGGCTCCCGTTCCAAGGTTCAGGCTCCGATGCGGATCACGCTCTGGGTTTGTTCAGAGGCGAGGGCGGCGGCGAAGATTTCGTGCGAGGCGACGGCCTCCTCCGGGGTGGCGCAGCCGAAGCGGTCGCCGAGTTCGCCGGCGCGTTCGGCAAGATAGGCCGCCCACATCTGCTGGATCACGTCCGGGAAACCCGGCTCGAAGATGCCGCCGGTGACCGTCTTGAACGCGGTGCTGAATCCGAGTTCGGTGCGCTTCCACCACTGCTCCGCGCCGCGTTCAAAGATCCAGAGGGTCTTGGGTTCTGCGGTGGAAAAGCGCACGCCGCCATCGGTGCCGAGCACTTCGAGGAACCAGCTGTTGGTGGCACCGGGGGCGAGGCGTTTCATTTCGAGGCGCAGCGGGGTGGGCTCGCCCTGGATGGGCGCCCATGCGTGGAGCGTGGCGTTGTCCCAGGTGTCGCAGGCGGTCATGCCACCCTTGCCGTCGGGGCGTTGTGGGTAGCCGCGCTGGAGCTGTGCGTAGAGGCTGGTGGGCTTCCATCCAAGGCGCAGCGGGATGTGGCAGGCGTGCATGCCGAGGTCGCCCAACACGCCAATCTCGCCACAGGTGCGGTTGAGGCGCTTCCAGTTGGCCGCCTTCTTCGGATCGAGATCGCTGCTGTGGTGAAAGGCGGAGACCACTTGGAGGATCCGCCCGCAGCGTCCGCTCCGCGCCTCGGCGAGGGCGCGCTGTGCCCCTGGAAAAAAGGGCATCTCGGAACTGCAACGCACGAAGCGACCGCTGCTGTGCACGTGCCCGAGAATGCGGCGCGCAGAGTCGAGATCGATGCCGAAGGGTTTCTCAGCGAAGAGATCCTTCCCGGCCCTGAGCACATCGGCGTAGACCTGCTCATGGAGGTGGTGCGGGACGGCCACGTAAACGACCTCCACCTCCGGGTTGCTGAGCATGGCGTGGTAATCGGTGGTGCGCTGCGTGCAGGAGGGGATGGCGGCGAACCACGCGAGCGCGGCTTCACTGAGGTCGGCGACGCTGACCAGTTCAGGGCGCACCGTCATGTCGCTGAGTGCGCACCAGCGGGCGAACGCGCTGGCCATTTCGCGACCCATGAGGCCGCCTCCGATGATTCCGATTTTTACAGTCCTCATGGGTGTGGTGGTGATGGGTGAGCGTTTTAGCGGGTGAAGCGTTGTGCGTCTACGCCCCCCGGGATCAAAGGATGGCACTATTGTCTCAGCGCCCGGAGGCTGGCGCCCCGTGGAATCTGCGGCTGCCGCTTCGCGCAGGCAGAGGGATGCAGGGAGGCGGCTGCGTTCGTTTGGCAGGGTGGGGGACGTGGAAGTGAGGGGGGTTGAGGGAGCCGTTATTGGGGGCGTTTCCAAGGGGGGAGAATCGAGGGAATAGGCGGGGTGAAAACGGCATTCATTAGATGGCTATGTCTATGCATGTAGATACGTCAAAAAGCTCTCATAGGCAGGCACTTAGCCCAAGTTCCGCAGTTTGCGGAAGCCAATGACGCAACCATGCGGGTTGGCGGCGTTTTTCAGCGGTTTTTCTCCACTACATTTTCGACGATTTTGGATCGCTTGGGCAGATGAAGGCCAAGGTGCGCGAGCAGCACCGCTGCCTC
>CAMAUX010000104.1 GCA_945861435.1 Chthoniobacter flavus | reverse complement strand
GTAACCCAACGTAAAATCCGCATCCACACCCTCGCCAGGCGTCTGGTTCACATACACCGCCACTTCCGGCGCCTCGTATCCAAGCGCCCCGGGCGTCGAATACCCACTCGGCGCCGCGCGATCCACCAGCACCGCAAACAACGGCGCCGCCGCCCCATCCACCACCTTCGCCGGTGCGCGCACCGTCAACTGCGGCCCGCGCGTGTCCGCTCCACCGGCCAGCACCACGCTCGTCACCGGAAAGGTGTCCGGCAGATCCGCCGTCACACCCGCCAGGCACGACGATGCCCCTAACTATTGAGAATCGCGAATTAGGGTGACCGCGCAGCGTCCAGAGTATGGGCATTCCGGGTGTCACCGTAATGTACGACGCCCAATAAGTGCCATTCGGGGCAGGCAAAGTGTCCGCGTATTTTTGCACCCCGGTTGGGAGCATCGGGTGGTGTTGGTGCCGCAGGGGTGTCGGCATGCGGGGGCGGGTGAACGTGATCAGCACGCCTGATTGGTGAATGGGCCTTGGATGAGCACTCGATACTCAGGGGCTTGAGGCTGGAGATCTTACGGGCTAGAGGAGACGGACTATGCAACTCATCGACGGCAAGCTCATCGCGCAGAAGATCAACCAGGAGTCGCTAGCGGCCGTGGAGGTTCTCAAGGCGCGCGGGGTGACGCCAGGGCTGGCGGTGGTGCTGGTGGGGGAGGATCCTGCCTCGCGCGCCTATGTGCGCAGCAAGGACAAGATGTGCCGCGAGTTGGGGATGCATTCCGTGAAGTTCGAGATGCCTGCGGAGACTTCGCAATCGGACCTCATCGCCTTGGTTCACCGGCTCAATGCGGATCCGGCGGTGCATGGGATTCTGGTGCAGTCGCCTCCGCCCGCGCACATCGACGAACGGGCGGTGGTGGAGGCCATTGACCCGCGCAAGGACGTGGATGGTTTCCATCCCGTGAATGTGGCGAAGCTGGCGTTGGGCGATCCGGACGGTTTTGTCCCGTGCACTCCGCTGGGTTGTCAGCGGTTGCTTTTGGAGAGTGGGATTGAGACGGCGGGTGCGAATGTGGTGGTGCTGGGACGCAGCATGATTGTGGGCAAGCCGATGGCGCTCCTGCTCATGAACAAGGGGCGCGGCGGGGATGCGACGGTGACGGTGGCCCATTCGCGCACGCGCAATCTTGCGGAGGTGTGCCGCGGGGCTGACATCCTCGTGGCCGCAATCGGGCGCCCGCATTTTGTCACGGAATCCTTTGTTCGCGAGGGGGCGGTGGTGATCGATGTGGGGATCAACCGGATCGAGGATGCCACTTCGCCCAAGGGGTCGCGTCTGGTGGGGGATGTGGATTTTGAGCGGGTGGCGCCCAAGTGTCGTGCGATCACGCCGGTGCCTGGGGGGGTGGGGCCGATGACGATTGCGATGCTGATGGCCAACACGATCACCTCCGCCCAGCGCTTGGGTTAGGGAGCGCGGTGGGCTCTGCCCGTGCCGTGTTGCGGGGTTCCCATGGCAGGCGCCAGACGATGTCGGGGCCGGGAGTTGGTGCAGGGCTGCGGGAGGGGTCTTCGTCGGAATACTTCTTGGTGCCTGGCCAGACCAGGCGCCAAGGCTGGCGTTTGACCGTGTCGGTGGCCTGTTCGAGGTTGCTGCCGATGCGGCGGATCTGGGGGCTGAGCTTCTGGACGGAGCGGTCGAGCGTTTCTGAGGTGCGCCTCAGCGAACGCAGTGTGGGGGTGAGATCCGGGTTTTGGGCGAGTTTGGCGGTGAAAGCCTCGGTGTTGGTGAAGGTTTTCTGAAGGCTGCCGTCCTGTGCGCTCAGGCCGCGCAACTGGCGCAGGCTCTGATCGAGGGGGGCATCTTTCCCGGTGATGTCTTGCAGGTTCTCGAGGAATTGGAGAAGCGCGCTGTCTTCGCCGGTGAGTTCGCAGAGTCGGGTGCTGAAGTGGTGGAAGTCTCTAAAGGAGGACTGCAGGTCGCCATCCTTACCGGCCATCTGGGCGAGTTGCGCCGAGGTGTCCTGGATGGTGCGCAGGGTGTTGGTGAGTTCCTTGAGCACGGGGTCCAGCTTTTGCAGGACCTGCGGCATGGCGTCGTTGAGGCCCGGCACTCGTTCGCCACGGAAGCGTGTGCCGCTCTCTGCGAGGCCCGCTTGCTCGCGTCCGCCATTGAAATCGACGACGGGGTCCCCAAGGAGACTGGTCTGGACGAGCTGCGCCTTGGAGTTGCGGTAGATGCGTGCGCTGGCGTCCACCACCACTTCCAGCAGCGCTTCGTAGCGGTGCTCGGGCCGCTCGTTCTCGGGTACGGGCGAGGCAATGGTGCCGATCTGGCCGATCCGGCGTCCGGCGAGCATCACATCGGCGCCGGGCCGGATGCCGGCTGCGTTCTCGAGGTACACATGGAAGTGGTGCTGCGGATGGAAGGCGCCCGGTGCGGCGACGTAGAGCACGGCGGCGATGAGCAGGGCAAGGGTGACGAGCATCAGCAGGCCTGTGCGGATCTCGGTGAGGAGGAGTTTCATGGTACGCGAAGAGCAGCCCTAGGGCGTTGTGATGGCATCCGGAACAGGAGGCGCGTGGATGCTCTGGAGGAACTCCGCGATGACTGGGTCGCGGCTCCGGCGGAAGCCGAGCGGGGAGTCGGAGAGGCGGATCCGGCCTTCATCCAGCATGGCGATGCGGGTGGCGAGTTTGAAAGCGCTGGGGAGTTCGTGGGTGACGACGACGCAGGTGACGTGGAGTTGTTCGCTGAGGCGCAGGAGGAGTTCGTCGATGACCGCGCTGATGACCGGGTCGAGTCCGGCGCCTGGTTCGTCGAGCAGGAGGAGTTCGGGGTTCATCATGAGGGCGCGTGCGAGTCCTGCGCGTTTGCGCATGCCGCCGCTGAGTTCGCCGGGCATTTTTGCGGCGTGGCCTGCGAGTCCGACGAGGGCTAGTTTCTCCTCGCAGATCGCGTGGATTTTTTTCGGCGGGAGGCTGGTGAGTTCCTCGAGGGGAAGGGAGAGGTTTTCTTCGAGGGAAAGGGAGCTGATGAGAGCGGAGGATTGGTAGACCATGCCGATGCGCTGGCGGATTTGGTTGAGCTCTGGGCCTGTCATGTGGGCGAGGTCCTTTCCATGGATACGCACGGTGCCCTTCGTTGGGCTGAGGAGGC
>CAMAUX010000103.1 GCA_945861435.1 Chthoniobacter flavus | reverse complement strand
TTCCCCTCCTTCTGACTACGCGCATTGCACCACTTCACCGCCTGATACCAACTCAGATTCGTCACGGGATAATTACTCCCACTCCCCGCACCCACACTCCCAATGTCATACCCATTGGACGCTGCCCACGTCCGCACCGTCTGAAACTCGCCCCACTGCACCTCATACTTCCCAATATAAAACGTGCTCACTTCCACAGCTCCCAGCAGCGAAGTAGACGGCAGCGTCCCTCCATCCACCTTCACAAAACCCACCGTCGGCCCGCTCGTCCCCCCAGATCCCGCAACAACTACCACACTCTTCACCACCGTCGTCGTATTCCCCTCCGAGTCCGTCGCCACAAACCGCAACGTCTGCGTGCCCCCGCTCAGCGCGCCCGTCTCCCCCGCCAGATACCCCGCTCCTTTCCCATTCAAAACCACCGCAATCTCCGTCAGCGCATTCCCGCGGCTGTCGCTGTAGCTCAGCGTAAAATCCGCATCCACACCGACCGCAGGCGTCTTGTTCACATACACCGCCACCTCCGGCGCCTCGTATCCAAGCGCCCCGGGCGTCGAATACCCACTCGGCGCCGCGCGATCCACCAGCACCGCAAACAACGGCGCCGCCGCCCCATCCCCCACCTTCGCCGGTGCGCGCACCGTCAACTGCGGCCCGCGCGTGTCCGCTCCACCGGCCAGCACCACACTCGTCACCGGAAAGGTGTCCGGCAGATCCGCCGCCACACCCGCCGCCTTCACCTGACGCGTCTGCGTCACCCCGCTCACAAACACATCCCGGCTCCCGGTCGCGCTCCCAAAACCCACCTCCACGGCCAGCGGCACATTCCCAAAACGCTTCACCCCACCGGCACCGCCGTTCTCCGCCAATCCGCCGAATTGCGCGCACGCAATCCCCCCAATACCCGCCGCGTCTGCAATCCCGCCACCCGGGATCACCACCGCCAGCGTCACGGTCACTGTCTTCGCCGTCGCGCTCCATGCCCACTTGAGCGTCCCGAGTTTCACCGTCGTGAACGTCTCATTCGAGTTCGCGTCCAGCTTCGCATTCCCATCCGCGTCGAGCACGGGCACCTGCACGTTGAAACTAAAAAGGGCGCTCCCCGTCGCCGCGATCGTCTTCGTCCCCGCCTCGCCCAGCGTCGCGCGAAACGTAAAATCCCCCACCGCAAACGCCACCTCCGTATCCGCGGTGATCTTGCTGAAATCGAAGTCCCCCATCAACGCCACCACCTTCGCCGACACCTTCTCCGGATTCGCCACCACATCGAACACCGCCGCACTGTTCGCATCGCCCGCAAACGTCTTCACCACCTTCTCCGAGTACGAATTCGCCACCGTCACCACAGGCTTGAGTTTACCTTGATTGGCGAGGATCCCGCTCGGCGCAACAGCGAATGCGGGAGCGACACTTGCAAGCAGGAGGAGACAGAGAGAAGGAAGGAGTTTTTTCATGATGCCAGCGGGGTGATGCGTTTCCCACCGCCAGTCCGACGGAGGAAAACATCGCCTATGTAACACTACCCCACCCCCCCCCCGGCAACTTCTTGCTCATCCGATCCCAAAGCACCTGCATGGCGTTCCCTGCACACCGCAGGTCCACCACCCCTCCGCACGCGCAAGCGCCATCCACCGATTCCCACCCCACATCCTCAATGGCCCACGGAACACACGGAATGCTCGGACCATAAAACAGACTCTCCTCATTCCCCTCCTCCTTTCCGTGTCGTCCGTGAGTTCCGTGGGCCAATCCTCCTCCCGTCGCCCTTGTGCATCGGCGCACGGGGTATTCTCCAACAGAAAAATTCACCTCTCCCTGTTGGCTCTCAAAAAACACGGAAAGGCCTCTTATCTAAGTACCATTTCCGCCCAGACCCTTTATCCACCGCCCTTCGCAAACCACGGGGCCGCCAGCGGATTCCGAGTCAAAAAATCCAGCAGCAACTCCGCCACCTTCTGGCGCCCGCTCTCACTCGGATGCACACCATCGCCGCCGAAGTCCTCCCGATTCCATACCAGTGAATCCATCCGCCGCCCTCTGCTGCCATCGGCCCACAGATAGGGCCCCCACAACAACAACGGACTACGCGCCGCTCCCAACTCCGCATCCCCCTGCATCTGGCGCTGGATCAGCCAACGCGCGCTGAACGCCCCCTCAAATGCATACGGCTCCGGATTGAGCCCCCCCACCGCGTATCCCCCGTAGGTGCGGCTCGCAAAGTACGCGATGCGCAGATTCGGAAACACCGCCTTCGCATTCTGCAGCACGGCAAGCGTGTCTTTCTCCAGCTTGCGACCATGCTCCTGCAGCGAGCCGCTCGGCGCCACATTGGCCAGCTTCACCCACGCCACCTGCACCTGCTGCGGCGTCACATGCGCCGCCTCCAATCGTCTCCTCGCCTCCTGCCATGGACGTCCGTCCGCAGGCACCCACTGGGCCATCGCCTGCCCACCCTGCGCACAATCCACAATCGTCACCAAGGACGACTTGAACGACGACAAATCCGCCACCTGCTTGAAACGCGAAAACTCCTGAGTCGCGTTCGACATGCTGATCGACACAAACCCAATCGTCCCGCGCTCATCCGCCTTCCCCCCCGCATCCAGCGGCCGGATCAGCGCCAGCGCCGCCTCCGCCGCCCTTCGGTGCGCCTCGGGTGGCGTGTTGTTTCCGCCACCATACAACCCCCCGTCCTCGCCCTCGTAACGATCCGTGGCACCCATGTCGCTCAACGGAGTAATCGGCCCCGTCGGACGCGACCGCTGCCCCCCCACCGACCCAGCACCATTGCCATTGCCAATACCACTGCCACTGCCACCGCGGCCCGCACCTCCCGCGTTTCGCAGCGCCATCGCCTTCTGTAAAAAAGCCTCCTCTTCTGCAGACAGTTTCCCGCCCCCTTGGCGACGCTGAAACAATTCACGCGCCTTCTGCCAGTCGATTTCCTCCTTCGCTCCACCTCCAGCAGCACCCGGCGCGGCACCCGTTTGCTGGCGCTTTTGAAACTCCCCCTTTGCGCGCTTGAGATACGCCTGCTCCCCAGCACTGAGCGCTCCCCCTCCCTTCTGCCGTTCAATCAACACCCGCGCCTTGTCGAAGTCCACCGCCTCCGAGACCGACTGCGCACCCAACACGCCAAACCCCAGCGAGAAACCGACAATAAGGGAGGGAATGAAACGTCTCATCCCTTCCAAGACGCGGATCCAATCCCGTTGGTTGCAGAGTTTCTCAGCCTCCCGCAACAGTCTCGAACGCGGTATTGCTACACGCACTGCCAGTTCATATCAAAAAGCACTGATCGGGCAGACAATCGAATTGCCTCCGTGGAAGCGATCTATGCTGCCCAAGCGCTCAACCGCAGGTCCCATCCATGATGATCCATCTCATCCGCCATGGTGAATCCCAGGCCAACACCGGCGAAGCCGATCCTTCTCAGGTCGGTGACCATAACATCGGCCTGACAGATCGCGGCCAGGCTCAAGTGCTCGCTACAGGTGGTCGCTTGGGGGCTGAAGTGCTGCGCGGGTCCTTACTCTACTGCTCACCCTACCAGCGCACTCGCCAGACCATGCGCGGCGTCCTCACCGGCGCCGGGATCGATCCCTCATCAGTTCGAATCTTTGAAGACCCCCGACTGCGCGAAGTGGACCACGGATATGAACCCATCGAAGAACAACAACCGCAGCGGGCAGTGCATGGCTGGTTCTACTATCGCTACAGAGGCGGAGAGAGCCCCGCGGATTGCTACGACCGCTGCTGCTCGTTCCTGACAGACCTGCACGAACAGATGACCCGCAAGAACACCAACCGGGTGGTCATTGTCAGTCACAGCCTCACAATCCGGTGTTTCGTCATGCGCTTCCTCCATCTAAGCGTAGAGCAGTTCGACGCCATGGAATCGCTGCCCAACGCAAGCATCGTCACTATCCAATCCAGAGAAGCAGCCGCCGATCCTATCTTTGCTACTGGGCGGTGGGGCGTATGGGGATTGTCAGTCCGGCATTGACGCACAACGCCTCCGCGCCCTCACCGGCCCACCACCGTCTCCGGCACTCCTGCGCAGCCCCACACCGCATGCGTCACTTCGTTGAAACCTAAGCGATTGGGCAGCTGGCAGCTCTCCCTCCGAGAATGTGAACTGCGGTTTTCGCGGCGCGTGGCGGGCAACAATGTCCCCAGCACTCAATCAAACGGCGTAAGCTCCAAAAATTGATAACGGCTGGATTAGCCCAAGTTCCGCAGTTTGCGGAGCCCAATGACGCAACCATGCGGGTTGGCGGCGCTCACTTGAAAGGGACAGGCAATTTATCGGACCGGCGCGCATTCTAAAGCTCCTCGTCGGTCTGGGGCTTCTCCCTGCCGATAGAGTCCGCCTACTCCATTCCTGGAAACACTCCGGCTTCAATGTCCACCATGGCGAATCTGTCCCCCCAGAAAACAAGGCTCTCCTGGAACAACTCACCCAGTACATCCTTCGCAATCCCTTCTCGGTCGAAAAAA
>CAMAUX010000102.1 GCA_945861435.1 Chthoniobacter flavus | reverse complement strand
GGCGCGGTCGGAGCCGTTGGAGGCGGATTTGAGGAGGCCCTTGGAGGCAGGGATGAGGAAGCGGCCCGCGGAGCCTGTGAGGGAGTCAGTGGAGCCGAATTTGCCGTCGAACTTGATGGAGGTGGCCGGGGTGGTTTGGGCGCGGAGTGAGGGTGGGAGGGAGGTGAGCGCGATGATGGCGAGTGCGATCAGGGCGAGGGGTGCTATGAGGCCCTTGATGAACGCGCCCACCGCGCTCTGGCTTTCTGCGCGGGTGCGGTGGAGGGAGCGCGCGGTGTCTTTGGAGTGGCCGCGTGGAGTCCCTATGCGGAGGTGCGTGGGCGTTCGCATGACAGGGGTGGTGTCAAACGCGTGAAGGTGGACGTTTTTTTACGGGATGAGGAGTGCGGGATCGTCCCGTGACTGGGGGGAGCCGGGTGCGTTTGCGTGGATGTCACCGGGATTTCTGGCGGAGGGAGCCGTGAAGAAGTTGCGATGGGATGGCAAGAGTAATATACAAGTGAATCGCTTTTACGGCTGTCTGTGGAAACGGACTGCTGAGCTGCCACCCCATGAAAACTCGTCTCCTTTGGCTTTGCGCCCTCGTGCTTGCAACCTGTGTACCCGTCTCGGCAGCGCCGGAGGGGATCCTCGCCAATCAGCGCAGGCTGAAGCCCTCGATCCGTGTGGCGTATTCGAGGGTGGACAAGTTGGTGAAGGTTGTGAGCGAGCCCGCGGGGCCGGACAGTCCGGCCTTGTATGCGTGCGAGGTGAGGAGCGGTGTGGCGTTGGTTTCCGCGAAGGTGGAGGCGTTGATGGGGGAGTTTGATTTCAGCGCGGTGACGGCGGACACGGTGCTCGGGCTGAGTGTGGGGGACTTCACCTTTCGCTCGAAGGTGGGTGCTGCGGCGGTGAAGACGCTGGGGCAGACCGGAAAGGCGCAGTTTTATTTTGTGAGACAGATCCCTGTGTTGACCGGGGCTGGCGAGCCGAAGAAGGACGGCCAGGGTAATGCGGTGGTGTTGCGCAAGACGCTGGGGAGTCTGAGTTTCGCGTGGAGCGCGAAGGCGAGGAGGCTGACGGCGACGCTGAGCGGGATGATTCCCGAGGGAGGGGCGTTGGAGGGGGAGGTGCTTTCAGGGATTGCGTCTGGGTTCTTTGATTTGGCGGGGCAGAACGCCGGGACTGTGGGGTTTGAGAATGAGCCGGTGGCGGTGTCGGTGACCTTTGGGGAGGCGACGGGCTCGCGCAATGCATGGGCGAAGGTGAAGGTGGGGACGAAGAAGCGGACGGAGAAGGCGAACCCCGGCGATGCCGCGCAGGATTTCTTGGTGAACAGTGTGGTGCTGGTCGGGGAGGCGGATACGACGGGCCCTGCGATTGTGGTGAAAGCGCCGGCGAGGGTGAACGACAGTGGGACGGCTGCGATGTCGGTGACGCTGACGGACCGGGCCGGTCCGACGTCCCAAGCTCAGGGGTGGGCGGCGCCGACGTTGGTGGTTTTGGGCAACCCGAGTCCTGGTTCGTTCGACCAGTTTGGATATCCGATTGATGCGAATGCGTCGCAGGACGCGGCGGGTGTGGCGACGATGGGGTATGTGGGTTCGCAGGGGGCGGCGGTGCAGGCGGGGGCGGAACTCAGTGCCCGTGGGGTGGGGTATCTGGCGGGGACGTTGGGAGTGGAGGGGTTGGGGCAGTCGAGCAATGTGGTGATGTTTGTGGCGACGGATTCCGAGGGGAACCGGACGGTGGTGAGGAAGACGGTGGCGGGAGTGAGTGCTGGGGGAGTGGACGCGAGCATGCCTGCGATGGTGTTGATTCCCGGGGGGAGTTACACGCGAGGGGATGTGGCGGGGGACAGTCACGCTGAGAACTGGTGGGGACCTGCCGATGCGCCCGTGCAGACGATTGATGTGAGTGCCTTTTCCATTGGGGCCACGCACATCACGCTGGCGCAGTGGGGTGAGCTGAGGACATGGGGTGCGAGCCGCGGATATACCGATCTGATTGCGGGAAAAGGAAAGGCAGCCACGCATCCGGTGTGCGGACTGAGATGGTACGATGCGGTGAAGTGGTGCAATGCGGCGAGCGAGCGGGAGATGCGGACGCCGGCTTATAAAGTGAACGGGGCGGTTTATCGCGCGGGGCAGTCCGATGCGGTGGTCTGTGACTGGACGGCCAACGGGTACAGGCTGCCGACGGAGGCGGAGTGGGAGAAGGCGGCGCGCGGGGGCTTGAGCGGGAAACGGTTTCCGTGGGGGGACACGATTTCCCACAGTCAGGCGAATTACCTCAGTGGGGCATATGGGGTGGGAAGTTACGATGTGAGTCCGACGCGGGGTTATCATCCCACGTTTTCGGGAGGGCGCGTTCAGTACCACGACGGGGATGATCGCTACATGCCGTACACGAGCCCCGTGGGGAGCTTTGCGGCGAATGGGTACGGGTTGTACGACATGGCCGGGAATGTGTTTCAGTGGTGCTGGGACTGGTACGGGGTGTACGTCGAGGAGGGGGATCCACGCGGGCGTGCGTCGGGCACGCAACGCGTGGCGCGTGGCGGGATCTGGTATTTTGGTGCGGACGCGTGCGCGGCAGGGTTCCGTTGGCGTGATCTGCCTGGCACAGATGACAACGAGGGGCTTCGGGTGGTGCGCAGTGTGGTGCCCTGAGAAGCGGCTGCCGCCCCGTCACATGGCGGCGAGGGGGTGATGCGCGGCCGGGGCAGGACTCGATCCCGAACTGCTGCGCAGGTTTGGTTTACGGGATGAGGAGGGAGAACTCGTCCGGGGATTGGGGGAGACCGCCGCGACCGAGGATGAGGAAGCTGCTGAAGTCGGAGCCGATGCGTTGGGAGCAGAGGGGGCGCAGTTGGGAGGAGACGTCGAGGAGGCCGCCGGGCAGGGAGGCGAGGATGTTGGCGAGCTGGAGGGGCGGGGATTGGATGTCGATGGTGCCCTGTTGTGCGCCAGTGGCGGTGATGGCGGAGGAGGAGTTGAGGAGATGTTCTGCGACGAGGGTGATGTTGCCTCCGCGACCTTCTGCGGCGTTGGCGCTGAGGATGGCGTTTTCGAGGATGAGGAGAACGGGGTCGACGAGGATGTTGCCGCCTGGGCTGGTGGAGCCTGCGGTGGCCAGGAGGCGTGCATTTCTGATGTGGACTGAAGCGGGGGCCCGGAGGGTGATGCCGCCGGCGTTCAGGGCGGCTGAGGATTCTACGAAGCTCGAGGAGTCGAGTAGGATTTTGGATGAGGCCTGGATTAAAACCGAGCCAGCGTCTGAATGGAGTGAGCCTGCTGAGGCGTGGCTGTGGTTGCTGAGGGAGATTTCGCGCGCGGTGAGGGTTACGTTTCCGGCATCACTGGAATCAAAGGAGCCGGAGTTTGAAGAGGAGACAAAGGAATCGGAATCCAAGCCGATGCTGTGGCCTGCGGTGAGCGTGACAAATCCTGCGGGGCCCTGAGTTGAGGAGGAACTGGAGATCGATGCGCCGTCGCGCAGGAGGCAGATGCCGTCCACGAGAAGGGAGATGTTTCCAGCGGGGCCCGTATACCGGCCCGTGGATCTGATGCGGCTTTCGGAGGAGATGTTTGGTGTGGCGCCGAAGCGTCCCTCCAGCAGGAGGGATTGCGCGTTGAGGGATATGCTGCCGGCTTTTCCTCCGCTGTAGGTGCTGGTGGAGATGGAGGCGTAATCGCGCAGGATGACGGGTCCGTGGACCTGGATGGTGATCGTGCCAGCGTCTCCGCCATCGGAGTCGAAGGCGCCCGGCAAGGCGGAGGAGCTAATGGTGGAGGCGGGGCTGATGAGTTCATCGAATCCAGAGGGGTCTCTTTTGCCTCCTTCAAAAATGAGCGAACCGGCGGTGATGCTGATCTGGCCTGCGTCCTGATTGGTTCGA
The DNA here is from genome assembly GCA_945861435.1 of Chthoniobacter flavus. Taxonomy (GTDB): domain Bacteria; phylum Verrucomicrobiota; class Verrucomicrobiia; order Chthoniobacterales; family Chthoniobacteraceae; genus CAIURC01. The sequence continues at coordinate 1,574 of CAMAUX010000102.1, read as the reverse complement.
GTGTTGGTGTTGATGGTCGAGTTGGTGGAAAGATGCAGTTCTCCGGAAAGGGAGAGGGTGATGTCTCCTGCCTTTCCAGTGGACAGGCCGCCTGCTCCTCCGGAGATCTCGGATTGATTGGACATCTGAAGGGATGCGGCCGTGAGCTGGATGCTGCCGCGGAAAGGGCCGTTGCCGGTGAGCCTGATAATTGTTGAGTCATCAAGGGTTGCTGTTCCTGCGAGGTTCAGGAGGACGTCGCCGGTACGTCCGGGACTTCCGGGCGGTGAGGCGCAGGCGATGTGGGCGCTTTGAGTCATTTTGAGCGAACGCGCGCTGAAGTGAATGCTGCCCGTGTCTCCCCGGGGCTCGGGATCTGTGCCGATGGCCGGTCTGAGGTAGGATGCGGGCTCAATAAACTCCGCTTCGGGTGTGAAGTTGACGCTGAAGACGATGGAACGGGAGATGTCGGCGCCGCGGGCGAGTGTGATGAAGATGTCGCCGGCGCTGCCCGGATCAAGGCCGGCCATTTGCGTGGAGATGCGGGAGGGCAGATGGAACGAGTCCGAGGTCATGCGGAGGGAATCAGCCTGGATGCGGATGGCGCCTCCGGTGCCGGGAGCGGTGATGGAGGTGCGGATTTGTGAGCCCTTTTCCATGACGAGCGAGGCTGCGAGGTTGATGGAGATGTCGCCCGAGGATCCTGTCTGGGAAGTAGACGTCATGGATGCGGAGTCCATCTGGAGGGAGTCCGCAGAGATGTGGATGCCGGTGGTGGGTGCGTTGCCTGTGTTGTCGACGAGGAGTTCGGCGCCGGAGCGCAGTTTAATGGCGCCTGCGCGCATGAGGACCGTTGGGACGCCTGGGCCTGAGGGATCGATGCGTGAGTTTTTCTCGAGCGTGAGGGCGCCATGTTGCGGAGCGGTGACCTGACCGAAGGTGGGGGGTGTGTCGGTGAGGCTGAGAGGAACGTCTCCGGGGCCGCCTCCCGCAAAAAGGGCGGTGGTTCCACCGGGGCTCATGAGCGATGCACCTCGGAGCTGAGTTGTTGAGGTTGGGCCGGAGGGAAGGGGTGTTCCCTCCGTGAGAAGAACGGAGGCGCCGGTGAGGGCGAGGTGTTTGCCGGGAGCGACCTCGAGTGTTGAGCCGTTGAGGGAGATGGGGCCGGCGGGGTTGGAGGCGAAGCCGAAGGCGGTGACGGGTGCGGCGGAGAGGGTGGCGTCTGCGGAGCCGCGGGCGTTGAAGGAAGCGCCGTCGGCGAGGTGGAGGGAGTCGGCGGTGGAGGCGGCGAAGGAGCCGCCGATGTCGAGTCTGGCGTTGGGGCCGAAGACGATGCCGTTGGGGTTGAGGAGGAAGAGGTTGGCGGAGCCTTTGTTGGTGGAGTCGGAGTCGAGTTCTGTGCGCAGTGTGCCGTCGATGGAGGAGGGGTTGGGGCCCGTGACGCGAGCGAGGATGTTGCGCACGGAGGCCGGGGCTTGGAAGACGGCGGTGTCGCCGGAGCCGAGTTGGAAGTCGTGGAAGGAGTGGAAGAGGTTGGCGCGGTCGGAGCCGTTGGAGGCGGATTTGAGGAGGCCCTTGGAGGCAGGGATGAGGAA
>CAMAUX010000101.1 GCA_945861435.1 Chthoniobacter flavus | reverse complement strand
CCGCACCGGAAGCGGTCAGAACGCGGACAGACGTCGGGGAGTGAGGAGGCCTGGGGGGAGCGAGGGGCGGAGGAAGGATGATTTCGGCTGTCCGCGCTGCTCCGAAGAGCGGATTTCATGGGGTGAGGCTCGGTTGTGGCGACATTCATGCGCTCAAGCGTTGCTTCATTCTTACTTTCATCAGTCTGTCACTTTATTCTTCACTATATTCTTCGGGTAAATTCGCCGGACCCCTCAACACCGCACCACCAGTTCACCGGCTGTCAGCCCATGAGGAACTTCCCCACACATGCCCGCCGGGTTGAAGCCCGCAATGATCGAGTCCGGCCGATTTAGACAGCATTTTTATACCTCACACCAGCCTCGCCAATCCCGCTCCGCGCTGCTACTGCCCCGCGCTATAGGAACCAAGGAACCATGAGCAGCCCCACGGAAAAACTCGCCGCCTTCACCGCATGGGCGCAGGCCCACATCACCGGCGATGAGAAGGGTCAGGCGCAGATCTTCCTCGACCGCCTCTTCATCGCCTTCGGCCACGCGGGCTCGCTCGATGTCGGCGGCGAGCCCGAGTTCCGCGTGCGCAAGGCCACCGAGGACGGCGGCGGCACCAGCTTCGCCGACTACGTCTGGAAGCCCGTCGTCCTCATCGAAATGAAGAAGCGCGGCGCGGTGCTCTCGAAGCACTACCGCCAGGCCTTCGACTACTGGACGCGCCTCGTCCCCGGCCGCCCGCGCTACGTCATCCTCTGCAATTTCGACGAATTCCACGTCTATGACTTCGAGACGCAGATGGACTCGCCCGTCGGCATCGCGAAGCTCGACACGCTCGCCGAGCACCACGGCCCGCTCGCCTTCCTCCTCCCCGGCCAGCCAAAGCCCGTCTTCGACAACGAGCACGTCGCCGTCACCCGCGAAGCCGCTGGGAAGCTCGCGAAGTGCTTCAACAAACTCATCAACCGCGACATCGCGCGCCCGCTCGCACAGCGCTTCATCCTCCAGACACTCATCGCGCTCTTCGCTGAGGACATCGGCCTCATGGAGCAATACTTCGTCACCCGCCTGCTCGACGACGTGGATGAAAAATCCAGCTTCGATCTCCTCGGCGGCCTCTTCCGCGCGATGAACAACAAGGGCGGCAACGCCGGTGGCCGCTTCAAGGGCGTCCCGTATTTCAATGGCGGCGTCTTCAGCACGCCCGCCGAGATCGAACTCACCGGCCCGGAGATCGTCCTCCTCCGCGAATGCTCCATGTCCGACTGGTCGAAGGTGCAGCCGGAAATCTTCGGCACCGTCTTCGAGCAGACGCTGGGGAAAGAGGAACGCCACGCGCAAGGCGCGCACTTCACCCATCCCGCCGACATCATGAAGATCGTGAAGGCCACGATCACCGATCCATGGACGGAGCTGATCGACGGCGCGAAGACCGCGAAGCGCCTCGGCGAACTCCTCCACCGCATCCAGCACTTCCACGTGCTCGACCCCTCATGCGGCAGCGGGAACTTCGTGTACATGGCCTACCGCGAGTTGAAGCGCCTTGAGGCCCGCATTTACGAAAAGCTGGAGGCGTTCTCCACGAAGGCACAGGGCGACCAGATGCGGATGTCTTACCTTTCCGCGCAGAATTTCCACGGCCTCGACAAGAACGGGTTCGCCGTCGAACTCGCGAAGGTCACGATGATGATCGCCCGCAAGCTCGCCATTGATGAACTGCACATCACCGAGCCCGCCTTGCCGCTGGACAATCTGGATCAAAACTTCCGCGCCACCGACGCGCTCTTCGTCACCGGTCCCGACGGCGCGGCCATCCGCACGGCATGGCCCGCCGCCGATGTCATCATCGGCAATGCGCCCTTCCTCGGCGCGAAGCGCCTCAAGCCCGAACTCGGCCCCGACTACGTGAACACGCTGCGCAAGCTCTACCCCGAGGTGCCCGGCATGGCGGATTTCTGCGTCTATTGGATTCGCCGCGCGCACGACCACCTCGCGCCCTGCACCGCCGCCGATCCCGTGGCCGGGCGGGCGGGCCTCGTCGGCACGCAGAACATCCGCAACAACGCCTCCCGCATCGGCGGCCTCGACCATGTCGTCAAGGACGGCACCATCCTCGAAGCCGTGGACAACCAGCCGTGGAGCGGCGAGGCGAACGTCCACGTCTCCATCGCCAACTGGGTGAAGACGCAGGACGCCGCGCTGCTGCCAAAGACGCGGCGGCTGTGGTTCAAGACCGAGCCGTCCGCTGCGACGAAGAAGCTGTGGAAGTCGCAGGGGAAAAAGGCGGCGAAGGAATATGAACTTAACGTCCGTGATGTCCCGCAACTCAATGCGGCGCTCTCCGACAAAGCCGATGTTGGCTCCGCTGTTGCGCTTTCTTGCAATCAGGAGCCGAAGCACGTCTTCCAAGGCGTGACACCGGGACACGACGGTTTCGTCCTCAGTGCGGAAGAGAAAATGGAACTCGAAAAGGATGGCGTGTCCGCCGAGGTCATCCATGCGTATTTGACCGGACGCGAAATAGTCACCGGCGATGGTTCACCCGAACGGTTCATCATCGGCTTTGGGCGAAAGACGGTCTTGGAAATTCAACAGTTCAAGAAGGCGTTTGAACGCATCCAACAAGCAGTGCTTCCCGATCTGCAAGGCAAGGCTGACACCGAGCACGAAACCGAATCTTCGCGGAAAGCGCACATGGATCGTTGGTGGATGCTTTGGCGCGATCGCCGCGAAATGTTTGCTGGATTTGCCCGCCTCTCTGGTCGCTTCGTCGCCTGCTCACGCGTTACAAAACGTCCGATTTTCGTCTTCATGGACACGGCTGTATGGCCGAGCGACAAGGTACAGGCGTTCCTTTTCGACGACGACTACAGCTTCGGCATTCTCCAGTCGTCCGCGCATTGGCAGTGGTTCTTGGAAAAGTGCTCGAAGCTGAAATCCGACTTCAGCTACTCCATCGAATCCGTCTTCGACACCTTCCCCTGGCCGCAGAGCCCGGAGGCGAAAGCGGTGAGCGCCGTCGCCGCCGCCGGGCGGGAGGTGCGGCGCATCCGTGCGGAGGCGTTGCCGAAGCTCAAGGGCGGGCTGAGGGCGCTCTACCGCACACTCGAACTCCCCGGCGCCAACCCGCTCAAGGACGCCCACGCCGCCCTCGATGCCGCCGTCCTCGCCGCCTACGGCTTCACCGCCAAGGCCGACCTCCTCGCCCAACTCCTCGCCCTGAACCAACAGGTCGCCGCGAAGCTCGCCCGCGCCGAACCCGTCACCGCCCCCGGCATCCCCGCCGGCTTCCCAAAGCCGGAAACCCTCCTCACCGAAGACTGCATCCGCCCCGCATCCCCGTGAGCAAGCCACCCAAGAAATCAACGGTTCCCAGCGCTGCACAATCGGAGACCGACGAGGCCACCCAGATTCAGGTGCTCGAACAGCGGCGCGATTGGCTCGGTCTCCAATATCTCCGCGCCGCCAAGCTTCGACGGAAGCGCAAGCTGACCGAAGCGGAACGTCATTTTCTCAAGGAGTTTGATGCGGCACGGAATCGCGTGCTGCGCAATCCCACGGCGGCGTGGAAGAAGGGCATGGAAGCAGTTCACAAGGGAATCCGTCTGATCAAAATCCTCATTCACGAGCGGCGCGCTGAGGGAATTTCCGAAGATGATGATCCGGTGCTGTATGATGCGAACTGCGCTTTCAACTTGGCTGCGCATCACGTCAACGAGGCGATTATCTGTTGCGCAGAGGAAGGGAACTTGTCGGCATGCAATGCGGTGTTCCGGGATGGGAAGGCATTGGCATGGGCTTTCTCCCGGCTGGCGCTGGCCTATCCCGAACAGTTCCGAAAATATGCAGAGCGGGAACTGACGATGCCATCGCTCCGTGCGCGGAACCCGGCATTCACATGCGATGCAGAGGCCGTGATCCAAGCGGTGCATCTCGGAGAAAAGAACCATGCAAGCAACGTGCATGACAACCGCACCCGTCTCGGCGCGCTTTGCCACCAGTTCATCGCCGAGTACGTGGATTTGCTGGAGGCCGCAAGATTGGAGTCCACCGAGAGGGCGATGCCAGGTGAGCGGTGGGCGAACTTCCCGGCATTGCAGGGAAACGCACGGACATGGTGGAAACTCGAAGTGAAGGCGCGCGTGCATCGCGAGTTTGAACGGATGCGAAAGAACCCGCTTCGGAATCCCGGTCTGTGGCAGGAACTCGAAAAAGTGACAGATGGTGGAACCGATTCCGCAAAGCGCGCCGCGTTGGAAAAATACTGTTACAACAAGTTGGAACAAATCGCTGGGGGACCGTCATCGTTCAGCAAGGGGAGCTGATCTTTCGACAACGCAGCCTCCCATAGGAGTGCTTCCCGTGGGCGACGTGGTTGTTCCGTGGATTCGGGAGCCTTTGCCTTTGCGGCTTTGCATCAATCGGTGCCGAGTATCGCCATGCCAACGCTGAACTCATCCGCAATCAGCCGCGCCAGCTACGATCCGTTGACGGCGCGGCTTCACCTCACATTCCACAGCGGGCGGACATACACCTTTTACCGGGTGCCGCCTGCGATTTACCACGGGCTACTGAACGCCTCGTCCGCGGGGCATTACTATCACGCCAACATCAGCGGGAGGTTCCGTCCGTGAAAAAGAACACGACGCCCAAGCAGCTCGCCGCCAACCGGCGGAACGCGCAGAAGTCCACCGGCCCGCGGACGCCGAAGGGCCGCGCGGTTTCCAAAATGAATGCGATGAAGCACGGCATCCTCTCCAAGCAGGTGCTGGTGAACGGGCTGGTCCTGCAGGAGAGCAGTGCGGAGCTGGAGGCGCTGCACCGGCGGTTTTGGGAGGATTTGCAGCCGGTCGGGGTGATGGAGGAAATGCTCGTGGATCAGATCGTGACGGCACACTGGCGGCTGCGCAGGGCGCTGACGGCGGAGTCCGGCGAGATCGCGCTGAGCGTGGACACCGGGCACCGCAAGCGCAGCAATGGAACCGGTCCGGTGATGCAATGGATGCTCTGGCGGACCCATACGGATACGATTCATGCGATGGAGAAGTCTGCCATCGGAAGCGCCTTCCTCCAGGACTGGGTACGGGAACTGCGCGATCGAGTCGAAGCGGAAGGTGAACTGACCGAGGCGATGGTGCGGCGTTTTACCGGGCACTTCGGCGACCAGCCGAATTTCCTGACGAACCGACTGACGGAGCTATTGCGGAACCAGGAGGCGAACCCGGAAGGAATGGATGCGGGTGCGCTGCGTGATCGGAACAAGGCTGCGGCGCTGGCCTTTCTGGATGGGCAGGCCGGAAGTTTCCGGATGTGGAAGGAGCAGCGTCTGGACGAGGAGGAATACGAGGAGGAAGCCCGGCAGGCAGCGGCGGTGCTGCCCTCCGCGGAGACGCTGGATAAAATCCTGCGCTACGAGACGACGCTGAACCGGCAGTTGTCCCGCGCGATGGCACAACTGGAGCGCGTGCAACGGAGGCGGCAGGGCGAGGATATCCCCGCGCCGCTCTCCGTGGAGGTCTCCGACCGGGGGTGAATGAAAATGCGATTTTTGCCAAACGAACCCATTTTCAACCCCGCGCCGCCGCAGACTGACAAAGCTGCCGGACAGTCGTCCGTCGCATCACCACGGCACCGGTTGGTAGTCCTTCAGGAATTTGCCCCACACGTGCTCGCCCGTGTTGAAGCCGGCGATGATCGGATCCACGATGCGCGCCGCGCCGTCCACGATGTCGAGCGGCGGGTGGAAGCGGTGCTCCTCCACTTTTCGCGCGGCGATGTGCGCGGGGTCTTCGTCGGTCACCCAGCCGGTGTCCACGCTGTTCATGTGGATGCCGCTGGCGAAGTAGTCGGCGGCGG
>CAMAUX010000100.1 GCA_945861435.1 Chthoniobacter flavus | reverse complement strand
AAGAGGACCGGGGAAATACTAAAGGACACCCTCCTGCAGCTGATTGAAGAGGGAAGGTGATCGATTGCGATTCAAGCGAGCCGCGCTGAGCAATCGGTCATCCCACCCTGAAATTCCGGACGATCTGATATCCGAGCGGCGCGCTTCGGAACGCATCCACCCGCATCACGAAGAAAGCGCACACGCACAGCAGCGGCGTTCGTCCTATGGACTCTCGCACTGTCACAGTGCCCCTCGGAAGAGGCTCAGCTTCCGGACCCGGCTTGTCGCCCTGTTGCGCGATCCTCAACCAGTGCCAGTCATACACGCGCATCCTCAGAAGCCCTGTCCCCCATCGATTGTCCCCCACCGATTCCGGCCTGCCCTGCCGACACAAGCCGACCATTCCCTTCCATTCTCCAACCACCGGCAAAAATCCTTACCCTTGCCATCCACGCCCCTCGCGCCTGAACCTCAGCACCGTCCACTCCATTCCATGCGATCCCCACTCCTCTCCCTCATCGCCCTTTCCTCGCTCGCCCTCTGCGCAGCCCACGCAGCCCCACAGCCCGAGGACATCCGCTTCAAAACCGAAAAGCTTCTCGGCAATCTGCCGCAGCCCATGGAACTGGAGATCGCGCCCGACGGCCGCATCTGGTTCAACGAATACGGCGGCGACCTCAAGATCTACGACCCCAAGTCCCGCACCGTAAAACTCGCCGCCACACTCGCTGTCTTCAAACAGCAGGAAAACGGCTTCCTCGGTTTCGCCCTCGACCCCCGCTTCGCGGAAAACGGCTGGATCTACTGCCTCTACTCGCCCGTCGGCTTTTCAGGCCAGTACCTCTCCCGTTTCACCATCACGGCCGACAAGCTCGACCTCGCCAGCGAGAAGGTCCTCGTCTCCTACGAAGAGCAGCGCAAGGAGTGCTGCCATCACGGCGGCAGCGTCGAGTTCGGCCCCGACGGCTGCCTCTACTGGTCCGCAGGCGACAACACCAACCCCTTCGGCGACTCCCAAGGCTACGCCCCCATCGACTGGCGCCCAGACCGCCAACCGTGGGACGGCGCACGCGCCCCGGGCAACTCCGACAACCTCTCCGGCAAGGTCAACCGCATCCGCCCGAAACCCGACGGCACCTACGAAATCCCCGCAGGCAACCTCTTCCCTCCAGGCACTCCCCACACAAAGCCGGAGATCTTCGCAATGGGCTGCCGCAACCCGTGGCGCCTCTCCATCGATCAAAAAACCGGCTACGTCTACTGGGGCGAGGTCGGCCCGGACGCACGCAACGACGGGCCCCGCGGCAGCCGCGGCTACGACGAAATCAACCAGGCCCGCAAAGCCGGCTACTTCGGCTGGCCCTTCTTCGTCGGCAACAACTTCCCCTACGCACGCTACAACTACGAAACCAAGGAAGCCGGCGCCCTCTACGATCCCGCACACCCGGTCAACGACAGCCCCAACAACACCGGCATCAAGCAACTCCCACCCGCCACCCCCGCCTTCATCTACTGGCCCTACGCCGTCTCCGAACAGTGGCCCGAACTCGGTGAAGGCGGACGCACCGCCTGCGCAGGCCCCGTCTTCCACTGGCAGCCCTCCTTCGAAACCACCAACGGTTTCCCCAAGCACTTCGACAGCTCCCTCCTCTTCTGGGACTGGCAGCGCCCCTTCATCCGCTGGGCACGCCTCACCGAGTCCTCCGACCTCGCAGGCCTCGAACCCTTCGCCCCCTCCGCCTTCGTCACCGCCAACACCGACGATCAGCTCAAGAAATACAAGGAACTCGTCGATGCCGGCGCCACCATCATCCGCCGCCCGGTTGACGCCACCTTCGGCCCGGACGGCTGCCTCTACCTCCTCGATTACGGCGAAACCTGGGGCGCCAATGCAGACTCCGCACTCCTTAAAATCTCCTACCTCCGGGGCAATCTCCAACCCATCGCGAAGCTCTCCCTGAGCCAGTCCGCGGGCAAGGCGCCCCTTCGCACCCGCCTCTCCGCGGCAGGCTCGCGCGACCTCGATGGAGGAACCCTCTCCTTCTCCTGGAAACTCCAGCCCTCGGGACGCATCCTCGGCACCGGCGAACAACTCGAGGTCTCCCTCGACCAACCCGGTTCCTTCCAAATCGAACTCACGGTTTCCGACGGACAAGGCGGCACCACCGTCACCACCGCCCCCATCGTGGTCGGCAACGCGCGTCCCCAGATTGCCTTCTCCTCCCCAGTCGACGGCGACTTCTACCAACCCGGCAAGCCGCTCTCCTTCAAACTCGAGGTCCGCGACGAGGAGGACGGCTCCTCCTCCGGCCGCGAAGCCGAGTTCGGCATCCGCACCATGGTCAACGCCAACTTCCTCCCCGCCGATGGCAAGCCCCTCCCTGAAGACCCGGGCCTCGCTCTCATGCGCCAGAGTGACTGCTTCAACTGCCACTCCATGGAGAACCCGCTCATCGGCCCGCCCTTTCTCGCCATCGCGGACAAATACCGCAAGCAGGACGGCGCTGCGCAACTCCTCAACCAGAAGGTCCGCCTCGGCGGCTCCGGCGTCTGGGGTCAGGTCCCCATGCTCGCCCACCCGCAGCACTCCGAGGACGAAGTCGCCATCATGCTCCGCTGGATGCTTGCACTCGAAAAGGGCAAGGGCTCACAGAGCATCACCCGTGGGATCGAGGGCCAGCTCACTGCACCTCGCGAAACCAAGCCGGGCGCCCTCGTTCTCGAAGCCGCCTACACCGACCTCGGCGCAGGCCCCGCCGGCCCGCTCACAGGCTCGGCCAAAGTCACCCTCCGCATGCCGCGCATCGAGGCCGAGAACACCGATTACAACGGGCCAAAGGTCACAGGCTCCAACGGCGCCTCCAATAAGAAGGCCCTCGGATCCACAAGCCACGGCCACTCCCTCAGAATCCAAGGCGTGAACCTCGCCGGTATCAACGCCCTCACCGTCCGCGCCTCTGTCGGCGGTGACTCGAAGGATTCCAAAATCGAAGTCCGCCGCGACTCCACCGAAGGCCCGCTTCTTGCCACCATTCCCATCACCCACACCGGTTCTTGGGACACATGGGCGGACAACAAGGCGCCCCTCACCAAAACCGAAGGCCGCCACGATCTCTTCCTCGTGCTGGTCAACCCGGGCAAGGGCGGCCTCATGAACATCGACTGGATTCAGTTCGACCGCTGAACCTCCCCGCATCCTCTCCCTCCATCCCACCTCAGCGCTCGGAACCACACGGACGCAGGGAACCAACGGATCGCACCGCAGCACAATGCGCCCCGCGCAGCGGACACAAGAAAGACGATGACGAGAGGGAATTTTGCATTTCCCTATCGGCGCCAGACTTCTCACGCCGCAACACGCCCACACGAACTACGACCGCGCTCTACCCCTTGCCAAAGGACCGCAACATCATCTCCCGGAATACCCGCACATGCGGTAAATCATGGCGGCCTTTGCGTCGGATGAGGAACACCTCCTCCTGCCCTAAAAGCGACGTGACGTCGCGCATGAACAGTTCCACCTCTCCATCCACCGGTTTTGAAAGCTTCACGGATGCCGCGCTGGTCCCGATCGCGATGCCAAAGCCGATCGTGACGTAGCTCAGTAACAGACCGCGTTGGGTAGCGCTCATCGTCACATTCATGCGTTCGGCAAGCCCGGCTTGCTCAAACACATGCCGCACCTGCCGATGCGAACTCGAATCCGCCGGGCTCAGCACCAGCGGATGCTTCACGATCTCAGAGAGCGTGATCCGGCGCACCTTCGCCAGCGGATGCGATTTCTGACACAGCAGGTGAAAGGGATACCACGCAAGGGGCCACATCTCGAACTGCGGCAGCGGCGCATCCCCCGCGGCGACCCCAATGATGGCGATGTCCGCCCCCGCGTTCTCGATCACCTGCCGCGCCGTCCGCGACCGCTGATCGATGAGCGTCAGCTTCACACTCGGATGCGCCTCGCGAAACTGGATGATCGGCTCCCGCAAAGCTCCGGAGAGCATCGGCGCAGGTGCCACCACACTCAGCGTGCGCGTTGTCTTCCGTCGCCGATCGGCGAACACCTCACGCAGCGAGTCAAACCCCTCAACGAGCGGCGCGGCCATGTCCACAAATGTCCGCCCGTCCTCAGTGAGGCTCAGCGGCGAACCGTGCGCTCACTCGAAAGGGACAGGCAATTTATCGGACCGGTGCGCTCACTCGAAAGGGACAGGCAATTTATCGGACCGATTTATCGGACCGGCGCTTGGATCGCCTCGTACGTCTGCCACCAAGTCCCTCACCGCCAGTTCGTCTTCACCTTCCCAAAAATGCTGCGCGGCATCTTCCGCAAACGCAGACACCTCCTCCATCTCCTCTTCCAGACCGCCACGGAATGCCTGCGAGACGCTTTCCGCGTACGCCTCGGTCTGCCCAACGGTCGCATCGCCGCTGCCGCTCCCGTTCACACCTTTGGCGACTACCTCGTCTTTCATCCCCATCTCCACGTCTTCGCCGCCGATGGCCTCTTCGATGAACGAGGCCGTTTCCACTCCATGCCCGAGGAATCCTCAATGCGGCGATGAAAACTTGTCGGATCTGATGTGAGTTTCTGTGGAAACGGAATTTGCAGCTTAAAATCATCCCGTTTCAGTCTCACCCGTTGGGTGAGTCTCTTTGAGCGATCTTCGAAGTCGGTAACGACATGGCTGTTACCCTCAAGTACCTAGGCACCGATAGGACTCAGCAGCCGCCTGAACCCGGAGAGCTCCCAATGGCCCACGGAACGCACTGAATGCACGGACCACGCAACAGACAACCCCCTCATCCCCCCCATTCCTTCCGTGCGGTCCGTGACGGTATGAAGTCATGCAGCAACCAGCGCTGGGCAAGCCGATGTGTTTGAGCCAACGTCCTTGACGGAACACGTGAGTGCTTTGCAACACGCTCGGGTGGCCGAAGGTCCAAAGGTTCGAGGAATCCACTGAGTTCACTGCTCGATTCCGTGATTGAACCGTGGCGGAAAGCACCATCGTGGGGCGAAAGACCCCGTATGCCTGACTGCACCCTTCCGTCCGTGGATCAAATCCAATCGGCCACCCGCGCTGGTTGCCTTTTCCTCCAACCGGGTCATCGGAGAAAAACCATGATCAAAAAACACATCCTTCCACCCAGAAAGACTCTTGCGGGGCGGGAAGCGGCAGACACCTATGTGGCTCCGCCTCCCCCCTCCAAAGGAAAAATCGTCGGTCTGGATTGTCACCCAGACTCCTTCACTGCGGCGGTTTTTGTGGGGCAGACACCTCACGCTGCGCGCAAAATCGGCACGCAACACAACCTCTCGTTGGAAGCCCTCTTAAAATGGGCCGCCGCCGAACTCACCCCAAAAGACATCATCCTGCTGGAGGCTGGCTCCAACAGCTTTGAGGTTTGCAATCGGCTGGCAAACATCGGCTTGAGAGCCTGCGTCTTGGAAAGCTGCCATGTGGGCAGACACGCCAAAACCTACGCCGATAACGACAAGATGGCTGCTGCCCGCATCGCTCTGGTTTATCTGGCCGGAAACGCGCCCTGCGTTTGGGTTCCTGACCCGAAAAGCCGTCAACGGCGCGAGTTGCTCCACGCCTACGGCAAAGCGGTGTCAAACCATACGGCAGCGACCAACGCGTTGAAATCGTATCTCAACGGTCTCGGTATCCGCCCGGGCAAACGCAACCTGGAGAACAAAGCCACGGCTTGCTGGCTCCACCAGCAGTTGCAGCGGGCAAAGGGACAGGCAATCTATCAAAGAGCGCGTTGACCAGTCGCTCGACGTGGGCGAGTGGTGAATCCATGAGGACGAGGCGGGTGTTGGCGGAGGAGGGTTCTCCGGGGGCGTGTTATCACTGCGTGACGCGGGTGGTGGACCGGCGCTTTGCGCTGGGCGATCCGGAGAAGGAGAAGTTTGTGAAAATCCTGCGGG
>CAMAUX010000099.1 GCA_945861435.1 Chthoniobacter flavus | reverse complement strand
TACGCGATGAACCAAGCGACCACTGGCCGGGCCGTATAAGCGAACCGACTAAAGAATATTCGGAAAGCCGTGTGCGGGAAAACCGCCTGCACGGTTTGATGAGAGGGGGCGCTGCGATAACACGCGGCGCCCCCTACTCTACAATGTATCCTCGCATGGTCGTCCTTTTCGCGGCCTACGCTCAGGCGCATCGCGTGGGGTGACGCGATCCGGTGGTTCCCGCCATCCGCTTTGCGGATTGCGTCCACCGACCGGCTATCGGCTCTCATGCCTCCGGCATGCTGACATGTTGCGGGAGCCTGCTTCTTGAGGCCGTTGGAGCGGATAGGGACAGGCAATGTATCCTCGCATGGTCGTTCTTTTCGCGGCCTACGCCCAGGGGCGTCGCGTGGGGTGACGCGGCCCGGTGGTTCCCGTCATCCGCTTTGCGGATTGCGTTCACCGACCGGTATCTATCGGCTCTCATGCCTCCGGCAGGCTGCGTTTCCGCAGGCTTGATCAGGCCGGCACGGGGTGCAGGAGCCAGAAGAAGACGATCGCGACGGCGGTCGGCATCAACGCGCCGAGGAACAGGCCCAGTGGGCTGATGCCTTCGGAAGCGAATGCCTTCGAAGTCTGGAGGATGCCTGCGCCTGCGGGGTTCGGCGCGTTGGCGATCACGGTGAGGCCGCCGCCGGTCACGGCACCGGCCACGAGTGCGTACTGGAGGTCGGGGGAGATTCCATCGACCAAGGAGCCGAGGTAGGTGAGGGCGGCGTTGTCCGTGATTGCGGTGAGGCCGGTGGCACCGAAGAAAAGCGAGGCGCCGCCGAGGGTCTGGATGAGTGGCTTGAGCCAGTAGGCCTGGAGCGATCCGAGCGTGACGAGGCCTGCGAGGAAGAAGCCGACGAGGAGGCCTTCGCGCACCTTGAGGCCGTCCTGATACTCGCGTGTCGCGGTGGCAAGGCCGAGGAAGACCATGAAGATTCCAAAGAAGACGTCCGGGTGATGCGCGAAGCAGACGACAAGGCCGAGGAACAATAGATGCAGGAGAGTAAGCCAGAGCGGGATGGGCCGTGGCTTTACGGGAATTGTTTCGAGCGCGTGGAGTTCCTTCCAGAAGGAGGCGGTGACGATGGCTGTGGAGACGACGCAGGCGCATGCCGCCCGCCAGCCGAAGTGCTCGAACATGTGGGCGGTGGACCAGTTCCACTTGGATGCCACCATCAGCACCGGGGGCGCGGCGAAATGGGTGAGCGTGCCGCCGATGGAGACGTTGACGAACAGAAGCCCCAGCGATGCGTAGGCGAATCGCGGGCTGATCTCGCGGTCGAAGTAGCGGCGTTTCAACAGCAGGGCGAGCAGGGTCATCGCGGCCGGCTCGGTGATGAACGAGCCGAGCAGGGGCCCCAGGGTGAGGGCCGTGAAATAAAAGGCGGCGCTCTCCCGCACGGGAAGGAGGCGCGCGACGAATGCGATCAGCGACTCAGCCAGGTGCACGATCGGACGTGTGGCGGCCACCACCATGATGACGAAGACGAACTTGGGTTCGGTGAAATTGAGTCCCTCGACGTATTCCACGGCGGCGTGCACTGAGCCTTGCAGCGCGGCGATGCCGATGAAGAGGGCGGCACTCCAGAGCCCGAAGACGACTTCGGTTTCAGCCAGGAAGTGGAGCAGGTTTTCCTGAATGGAACCGGAGGGGTATCGCTGCGCCCAGTGCGCGAACCGCTTCACGCAGAAGGTGTGAAGCACGGCGACGGCGAAGAGGACCGTGGCAAGGACTTCGGTGGCACCGGGGCTCATGGGACGGATGATGTTAGGGGGCGGTGAAGACGAGGGGAACCATGGATTACGGGATTCCTGCGCGGTGGAATGGACGGGCGGTGGATCGGCGTTCTTGGGTCCTTGTGTGGCGGGCGGGTGGCCTAGACGGCACGTGCGCCCGCATCGAATTCCCCCGCGCCAGCGCATTGGGAGTTACGGGGAGGTTGGCGGTATCTTGGGGGGGCGGGTTTGGTCGACTTTTTGTCAGCGACGGCGAACAGGCCAGCTGTGTTTTGGTTCCTTGTTTGGTGTCTATCCTCCTAATTAGACAAAGCTTGTGTCTGTAGAGCCGGCTAGATTGGTTATTAGAGACAGCTGCTTCCCGTGGTTTTTGGGCGCAGCACTTCCGCTCAATGGAGCAGGGGGTTGATTTCCAAACCACCGTCGCGCCACCCATCAAACAGCCATGAATCTGAGAACACGCGGAATCCCCAATTTGAACATCCTTCTGGCCCTGATCGTTGCCTTTACCTTTGCGGCAGGCAGCCGGGCCCAAGCACAGATCAATGTCTACCTGAAGATCGACAGCATTCAGGGCGAGTCGACGGCTCGAAACCACGAGAACGAGATCATTGCCACGGGATGCTCGTTCAAAGTTGATCAGGTGGGAGTGACTGCATGGGCGGGGCCGGTTGGGGGCGCTTCCAAGTCCGCGGCCACGCCGATCATGTTGAAAAAGCTCGTCGACAAGTCTTCCCCGCAGCTCTTCATCAGCTCTCTTCTGGGGACGAATCTGCGCACGGTGAGCCTGACTTTCACCAAGCCAGGTGGCGCGGGCGAGGTGGACTTTCTGAAGATCACGCTGACCAACGCGCTCGTGACGAGTTATTCGTTGAACAGCGAGGTCGGCGATCAGGCGGGGGAGATCCTTTCCCTTGGTTATCAAACCATCACCTACAAATACACTCCACAGCTGCAGAATGGGTCGTCCGGGACGCCCGTGAGTGTGGGGTTCGATCTGATCCGCAATCTCCGGTTGCCGTAGGGCAGAGGTGTCCGTCGCCGCATCTGTTTGGCGGTGGGTATCTGGAATCAGCGGCGCTTGCAGGCTGAGATGGTGCCGGTTGGGGGGGCGGTTATCGGTGCGGTTGGTTGGGAGGCTGTGAGGACGGTTGGATTGTTCGCGAAGAGACTCGGCCTCGTCCTTCTTGCGCCCCTGCCCGGGGCGCGGCGCGTGGGGACTGCGATCCGGTGGTTCCCTGCGTTCGCGTTGCGAACTGCGGTCACCGACAGATTATTAGCTCCGATGCCACCGGCATGCTGAAGTTGCGAGTGGCTGTTGCTTGTTCAGGCTCCCTCAACAAGGCGCGACCGATGCCCTGAAATACGTGCCAAACTTGCCTGTCCCTATCTGCTCTATCTGCTTCTATCTGCCTTTAACGGGCGGGTGGACGCTGAACTCTCCTTTGAGGGTGTCGGCCGATTAGCCACTTCGTCTGGAAAAGGCTGCTGACTGATCCACGCAGCGCGCGGAGCTCTCAAAGTACCGGCGCGGTGCTGCCTCGCCTCAGGGCTGGAGGGAGCGGAGAAGCAGACCGGCCTTTTCCCTCAACTCGTTGTAGAGTTTGACCTCCTCCGCATCGTCTCGATCCACGCCGGCACGCAAGTGTTGGTAGGACTCTGACTGGGTTCGAAAGTATTCGAGGACGACCGCGCGCCGATGCTCGGTCCTGCGGCCCGGTGTGTAGTGAAGTCCGGCGAGTTGGCTAGCCCACGAATCCCAAAATGGAATCACGTTCGTCCCCAGCCACTGCACGTATTTGGCTGCGCTCGCGGCGTCGCTACCGGCGAGTTTCCGCTCTTCCTCATCGTGCTTGATAAGCTCGGTTTCCTTTTCTGCGTAATCTTTGGCCCACTCCGCCCACGCGATTTCTTCATGCACCAAGTAGTCAAACCGCGGCACGACGGCGACACCCACGGCGATGCCGGCTACGGCGACTGCTAGGCCGAGGCGCAGGTGCTTGCGGATGAGGGCGGGACGCCGCTCAAGGTCGGTGGGCACTGCAATCAGCCAGCCCAGCGCCAGTCCCGTGAGGAGGCCGCCGACGTGCGCGGCGTTGTCGATGCCCGGATGCACGAGGCCATAGAAGAGATTGTAGCCGGCGAAGGTGAGCGCGCTTTTTTGCAGCGGCGTCCAGACGGCGCGTGGAAGGGTCTTTTTCTCGCGCAAGCCGTAACCGAGCAGACCGCCATAGATGCCGAACACGGCGCCGGACGCGCCAGCACTCCACGTTTCGTCGCCGTGCCAGCCGATGCTCGTGAGACTGCCGCCAATGCCGCTGGCGAGGTAAAGAAAAAGATAGAGCGACCGGCTGAGCAGGCGCTCCAGCAGGCTGCCGACACTCAGCAGGGACCACATGTTGAGCGCGAGGTGAAGCAGACCGAAATGCATGAACACGCTCGTGAATAACCGCCACCACTCCCCGTTGGTCGTCGCCGCGCCGCTGTTGGCGCCAAACCGAATGTAGGGGTCCATGCTGCTCACCTCCAACCAACCTGCGTTCAGGAAGGTCGCCATTACGGCAAATACAACGATGTTAGCCGCGATGATCAGTCCGGTGACAGAAGTCAAAAGGGACGAAGACCCGGGCAGGAGGCTGAGGCGCACGGTAAAATCCTGTTCCTCCGTGAGATCCGCGTCGACGCGGGTGGGCAGAAGCGCGCGGACGGCCGCGGCCTCGTCGGCTGTCAGGCAGAGGAATTCGAATCGTTTGTTCTTTCGACCCGACTGGCCGATCCCGGTCGAGAAGGAGAGCTTCTCTCCCTCTTGCACCACGTTCCAGATGTCGGCGGCCGTGAAATCGAGAGTTTTTTGCTTCCACGAAAAAATTCTGCGGCTTTGGCCGGTGAACTGAAGCGACCCGCGGTTAGGCCGAATGATGAGCTGGCCGGCCCCCCCCAGATCAAAGTTTTCAACCGGCGAAAAGGCGGCTTCGTATTTGACGGTGAAGGCACGCTCGGAGTTGAGGAAAGTGCTGTTGTCGGCGGGCATGGGGTAATTGGCAGTGGGGGCAGAGGCCGTCGGAGGGACTTTCCCAGCCGACATAAAAAGGTCGCCTGGAAGATGCGGATGATTGCGTTTGGACCTTGTAAGTTAAACAAAAGTAATTCTATCAGAGGTTGTACTGCAAGGGGTTTGCTTTTGGGACCCGTGCGCTGAAAACGGTGGGAAGGCGGACGAAGGTCTGGGAGAGAGGGGCTGGCTATCGGTGAAAAAGCCGCCGTGTTCTGCGTGACGAGCGGCCAGTCGCGCTCGAGCGCAACCGATGCGATCCGGAGATCGCTGGTGCCAATCAATTTTCCGCGCGATTGCAACGCGCGCAGCGAGCTCGAAACCTGCTCCCAGTTTCTCCGGGACTTCGTGCTCCGACTGCTCAGTCGAGGTCGGCAGGCGACGTGCAAGAAGAGATCACCTACCGTCCCAGCAGCGCAAACAACGGTTCGTTGATGTAGAAGTTCGTGCGGCCCAGCTTGGTCTTTTTCACGAATCCCGTGGTGTACAGGGTGTCGAGATACTTCATCGCGGTGGGCCGAGAGACACCGAGATCGTGCTCGATGAACTCGACCTTCGTGTAGGGATGTCGGAAGAGGTTGTTGAGCAGCTCTTGGCTGTAGAGCTTCGGCAACTCCGAGCGGAGGCGTTGCTTCGTATCCTGCATGAGGCGGCGGATGCCTGTGACTTGAGTGAGCGTCTCCTTCGACGTCTCCTCCACAGCGCGGAGGATGTAGAGCAGCCACGATTCCCAAGCTCCTTGCTCGCGCACGCCTTGGAGCCCCCGATAGTAGTCGGCTTTGTTTCGCACGATGTGGCGGCTGAGGTGGAGCACGGGCAGGTCCAGCAGTCCGTGCATGACGAGGTGCAGGAGATTGAGGATGCGCCCGGTTCGGCCATTGCCGTCATAGAAAGGATGGATGCTCTCAAACTGCCAGTGCAGCACGGCCATCTGCACGAGAGGGTCGGGATCGCCGGGCTCGCTGCGATTCAGCCAGGTGATGAAGTTGTCCATCAACCGCTCGACGCGTACCGCGTCCTGAGGTGGCTCGTAGACCACGGCGCCGGTTTCGGCATTCTTCAACACGGTGCCGGGGAGCTTGCGCAAACCGGCACGGTTCTGCTCCAAGGTGGCCTGCACCGCGAGCACGTCCTCCAAGCGTAGGAAGCCCTGCTGGCGGACGCGCTCGAAGCCGACCTTCAGCGCGGCTCCGTAGCGATGCACTTCTTTGGCCGCCACGCTGCCGTTCCCTCCAGGCGCGGAATCTGTGCGGAAGAGTTCGTCTTCCGTGGTGATGATGTTCTCGATGGCGGAGGAGTCTTTGGCCTCCTGCAAGGCGAGCGTATTGATGAGGATGGCCTCGTTCGGAATGGTCGCCGCCGCGCCTTTGAGTTCGGCCAGATGTCGGTGCGACCGGGCTAATTGCCTCAGCACGGCCGGAGTCTCCAATTCGATGGAGGCAGGCAGGGGGAGAGGCTCGAGGCGGGAACTCATGTGTAAAGAAAACGGGAAAAACTTAACACGTGGCAATGGACGCGTAAAGAAACCAGCCGGTTCTTTGACAGGTCAGCCTGTGACTCAGTCCGAGTGTTCCCTGTCGCTTGACGAGCACTTTCGGCCACCGGGCGGCGCATAATTGGGGCAGGGGACAGACAAGGGGACAGACAAGGGGACAGACAAGGGGACAGACAAACTGTCGGGTTTGGCTGTGATTTGACCGCTCGGGGGTTGGGCGCATGCAGGCTGCGCGACCACCGCGACTTAATTGGGCATCGTACATTACGGTGACATCCGGAATGCCCATACTCTGGACGCTGCGCGGTCACCCTATTTCGCGATTCTCAATAGTGACGCCGAGACGA
>CAMAUX010000098.1 GCA_945861435.1 Chthoniobacter flavus | reverse complement strand
ACAGCGTAAAGCTCATGGGACAGCATCCGCCCGAGAAAGAAAATCCCGCTCGCGAAAGCTGCAATTGCCTCCGCTCAAATTTCGCCGCCCTCCCTCTGTAAAAGTCCCTTCAGAACCTCGGTTTCCTCAGGCTGTGGGATGGCTGTGATTTAGTTGAATCTTAAGTTGCTGCCGCTGAGGGAGGGAAAGCGGCCGATGGGTGCGTTGTTTCCGCGATGCGAGAGCGCCTGAAGGTTTCAGCGGTGAACTTTGGGTCAGCCGCCTATCCGGTGCGTTTTTTCTGAAGCTTACTCGGAGACGCGGAGTTCGAGGTTGGCTCGGGGATTGCCTCCGAAGCGGAAGCCGCTGAGTGGGGGGAGCGGGCTCTTTTCCAGGCAGAGCACCTTGAAGCTGGCGCCGAGCATGGAGGGGTGCATGAGGGTCTTGAATGCGCGCAGGTCGCGGTCGGTTTCCGGGCCGGGTTCCAGTTGGGGCGGGAAGTGGAGGGGGCTCACGCCGACGAGGAACTGGTGCTGTGGGCAGAAGCCGTGGACGCGCAGCCCAGCTTGTTCGGCGGTCTCTGCGAGGGTGGTGAATTCCACATGGGCGGTGAGATCCATGGTGCCCGGGTTGGCGAGAATGTCGCGGGTCTGCTGATGTGCGCGGTAGCCTGTGAGGGTGCCTTCGTGGCGTTCGGGCCGGTAGTATTCGGAGCGTGTGTAGCCGTAGTCGATGAGGAGCAGGACGCCGTTCGCGAGTCGTGCGGCGGCTTGGCGCATCCATGTGCAGGCTTCCAAGTGGAGTTCTGTGGTGAAGCCCGAGGGAAGGTTGCGTGGCAGGTGTTCGATGGAGGCCAGAAGTACTGGATCCTGTGAGCGGACGCCCGTCCATACGAAGGTGTCGTCCTTGAGGTCGACGTGGAGTTGTTCCCAGTGGGAGCCGCTCCAGCGGACGCGTTCGACGGGGAATGCGTCGAGGAGTTCATTGGCGTAGAAGACGCCGGTGAAGGGCTGGAGTTGGTCGAGGTGTTCTAGCCAGCGCGTTTTGGAGCAGAGGGGGCCGAGGGTGCGCTGCTGCGCGTCGCGTTGGGCGGGGAAGGGGTCGATGATGTGGAGTTGAGCGGCGGCGAAGCAATCGGGCGCGGTGTTTTCGAGAGCTGAGAGGATGTCGCGTGCGAGGTCACCGTGATGGGCGCCCTGTTCGATGATGGAGAAGAGGGCCGGGGAGCCGAGGCGCTTCCATACTTCCTCGAACTGGCGGGCCAGAAGGGCGCCGAAGAGGGGGCCAACGCTGACACTGGTGAAAAAATCGCCTTCGCGTCCCACGGCGGCCCTGCCGGATGCGTAGTAACCGTGGGCGGGGTCGTACAGAGCCCGCTGCATGAATTGGGCGAAGGAGAGGGGGCCATGTTTCCGGATCTCCGCTCGGAGGGCTTCTGGAAGGGGATTGGAGCTTGGGCTCAAGGCGGGGCGGTTCGTCAGCCGGGCAATTTTTGGAAGGCCGAGCTCCGAGTGGGGAGGGAGGCGAACACCCGCGGCTGGAATGTTTCATTGCCTGAGGGGCGATTAAATGGGAAGGAGGAAAGCCTGTTTTCCCTCCATGTGGACCTATGACAATGTGCGCCGGCCGTTTTATCGGCGGACCGGATTTCTGAGTGTGGTGGGCGTGTTTGCCGCCTTGGTTGTTGGGGGAGGGGTTTGGGGTTTCAGGGAGAAGGGGCGTTGGGAGGAAAAGGCGCGGGCGCTGGATTACCGGAAGCTCCGCGACATGGAGTCGGCGAGCGTGATTTACGATCGTTCCGGGGAAGTGCTCAGCCGGCTCTTTGTGCAGAACCGGGATCAGGTTTCCGTGGAAGAGCTGTCGCCTGCCTTGCTCACGGCGGTGGAGGCGGCGGAGGATGCGCGTTTTTTTGAGCACAACGGGGTGGATTATCGCGGGGTGGCGCGGGCGGTGGTGCGCAACTGGCAGCGCAAGCGGATGGCGCAGGGGGCGAGTACGATCACTCAGCAGTTGGCTCGCAACACGTTTCCGAAGGAGCTGCCGGCCACCGATAAGAGCGTTTCGAGAAAGGTGTTTGAGATGTTTGTGGCGATGGAGATTGAGCGGCGCTGCGACAAGCGCACGATTCTTGAACTCTACCTGAACCGGATTTTCTTTGGTTCGGGCTTTTACGGTGCGGAGTCGGCGTCGCGCGGTTACTTTGGCAAGCGAGCGAAGGATCTCACCCTGTCGGAGGCGGCGATGCTCGCGGGGTTGCTCAAGAGTCCAAGCAACCTCTCGCCGTGGCGTAATCGACAGGCTTGTTTGGAGCGGCGCGATTATGTGCTGCAGCGGGCGCTGGAATTGAAGCTGATTGCGCGCGGTGATTACGATGCGGCGTTGGCGCAGGAAATTTTGGTCAAGAACCGCAAGCCGATCCATCAGGAGTCGTACGCGGCGGATGTGGTTTCGCAGCAGTTGGAGAAGTTGGTGGGGCGTGAGCGTGCTGCGAAAGAGGGGTTCCGGATTTTCACCGCGATTGATGGCGCTCTGCAGAAGAAGGCGGAGCAGGCGCTTCGGGATCAGCTCAGTGTGGTGGAGCATCGGGAGGGCTATGACCATCCGACATTCGAAAAGTACGACGCTCTCTATCGCGCACGGGTGAGGGGGGCTGATGGGGAGTTGCCTGCGCTGCCCGCTCCCGAGTATCTGCAGGGAGCAGTGACGGTTTTGGACAACCGCAACGGCGCCGTCCTGGCGCTGGTTGGCGGGCGTGATTTCGGGCACAGCGAGTACAATCGCGCGATCACGGCGCGAGTGCCGCCGGGAACCGCTTTCAAGCCGCTGGTGTACGCGGCGGGATTTGAAAGCGGACTGTTTCCGGGGACGACGGTGCAGGACGAGCAGATGGATAACCGGCAGGTGATGATCGGCGGCGCCACCGGTATTCTTGGGGAGTGGGGGCCGGAGCGGGCGGACAATCGTTTTGAGGGGCTGATGACTTCACGGGAAGCGCTCGTGAAGAGCAAGAATTCAGCGACGGTGCGCTTTGGGAACATGGTGAAGATTGACCGTGTGCTGGCGCTTGCGAGGCAGGCGGGGATTGAGACGAAGCTGAGTGCGTTTCCGCGGACTTTTCTGGGAAGCAGCGAGGTGACGCTGATGGAGTTGACCCTTGCCAATACGATGTTTCCCAACGGGGGGACTCGTCCGTTGAAGGCCTTCATTATCGAGAGGGTGGAGGATCAGGATGGGGTGGTGATTTTCCAGTCGCAGCCTCAGACGAAGCGAGTGATCAAGCCGACGACGGCGTACGAGGTGCACTCCTGTCTTGCGGAGGTGCTGGAGCGTGGACCGGCGGAGAAGACGTACACGGAGCTTGGGGTGAAGAAGTGCGATTTGGGGGGCAAGAGCGGCACCGCTTACAATTTCACGCACGCATGGTTCATGGGCTACAGCAGCGCGATCACGTGCGGGGTGTGGGTGGGTTTTGACAAGCCGCGTACGACGATTTATCGGGGGGCGTTTGGCAGCGAGGTGGCCCTTCCGATTTGGGCGGAGGTGATGAAGGCCAGCTTCGATGGGCACCGGCCCGAAGCGATTGCGAGGCCTGAAGGACTCCTCAAGTACGAGGTGTGCACGCACTCGGGTTTGCTGGGGACCGACAAGTGTTTCGAGACGATCGAGAACAAGGAGACGGGGCAGAAAGTACAGCACCGCACCACCGTTTTTGAGATGGCCACCGAGGAGCAGGCTCCCAAGGACGCCTGCGACGTTCATGGGGACACGCCTCGCAGCTTTGTGAAGGTGATTCCGGGGCAGGAGTTCCCGCGTGCGGTTGCGGTGGTGGATGTGAAGAAGCGCGAGTCGGTGGCGATCAAGGCGCCCACGGTGCTTGGAGATGATCCCTACAAGTCGGTGCAGGTGAGCGGCAATGCGGTGAACGCGCAGAAGTCCGATGGTCAGGCGAGCCCGGCTGACGGCTCATCCAAGGGCGAGTCGCCCAATGCGAATGCGAGCGGGGATCCGCCGGTGATGCGTGCAGAGGCGGTGCGTCCGGTGGACGCCATTGGGGGGCAGGAGTCGCCGATCAAGCTGGATCCGCCCAAGCCGATCCGGTTTTAGGGATTTGGGGGGAATCCCTTGGACCGTGGGCGCGAGATGCGCACCCGTGTGCGGGGTGCCGCTTGGTTTAGCCGATCTGGCGGTTTTCCAAGGAGATTTTCCAAGCTCAATGGAGGCGGCTGGTGAGTCAGCCTTCGATGGTGTTGATTTCGACGGGCTCGACCTTGACTCCGAGTTCTTCGAGCCAGGCGATGGAGGCCTTGATGGCGTCGCGTTCCCCTGTGAGGGAGAGAGAAACGAGCCCCACCTCCTCGTTCACACTGGCCTGACGCACATTGGTGACGACCGGGAATTTCATCGCGAGTTCCCAGACGATGGGGCGGGTGATGAGACGTGCTGGGAACATCAGCCAGAGGCGCGTGTTTTCTTCAGCCATAGGGAAGTGCGGGCGGGATGAACTGTGGAGGGGGCTTGTGGGGAGAAGGACCGCCGGACGTCTTCTAGCCGCCAGCGATGGCGGGTACGATGGAGATCTCGTCCTTGGGCGCGACGGGGGTGGCGCTTTCTTCGAGGAATCGGACGTCCTCGCCGTTGACGAAGACATTGACGAAGCGGCGGATGACGCCTTTTTCGTCGCAGATGCGTTCCCTGATGCCGGGGAAGGCCTTGTCGAGGTTGTTGATGACTTCGCCGACGGTGGCGCCATCGGCCTCGACGGTGTCGAGTTCGTTGGTGAGCTTGCGCAGCGGGGTGGGGATGAGGACGGAAGGCATAGACGGGGTTGATTACTAGGTGGGAGGAGGTCAGTGGGCAACAGCGCTTTGGTCGGGTTGGTAAATCCGGTCCTCGAACTCGCGCAAGCTGGGGTTGATGGTGCGCGGGGCGCCGCATTGGTTGAGCATGGCCTCCTGAGTTTTGAGGCCGTTGCCAGTGATGCAGAGCACTGCGCTCTCGTCGGCAGGGATATGTCCCGCCGCGACGAGTTTTTTGGCGCAGGCGACGGTGACGCCTCCTGCGGTTTCGGCGAAGATGCCCTCGCACTCGGCGAGGAGTCGGATGCCTTCGACGATTTCCTCGTCGGTGCAGTCCTCGGCGGTGCCGCCGGTCTGGTTCATGGAGTGGATGGCGTAGTAACCATCCGCCGGGGTGCCGATGGCGAGGCTTTTGGCGATGGTCTGGGGTTTGGCGACGGGCTTGACCATGTCGGTGCCGCGCTTGAGCGCGTGGGTGATGGGGGCGCAGCCAGTGGCTTGGGCGCCGTGGACGCTGAAGGGGGCCTTGTCGACGAGGCCGAGGTCAATGAACTCCTTGTAGGCCTTGTGGATCTTGGTGAGGAGGGAGCCGCTGGCCATGGGGATGATGGTGTGGCGCGGGAGCCTCCAGCCGAGTTGTTCGGCGATTTCGAAGCCCATGGTCTTGGATCCCTCGGCGTAGTAGGGGCGGAGGTTGACGTTGACGAAGCCCCATCCGTATTTGCCGGCGATTTCGGAGCAGAGGCGGTTGACCTGGTCATAGGCGCCGTGGATGGCGATGACGTTGGCGCCGTAGACGAGGGAACCGAGCACCTTGCCCTGCTCGAGGTCGGCGGGGATGAGCACGTAGCTCTTCAGGCCGGCGCTGGCGGCGTTGGCGGCGACGGAGTTGGCGAGGTTGCCGGTGGAGGCGCAGGCGACTACTTCGAAGCCCAGTTCGAGGGCTCTGCTCAGGGCGACGGAAACCACGCGGTCCTTGAAGGAGAGGGTGGGGTAGTTGACGGTGTCGTTCTTGACGTAGAGTTCGCGGAGGCCGAGGGCTTTTGCGAGGCGGTCGGCTTTGACGAGCGGGGTGAATCCGACCTGGGTGCCGACGGTGGGCGCGCCGTCGATGGGGAGGAGTTCCCGGTAGCGCCACATGGACTGCGGGCGGGACTCGATGAGCTGGCGGGTGAGCACGCCGCGGATGGCGGCGTAGTCGTAGACGGCTTCGAGCGGGCCGAAATCGAAGTCGCAGACGTGGATGGCCTTTTTGGCGTAGAGCTTGCCGCACTCGCGGCACTTGAGGTTGCTGAAGAAATTGCGGTCCATTTTTGTCGTTGGGTGTGGTCTTTCAGCAAGAGCCCTGGAAGGGACCGGTGGAGATGAGGAAGAGGCGTCGCGGTGTCGCGAACGGAACTTCTCTCATCTTTCCCCGTCCCCGCCTGAGCGGTTATGGAGCTGGATTTGGCACCTGGTCCCACTCGTCCCCGCTGATTTTTGTCAGCGAATTCAAGCGGCGGTAGCCGTGACTTCAACGGGCCAGTCCCTCAGTCACTCTTGATGAAAGTGGGCGGGAGGCTAGGAGTGGGCGGGTGGTGCGTCAATAGTTTTTCCGGTGAGGTTTTGAAGGAATTGACTCAAATGAAATGACACCGGGTAAGGAATCGGGAGGGGTGGGCAATTGATACGTTGCCTCACAACTGATGACACCGGGGGCGATGTCATCAAAAATGAGTCAGAACACCACGCGGGAAGTGATATTGAAAATGCGGGAACGCTACCGGCGGCGCGGGCGGGAGGGGCGCAGCCGGTTGCTCGACGAGTTGTGCGAACTGTGCGGATACGGGCGCAAACACGCCATCAAGCTGCTGGGCGGGAAGCTGCCGGTGGCTGGGGAGAAGGGGCGGCGTGGAGGGCCTCGTCGGCGTTAC
>CAMAUX010000097.1 GCA_945861435.1 Chthoniobacter flavus | reverse complement strand
CAAAGTTGCCTCTTATAGTCGCCCTTCTCGCACCCCATGCCGGGGCGCGGCGCGTGGGGAAACGCAATCCGGTGGTTCCCTTCATCCGCTTCGCGGATTGCGGTCACCGACCGGCTATTCGCTTTCATGCCTCCGGCATGCTGACGCTGTGAGCCTGTTTCTTGCGCGGACTCTCGCAGCAAGGCACGAGCGATGCGCTCAACTCCGTGCCATTCCCTGAGGAGGGCTGGGGCCGAAGGTGGGGCGGGCAGACCTCAAGCCCTCCTCAAGCCTTCCTCAGGCCCGCGGATGGAAACGGTGGTGCACCGCCTTCAAACGCTGCTGATCCACATGCGTGTAAATCTGCGTCGTCGCGATGTCCGCGTGCCCGAGCAATTCCTGAATAATCCGCAGATCCGCGCCGTTGCTCAGCAGGTGCGTCGCGAAGGAGTGCCTCAACAAATGCGGATACACATTCACCTGCAGGCCTGCATGCCGCGCGCACCGTTTCACGATCTGCCAGATGCGCACGGTCGTCAGCTTGGTCCCGTTGCGGGAAAGAAACACCTCGCTCCCCGTACGCTTGGTCACCATCTCCGGACGCCCCCGCCCCAGCCAAATGCCGAGCGCCTCCAGCGCCTTTCTCCCCACCGGCACGAGGCGCGTCTTGTTGCCCTTGCCCGTCACCCGGATGATCTGATGTTCGATATCGAGATTCTCCAAGCGCGCATTCACCAACTCCGACACGCGCAGCCCGCTCGCATACAGAAGCTCCATGATGGCGCGGTCCCGCAATCCGCGCGGTCCCTCGTCCACCACCCCTTCGAGCAGCGTCTGCACCTGCAGCTCGTTCATGGTTTCCGGCAAATACCGCTCGGTGCGCGGCAGCGGCAGCAACTCTGAAAGATCCTCCGGCACCCGTTTGCGGGCGTGCAGCCAGCGGAAGAATATTTTCAGCGCCACGACGATGAGCTTGATGGAAGCCGCCGAGAGCCCGCCCTTTTTCCGGTGCCCCAGATAAGCGCTGATGTCCGCGAGGACCACGTCCGCGCAGCCCAGCGTCACCTCCGGCAGCGGTTCCTCCTTGCGCACGAGTTCCTCCACGGCCGCCGCCCCCATGGTCGCGGCGAGCTTGCGGCGCTCGAGCCAGCCGGTGAACCCCTCCAGGGAGAGCCGCGTGGAAAGTTGATAGTTCTCCGAAAGGCCGCGTTCAGTCGCCAGATAGAGAATGAAATCCTCGATGGCGATGCGCATAGGCTTCGAAGCTCCCGACTAACTCGTGAGCCGTTGCAGAGCCTCGAGATACTTCTCGCTGGTGCGCTGCACGACCTCCGCCGGCAGTTGCGGCGCGGGCGGCGTCTTGTCCCAATCGAGGGTCTCGAGGTAATCGCGCACGAACTGTTTGTCGAAGCTCGGGGGACTCATCCCAGGCGCGTAGTCGTTCGCCGGCCAGAACCGGGAGGAATCCGGGGTCAGACACTCATCGATGAGAATCACGCGTCCCTCCAGCAGACCGAACTCGAATTTTGTATCGGCCACGATGATCCCGCGCTCGGCGGCATGGGCGCGTCCGGCTTCGTAAATGCGGATGCTCAGTGCACGCACCTGCTCGGCCACATCCGCGCCCACCAACCGGCGGCACTCCTCCCAACCGATGTTCATGTCGTGCCCGCTCTCGGCCTTGGTCGATGGCGTGAAGAGAGTCTCCGGAAGCATGGACGCCTGCTGCAGTCCTTCTGGAAGCGCGATCCCGCAGATGGTCCGGCTCGCCTGGTATTCCTTCCAGCCCGAGCCCGCCAGATACCCGCGCACCACGCATTCCACGGGCAGCGGCTTCGCCTTGCGCACCACCATCGAACGCCCCTCCAGCTGCGCACGGAACCCCGCGAGACTCGAAGGAAACTCCGCAAAATCCGTCGTCACCACATGATTCTCCACGAACCCGAAGCGTTCAAACCAATGGGCTGAGAGCGTGTTGAGCACGCGCCCTTTTTCCGGGATCGCGTTGGGCAGGATGCAATCGAAGGCCGAGATCCGGTCCGTTGCCACCAGGAGCAGGTGTTCACCGAGATCGAAGATTTCGCGCACCTTGCCGCTGGCCACCTTGCGGATTCCGGGCAGATCGAGACTGAGAATATCCATGCGCCCGCAAGCTAATGGCAGGAGGCAGCCCGCGGAAACCAGAAATTGGTCGGGGCGGGAAGATGACGCGGCATCTGTCTGTGGTGCACGCCTGCATCGCCATGCAACCGCTGCGCGAATCGATCAAGGCATCGCTCGAGTTGGTGGCCGCAATGTTCCTGCCGAGCCGAAGCCAACCCATCAACAAGCGCAGTTATTGAGAATCACGAAATAGAGTGACCGCGCCACGCCCTGAGAATGGGCCTTCCGGGTGTCACCGTAATGTACGATGCCCAATAAAACACACTCGCTCCCATGCAAGTGGGAGCCGATAGGGACAGGCAATGAGCGCCGACGGGAACAGGTAGGAGCCGATAGACTGGGCGCCGACGGGAACAGGTAAGGTTTCCTCTGCACCCGCTCTCGTGCAAGTGGGCGCGGACAGGGACAGGCAAGGTTCCCTCTCCTCATCATGCCGGAGGCATGAAAGCGAATAGCCGGTCGGTGAACGCCATCCGCAAAGCGGATGGCGGGAACCACCGGATCACGTCCCCCCATGCGATGCCCCCCGGATGGGGGGCGAGAAGCACGATCATCAGAGAGGAAGTTTTGCCCGTCCCGATTGACACTTTCGCGGTTCGGCGGGCTCGCGCGCAGCGTCCGTGGTCGCTGCGTCGTCCTGCTCCCCGGCATCACACTGCCACGCCGGCTCGGATGTGGGCTCAGATGCGTGTGCGGACGCGACGTCTGCGCCTGCGCCTGCGTTTGCGTTTGCGTCTGCTTTTGTCGGTTCTGGGGGAGCCGATAGGGACAGGCAAGGTTCTCTCTCCTCATCATGCCGGAGGCATGAAAGCAAATAGCCGGTCGGTGAACGTCATCCGCAAAGCGGATGGCGGGAACCACCGGCATCACGTCCCCCCGAGCGATGCCCCCCGGATGGGGGGCGAGAAGGACGATCATCAGAGGAAATTTTGTCTGTCCCTATCGGCTCCCTCCTGCGTGGGCGCGGACAGGGACAGGCAAGGTTTCCTCTCCGCCCTCATCATGCCGGAGGCATGAAAGCAAATAGCCGGTCGGTGAACGTCATCCGCAAAGCGGATGGCGGGAACCACCGGATCACGTCCCCCCATGCGATGCCCCCCGGATGGGGGGCGAGAAGGACGATCATCAGAGAGGAAGTTTTGTCCGTCCCGATTGACACTTTCGCGGTTCGGCGGGCGCGGCGGGCTCGTGCGCATCGTCCGTGGTCGCTGCGTCGTTCTGCTCCCCGGCATCACACTGCCCCGCAGGCTCGGATGTGGGCTCGGATGCCTATGCGTGTGCGTGTGCGGCGTCTGCGCTTGCGTCTGCGTTTGTCGGTTCTGGCGACTGGGAAAGATCCTGCGGAGACTGCTCCGGCGCCGGTGGGTCCGGCGTTTTTTCATCGAAAGTCTCCTAGAGAACCGCGGTCAGTTTGGCGTGGTACAGGAGGCCGATTGCTTTTGCCACGGGGGTGACTGCGGCGGGCTCCCCGAGTGCGCCTGTTGGGGTTTTATCCATGCGTTTGGGTGGGCAGCAAGAGGCCCATGGTGCTGCGGCTCCGGGTTGGGAAGCACCCGGGTGGCTTGGGCACCGCACAACGCGCGAATGCGCATGCGGGCTTGGTTCCCCCCCAGTGGGCGGCTGCGCTATGGACGGCAAGTGCCTTTTTGGGGCATCGCGCGGAAGATGTGCAATGCGGGCGGCTTGCCGGCCGGGACGACTCGAGTGCCTATGCGCTACCCTCCGAAAAAGTGCGCCGCGCAGGACACACCATTTGTCCCAAGGCAGTCCGCCAACGCACGGCGCGTTCAGAGGATAGTCCCTCACCGAGGACCATCCTCCACACGGTAACGATTCGGCCACCAGCGGCTGCCCGCTGGGAGACGGAGTTGAGCCTCTCCCCTTGACTCATTGCAATCTTGCAGCAGGGTTGGTGAATGGTTCTCACCGCTGTTCTCATCCCAGCAGAGGAAGGTGGGTTTGTGGCGTTCAACCCGGAGACAGGCACCACCACCCAAGGCACGTCAGTCGACGATGCCATCGCCAACCTGCGCGACGCGACGGCCCTCTATCTCGAGGAGTTCCCACTTACCCGAACCGGCCAACCCCTGCTCACGACATTCGAAGTGAACGGGCATGCCTAAACTTCCCCGCGTCTCCGGCACACAAGCCATTCACGCCCTGCAACGCCTCGGTTTCGAGATTGTCCGCCAGCGCGGCAGCCACATCGTCCTGCGACGCGGCCTGTCAGGCTGCGTCGTCCCGAACCATCGAGAAGTCAAAACAGGCACCCTCGCCGGCATCCTGCGCCAAGCCCATGTGACACCAGAGGAGTTCATCTCCGCGCTTTGAAGCTCACGCGTTCTCACCAGCCGCACACAGCGACTGCACCGCCCCAGATGAAAACACCACGCCTTTCCAAGCAGCGAGAACCACGCCCGCAGCCGCCAATCGCCAATCGCCTTTAGCCGCGCACCCCGACTCCATTTGCCACTCGACGCGCCTCCTGCTGGCTCCGCTCCGCGGCATGTCTTCCTGCGCTCGTCCCTCGCTGCGGCCGCGCCGTCCACCCCGCTCCGCTCTGCTGTGCCGTGCTCAGGCCAGTCAGGGAACTGAACTCAAAGCCACTCGGAAGCCGAAGAATTGGAGCACGGTGTCGGGCGGATAGTCGGGATACCGGAACCCTACGGCCTGGCTAGTTCCGCCGCCCCCCCCGTTAAAACAACCACCCCGCAAAATGTAATGGCTGCCGGGAGCACCGTAACTGTCAGGGCACCAGCACCACTCCCACACGTTGCCGCTCATGTCATAAGTCCCGAGTTCATTCGCTGCCTTCGTTCCGACCACCTGGGGTGAATAACCAGAGTTGTCCAAAAACCACCCCACATCGCCAAGGATGTTGCTCCCGCTATACGTGTAGCCATGCGTCTGCGTCCCTCCTCGCGCAGCCCACTCCCACTCCTTCTCACTCGGCAACCGGTACCCATTCGCTGACGCGTTCACCACGGGAACTTGATCACCCGTTCGATAGACCAACCCGCCCACCGTGTACACAGGCGTCCGCCCCTCCATCTCGCTGCGCGCATTGCACCACTTTAACGCCTGATACCAATTCACCTCCGTCACGGGGTAATTACTCCCGCTCCCAGCGCCCACTCGCGCAAGGTCATAGCCTTTGTTCGCGACGCCCCAATCCCGCACCGTCTGAAACTCCCCCCACTGCACCTCATACTTCCCAATATAAAACGTGCTCACCGCGACAGCTCCCAACTGTGAGGAATCTGGCAGCGTCCCTCCCTCCACCTTCACAAAACCTCCAGGCACCTGCCCCGCCTCAGCCCGATAACCCTTCCGCTGCAACTCCGCGCTGATCCGTACTGAGGCATCCTCCAGCATCTCCTCGCCCACACGGGTCGCCAGCGTCTGCGAGACGCTCAGCGCAAGAGTCTGCACCGTGTTCTCGATCTCCACGCCGTCCACCGTGTTCACCGATCCCATCACCCCAGTCGCAGCCATCGGCGCGATGGTGGAGTAAGTCCCATTCAACCGCACCAGCTTGTCCACCCCGCTCGCCCAGAACTGGTACTCGGACTCCGGATCCGCCGAGGATTGGCTCGCGTAAAAGGCCGTCCGACTCCCGGGCCGCGGTCCCGTGGACTTGGTCTTGACCGTGAACGGCCCGCCTGTCGTCTGGAATTTGCGGGTCCCGACATTGCCGTAGCTGATGATGACGGCTTGGGAATTCACGCGGTCCACGATGAACCAGCCCATGCCCTTGTACGTCGTCTCACCCGTGGCGTCGGCGGACGCGGTGGCGGTGCCGTAGCCATACACCAGCAGCCCGGGATCTGTGACCGCAAGAGTCCGCACCGCCGTGGTCTCCTTCCCTGCCGTGGTGGTGATGACAAGGGTGTACCGACCCGCATCCGCCATGCCCACGCTGGCGATGTTCAGCGCCGCTCCGGTGGCACCCCGCACCGCCACGCCGTCCTTGAACCATTGATAACTCACCGCGCTAGTGGGGCCGGTGACATTCTCCACACCAAACCCAGCCGAAGCACCCGCAGTGACGTTCTGACTGTCACTCCCCTCCGCCCATGTGTAGCGGGCGGCCGCCGCATCGAGCGCGACGACCTCCGAGGTGGCGCTGCCGAGGCTGTTCTGCACCACCACCTTGTAACTGCCACGGCTGGTCGCCGAGGCTTTCACCGAATAAGTCCCGCTCGTCGCCCCCTTGATGGCCTTGTCGTTGAAGTACCATTGGTAAGTCAGCGGCCCATCCCCAGCCGCCGTGACACTGAACGTGGCGGTCTGGTTGAGGTAAACCGTCTGCGCGATGGGTTGGACGGTGATGACAGGGGGAGAAGGTGGCGCCTCGCTCGCATACAGCGCCGCAACCTCGGAATCCAACAAGGCGCGGTTGTAGATTCGGATATCGTCTGCGGCGCCCGAAAACGCCCTACCCAGACCGCCGTCGTTTCCAGTTCCCAAGGCACGGAAGTCATTCAGTGGGCTGATCAATTTGGCACGCCCAGTCTGTAACCCTGTCCGAACCGCCGCGCCATTAATGTACAGAATCGGCGCATCATCATGCGAAACCGTGACCACAATGTGCGCCCATATATTTGCGAACGTCCGAGGATAAACTAACACAGGAGCCAGATGGCCTCCTGAATGTTCGTACACGGTCACCCCATTGGTCGCTGCATAAATACCAACTGCAGCTTGGCCAACACCGTAATCCGAGGTTAGCCCGAATAAATCACACGCGGGGCGTAACGAAAGCGAGGATGCGGTGTTATAGCCTCGCATGCAGACATATACCGGAGACCCGAAGCCCGCACCCAGTCCGACAGAGTGTTTCACCGGTCAGCTGTTTTTTGAAGAACTCGGGGCC
>CAMAUX010000096.1 GCA_945861435.1 Chthoniobacter flavus | reverse complement strand
CGCCACACGGCAATGCACATGAAGCAAACCGGAGAACAGCCTCCGAGAGCCGGATGCGGGAAATCCGCCCGTCCGGTTCGATGAGGGGGAGATGAGGACATGGAGTGGTTGTGGCCGCAAACCATCCTCGTCTCCCTACTCTATTGAGGGCGTCTGCGCATTCCAAGGGCGCTCCGTGCGGCTGTCGTCCGAGGGCGAAACCGGGACGGGTAGAACCTGCGGGCCCATGGGCGCCGCCTTTCGCGAATGGCCGAGGTTTCCTAGCGCGAGTCTGCTGCGGGCTCGATGGGTGTCAGTTGAGAGCCTCTGGTCGCCACGGATCAATCACCACAATCCCGCAGCCGCGGAAGTCCTCTGTGTTACGGGTGGCCACTGCTGCCTTGTGGGCGCGGGCAATGGCCGCGATTTGGCAGTCGAATTGACTGATCGGGCGGCCGGCAGAGCGGCGTGCGGCGGCAATGGTGGCGTAAGCGCGGGCAGCGGTTCGATCAAAAGAGAGGATACGGTGGAAGAAATCCTCCTCGAGGATTGCGTCGATTGCTTTGGAACGTGCGGTGCGCCGTTTGCCTGGCGGCAGGATCGCCAATCCATGCCGTATTTCAGCCTCGCCTACTGTTGTGAAATACACCTTCGCGCCATCTTGAGCGGAGAGCCACTTTTCGACCTGCGGGGCCGGACTTGGTCGAAGCAGTTCGGAGACGACGTTGGTGTCGAGGACGATCATCGCCTTTCGCGTTCCATACGGGGCGGTTTGCGCATGGGCTCACGCTCAGGGAGTGGAAGGTCGATACGGTCGGCCGTCGCGAGGCGTGCGCGGATGGCGGCGGCGAGGTTGGGTTTTGGAGGGGTCTCGCCCATGACCTGTCGGAGAATATCGCGCGCTTCTTCCTCCATGGAACGGCCGTGCGTTGCAGCGCGAACCCTGAGGCGTTGCTTGATGTGATCATCGAGGTTGCGGATCGTGATGCTGGCCATGGAGTTTTTTTCTCAAGCGGATGCTCTAAACTGTAATCATTGATTGCACTGCAATCAATGCGTTCCGACTGCGGGATGGAGCGCGTGTCGAGGGAGGGATGACCCAACCGCAGCCGTGGTCGGTTGGGCAGCATAGAGTCCACTGGCGCTGCAGTGCGGGCTAGGCATCTCTGCCATTTGCTGGGCGCGCGGATGGAGGCGGGCGCACCTCAGGCCGCGGTTTGGCGCGTGAGGGAGGGCAGTGCGTGTCTTTACAGCGCGAGTTCAGCCAGTCGATGCACACCACGCCGGGGGCGTATCGGAAGCGGTATCGCTGTGGGTGAGATGGGTTCGGGGGCGGTGGATTCTCGCGCGCCCTGCCGGGGCGCATCGCGTGGTGTGTGGTGGTCCGGTGGTTCCCTTCGTCCGCTTTGCGGACTGCGTCCACCACCGGCGATTGGCTCCCATGCCTCCGGCATGCCGGCGTTGCGAGAGTCGGCAGGGGCAGGCAGTTTCCTATCGAGCGCTCCGTATTATTGAGGATCGCGAAACAGGGCGACAGCGCCGCGCCCAAAGAATGGCTCTTCCGGGTTTCACTGTAAGGTGCGACGCCCAATAAAGTGACGACTGGAATGGGCGGAGGTCCCAGACGCAGCGAGTCACCCTATGACGCAGTGCTCAATAGAAGGGATAGGTCCGAGTGAGTCGTCTTATGATTCA
This sequence comes from Chthoniobacter flavus, assembly GCA_945861435.1. Classification (GTDB taxonomy): domain Bacteria; phylum Verrucomicrobiota; class Verrucomicrobiia; order Chthoniobacterales; family Chthoniobacteraceae; genus CAIURC01. The sequence continues at coordinate 7,619 of CAMAUX010000096.1, read as the reverse complement.
GCCTCGCATATTACAGTGCCGTTGCGCGGAGGCTCCCGCTCCTGACCATGACGTGCTGTCCTATGATGGTATTGGCGCTGCGTGACGTTGCCCCTTTTGTGATGGGGGGGATGGCGATTATTGAGGATCGCGAAATAGGGTGACCGCGCCGTGCCCAGAGAATGAGCCTTCCGGATGTCATCGTAATGCACGACGCCCAATAAGGGCCTTGGGATGCGGGGATGGTGGTTCCTGCCGTCCTGCCATCCTGCCGCTGGGCGCGAGGCTTGCCCCGTTGGTTTCTAGTGGCGTGCGTAGTAATGATTCCTGTCCATCTCCGTGCCGATGAGGTTGCCTCCGAGGGCTCCGACGCCGGCTCCTATGGCGGCTCCGCCAAGACTGCGTCCGGCAAGTCCGCCGACGACGGCGCCGCTGACCGCTCCGATCGCGGTGCCCTGGCGGGCATGTGGTCCGTTGGTGCAGGCGCCCAGAGTGAGAGAGAGAAGGATGGCCAGTGGGACGAGTTTTTTCATCGTGAACGATAGCCTCCGGGGGGGGAGTACACCATGGGGTGATTCCCGGTGGGTGGGTGAACAGCCACTTTACCCGGAGTCTTGCGGGATGCGCGTTGGCGTTGGGATTGCCGGGGGTGTTGGGGCGGGGCCGTGCGTCAAAAGTAACTGTCACCCGTGCGACAATGGAACCTTGGTTCGGGGGGGGGCGCATAACGTGCTGGAGCCTGTTCCTTCCTCGTGGCAGGGTTGGAGGGCTTCGGATTAAGCGGAGGGCCGCTTTGGTTCGGTGGTTGGTGTGGTTTTAGTTTTTGCTGTGGAGACGATGAGCAAGAGTGCCAATTACAAATTCTATACGGCGCTTTCCCGTATTTGCTGGCTGGCTTTTGTCTTTTGCGTGTTTCTGGGGGGCTTCGCCATGACTGCGACGTACGCCCCCTCCGGTCTCTGGCTTCTGCGCGCCATGGTCACTGTCTCGCTGGCGGGCGGCTGCATTTCATTGGCTCTTGCGCTCTGGTCGGGGCGCAGGGCGCGGCGGGACTTGCCGTGATCGAATATCGGTTCAAGAGCCAGTGCCGGCCCGGGCAGGCATGCATGGCAGATTTCCCGAATTGGGTTTTATGAACACGTGGAGTGAAGACATTCGGGTGGCTGAAGTGACCCCGGCCGAACGCGCGAAGCTGGAGGATATGCTTGGACCTGTCTTGCTGAGTTGGGGGCTCCGAAGACTTACCCGTACCTTCCCCTCTATTGGACTGATCCAGTTCGGTATCCTTACTTCATGGAATGCGGCGGCCGGGTCGCAGGGTTTGCTCTGGTGAGGGGACTCGCGCCATCGGGAGGGTGGGAATTGGCTGAGTTCTGCGTGCTCGCATCCTTTCGCCGGCGTGGGGTGGGTGCCGCTTCATTTCATGCATGATTGCGGCTGCATCCAGGTTTGTGGGAGGTTGGGGTGTTGTCGGGTGACTTAGCGGCTCTGGCGTTCTGGTCTGCTGTGATGCCTGGCGCGTCGGAGCCTGATGGCGAGTCTCTTGTTTACCGTGCCCATTGTACCCATCGTGCAACCCAGTGATATGACGCCCGAGGCTTCCGGCCATTTAACTAGATACGGGGCTGTGCTCCACGCATAGGGGTGCGCAGAAGCGTGATGAGAACACTGCGCCCACCTTTCATTGTTCTCGGGGTCCTGTGCGTGGGGTTTCTTGTGTGGATCGCCTGCTCAGCGGCGTGGTTGCCGGAGCGGGTCGCGGTGCACTTCGGGAGCAGCGGCGAGGCGAATGGTTGGATGACGCGTTCCTCGCATTTGCTGTCCATCGGCGGGCTCGGCGTCGGGGTGCCTTTGTTGTTCGCGGGCCTTGTTCTTTTGATTGGGTGGATACCGGCGCAGTTCATCAACGTGCCCCGGCGGGATTATTGGCTGGCGCCGGAACGCGAGGCGGAGACCCGGGGGTTGATCTTGCGCGGACTGCTTTGGTTGGGGTGTCTGATGGTCGTGTTCTTCTCTGGAATTCAGTTTTTGCTGGTTCAGGCGAATCAGGTGACCCCCGCGCACTGGCCGATGCAGTGGGGTTTGCCGGTGACGGGCGGTTTTCTGGTGGGCGTGGGACTGTGGCTGGCTTACTTCATTGGATACTTTGCAAAAGAGCGCTGAGAATTTGTGGGAGCGGGACGCCGTTGGGGCGGGCTGCAGCGGTCTCGCGGTTCAATTCGGCGGGATGAGGGCGTGGCGTTTTGTGGTGTGGATGATGTGTTGGATGGCGGGGCACGCGTTGAGTGATGAGTTGCCGAATCTGAATGCGCTTGTTGCTGACCTCGCGGTTCCGGAGATGGTGCGAAGCGAGGCGGCGCCAGGGCGCCGTGTGGAGGCGGTGACGACCGGGTGGGAGAAGACCCGGGTGCACCATGCGCTTTATCTGCCGCGCGACTGGCGGCCTGAAGCCCGCCTGCCCGTGCTCGTGGAGTTTGCGGGGAATGGCGGATATCGGAATAAGCTGGGCGATGTGTCGGAGGGAACGGTGGATGGGTGTGTGCTGGGCTACGGGCTGAGCGGGGGGGAGGGTTTCCTCTGGGTGTGCCTGCCTTTTGTGGAGGTCGGCGCGGACGGCACGAAGGAGAACTGCGCGAAGTGGTGGGGGGATGTGGCGGAGACGAAGCGGTACTGCATGGCGACAGTGGCCGATGTGTGTGCGCGCTACGGAGGCGATGCGTCGCGGGTGGTGCTCTGCGGTTTTTCCCGCGGGGCGATTGCGTGCAATTACATCGGCTTGCACGACGACGAGATTGCGGGGCTGTGGCGGGCGTTCTTCTGTCACAGCCATTACGATGGTGTGCGTGCGTGGCCGTACGCCGATTCAGACGGGGCCTCTGCAATCAAGCGGCTTTCGAGGCTTGGGGGGCGGGAGGTGTGGGTATCCCACGAGGGAGCCGTGCTTGAGACGCGCGGATTTATCGAGCGGAGCGGTGTGCAGGCTCCATTCACATTCGTGCCGATTCCTTATCCCAATCACACTGCGCTATGGATGCTGCGGGACATCGCGGAGAGGAGGCAGGCGCGCGATTGGCTGGCGCACGTGATGGGGGCGCGGGCTCGGGTGAGGTGAGGCCGTGGGCCGCCTTTGCCTGGCGGCCATGATGGCTGGGGTGGCTGCGGTGCGGTGGGTGAGGAGGCGCGGCGTTCCGATGGGGCCGTCACGGAGCGCAGCGGGGAGGGACTTCTCGGAGCGGTGCGACGTTGAGCCTCAATGCGGCGATGAGAACTTGTCGGATCTGATGTGAGTTTCTGTGGGACCGGAATTTGCAGCTTAAAATCATCCCGTTTCAGGCTCACTCGTTGGGTGAGTCTCTTTGCGCGATCTTCAAATTCGGTAACGACATGGATGTTAACCTCAAGTACCCGGGCACTGAGAGGACTCAGCAGTCGCCTGAACGCGGAGAGTTCCCAATGGCCCACGGAACGCACTGAATGCACGGACCACGCAACAGACCCTCAGCCCCCTCATTCCTTCCGTGCGGTCCGTGACGGATTCCGTGGGCCGTCCATTCACGTTTTTAGGTTTAGCTGGCTTTTGGTGCGAGGTCTCGGACTGGGAGCCATGTCTGGTCGAGATTTCTGATCTGCATGACGAAATCTTGGAGCGGCCAGACGGTGACGCGGGCGTGGTGGGCGGCCATGCGGACGACGTGTCCACCCTGCTGGCGTTGGGGGCAGGAGCCGTGGAGGTGGAGAGGGAGGCCCTCGACGGAGATCATGCGCTGGAGGGTAGGGTTGGCCGCATAGATGCCGACCACATCCCAGCGACCGCCGGTGTAGTTCGCGAGCTTCAGGTTTTTGGAAGCGTCGTATCCGTGGGAGAGATCGAGTCCCTCCAATGGCAGGTAGAATGCGGCTGAAGCGGTGACGTCCACGGCATCGGCTTCGATGTGGATGCCGGCGAGGCCGATGTTTTCCGAGGTCATGCGTTCCTGGATCCATGAGTGGATGGATGCGACATCGTGGCATTCCCAGACTTTGGCGGAGGCAGGATCGCACACGCCGATTGCGAGGAAGGGGAGGGGCGGGGATGTGCTTTCGTCCGTCATGGACGGGGTGATGAGTGCGGTGCCTGTGGTGGGTAAAGCACCGTTGAGGAGATCGACGATCTCCATGGGTTTTGCGCCTTCGGGATCTGCCCACAGGAGGCTGGGGACGGACACGGTGCCGGCGACGATGGTTTCCCCGTTGCGGCGGAACCAGTTGGTGGTGCCGATGCCGACGATGGGCCAGTCGGGCGGGCATGGGTCGAGGTCGGCGGCCACGGACTCCCACGTGACGCTGTGGAAGAAGTCGCCTTTGAGCATGCGCTCGACGGTGTTGTAGCAGAGGAGGGCGGAGCGGTTGGGAGACAGGCGCATTCCGCAGGCAAGCGGGACTAGAGATGGCCGGCAAGGAAATGTAGGTATAGCGGGGTGGGGGGAGGATGGGTTGGTTTTTAGTCGGGGTTGTCGTCGTGAGGTAACTAGAGCCTGTCCGGAAAGGCGGTATTTCTGAAAGGCGGCTTTGAAGCAGCGCGACGGGCGTCCCGACAACCACCATATATGGGCATCGCGGAGGCTATTGCCGGGCCGCGTGACTTGTTTTTCAGCCACTTACCGAAAAACGCCGTTTTTCGACACACCTCTCTTGTGGTGTCCGATTCGAACATCATTTTGATCAGGCCGCTTGGGCTCGCTGCCGTTGATCCTCCGCCCACGGCAGCCTGGCCGCGACCCAGAGATTGTGCGCCAGCACCGCCCAACTCACCTGCAGTTGCCGATTCTCAAAACCCTTGGCCCGCGGAATTCCGCCGAAGAACACATTCTTGAGGATTCCCACCCGCCCTTCGGTCTGCGCCCGACGACGGATCGCTTTCGCAAAAATCTTGTCCTTCAGGCACTGGGTCATCTGCCGCGGATTCTTCGGGCAGATCGCGTTGAAGAGGTCCGCCTTTTCGAGCAGGCGCGCGCTTGCCCGGCTGTCGAAGCCACGGTCGGCTGCAATCCCGCTCAGCTTTCTTGCGCACTTTTCCCGGATCAATGGCAGCCGCGCCGCCAGCCAGCGCGCATCGCCTTGACTGTCCGCGCGCTTCAACTCGTGGTCGATAATGAACCCCTCGACACTCTCGGCTAAAAACAGGCTATTGCCGAACTCGACTTCCGCCCCCGCCTTGATTGCAAGGAATTCGCTTTTTCGGCTGGGTCACAGGAAACGGTTGGAGAACGGATTGGGGCCAGGGGAGAGGGGGGGCTGGCTGCGGAGTTCGAGTTGATCGCCAAGAATGATGACAAGATTTCGCACGGGTAAGGGAGTCGGATGGGGATCAAACGCTACGCCTGTGATCTGTCGGCGGACTCCACAGCAGTCGCGGCATCTCAAGCTTGGTGCCGCGCGTTTGGAAGGTGTGGCACTGATACTTAACCCTCGTGGCCCCTCACCGTATCCATTACGAAGCCAACTCAGCTCAAACAACTCAGCAACCTATGCTTCTTGCTAGGATTTGCCTCCATCATCGGTTCCATCGCCATCTGGTATATGACCGGGCGCGGCAACCCGGAAGCACTGGCGCATGGAGAACGCTTCGGAATCTTTGTCGGCCTGTGGGCTCCTACCTTCTTCATTTTGTCCAATCGGTTTGACCGCTACGCCACTATGCCTGCGTATGTCCCCATGAAAGTGAAACCCTCACTAGAGCAGACCTCCCGCATCATTCGCTATGCGTGGGAAGATAGAACTAGCTTCGAGGAGATCGAGGAGCGCACAGGCCTCACTGAGAAGCAGGTTATTGATGTCATGCGGCGAGCGCTAAAGCCTGCCAGTTTTCGCCTGTGGCGCAAGCGTGTGTGCGGGCGGGTGACCAAACATCGCAGGTTGTTGGAACAGCATTTGAAAGGCCCACTCAGCGAAGAATGAAGACTCTTTCACCCCACAGCCCATGAACAACCTCATCAGTCGAAGTGCAGACGTGCTTGTCATCGGCGCTGGCATGGCACGACTCTCCGCCGCTGCCGCCTTGCAGAAGGCCCGGCGAAAACAGGTGTTCATTGACAAGGGACGTGGTGTGGGCGGACGAATGGCCACGCGAAGGATCGCAGAGGCCACGTTTGATCATGGAGCACAGTTTGTCACAGCACGTGATCCACGTTTTGAGGACGTGCTGAAAAATGCCTGTGCTGCGGGTGCGGCCGCCGAGTGGTGTCGGGGCTTCAGTGCCACGGCAGATAGCCACATGTGCGGTGGCGCGGTAAACCCGGCATGTCATCTCTGGCCAAACATCTCGCCTTGGGCTTGGAGATTGTTCAGGAGAAGCAAGTCACCTCATTGCGCCCGATGGCGGAGCATTGGCCCATCACGATGGCATACGGAGAAACGTGGACCGCAGACGCAGTTATTCTGACAGCACCAGTGCCGCAGTCGCTGGTGCTTCTGGATGCCTGTCTCAAGGTGATGCTTCATCCTCTCCTTGGCGCTTGCTTCAGGGCCCGGCGCGGGCGGATCCGCCCGCTGCTCGAGCTCTTGTACGGTATGCCCATGGGACTTGCGCCCGGTCGCCGCGTAGATCATTGGACCAGCTGTTGCTCTACTGGGCTGTTCGACTGCAGCCACGGCAGCGGCACTGTAATACCCACTGTCGACCAGCACCGCCTCGAGACTCTCAATCACCGGGCTCACGGCCGCCAGCGTCGGCCCCAACTGCCCTTTATCATTGGGCGCATCGCTCACGTTCACCCCTACCAGCAAGCGGCTCTTGATCTCCACGGCGGCTTGCGCGTTGTAACTTTGTCCAAAACCGTCCGGAGTCTTCATGATACGACTCTCCGGGTCGGTGAAGTTGAATTGGTCCTTGTCCCGAGGGCCTTCCCGAGGCGGTTGAGGGGAGCGTCCTCCGGGCTTTTTACCTGTCTTCTTGGCTCGCTCGACGCGTTCTTGCTCCTTGGCTTGGAACTGCGAGAGCTCCTGCTGGTAGCGTTCTTTGGCACGAGCTTTGATGACTTCGCTGGCTGCGCGCAACTGCTCCAAGCGGTCATGCCGACGGGCGATCTCCTCTGGCAAAGTCAAGCCGTCCTCAAGCGGTGCGCTATCGGCTGTCTCGGCTTTTGAGAGGAGCTCGGCGACCTGCCCTTCGAGCAGGTCGATTTGCGCGAGTGCACGCCCATGGCTGACTGCGGAATGCTTGCTGGCGTTGGCCAGGATCTTGGTGCCATCGACGGCGAGGGTGACTTGGCCCACCTTGAGCACCCGCATCTGTACGGCCATTGCGAGCACCTGCTCAAAGCTGCTTTTGAGCAGCGCGTGATTGGATCGGCGGAAGGTGCAGATGCTGTCGTGATCGGGGTGAAGGTCTGCGCAAAGCAGACGCACCGCCACGTTCTCGTAGGTGGTGCGTTCAATCTGCCGACTACTGAAGGAGCCCGTCGCGTAGGAATAAATGAGCAGGCCAAGCATCAGGGCTGGCGGATACTGACGGCTGCCGGTCCCTCGTTCATTGATCTTGGCCTCGCGCAAATCGATCAAGGCGACCGCCTCCATGATGAAATGCACCAAGTGATCCTCCGGCACCCACTCCCGCAGGTCCGGGGGCATCAGCAACGGAGTATCGCGGTCAACACAGACGA
>CAMAUX010000095.1 GCA_945861435.1 Chthoniobacter flavus | reverse complement strand
GTTCCCGCATTTTCAATATCACTTCCCGCGTGGTGTTCTGACTCATTTTTGATGACATCGCCCCCGGTGTCATCAGTTGTGAGGCAACGTATCAATTGCCCACCCCTCCCGATTCCTTCCCCGGTGTCATTTCATTTGAGTCAATTCGTTGGTGGGCTTGGTGGGTTTGGTGGGCTGGCAAGCGGGCTTCATTGCGCGGTAGAATTCGATGCCATGACCCCCCTGTTGAATTATCGGCGTCCGCAGACGCTGCTCTTGGTTTGTGTTGCGTTCCTCTGTTTAGCGTCCGTGGCGGCCCGTGCAGTGGAGCGGCCGAACATCCTGTGGTTGATTGCGGAGGATTTTGGGCAGCATCTGGGTTGTTACGGGACGAGGGAGGTGAGCACGCCGAATCTGGACAGGCTTGCGGCGGAGGGGGTGATGTACACGCACTTCTACGTGGGAGTGGTGTGTTCAGTGAGCCGCTCCTCGTTCATGACGGGGATGTATTCCACGAGTATTGGAGCGCAGAACCATCGTACGAAGGACAAGAAGCCGCTTCCTGAGGGGGTGCGTCCGCTGACCGAATGGCTGAGGGATGCGGGGTACTTTACGGCGAACGTGAAGGAGTTGCCTGTTTCGTGCGGGTTTAGCGGCACAGGCAAGGTGGACTGGAACTTTCTCACGGAAGGGAAGCCCTTTGAGTCGCAGAGGTGGGAGGAGTTGAAGGCGCATCAGCCCTTTTATGCACAGGTGAATTTTCACGAGACGCACCGGGTGAACCATGCCCCCGCGCATGCCGATCCTGCGAAGGTGGAGATTCCGCCGTATTACCCCGAGCATGAGGTGACGCGCAAAGACTGGGCGGAGTATCTGGATGCGGCGACGGAGCTGGACCGTAAGGTTGGTACGCTTCTGGAGGCGCTGCGCAGCGACGGGTTGGCGGACAACACAGTCGTCGTGTTCTTCGGCGACAATGGGCAGTCGCATGTGCGAGGGAAGCAGTTTTGCTACGAAGAGGGGTCCCTTGTGCCGCTCCTCATCCGGTGGCCGAAGAACTTTCCTGAGCCGGCGCGTTTTCGTGCCGGGAGCGTGGATGCGCGGATGCTGCAGGGCATCGACTTGAGCGCGACGACGCTGGATATGGCGGGGGTTGGGAAGCCTGCGAAGATGCAGGGTCGCGTGTTTTTTGGGGATCGGTGCGAGGCGGAGCAGCGGTATGTGTTCAGTCACCGGGATCGGTGTGACATGACGGTGATGCGCATTCGCAGTGTGCGGGACGAACGGTACCGGTACATCCGGAACTTCACGTCATGGGTGCCGTTCCTTGCGTTTAACGAGTACAAGGCGGCTCAGTACCCGGTGTGGACGCTGATGCCGAAACTGCACAAGGAAGGGCGGCTCACGCTCGCGCAGGAAGCGCTCTGCCAGTCGAGCATGCCTGGGGAGGAATTATACGACATGGAGAGCGACCCGTGGCAGATGCACAACCTCGTGAAGAGTGGAAAGGCGGCGGATAAGGAAGCTCTGGAGAGGTTGCGCGCGGTTTTGGAGAGGTGGATTGAGGAGACTAATGACCAGGGGCGGAACCTCGAAACGCTCGCGCAATTGCAGGCGGCCGAGCCCCGCTTTGTTGCGGCTCGGGATTGGCGTCCTCAGCCCGGTACAGCGGAGGCTGCGGAGGCTGAGGCTTTGCGAGCGGGATCCAAGGATCAACCCGCAGCGGAGGTGCGGCCATTGAAGAAGCCCGGCAAGAAGAAGGAGTGATTGTGAACCTGTTGATTGCTGGTTGTGGCGATGCGCAGCTGAAGAGTGGGCCGAAGGGGTGGAACCCTGCGGGCCAAGGGGTTTGCGAGTGCGCAAATGCAGGTGAGTCGGGTGGTGCTGGCGCACAACCTCTGGGTGGCGGCCAGGCTGCCATGGGCGGAAGATCAACGGCAGCGAGCCCAAGGGGCCTGATCCAGAGGACGTCCGAGGCGGACGCCACGAGAGAGGTGTGTAGAAAGCCGGCGTTTTTGCGGTAAGTGGCTGAAAATCGGTCCGCGCAGTGAAACGTCGGAGTTCGGGATAGCCATCTATGGTGGGGCGACATCCGGGGGTTTAATTCGCCCGAGAAGCACGTGGCCTACATCGGGCTCAATCCCGGCCATCGCCAGAGCGGCAAAGGCAAGGACATCCGTTTGGGAGTGGGCCGGCGGGGCCGCGGAGACCTGCGCAACCTTCTCATTCAAGGAGCGCAAGCCGTACTTCGCACAGGCCACAACACGGTGGTGGGCAAGTGGGGCTGGAAGCTTTTTGCCCGCAAAGGCAACCGCGATGTGGCGGTGGCTGCAGTCTCCAGCAAACTGGTGGTCCAAGTTTGGCACCTGTTGCAAGGAAACCCGCCCCTTGCGGTGGAGGCAGAGAAGAGCTTCCGTCTCAAACTTCGCAAGCTCGCAGTGGTCCTTGGGAGTGCGTTACGCAGCGAGGTAGGACTGGCGGGGTCTTTGGCAGACTCTCTGGAAGGACTGCTGCAGCGGTGCAGCCCATGTTTTGGTTGAGTCTATAAAGCTTGAGGAATCAACCGGTTTGATGAGTGCTGTGCGCCCCCAAACCCCGCACCGCTCGCCGCGGCAGGCGTTCTGGGGGGGACGCAAGAATGGCCGCCTGGCGCAGAAGAAAAAAGACGCCGATTAACTTTTCCCCTTGCATGACTACATGCCTGTATTCCTTGGGCCGACCATTCACGTTTTTAGGATTAAAGAATATTCTGAAATCCGTGTGCGGCAAAACCGCCTGCACGGATTGATGAGAGGGGGCGCCGCGATAACACGTGGCGCCCCCTGCTCTACAACGTTTTTTCTCGCGAGAGGCAAAGAATCCTCTCACCAGCGTCCTACTCGCCGATGGGCGGCGTGGGTCCTTATTTGGCCCACTGGCTCTTGGCGAAATCGATGCTCTCGCGGACCTGGGGGACGTTGTCCTTCCAGTCGTTTTCGTGCTCGATGGAGATGTGGCCGTTGAACTTCTGAGCCTTGAGTTCGGCGATGCAGGCGGCGACGTCGACGACACCTTTGCCGGCGGGAACGACGGAAGCTTTGCCGAAGGCGGACTTGTCCTTGAGGTGCACGCTGATGACGCGTCCGTTGAGGATGCGGAGGCAATCCACGGGCTTGAGTTCGGAGGTGCACCAGTGGCCGAGGTCGGCGCAGGCGCCCACGCGGTGGTCGCGGCTTTCGACGACGCCGAGGATGTAGAGGGGGTGCCAGACTTTGTATTTCGGGTTGGCCATGGAGCCGCCGTGCTCATGGAAGGCGACGCAGATGTCGAATTCCTTGGCGGCCTTTTCCCACTCGGCGACGATTTCTGTGGATTCGGTGCAGACGGAGTAGAGGCCCATCTTTTGGGCGAAGGTCATGATGCTGCGGACTTCTTCGGCGGTCTTGGCGCCGACGACTCCGTAGTTCACCGGATAGACGTGGTTTTTAACGCACTCGGCCTTGAGAGCGTTGAGGACTTCGTCGGAGGCGTTGTGGTGGACGACTTCGCCCTTGGGGGAGTCCGGGCGCAGCTTCTGGCCGGGGAAGAATTCGATGGTTTTACCGCCGGCTTCCTTGGTCTTGGCGATGGCTTCGAAGGCGCTGTATTCCTTGAAAGTGTAAGCCTGTGCGCCGATGGCGAGGCCGTTTTCGCGTGCGGCGTCGGGGATGGGAGCGGCATGGGTGCTGATGCCTGCGAGGAGGGACAGGAGCGTGGGGAGGAGGAGGGGGCGCTTCATAAGTGGGGGCGGTCGTAGCGTTCCTGCTGTGAGAGGTCAAGCATCGGGGGCCGGACGGTCGGTGGTGGCGCGTTGCGTCATCTGCTTTGAAACCGGGAAGGATTGGCTGGGGGGCGGAGGGAGAAGGTCGTTGATTCAAAGAGGATGAGACCGGCGCCCGAAAGGGATGCCGATGAGCCGAGAGATTGAAGGAGAGCTGCTGTCGCGCCTTCGTCAGCGCTCCATGGAGCGGCGGCGCAACTGGCCGCAGGCGGCATCGATATCGGGGCCTCGGGAGCGCCGGGTGTGGGCGACGATGCCTCGGTCGGCAAGGATTGAGGCGAAGCGGGCGGCGGCTTCTGGAGTGGATCCTCGGTAATCGTGGCCGCGCAGGCTGGTGCCGGTGGGGTTGTAGGTGAGGAGGTTGACGTGGAAGCGGCGCTGTTTGAGCAGGGCGGCGAGTTCCTCGGCATGGGTGGGGTGGTCGTTGACGCCCGCGAGCAGGCAGTACTGGACGGTGACGGGGCGGCCGCGTGCGGCGTGGAAGCGGTCCGCGGCTGCGAGGATATCGGCGATGGGGAAGCGGCGTCCGGTGGGGAGGAGTTCGGAGCGCACGGAGTCGTTGGAGGCGTGGAGGGAGACGGCGAGGTTGACGGAGAGGCCGCTGGCGGTGAGGGCGTCGATGCCGGGGATGATGCCGACGGTGGAGACGGTGATCTGGCGCCAGCCGAGGCCGCCGAGGCGGTTGTCGCCGATGCGGCGCACGGCTTCGAGGACGTGGTCGAGGTTGAGCAGGGGTTCGCCCATGCCCATGAATACGAGGGTTTGGAGGCGGCGATTTTGGGAAGCGGCTTCGCGGCGCAGTGCGAGGAATTGTTCGATGATTTCGGCCGCGGTGAGGTTGCGTTCGAAACCGGTCTTGGTGGTGGCGCAGAAGTCGCACGCCATGGCGCAGCCCACTTGGGAGGAGACGCAAGCGGCGGCGCGGTCCGGGCGGTAGTCCGGCATGAGGACGGATTCGAGGGTGCGCGAGTCGGCGGTTTGGAGGAGGAGTTTGGTGGTGCCGTCGCTGGAGCGTGCGGTGTGAAGGGTGCGCAGGAGTTGTGGCTGCCAGTGGGCGGAGATCCACTTTGGAAGCGCTGCAGGGAGGCGCAGTTGCTGGAGGTCCGGGAGGGAGCCGCGGTGGTAGAAGGCGCGCAGCAGGCGTGCGGCGTGGGAGGTTTTGAATCCTTGGGCGGCGAGTTGGGCTTCGAGCTCGGCGATGGAGAGATGCGGGAGTTGCGGAAGTTGCACCGCAGTGTGGGGCGGTGTCATGGGAGGGCTGCCGGCGTGGTGGGAGCGGTGGTGGCGGAGGGAGAAGCCGGTGGATGGATGTGGGGTTGAGGCGGGAGGTTGAGGATTTGGCGGTCCTGAAGGCGGGTGAGGGTGAGCATGGCGGTGAAGGAACCGAGGAGGGCCATGAACATGTCGGACTGGGTGTCCCAAGGGTCGCCCTGGGTGCCGAGGAAATCGTCGGCGTTCTGGCCGAGGGCGAGTGCGCTGGCCCATTCGAGGAGTTCGTAGAGTGCGCTGACTGCCATGGCCACGGAGATGCAGAGCACGGGGGCGAGAGCGGTGGGATTGATGTGGCGTTTGCGCAGGAGAATCTCGCGGGCGAGGAGGGCGGGGACGAGGCCTTGGAAGAAGTGGCCGATTTTGTCGTAAGGGTTGCGATCGAGGGCGAGGCAGTCTTGGAGCCAGAAGCCGAGGGGGACGCGTGCGTAAGTGTAGGCGCCGCCGGCCATGAGGACGAGGCCGTGGAGGGCGATGAGGCAGCAAAGGAGAGGGGTGAGGGGAAAGGAGCGGCGTGTGGCGAGGAGGAGGGGGAGGGCGATGAGGGCGGGGGCGACCTCGAGGAGCCAAGTGAGGCGGTCGTGCGGAGCCCATCCTGAGAGGGCGAGAGCGCCGGTCCAGAGGCAGGCGAGAGAGGTGATCCAGAGCTGCGGGTGAACGGAGCGGCTCATGGAGGACAGTGGGTGGTGCCGGCGACTTGGCAACGTGATGGCGGAGCCTACGGGGCTCGAACCCGCAACCTCCGCCGTGACAGGGCGGCGCTCTAACCGATTGAGCTAAGGCTCCTTTGAAGGAGGGGCGGAGAGTAAGAGTGGGGCGGAGGAGGGGCAACTCTTTTCTTGCGAAAAAGCGGGGGCTGGAAATGGAACGCCGGCGCAGCCAATGGGGCTGCGCCGGCGTTCGGGGTGAAGGGAATGTGTGTGGGGTTAGTTTACGTAGGCGGCCTCGTTGGAAAGGAGGAGGGCTTGGACGTAGGTTTCCCACGCGTTGAGAGCCTTGCGTTCGACGCGTTCGCCGGCGTTTTTGGTGGCTTGGATGCTCTTGGTGCGGGAGGTCATGTTTTCCTCTTTTTTGTCCTGTTGGGCGAGGCTCTGGTTGGCGCGGCGGATGATCTCCTTGACGTCGGTTTGGGCTTGGGGATCGGCCTTCACTTCCTTGCCGAGGAAGTCGGTGGCGACTTGGATTTCCATCTGAGAGGGAGGGCGTTGGAAGATGATTTTGTAGATGTTGAAGACGCGGTTGAGGCCGTCGCGGGACTTGGCGACTTCGGGGCGAGCGATGACGTTGCGTGCGGCATCGATGACCATGGGGCTGTTCATGAGGAAGAGAGCCTGCTGGGGGACGATGCTGGTAGTTCGCTTGCTATTGGGGGCGGTGGGGTCGCTGAAATCGAAGTGGCCCATGAGTTCGGGGACGGAGCCGCGATCGATGTAGCCGTAGATGCTGCGGCGGGTGCTGTAGGGTTCGTCGGTGATGTTGACGGGCTGGCCGCCGAGGGTGGAGTCGAGATCGCCACCGAAGACGAGGAGGGAGTCGCGCACGGCTTCGAACTCGAGGCGGCGGACGTTGGCGCGCCAGAGGAGACGGTTGAAGGGGTCGATGGCTTCGAACTCTTTCCGAGTGTAGCTGCTGATTTGGTAGACCTTGGAGAGCATGATGAGCTTGTGCAGTTTTTTGAGGGACCAGCCTTGCTCCATGAAGTAGGCGGAGAGGTAATCGAGGAGTTCCGGATGGGTGGGGGCCTCACTCTGGGTGCCGAGGTCGTCCGGGGTGCGCACGAAGCCTTCGCCGAAGTGGTGCATCCAGACGCGGTTGACCATGACGCGTGCGGTGAGGGGGTTGTTCTTGTCGGCGATGGCTTTGGCGAGTTCGAGGCGGCCGCTACCCATTTTGAAGGGCTGCGGTTTGTCGCCGGAAAGCACGGTGAGGAAGCGGCGCGGGACGGTCTCGCCCTTGCTCTGTTTCTGGCCACGGAGGAAGACGGACGAGTTTTTGGGTTCCGGTGAGTCGTTGAGGACCATGGCTCTTGGAGCAGAGCCCTCGTTGTTCATTTCGGCTTCCTGGATCTTATAGAAGTCCCATTTGACCTTGTTGTAGATCTGGACGCCCCAGGGGAGGACGCGTTCGTGGATGGCCACGCTGTTGAGGTTGCCGGCGACGTCGAGTTCGAGGGGGAAGGCGAGGAGTTCGGCGGTGTCTTCATCGATGCCGGTGACCTTGCCGCCCTTCTCCTTCACTTCAGCGCAGAGTTTGGTGTATTCGCGGGCCTTGGAGGTGACGGTCTTGAAGATTTTTTCGTAAGCGGCGGCGAGGTCCTCGAAGTTCTTCGGGTAACCGCCTTCGAAGGCTTTGGCGACGATGGGGTTGATGGCCTTGTTCTTGTTCTCCGCGATGGAGGCGGCGACGGCGGGCCAGTCCGCGACGGGCATGTCGATGAAGCGCTTGAGGGGCCATGTGACGCGGCCCCCCAGACGGATGCGGGTGCCGATGTAGGTGGTCATGGGGCCGAAGAGTTTCTCGCTTTCGATAATTTTCATGGCCTCGGCTTGGTCGGCATCGGAGGCGGTTTTGCGCTTCTTGATGGCGGCAATCAGGTAGGGGGCTGCTTGGGCGCGGAAGTTCCAGTTCTGTTCGGTGACGAAGTCGTAGAAGATCTGGCGGTTCTTGTCGTCGATGGCGGCGATCTCCTTGTTGAACTTGTCCGCGGCGTCCTTCTTGACCTCGGCGATGGCGGGAAGGTCTTCGGTCTTGGGTTCGATGGAGGACGCGAAGACGCCGTGGAGGGCGTAGTAGTCCTTGATGGAGATGGGGTCGAACATGTGATCGTGGCAGCGGGCGCAGGCGATGGTGATGCCGAGCATGCCGCGGCCGATGACGTCGATGCGGTCGTTGATAATGTCGTCTTGGTTGAGCTTCTCGTTGCCGAGTTTCTGGCCGACGGTGAGGAAGCCCATGGCGGCGAGGTCGCGCTTATCCTTGATGTCGGGGAGTTGATCGGCGGCGATCTGTTCGAGGATGAAGCGGTCGTAGGGTTTGTCGTCGTTGACGGCGCGGACGACGTAGTCGCGGTAGGTCCAGGCGTGGGGATACTTGTACTGCTTGTTGGTCTCGGTATTGCGGTCGCCCGTGGAGTCGGCGTAGCGGGCGGTGTCGAGCCAGTAGCGGGCCCAGCGTTCGCCGTAAGCGGGGGAGGAGAGGAGGCGGTCGACGACCTTGGCGAAGGCGTAGGGAGATTTGTCGTTGAGGAAGTCGTCGACGTCCTTGGGGGTGGGAGGGAGGCCGGTAAGATCGTAGGTGGCGCGACGCAGGAGGATGGCTTTTTCGGAGGCGGCGTCTGCGGCGTTGGCTGCTGCCTGGCCGAGGCCGGGGGAAGGCAGGAGACCCTTCTCTTCAATCTTGGCGAGGACGAATTGGTCGACCGGGGTGATGGCCCATGCACGGTTCTTGACGGTGGGCGGGGCGGGTTTGACGACGGGCTTGAAGGCCCAGTGTTCACGGGCTTTGTCGGTGAGGCCGGAGAGTTTGCCGGAGGCTTTGCGCGGGTCCGGGGCGCCCATCTTCACCCATTCGGTGAGGGCGGCGATTTCGGAGTCGGCGAGTTTCTCGCCCTTTGGGGGCATCTGGAGGTCCTTGTCCTTGTAGGTGATGGCGGTGATGAGGGAGCTTTTTTCGGGGTTGCCCGGGACGAGGGAGGGGCCGTTTTCGCCGCCCTTGAGGAGGCCGGCGCGGTCGTCGAGGACGAGGCCGCCCTTGGCCTTGCCTGCTTCGGTGGAATGGCATTTGTAACACTTGTCGACGAGGACGGGGCGCACCTTTTTCTCGAAGAAATCGAGCTGTTCGGTGGTGGGGGCGGGATCAGCTGCGCGAAGGGCGCTGAGGGCGCTGAGGGCGAGTGCGCTGGAGACGAGAAGGAGTGAGTGGCGCATGGATGGTGGGATGCGTGGGGTGAAGGGCAGGGGGCGTGTGGTTAGGCGATGACGTCTTTGACGACGTTGCCGAAGTTGTCGGTGAGGCGGAAATCGCGGCCGTTGTAGCGGTAGGTGAACTTCTCGTGATCGAAGCCGAGGAGGTGGAGGATGGTGGCGTGGAGGTCGTGGATGTGGACCTTGTTTTCCGCGGAGCGCGCGCCGAATTCGTCAGTGGCGCCGTAGGTGACGCCGCGTTTGACGCCGCCGCCGGCCATCCAGCCGCACATGGCGCGGCCGTTGTGGTCGCGGCCGCCGCCTGCGAGGCCGTTGCGGTCGCGGGTGACGGTGCGTCCGAATTCGCCGCCCCAGATGACGAGGGTGCTGTCGAGGAGGCCGCGTTGTTTGAGATCTTTGAGAAGGGCGGCGATGGGGGTGTCGATTTCTGCGGCGCGCAGAGGGAGTGCTTTTTCGAGGTCGCCGTGATGATCCCAGCCGCCGGCTTCGATTTGGATGAAGCGCACGCCGCGTTCTACGAGGCGGCGAGCGACGAGCATTTTGGCGCCGACCTCGGACTTGCCGTAGAGGCTGCGCACGGATTCTGGTTCCTTGGAGATATCGAAGGCGTCGGTGGCTTCGGTTTGCATCTTGAAGGCCATCTCGAAGGCTTCGATGCGGCTCTCGAGCTGGATGTCGCGTTGGAGCTTGGCGGAATGGAGGGTGTTGAGTTTTTTGGCGAGGTCGAGTTGACGGCGCTGCCGGTCCATGGGGGAGAACTGGCTGCGGATGTTGAGGATGAGGTCGTCGAGGTTGGTCTTGGTGGAGTAGTTGACGTTGCAGCCTTGGTAGAAGCCCGGGAGGAAGGAGGATTGGCGCCACTCGGGTTGTCCGCCGATGGAGATGAAGCCGGGCATGTTTTGGTTTTCGGTGCCGAGGCCGTAGACGACCCATGAGCCCATGGAGGGCTTTGGCAGCTGGATGGAACCGGTGTGCATGAAGCGCGCGGCGACGTCGTGAGCGGGGATGTCGGTCCACAGGGAGCGGATGACGGCCATTTCGTCGACCATGTCGCCGAGTTCCGAGAACACCTCGCTTACCTCGATGCCGGACTTGCCTCGTTTGGTGAATTTAAAAGGGGACCCGTAGGCGATGCCGTCGGAGCCTGGGATGCTTTTGCCGTCGTTTTTGGTGAGCTCGGGTTTGGGATCCCAAGTGTCGACATGGGAGGGGGCGCCTTGGGCGAAGATGTGGATGACGGCTTTGGCCTTGGCTTTGAATTGGGGCGGTTTGGGGGCGAGGGGGGAGTTGTTTGCCTTGATGGCGGGGCTGGCGGCTTTTGCGTCGTAGGGGTTGATGCCGAAAACGGAGGCGAGGCTGAGAGCGCCCATGCCCATGCCGGAACGCACGAGGAATTCGCGTTTGGTGACGATGGGGTCGGCGAATTGAGGGGAGTGTGCGTGAAGGAAGGGATCGG
>CAMAUX010000094.1 GCA_945861435.1 Chthoniobacter flavus | reverse complement strand
CAGCGTAAAGCTCATGGGACAGCATCCGCCCGAGAAAGAAAATCCCGCTCGCGAAAGCTGCAATTGCCTCCGCTCAAATTTCGCCGCCCTCCCTCTGTAAAAGTCCCTTCAGAACCTCGGTTTCCTCAGGCTGTGGGATGGCTGTGGTTTTCCGGAATGCACCGCATGGATCCTCCTCATCCGGGTCCATGAGTTGCGCGACGGCTTTACCGCCCTCGATTTTGACGAGATAGGTGCTGCCTCCCACGCGTGCTTCCAGCTTGAGGCGGCCCGCACCGGGGATGGTCACGGTTGCCTCGCGCGCGTCGCCTTCTGCGGCCCATGCCGCCACCAACCACTCCGCCTTCTTGCGATGTTTGCGCGCCAGCACGCGGAACGGCCGCCCGGGGACGAGTGTGGAAACCGTTTTGCCGTCGATCTTCTTCTGGGTGCTGCCGTCCTTGATCTCCTCGGGAAGCAGTTCGTAGGAAGGCTGCAGAGGCCACCAGGATGCCTTGAACTGCCCGTCATCCACGAGATCGCCATCGCGGATGTAATCCTCCAGATGACTGAAGAGCGCATGGACCCTGCCCAACTCCATCTGCTGCGCAATCCAGTTCGGCGGGGTCTTGGGATCGAAGGACGAGTTGAAATCCGGGGTGTTGTAAGTCCCCGCATTTCCGCCAATCACTCCGGTGACGTAATAGCACTTCAGCAAGCCGCGGTACCGGCGGTAATCGGGAGCGACCTTGGTCTCATCGAGCCAGAACCAGCTGTAGGCAAGGGTGTCGCCCAGCGCGATCTGCTCCCCGATCGCGTTGAGGGATTTGGAGAGCAGGTCCTGCTTGCCCGCGAACCCGGTGTTGAAGGATTGCGGCCCCACATAGTGCTCGTTGCTGGGAAGATCGCTGAACTTGCCCCGTGCATCCCGATAGAGCCCGCCCCATTCGTTCCAGTCCGGGATGGTTCCCTTGGCCGGGCTGCCTCCGAGCACGTAATAGATGGAGAGCAAACGATCCGGCACCGCCTTCCTCACTTCACTGGCAATGAGCTCCTCGCTTCGGATTTTCTGCAGATGCGCCGCCTCCCTTGCCTCAATCCCCTTCGCCTTCTGATCGGCGAGGAATCTGGCATCGCGCGGATCGGCTTCCCAGACCTTGCCGGAGAAGCCCCAGACGCCGAGCCCGTATTCGCCGCCATTGAGCACGATGGTGATGGGGACCCGCTTGCGCAGACGCTCCAGAGGCTTCGCCCGCCCGCGCCCCAGTTCTGTCCAGTAGGCTTCAGGAGCGGTCAGGCGGTAGGTCGTCTGCATTCCGGGACTCCATTCCGTGCCGTCCATGGAGACCGCCTTGGAGTTGAGAAGTCTTCCACTGACATCCTGGCACCAGATCTCCGAGGACCACGTGGCCGGGGTGTAACGGTCGCAGATCACCGCGAGTTGGTACTTTGCAGGATTGGAGTTCACGAGGGCCACCGCCTTGGCCTCGTCGCTGAACGGATTATCGACCCGGTCGACGACGCTCCCACTCGCGTACCCGCTGAACTCCACGGCATAGCCCCAATCCTGAGCGAAACGTTTCCGCGCCGCGAACGGGCACACCCAGCCGAAGCGTGTCAGCGGTGGCAGTGTGTGACCCGGCTTGAAAAAGGGCTTCGGCTCCACCGATGCGATGTAATCGGTGGGCAGGATCTTCCCCTGCGCATCGGCCAGCGCCCTGTGCGCTTTTTCACGTTCTTCCGTGGCTGCGCGATAAGCGTCCACCAACGGCTTGCCTCCGGCGGACTTCGTCACCGCTAGATTGAAGATCCGTTGGAGCAGCTCTCTTTTCTCCCCATCCCACACGCCGATCTGCGGATCCGTGTGCACCTTTTGCATCCGGGCCTTTTCCTTGGCCAGTCCAGCCAGCGTGGTCACGAGCGCCTTGGCTTCCGGCGTGTCTGCCTTCCCGTCCTTCTTCAAGGCCGCGAGTTCCGTCTGCGCCTTTCGCGTCTCCGCAGTGTTCGCGCCCCATGCGGGATCGGCGTTCAGCGCTTCCGAAAGCTTCTTGTTCAGCTCCTTGAGTCTGCCCTCAATTTCCAGCGCCCGCACCTGGAGCGCCGGCACCTCGGCCACGTCGGTGGCGGTCCGGGCGTAATCCTGGATGGCTTTGAGCGCCTTGGCCTCGGCCGCCAGCGCTGCCTTGTGAACGGTTTCAGCGGCAGGAATGTCGACCGCGCTCACCGCGCCGCTGCAGACGATGACGCCGAAAGCCGCGGCGATGGGCAGAAGTTTCGTCTTCATGAGAAATGCGGTTTGGTGCGATTGCATCCGCTGTGTGCTAGCCCGCCATCTCGAGGCCCTTCAGCGTGCCTTTGGAGGATGCAAACCTGTCCGCCTCGATGCCCATGCGCTGGAGCATGGACACGAAGAGATTGGGCAGCGGGTAGTTGTTCGTCTTGTCGAAGGCGAGATGCTGGCCGTGCTTGAACCCGCCACCGGCAAGAAGGATGGGAAGGTTCTTGGTGTCATGATTATTCCCGTTCCCGAGGTTGCTCCCGTAGAGCACCTGCGTGCGATCCAGGAGCGACGCATCCCCTTCCCTGCTCGATTGCAGCTTGGTCAGCAGCGCGTTGAGCTGCTGGAACTCGGCCAGCTCCAGATTCCTGAGCTCCTTGAGTTTGTCCTCACGACCGACGTGATGGGAGAGGTTGTGCGCGTCCGTGTTCACTCCCGGGATGTGTTCGCTGAAGCCGTCCAGCTTGATCAGCAGGGTGACGAGCCGCGTGCTGTCGGTGGCGAAGGCGAGGTGGGCCAGATCGTACATCGCCCCGAGCTTCTCCAGCAGGTATTCGCCCTCCTTGGGCGCGGGGGCGTCGACCTTGGGCTTGGGTTTGCGTTCCCACTCCTCGGCAATCAGCAGCCGCCGCTCCACCTCGCGCACAGAGGTGAAGTACTGGTCCAGCCTCTCGCGGTCAGCGCTGCCGACCTGTTTCTGCAGGGCTGCGGCCCGATCGGCGACCGCATCGAGGATGCTGCGTCCGGTGCGGAGTTGGTCCACCTGTTTCTGCACCGAGGCGGCGTCGCCCGCGACGAAGAGGGCCTTGAACACCTGTGCCGCACTGCGTTCCGCCGGCAGCATGACGCCGGTCGACGTGAACGACAGCGACTGGTTGCCGGACTTCGACACCACGAGCGGCAGCGCCCCAACGCGCGTGAGGTGCCCGATCCGCTCGGCGGCAAATTGATCGAGCGAGATGCTGTTGCGGAAGGACGCCGTCCCGGGATGCGGCGCGGCAGTGAGGAATGTGGCCTCGGCGGAGTGGCCTCCCGTGACATCCCCATGCGAGGTTCCGGAGAGCACGGTGAACTGTTCGCGGAAGTCCTTGAGCGCCTCCAGATAGGGGGTGAGCGCGTAGCCAGGTCCCGTCTCCGCCGGAAAGAAGTGCCGCTCAAGCACGCCGAGGTTGGTGCAGATGGAAATCATCCGGCGCGGTTCCTCGGGGGCCTTCCCGAAGACGGGGCGCATGGCATCAAGGAAGGGCAGGGCGAGTGCGGCACCTGAGGCACGCAGAAAGGTGCGCCTGTTCATGGCGGATGAGGCGATGTGTGTCATGGGAATAGGAATGGGAGCCGAACTGGGTTTGAAAATGGCAATGAAAGTGGGAATGAACGTGGTAGGGTAGAAAGCATGACCGCCACGATGACCATCGATAAAGCCGGACGCATCCTTCTGCCGAAGCGGATACGCGAGAAGCTGAACCTCCGCAAAGGGGCCAAACTCACGGCCGAGATCATCGGTGACAAAATCCAGCTCGAAGAGGAGGCACCAGCGGTGAAGGTGGTGCGAAAGGGGGGCCTCCGAGTGATCGTAGGCTGGGAAGGTTTTGATGCCGTGAAGGCCATCCAAGAAATGCGGGACGAACGCGAAGCACAACTTTTGGCCCCCTTCAAAAAGGCATGCGCAACTTGATTGACAGTTCCGTGCTCATCGCGGCCATGATTGGTTCTGAGGAGCATCATCAGCGCTGTCTGGACCTGATTTTGAAGGCGGCAAAATCCACCCCGCTGAACATCTACCAGCACGGGATTGCCGAAACCTTCAGCACCCTCACCGGCGGCAAGAAGTCCTTTCAATTGCAGGCAAGCTTCGTCGCCGATGTTTTGGAGAACGACTTCATCCCGAAGCTGAACGTCGTCCCATTGCCCATCTCCGAAATGCTTCGCGCCATGCGTGAAGCCCAAGGCCGTGGAGTGCGCGGTGGGGGTATTTACGACTACCTGCACTTGGTCGCCGCCCGTAAAGCCAAAGCCCGGCGCATGTACACGCTGAACCTCTCGAACTTCCGAGCGTGGCATAGGGCGGGTGATCCTGAGATTGTCCATCCGGGCCATTAAGGGTTGCTGCTTCACTTCGTCTGGAACAGTTCGCTGGCGACCACTTCCTGCACGAGGGAGCGCAAGCCGTGTTTGGTCGGCTTGGTCTTCGCGACGATGGCTTCCACGGCGGCCCGATCGGCGAAGCGAACGCCTGCGCCGGTCGCGTAAATGAGGAGCTGCCGGGCGACGTTGCGCGCAAGTGCATCCTCGTTGTGCAGCAGCAGGGTGCGCAGTCCGTGGATGTCGTTGAACGCGCGGCCATCGGCGAGTTGCCCGCTCGAGTCGACCTCGGACCCGATCCGCAGCTTCACGCGGTTCCTCCGTAGAGCGGCATCACTCACGACCTCGATGAAAGGCTCGTCGACCAGTTGGGAATCCTTGCCGGTGCCCACCCGCACCTTCTTCGGTTGTCCTGCGAGACGATAGCGGTCCCGCCATCCGCCGATCGCATCGAAGCTCTCCAATGCGAGGCCCGGTGGATCCATCTTCGCGTGGCACGATGCGCAGGCGGAATCGGCACGGTGCTTCTCGATCATCTGCCGGATGGTGACCGCCCCGGTGGCGTCGGGCTCGACTGCGGGGATGTTCGGCGGAGGAGGCTGCCTCGGGATGCCGAGGATGCGTTCCATCACCCACACGCCCCGGAGCACTGGCGAGGTGGCGGTGCCGTTGGCTGTGACCTTCAGTACGGAGGCCTGCGTGAGGAAACCGCCCCTTGGAGAACCAGCAGGGAGGCGCACCTCGCGGAAGTCAGCGCCTGCGATGCCACGGATGCCATAGAGTTCCGCCAGACGCTGGTTCACGAGGAGCGTGTCGGAAGCGATGACCTCCCGCACGCCGCGGTTCTGCGTGAGCATGCGCCGGAAGCTGGCACGGGATTCGGCAAGCATCGAGTCGTGCAGCCACGGATCAAATTCGGGGTAAAGATTGGGATCTGGCGTGGTGAAATCGATCTTCTTCAACTCCAGCCATTCATCCAGAAAGTGCGTGATAAAGCGCTCGGAGCGTGGGTCTGCGAGCATGCGCGCGACCTGCGCGTTGAGTGTTCCGGGATTGGAGAGGGCATTGCGGGCCGCGAGATCGAGCAGGGTGGCGTCGGGCATCGAGTTCCAGAGAAAGAACGAGAGCCGCGAGGCGAGTGCATGACCGCCCAGCCTCCCCTGCCTTGGCACACCCGATTCCAGGCCGATCATCAGGAAGTCCGGCGAGCAGAGGATGGCTTTGTAACCCGCGATCATGGCGTCCTCGTACTTGGCGCCCTGCTTCCTCTCAGCTTCGACGATCGCCTGATAAGGGACGACTTCCGCGGTGCTCACCGGACGACGGAAGGCGTTGATGGCAAAGCTCAGCAGGAGATTGCGATCCGCAGTCGCGTCTGGCGAAGGACCACCGATGGCGGCGGGGGTTGAATCACCAAAGAGACGGCGCTGGCTTGCGGGCGGCCATTGCTCGATCAGCGGCCCCTCCACGGAGAACCAGTCAAAGGCGACGCCCGGCCCTTCGTAGCCGATGACGCCGTCGTTCACCCCGCTGTTGCGCGCACCCGTGGCAGGCAGCGTCATGGAGTGAAACGAGATCTTCTCACCCGGGTTCAGCCAGATCTTGAACGCGTGTTCCTTGGGTTGGAGCGAAGGCGCGTCGAAGTAGCCGATGGGCTCCCCCTTGAGCGAGGCCCGGACGATCTGGGTGACGGGCGCCTCGCCGTAGAACTCCACGTTCTCCATCCAGCCGGCATCCGGCTTCTCCTCTGGCAACCGTGTGAACTCCCACTTCCCTGCGTCGTTCTTGAAGTAGGGCGGGCCGAAGATGGTGTAATTGCGCACGAGTCCGCGGACCGCTGGCGCAGCCTTGGTGCGCATCCAGCGCAGACTCCATGTCGAAAACTTCACGCGGTACCAGCCCGGGACCGGCGGGTTGAACCGATCGATCTGCAATCCCTGTGGTTGATGCGCGCCGATGACTCCGGTGAGCAATGCCACCGAGTCGGCCTCGCCCTTGAATGCGGCCCCGCGGTAGGTGTTGCCATAGTCCTTCTCGGGATTGCCGACGACGTGCGTTGTCAGACCGGGCGCGAGTTCGCGTCCCTTCATCGGCACCGCACAGTGGATTGCGATGGCGCCCTGCGCAGTCCCCTGCTTGGCCGCGGGCTCGCGCCATGCCTTGGTCTCCGGAGCCTTGGACGCAGGCACAATCGCCTGCCGCAGCGCCGTGTCCGCGGCTTGCAGATACTTGCTCATCTGAATGTGCGAGATGTCGAGCGCCCCCGCGACCTTGTCGAAGCCGAACTGCTGGCCGTCCTCGGGCAGCATCTCCGCCACGCGCAGCAACGGCAGTCCGAGCAAGTCGCGCAGGGTGCTTTCATACTCAACCCGGTTCATGCGGCGCACCGTGGTGCGGCCTCCCGCTTCGCCGGCGAGGCTCCTCTCGGTCTCGAGCAGGCTCGCACCCAGTTCGCGCAGAAATGCGGTGCGTGCTGCGGGCGATGGCTGTTGGGACTTTTTCGGAGGCATCTCTCCTGCTAGCACGCGGTCGAAGAGAAGAATGAGGCGGTTCAATTGGTCGCGGTCGGGCTTCGCGAGGGAGAGTTGATCCACACGCAGGCCGCCCTTGTGCTCGTCTGCGTCGTGACACTCCGCACAGCTCTGCTCGAGGAACTTGCGGGCGGCGGGTGTGAAGTCCGCGGCGGCAAGGGAGGCACTGCTGAGGACAAGACCAAAGGCCGCGAGGATCTTCGTCAGGATGGGGTGAGCTTGCATGAGACGCGTGGCGGGTTTTGGAAGACAGGTTTTGGGGCGATGGGATTCCCCTGCAGAAGAGAGAGGCGTGAAGGTGAAGGTCATGGCGGCGAGACGTCGACGAACCGCAGTGGCACGTAGTCCTCGTACCGGTGGAAGTTCACGGCCTTCAGCGGCGCGCTGGAGGAGAGGGCCTGCTCCTCGAGGCCGGCTGAGAAATCGTAGCGGCAGAGCGCATGCAACCATGTATCGCCCACGGCCGGGCGCCCCCCGGTAAGCGCAAAGTCGGACCACGGGATGCGGCCTTCGATGCTCCAGCCCGTGTCCCTGTCGCTCCAGTCATTCAGTGTGCCATGCACCACCACCTCCGACTCGATGTGAAACTCGCGCTCCTTCGCATGGCGACTCGCGCCGCCCGAACCGCGCGAGGGCATGAACATGTCGAACTTGGTGTTGGCCGCGTTAATCTCGAACTCGTAGTAGCCCTGCTTTTCCTTGGAGGGTTTGAAGAAGAGTTCGAACACGTCGTTCGTCCACAGCGGACCATCCTGCGCGGTGACATCGGCGAACACGTCCGTGTCCTCCATCTCCGCGGCGAAGTAGAGGTAATCGTCGTCCCAGAGCAGCCGCGCTTTGGTCTGCGTGGGTGGCTGGCGCTGGTCCGCGGGCATCCACGCTCGCTGAAACGTGACAATCTGCGCATGCGACCACGCTGGCTCATCCAACCTGCCGTCGATCTTCATCGGTGCAACGGCCCTGCGGCATTCCACAGCCGCGGGCGCCTCATCCGCAAAGGCGGACACCCCGAATACGCTGAGGACGCAGAGGAAGAAGGAACGTTTCATGGCTTGGAAGATTTGAGGCTCTGCACCCATTCAAAGAGGAGCTGGATGCCCTCGGAGTCAGGCACAAGGGTGCCGAGCGGCGGCATCTGACCCGGCACCCCACGCGAGGCCACGCGCACCGGGAGAACGGAGCGGCTGGCGTCCCCGGACGCAATGAGCAGCGCCCCCGGAATCCCGTACCCGCCGTGCTGGGGAACCTCATCCACGAGGTGTTGATGCTCGGCCGAAACCCACGGGGAGAGGTCCATCAAGGTGTTCCCGCCGCCATTGGGAATATGGCAGTGCGCGCAGTTCGTGGCGAAGTAGGCGCGCGCACGCTGCTCCAAAGGCGCGTCTTTCGCATAGGGACTCACCAGCCGGGGGGCCGCGGACTTTGGAGTTTCCGCCTTGAGGAAGCCTTGGTCGATCAAGGCCGCGAGTTGATTGAGCGAGGTTCCATCGATCACGACCTCGCGATGGAGCTGCGCCGGGGTGAGACTGAGTGCGAAGTTGGCGGCACGCGAATGACACACGAGGCAGTCCGCGCGGCTTGGCACCAGCCATTCGCGGCCGGCGATCTGGAGTCGCGTGCCGTCCTTCGGGGCGAGCCTCGCGTCGTCCTGCGCTTCGCTCCAGAGGTAGGTGTAGGCCGACCAGTCGTTCGCCTGCTTGAGCAAGACACGGGTTTCAAGGCGGCGCACCGGCCGTCCATCGCCCTCGGGCAGGGTGAGCGTCTGCGCGAGCGCGGTGCCGTCCGGCAGGGTGAATGTGAGCCATGCCCCGTTGGGTTCCGCCAACTGACCTGCCGGCAACGCCAGCAGCCGCGCTGCTTCCGCGCCATCGTGCCATGTAGGTGCATTGATCTCGTAGGGGCGCACACCCGCAGCGGGCAGAAGCTCGCGGGTCGAGGCAAAGAGGCCCGTCTCGCTCAGTAGCACCGGGAACGGCACCGCACGGGGATCAGCCACAGGAGTGGGTTCCAGACGGTAAAGCGCGTCGCCGCTGTGGTCGGCGATGAGGACGTCGCCCTCAGGCGTGGTGCCGAAGCCGGTGATGGCGGAGGACGTGTCCGCCAGTTCGCGATTCCAGAGCAGGCTCGTGCCATCGTGTTTGGCAGCCCAGATCCGGCCCGTGCCATAGTCGCCGTAAATGTAGGCGCCGCGGAGTTCGGGAAAGCGTGCGCCGCGATACACGAAGCCGCCGGTGAGCGAACGGAAGACCGAGTGGTCGTGCTCAATGGTCGGTGGAGTGAAGGACGCGGGGCCCTTCAACCGCCCATCAATGAACGGCCGCGATCCCTCATACGCGCTCCATCCGTAGTTGGCGCCGCGCTCGAGCAGATGCGCATACTCCCGCAGATCCTGTCCGTTCTGTCCCACCCAGATCTGCCCACTCTCGCGGTCGGCTGTGATGCGCCATGGGTTGCGTAGTCCATAGGCCCAGGTCTCGGGACGGCTGCCGTTGCTGCCCACAAACGGATTGTCCGCCGGGACACGGTAGGTCTGGCCTGCGGGCGCTCCATCGACATCAATCCGGAGCACCTTCGCGCGCAGCGAACTGAGGTCCTGCCCGACATGATCAAGATCGGAAAGACCCGTGCCGTCGCCGCTGGTGACGTAGAGCATTCCGTCGTTTCCGAACGCCATCGCCGCCCCGTTGTGTCCGGCGGATGGCCACTCGATCACGGTCAGCGCCGAGCCCTCGACGATGCGATGGGGCGGCTGACGCTCGACCGTGTAGCGCACGATGCGCGAGAACAACGCACCATCCGCACCCGGCCCGTTGGAACCGATGTAGAGCCAGCCATTCTCGATGTATTTGGGGTGAAAACCGATGCTGTAGGCTGGTTCAGGCAGTTCGAGCAGGGTGTCCGCCTGGTCGACATCTGCGAGGGGGGAGAATCTCCTCAAAACACTGCGCTTCTCAGCCCATGCATAGTTCTGGAGCAGAAGCATCTGACCTGTCCCCGGCTCGAGCTCGACGGCCACAGGACGCTGGACGGCCAGATTGGGAAACGCGCGGACCGCCAAGTAAGGCGCAGGCGGCTCCGGCGAACCATTCAGGCGCTGATTCGCCCACGGCTTCCGTTCTGCGGCGCAGAGTGACGCCGTTAAAAAAAGGGATAGGAAGAGCAGCCGCATCACGCGAGGAGGAAAGGGTGTTGGGAAGTCCTGCTGGGATTACCGGTAGATGGCCCGGCCCCATGTGGCGGCCCGCTCGAAGTCATAGATGCGTGGCGGTTCCGCGGGGTTGCGCATCTCGATGAGGTTCGTCAGCCATGCACGGCCGGAGGGATCGGCCCAGTGGGTATTCCAGCATACTGCGAGCGCGTCGCCCGCCTGCGGGGGATCGTCCTGCGCGCGCATCGCCTCCCATGGGACACGGGCTTCAAGCGTGTAGCCGGTGTCATCTCCATCGCGCTTGAAGACCACCGTGCCGCCTTGGGGATTCACGATGCCACCGTGAAAATCCACGCCGAAGGCCAGATGCAGGCAGCCTGCATCCGAGGGTGCGTGATGCCAGAAGGTCATGGTCACCAGACGCTCATTGGCAGCGCGCGCGATATCGCCTGCATCCGCGCTCAGCTTGCGGAGTCTATAGTAGATCGGTCCGTTCGCATCCACAGGCCAGCCGGCGGCGCGGTCCAGAGAGAGGCGCACCTGCACCCCACCGCCCCTCCACCCCGATTCGCCATCCATGCATGGATCGATGCCACTGCGCATGGGCGCAGGATCCCTGACGTGCGCCGCCACATAGAACGCCTCGGCATCGTGCCGCATCCGCCCGTCCACGCTCCGCGCAGAATCCCGCTCTGAGAAAAAGCGTCCCTCCTCCCCCCAATCCGACAGATCGCCATCCACCCGGATCCGGGAATCGGCAGCAGGGATCACCGCTTCGGAGTGATCTGCCACACGGAACTGAGGCCGGGGATCGTTTCCTGGAACCGGAATGCCAGGCTGGAGCGGCAGCTTGCGCAGAAACCGCGCGGGTGCATACGCGAGGGGCTTCGGGGATGAAACCTGGGGCGTGTAGCGTGCGGCGGTGCCGGCTGCGAGACGCTGGGCAAAGCCCCCCTGCGATGGACTCGCAACGACCGCTCCCTCGAATACCTGCACATCGGTCTCCAGACCGGGCCCGGCTTTCATCGCGAACTCGGTGCCCAGATCCACCACACGCGCCGAAGCCGCATCCATCTGGAATCCCACCGCATTCTTGGGCACGCGCACCACCACCTGCCCGCTGTGCAGCAGCGCACGCATGGGCGAAAGCAGTTCGATTTCACCCGGCCCCTCGTGCAGCAGCGTCACGCCATTGGAGAGGGTGATCGCCACCGCACCCCGCGCCAGACTGAAGCGGCCCGCATCCAGACGCTGGCCCACCACCAGAGCTGTGTCTGCACCAGACACCTCCGCATGGAGGATCTGAGTGATCGTGCCGAGGGCAGGCGTTGACGCTGGCGCCAGCCACCACCCCAACCCTGTGAACACGACGACCGCCGCGGCAGCAGCAGCAGCAGCAGC
>CAMAUX010000093.1 GCA_945861435.1 Chthoniobacter flavus | reverse complement strand
GATGAAGGAGGGGGATTCCACCTTGAGCGAGTCCCACGCAATGGCGGCCGCGAGATCGGGAGGGAGATGATGGCGGAAGAGACCGCGCGCGTTCTCAGGAATGGAGAACGTGGATCTGAGCAGCTTGTCGTGAGGCTGGTGGAGCGGTTTGTCGGGCATGGATGGGCGCGGCGTTGTGTGCGCATCGCGCGTTGCACCAACACACCGTGTGGCGGGTGGTTGTTGGGGGTGCGGTTGGGGCCCGGCGGGTTGATCGGAGGGAGGCGAAGGATTGCCTGTCCCTATCCGCGCCCATCCTTGCCCTTGCTGTCTGCAGCGGCCCGGCTTGGTGCCGTGGTGCCTTTGTGTGAGATGCAGGTGCTCACACCAAGGCACCATGGCACCAAGGTGCGGAAAAAGGGGGATGACTGTCCCCGGGCGGCGGGCTGCCGTGATTCATCGGGTGTGCGAACAGGGGCGCTCAGCGCTTTGCGAATGGATGGAGCTGGGTTGTGAATTCCTCGAGTGAATTACAGCGGATAGCGGCCGTGTGGAGTTGTTCGAGTTCTTTGTGAAGGCGAAGGATTGCCTGTCCCTTGCGGCCTCTGCCGGAAATGGTGAGGCTGGTTTTTGGGATTCTCAAAGCGGGACCCCGCCGGATTTTGACAGTGGGCGCCTTCTGTAATACGGTAATACCATGGCGACGATTTCCTTCAAAGTCAGCGACGAGGATGCGCGGAAAATCCGGGCACGGGCGAGGATGGAACGTCTCACCGTGTCGGAGTTTCTCCGAAGGCAGGCGGTCGGTTCCTCCCAGATCCCTGCGCTTGTCGGGCTCTCACCATGCGGGCTTACCGGGGCGACCATCTTCGACGGAGCGGAGGATCTTCCCCCGCTCACGGTGGATTCCACGCGGAAAATGCTGGCCGATTTTCCCTGAGCGCGATGGGACACCTTCTGGACGTCAATATTTTGGTGGCATGGGGCTGGCGTGATCATGCGGATCATCACCGGGTCGTGCGTTGGATCGTGGAGCGCAAAACGAGACGCGGCGCGCGGTTGTTCACATCGCCCATTCCGGAGATCGGTTTTATCCGGGTCTCCCTGCAGCGTTCTTTCGGACGAGTTTCGGTGCAGCAGGCTGCGGAGGTGCTTCAGAGCATGCGGAAATCGCTCGGTCCGGTTCATCGATTTCTCCCGGACGATCTTGGAGGGGTAGAGTGGCCTGAGTGGTGTGGTTCCGCCGCGCGCACCACCGATGCCCATCTTCTCCTGCTGGCGCAGCGCCACGGGTTGGAGCTCGCAACGCTCGATGGGGCCGTTCCCGGAGCCATGATTCTGCCTTGATGCGAGTCTTTCCAGATCGATGAGGACCTGAGGGAGGGTGGAACGAAGATCTGCCGGCCATGCGAAACGGCGACTTTCCGTGGCCCGGAATGGAATGCGCGGCCGGTCCGGGGCGGCGGTCTTTTTTGGGGGGGATAATAGCGTTGACGCGAGCGGGGTGCCTGTTGGACGGTTGATGCGCTTTCCGTTCGGTCCGTGCCGTGCGGAGCGACCACCCCACAGGCATTATGAAAAAGTTGTTTTCTTATCTCTGCTTTCTCGTGCTCGCAAACTGCGCTCCTGCATGGGCTGCGCCCAGCGGGATTCTGGCGAATCAGGGGAAGTTGAAGCCGTCGATCAGTGTGGCGTGGTCGAGGGCGGACAAGTTGGTGAAGGCGGTGGAAACGCCTGCGGACCGGGCTTCCGGGACGGCGGCGGTGTATCGGTATCAGGTGGTGAGCGGGGCGGAGAAGGTGTCGGCGAAGGTGGTGGCGTCGCTTGCGGATGCGTATTTTGACGCGCCGTTTGATTTTGCCGGGATCAGCAGCGAGACGGTGCTGGGGCTGAGCGTGGGGGATTTCAGCTTTAGCTCCACGGTGGGTGAGGCCAGTTCAAAGACGGTGGGGGCGAATGGGAAGGCGGTGTTTAATTTTGTGCGGGAGACACCGGTGCTGGATGCGCAGGGCAATCCGAAGCTGGACCGCAACGGGAACGAGATGGTGACGCGCAAGACGCTGGGGAGTCTGAGTTTTGTGTGGAGCGCCCGGACGAAGAGCGTGACGGTGACGCTCACGGGAGTGATCCCGGAGGGCGGGGCGCTGGAGGGGGAGGTGCTTGCCGGGATTGCACCGCGTTTTTTTGAGTCCGCGGGGGTGAGCAGCGGCACGGTGTCATTTGCGAATGAGGCGGTGCCTGTGTCGGTGACGTTTGGGGATGTGACGGGAGAGCGCAATGCGTGGGCTGGAGTGAAGGTGGGGACGAAGGTGAGCTTTTTGAGGGCGAATGCCGGGGATGCGTACGAGGATTTTGCGGTGAGCAGCGTGGTGCTTGCGGGAGCGGCGGACACGACCGGGCCTGTGCTGACGGTGACGCTGCCCGCGAAGGCGGATGCGAGTGGGGCGGCTGCTGTGAAGGTGACGCTCACCGAGCGGGGAGCGCCGACGTCCGGTGCGGGTGGCGGTGGGTTGCCGACAGTGGAAGTGCTGGGGAATCCCGCAGCGGGGTCGCTTGAGGCCGGGGACGCAGCGGGATCTGTGACGCTGGGTTATGTGGACAAGACGGGTGCGTCGGTGGCGGAAGGGATGGAATTAAGCGCGAAGGGGGTGGGGTATCTGGCGGGGACTCTGGGAGCTCAAGGGTTGGGATTGGCGAGTAATGTAGTGAAGGTGGTGGCGACGGATTCTGAGGGGAACCAGACGGTGGTGGAGAAGAAGGTTGCTGGGCCGAGCACCAGTGGTGGTGGCGGTACCGGTGGGAGCGAGATGCCCGCGATGGTGTTGATCCCGGCGGGGAGTTACACGCGGGGGGATGTGGTGGGGGATGGTGGCGGCCTCAACAATGACAACCCCGTGCAGACGATTAATGTGAGTGCATTTTCGATTGCGAAGAATCTGACGACGAAGGCGCAGTGGGATGCGGTGAGGGCGTGGGGTGCGACGCGCGGATACAGTGATCTGCCTGAGGGAACCGGAAAGGCGTCCAACCATCCTGTGGTGTATGTGACTTGGTACGACGTGGTGAAGTGGTGCAATGCGGCGAGTGAGAAGGCTGGGAAGAAGGCGTGTTATAAGGTGTCGGGGGTGGTGTATCGCGAAGGAGAATCGGCAGAGGTGACGTGCGATTGGAGTGCGAATGGGTACCGGTTGCCGACGGAGGCGGAGTGGGAGAAGGCAGCGCGGGGGAAGCTTGTGGGAAAGAGGTTTCCGTGGGGGGACACGATTTCGCACAGTCAGGCTAATTATTACAGTGATAGCGGCTACAGTTACGATGTGAGTCCGACGAGGGGTTGTCATCCCTTGTATTCAAATCATGATGACGGGAATTTTCCGTACACAAGTCCTGTGGGGAGTTTTCCGGGGAACGGTTACGGGTTGTACGACATGGCAGGTAATGCGTTTCAGTGGTGTTGGGATTGGTATGGGGACTACGTCGCGCAGAGTAATCCGCGCGGAGGAGATTCGGGCGGGTACCGGGTGATCCGTGGCGGGAGCTGGGACGACGGCGCGGGGCGCTGCGCGGTGGGGAGCCGGAACATCAGCTTCAGCAACCCGACCGGCAGCGGCAGCTACGACGTCAGCCTCGGGTTCCGGCTGGCTCTGAGTTCAGTTCCCTGATCAGCCTGAGCACAGCACAGGAGAGCGGAGCGGGGTGGACGGAGCGGCCGCAGCGAGGGACGAGCGGAGGGAGCGGAGGACATGCCGCGGAGCTGTGGGGGGCTCGCGGGTTGCGCGCTGAGGTGCTTGGAGCGATGGGGTGCGGGGGCCTGTGGCCCCCGCTTTCTGGGGGGGCCGTTTTTTCGCGGTAGGAGAGTGGGATGCGATGCCCTTTGAGTTCGTACAGATCCCAGCGAATGGGCAGGGGGGCGGGACAGAGGTGCTCAATCGGTTGCTGCGCGGTGGGCGCATTGTGTCGGTGCGCAAGGAATTTGCGGCGGACGGGGAGCGTTCCTACTGGGCGTTCTGTGTGGAATGTGTGGAGGGCGGGGATGCGGGGGGGCGAGCCGCGTGGCTTGATCGCGATGAAGGCGCGGGCAGTTTTTTCAAGGGTGGTGAAGGAGCGGGGGGCGGGTGGACGCCGTGGAATTGATGGACGGCGGCGGGCGGGGGAGGCGCGGTGTTATTCGACCGTGAGGACGCCGTTCATCACGGCCCAGTGGCCGGGGAAGCTGCACAGATAGGGGTAGGCGCCTGGTTCCTGCGGGGCGTTGAGGTGGATGGTGAATGCGCCGCCCGGGTTCACCATGTCGGTGTAGGCCAGCACTTCGGGGGATTCGGGGACGTAGTGGCGCGCAAAGCCCTGTGGGTCGGTGACGAGCTTGTTGGCGGCCTCGCCCACGGCTTGGAGACGGCCCGGCTTCAACAGCACGAAGTTGTGCGGGAGTTGGTCCGGATTGCGGAAGGTGATGCTGAGACGTTCGCCACGCTTGGCGGAGAGTTTCGTCTGGGCGAATTGCATGCCGAGTGCGGCGTCGATCGAGATGGTGCGTCCGGGTGCACCAGCGGCCCACGGGTTCGCTTTGGATGCGGTGGTGGTGATGACAGTGGGCACGCTGGGACGCAGCGTTTGCTTGGGTTCCGCGCGGTAGCCGGGGAATTGGGTGAAGGGTTTTCCGAGCCGGTGCGCGGTGAGGAAAACATCGCGTTCGAGGTCTTTGGTGAGCGCGATCCGGAGATGGATCTGGTTGGCGATGGTCAGCAGCGGGATTTCAAGGAAGAGGGTGCGGTCGTCGGTGAGGTGGGCGCTGCGGATGGGGAGCGGATCGTGTCCGGGCGTCTGCGGATTTCGGAGGGAGAATTCCGAGGAGCCGTAGGCGCCGGAGTAATGGTAATCCCAGCACTGGGCGAAGTGGCGCGCGGCGTCGCTGGCGACGGTTTTCTCCAGTGGATCGCTGAAGCGCAGGAGGATGCCGTTCTCGCGGGTCTCGAGGTGGACGGGGAGATGGGCGGGGGCGCCGGTGTAACGTACGCGTTGGAAGCAGCCGTCGTCGGGCGCGTACACGCCCCATCCGGAGAGGCCGGTGGCGTAGAGCTGTCCATCATGCGGGCTGATGCGCGCCTGTTGGACACCGGAGCGGAAGTCGCCTGGAAGCGGCACGGCGGCTCCCTGCCACACGCCGTCGATCTGTTCGCGGAGGATGAGGAAATGGTTGGCGGAGCCGGGTGAGAAGTGGAGGAGCTGTCCGTCGAGCGGGCCCCATTTTTGGGAATGCACGAAGCACTGGCCGCCGGAGGAATTGTCGACACCGCGTGGAAGGTAGAGCAGAGGCGGATCGACGGGCTGGCCGGGCTTGGGGCCGCCATAGCCGAAGAAGCGTGTGCGGTCGTCCGGCGGGACCTGGCAGATGGCGGAGGCGGGGGTCCAGTTGCCTTCCTGGACGCTGCTGGTGAGGGTGCCATCCGGTGCGAGGCCGAGGCCGTTTGGGTTGCGAAGGCCGGTGGCGAGGACTTCGACGGGTTGGCCGGGGGCGACGCGGCAGAGGCCTTGGTTGCCGGAGGCGAAGTACCAGCGGCCTTTGTCGTCGCGTTCGCAGCCGGTGATGTAGTCATGGCCGCCGGCGGAGGTGGTCTGTGCGTTGGTGAGGCACTCGTAGAAATCAGCCTCGTCGTCACCATTAATATCGTGCAGGCGGGTGAGCTGGTCGCGGCCGAGGACGTGGATTATTCCGTCGACCACCTTGAGGCCGAGGGGCTGGTGAAGGCCTGTGGCAAAGCGTTTCCAGCGCAGTGTGGCGAGTCCGGCATCGATGCCGCGGCAGAGCCAGACCTCACCGGTCATGGTGCAGATAGCGGCGTCGCCATTGGGGAGGAAATCGCAGCCGCTGACGAAGAAGAGGGTCTTCCACGGGTTGTTGTGCGGGAGGGTGAGGGTGTCGAGTGCGTAAGGGCTGCCATTGCCGAGGGTGCCCTTGGTTTCGAGCCATTGGGGCCATTGCGTGCGGAGGTCCTGTGCGAGTGCTTTCAGGTCGGGAGCGGTCTCGGAACGTTCGATGACGGGGGAGCCCTTGTCGTCGAGACGCGGGCTTTGCTGCCACCAGCGGTCGCCGAGTTGGTGGAGGAAGGTGACGGTGCCGTTGCGCCGGAGGAAGCCGCGGTAGAGGGCGTCTGGCGGGATGGAGGCGGTGGAGCTGTTGGAGGTGGTGGCTGGGGATTGAGCAGGGACGGGCGTTGGGAGCTGGGTGCCGCGGGGTTTGATGCCGTTTCCGAAGCCGTGGCGCGCTTCGCTGAACTCCACGAAGCCCCCCTGCCATGCGACGGGGAACGAGGCGCTCTGGGGATCGAAGCAGACGCTCGCAACGGAGGGGTCGCCGAGTTGCACGCACACGGCCTTTGGCACGGTGAGCTTTCCGTTTCTGAACACGCCGCCCATGACGCCACCAAGATCAGTTTGATTCCAGCGGCCGTCCTTCCACACGGTGTCGTTCTGGTTGCCCCAGTGTCCCTGCGTGCCGCCGTCCATGCCGGGGAACTGGGGAAGAAGGGTGGGCGCGGGATTCTGTGCGCGGAACACTGCGGCTTGCTTGGCGTAGAAGTCGTAGATGCGGTCGCGGTTGACGGGGTGCTGCGCGTGCGGCCAGTCCTGCGGACGCAACGGGGCGCGGTTGCCGGTGAAGGGGGCGGGCTGGGGAGGCTGATTGGGCGCGGGTTTCGAGGCTGGTTGAGAAGCGGGTTGAGGGGCGGGGAGTTCGGAGAAGTTCCAGAGGGTGAGTGTGACGTCCTCGCGGATGCGGGGCTTGAGTTCCTTCTGGAGTTTCACGCGACCGCGCGAGATGCGGACATCGTCGAGGAGGCCGTCGCATCCGATGCCGCCTTCGACGAGGCGGCCGATGGCGAGGCCGCCCGGGCGGGGATCGCCGCGACGGGGTTGGAGATCGCGTTCGAGGACGAGGTTGCCATCGACATGGAGGCGCACGGATTTCTCGTCGATCTCAGCGGCGAGATCGTGCCATTTGCCGTCGCAGATGTTGGTGGAGGAACGGAATTCGCCGCCGCGTCCCGGGAGGTAGAGGCTGAGAAAGCCGCTGCCCCTGTAGGTGTAGAGTTCCCAGTGGTCGGCGGAGTTTTTGGGATCGGAGGCGACGAGGATGTTGAAGTTGGTTTGGGATTCGAGGCGGGCGAGGCATTCCACGGTGAGGGGCAGGGTGCGGTAGAGGTCGCTGCCTTCGGCGACGATGCCGCCCTTGAGTGCGGTGCCGAACTCGGGTGCGGCGGAGGGAACGAGTTGCGGTGCGTTGGTGCTCGCGGGTGGTGCGGTGGCGGTGGGAGCATGTGTGGGTGCGGCGGGTGCGGCGGCTGCAGGTTTCCATGTGCGCAGGGCGGGGCGTGGTGCGGGTGCGGCGCCGTTGAGTTGGGCGCGCAACCAGTCGAGGCCCTCGAGGTTGTCGAGAAGACGGCCTTCGGCGTCTTCGCCGGTGTGGTTGAGGATTCCGACGGGGCCGTTGTAGCCGCTTTTTTTGAGGAGTGAGAGGAGGCGGAGATCTTCGCTGCCGATGCCGAGGGGGAGGATTTTGCGGCCGACTGCATCGCCGCCGGGATCCATGCCGTTGAGGTTGAAGCAGAGGAGTTCCGGGAGCATGCGTGGGAGGAGGGCTTCGAGGCGTGCGAGATGGCCGTGGCCGTGGTGGAGGTTGTAGACGAGGCCGGCGTTGCGGATGCCACGGCTGTGGAGTGCGTCGAGGATGGCGAGGGCGTTCTCGGGTTCGCCGTACCAGCCGCCGTGATTGTAGAGGCCGATCTTGGAGCCGATGGCGGCGGCGGCCTCACAAAGGGGGAGGAGGCGCGTGACCTCGCGTTCGACGCGGGCCTTTTGTTCCGCGGCGTCCGGAGCTTGGAGGGAGCCGCCGCCGCCGCTGATCCAGAGTTGCGGGGAGAGGCCGTGGCGCTTGAAGAGATCGAGGGCGAGGCGGGCTTCGTCGTTGAGGGAGCCGGGGAACCACCAGCCGAGAAGTTCGATGTGATGGCGCTTGAGGGCGGCCATTTCGTCGTCCCACTGCGGGATGTGTTCTTTGCGGTAGTCGTAGACGAATTTGTGGATGCCGAGTTTTTCGAGCATTGCGGCGCGCTGTTCGGGTCCGCGTTTGGCGGCGTCGAAAGGGACGATGCACCATGCGGCGAGGTTGCTGTGATCGAAGGGATCGGCGGCGCGGAGAGTGCCGGGGAGGCACAGAGCGGTGAGGAGGAGCGCGGCGAGAAGTCGGCGGATGCGTGTGTGCGTGTGCATTGGCGGGGTGTGGGGGCTGGGGAGTGTGGGGGGCGGGGACGGTGTCGGTTAATGTGTTGCCGGGAGTGCGCCGGGCAAGTGGAGGGTTTGCATCAAAGCGGTTTCGTTATTTTTTGGAGGAGATGTTTGGTGAACGCCTCACGTTGCAAATTTCTGCAGTGCGTGGAGCACGGCCTCTGGATGGTCGCGATGGAGTTGATGGCCGGCACCGGGAAAAGGCACGTGATGGAAGGATGACAGGGCGGCCGACATGGTCTCCGTGTCGGCATCGGTGAGTGCGCCTCCGGTGCTTGGATCTGCTTGGAGGAGAAGCACGGGGCAGGTGATGCGGGTGATGCGGGCGATGCAGGCGAGAATGTCTGGGAGGTTGTAGCCCTCCAGCCAGCGCCCCTCGAGGACGGGTGTGAGGACTTCGGGATCGAGTTGTGCGAGGCATTCCGCGCTCCAGCGCAGGGAGGCGTGGCTGCGCAATTCGCCGAGCCGTTTGAAACCTCCGCCGACCGGCAGACGGATATCCGCGAGCGCGTTGGTGATTTCCTCCTCGGTGCCGCCGCGCCGCGCGATCTCGCGCATGCCGACGAACTGGGCTTCCCATGAGGTGCCCGGGATGCGGCGGCCCATGGTGTGGAAGGGGGGATCTTCAAGGATGAGGGCGCGCACGCATTCGGGTGCTTGCGCGGCGAGCCCCGCGGCGACCATGGCTCCGAGTGAGTGTCCCATGACGGTGATGGGCTCGCGGAATTGTTCGCGCACGAAGCGCACGGCATCTGCGACGTAGTCTGTGACGAGATAGCTTTGAGCGTGCGCGGAAGCGCCGTGGCCACGCTGGTCGAGGGCGATGACGCGCCATTCGCGGAGCAGTGGTGGAAGGATCGGCTCCCAGTCGCGCCAGCAGCGCGTGACTCCGTGCAGCAGCAGCAGAGGGGCTCCGGAGGCGGGGCCCTCGGCAAACCGCAGCGTGGGTGAGCCGTGGAATTCTTGTGTGGTGAGGCTCACTTTTCGCGTTTCACCACTGTGGGGAACGGTTTTGCGATTTGCCCGGTTTTGACGATGCCGCCCTGCATGACGGCGATGAACTTGGTGCGGTCCTCGAGCAGAGCGATGTCTGCGATCACGTCGCCATCGACGATGAGGACATCGGCGAGTTTGCCCTTTTCCAGAGTGCCGAGCTCGGCGTCGCGGCCCATGATTTCGGCGCCGGTTTTGGTGGCGCAGGTGATGACTTCCAGGGGGGTGAGGCCCACATCTTTGACGAAGAAGGTGAGTTCCTTTGCGTAGTCGCCATGCGGGTTCCAGCCGAAGCCGTAGTCGCCGCCCATGCCGAGCCGGCCGCCTGCGCGAAGGATGCGGCGGGCGCTTTCTGCTCCGGCATCGAGGGTTTCCTGATGGCCGTCGATGACGCGCTGCGAAAGGCCGAATTCGGGGCCGTAGACGATGCTGGCCTTTTCGAAATAGAGGGCGGGGACGCAGGGCACATTGCGTTGGAGGAGGAGGTCGAGGCCTTCGTTGTCGATGAAAGTGCCGTGTTCGATGGCGTCGTAGCCGGCGCGCAGCGCGTTCTTGATTCCCTGCGTGGCGCGGCAGTGGCCGGTGACCTTGAGCTTGTGATTATGGGCGGTTGCGACGACGGCGTGCATTTCCTCGAAGGTCATGCAGAGGGTGTGATGGTCGTTGATATCCGGGGATGCGGCGTCGCCGGTGGGATAGGTTTTGACCCATTCGACGCCGTCTTTCACGAGTGCGCGGACGGCCTTCCGAGCGTCCTCGACGCCGTTGATGATGAAGACGAGGCCTTCCATTCCGATTCTGCGGAAGTCGGGGTTCCAGTCCATGAGGCCGCCGGCGGAACAGATTTCGCGGCCGCTGGCGACGAGGCGTGGACCGGCGATGAGGTCCTCCTCGATGGCTTTTTTGAGCCAGACGTCGACGTTGAAGAGGCAGCCGCCTGAGCGTGCGGCGGTGTAGCCGCATTCGAGTGCGAGCCGCGTGTTGACGGAGGAGAGGAGGGAGACGTATTCGACGGGGTATTTGATGTCGAGGTCCTCCAGAGCCGCGATGTTGAAGTAGGTGGCGTGGAAATGGGCTTCCACGAGACCCGGGAGGATGGAGCCGCCGCGGGCATCGATTTTCTCGGTGTGCGGAGGGAGGGGCGGGGCGTCCGCAGCGGGGCCGGCGTAGGAGATGTGGCCGTCGTGGATGACGAGGGCGGCGTTGGGAACGGGTGGGCGGCCGGTGCCGTCGATGAGTTGGGCGTTGGCGATGAGCGTGGTGCCCTGGGAAGTTTTCATGCGGTGACGAACGTGTGGGGGGCGCGGTTGAATCCGGTGTCCGGTTTTCGTGTGGGGTGAGGGGGCACACCGCGGAGTCGGGAGGCGTGGTTTTGGGAGTTTCAAAAGCTAAACAAATCGGGCTGCGACTGCCTTGGAAGCCGGCGACAGGTTTGTGTATCCGTGCGCCAACTGAGTGGCTTTGGAGTTTGCCTGCCGGGGTAGTTCTGGCGTCTACTTTCCGGGCGGTTGCGTCCCGCAATTGGAAGCTGTATGCGCGGCAAAGAATCAATCCTGTGCGATTTCTCCGGTTTTTTTGGATCGGGGCAGGGGTTGCGGCTTTTTGATGGATTTGCGGATATCCGTTTTTTCATGAAGGATGTGCGCGGGGTTTACATGCACGCCAGCCGTGCCATGCATCTTGCGCATGGATTTGGGGATCCATCGGGGGTGGTGGGGTTGAAGGATCACGAGTTCATCCCGGCGCATCTGGCAGACCAGTACACGCGGGACGACCGGGACGTTCTGGCGGGGCGGGAGATCTGGGGGCGGATCGAGATGGTGATGCGGCATCCTGGTTTTGCGGATTGGTACGTGACGTCGAAGATTCCCCTGAGAGACAGGGCTGGGCGGATTGTTGGTCTCGCGGGTGTTTCCCGTGATTTGGAGGAGGCGGCGAAAAGTGCGTCTCCGTTTTTGCAGCTGTCACCGGTGCTCAATCACATTCGTGAGAGGTTTGCGTCGACGCTGGAGGTGGAGGTGCTTGCGCGATGCGCGGGGATGTCGTTGCGGAGTTTTCAGCGGCACTTCAAGAAGGCGTTCCAGATCAGTCCGGCCGCGTATGTGCGGCAGTTCCGGATTGGGAAGGCGTGTCAGATGTTGATTGAGACGAACAAGACGATCACGGCGATCGCGCTGGATACGGGGTTCAGCGATCACAGCCATCTTGTGCGCGAGTTCAGCCAATCGATGCAGACCACGCCGGGGGCGTATCGGAAGCGGTATCGCGGTGGGTGAGATGTGTGCGGGGGGCGGGGGATTCTCGCGCACCCTGCCGGGGCGCATCGCGTGGTGTGTGGTGGTCCGGTGGTTCCCTTCGTCCGCTTTGCGGACTGCGTCCACCACCGGCTAATCGCTTTCATGCCTCCGGCATGGTGTGAGGCGGGGAGACGCATGTGCGCGGGTTTGGGGGGGCGAGTGGGTGAGGTGCGTGGGGCGTGGGGCGT
>CAMAUX010000092.1 GCA_945861435.1 Chthoniobacter flavus | reverse complement strand
GAGCTTGTGAGCATGCGGTACGAGGACCTTGGCGGGACGCCGGAAGGGATCCTTGCGCTGCGCGCCTTGAAGGCGGAACCCGTGGGGGAATTACTCTCCGACCCGGTCTGGGAGAAATCGATCCTGAGCGTCCTTTCCGAAGGTGCGCTGGAGCGTGTGATGCGCTATCTTTACGACGGCAATGTGCGCAAGGAGGAGTTCGCAGACAGAATCCGCCGCCTTCACGAAGAGCCGCTTGAATCCATCATCATGACACTCGCCGACCAATTTCGAGCGGAAGGAAAACAAGATGGCCTCAAGCAAGGCATCTCACAGGGCATCTCACAAGGCATCTCCCAGGGGAAACAGCGCGCGATGCAGAGCGCCATCCTCCACACCCTCGAAATCCGCCACGGCCAACTTCCCCCCGGCCTCACACCAGCAGTCGAATCCATCGAGATACAGGAACTCCTCGCCTCACTTCTCACGGCCGCCATCCGCTGCGCGTCCATCGAAGAATTCGCCACCCACCTTCCCTCGGGAACGACTCCGTAAAAGCAAGCAGCCGACACCCTCTCAAATGCAGAGACGGACGCGCCTCCGCCATCCTGACGCACGCAAGCCCCCTTACCGCCCCCGCCCCGCCACGATCTGCAAAGCCACCGACCACCGACTCCACCGGCCCGCATCATCACGCTGCCGTCCCGTATCCGATCTGTGTCGGCCGCTGAACCAGCGGTTTTCAGGCCGCCCCGCCACCGACTTGGCCTCGCGAGGGCACTGCTGCGCCTTGGACAGTTTAGCGGGAGGGACGGGGCCGTAGGCAGGACACCCTCGCCACTATTTGCATTTGTGGAGAACTGAATCGCCCCGGGCGACATCAGAGCCAAAAGAATCCAAAGGGCGCCACGGGGCACCCGGGGGGACATGGCCGGTGGGAACTCGATTCAGCGAACGGTCTCGTCTCCAGACTGTGGTCCGGCGGGGGGCGACGCCGCTGCCGGACCACCACCATCCGCCAGCATGCCCTGATAGCGCTCGATGGCGACGCGCGCGTTGAACAGCATCCGATCCCGGCCGAGCCGCTCAGCCAACTCCGTATGGGCAACCATTTCGCGCACGCCAGGGTTCAACCCAACGAGCCACACGATGATGCCTCGATCCATAACCCGCTTCTCCCCCTCGACGATGGCCTGCAGGGCCGAATACTCGATATCCGTCACGCGGCTCATATCGAGCGCCAGCACACGCGGATTATACTGTCGCGCCAGCGCATTGATCTGCTCGCCGACTTCCTGGGCATTGAGGAAAAAAAGCCGTCCCTCGGGGCGCACGATGAGCAGTCCATCGAAGGTCTCGTCGTCCGGGTGCTCAGCCGACAAGGGTCGCAGCACGTCGGCCCCGCGCTTGCGACCGATCACGTAGACCCGCGCCTGAGCGCTCTGACTCGCCAGCCCGATCATCGACACGATGATTGCCACGACGATGCCCTTCAGTGTCCCGAATACCAGCACTCCAAGGCAGGCGATCAACGCCCAGTGGAACTCCATGATGCGCACACGCCGGATCGATTCGAACTCCGTGAACGCGATCAATCCGATCGAGTAAACGATGACGATCGCCGCGAGGGTGGAAATCGGCATCAACCCAAGCAGCGGCGCGAGCAGCAACATCGTGGCAAGCGCAACGGCAGCAGTCACCAGGGACGCCCGTTGCGAACGCCCACCAGCGGCCCTCACGACGGCGGTCTGTGAAGTCCCCCCGCCCGCCGGCATCGCACCGAGCAACGCCCCACACACATTCGCGGCTCCCGTCGAAAACAACTCCCGATTCGGTCGGATCGCCGGATCTCCGGGATTCGCGAACGCACGACCTGCGGCGATGCTTTCCGTGAAGCTCATGAGCGCAAGGCCCAACGCGGCTGGCGCCAGTTCTGCGACGAGGGACGGGTCGGGCAAGGTCAGCGTTGGCAGTCCCTGCGGAATCAGCCCGACGGTGGAGACGCCGAGCTGATCGAGGCCGAAGAACCATGAAGCGGCTATCCCACCCGCCACGGCCACAAGGGAGGCAGGCGCATGCGGCCACAGCCGTTTCATTGCGATGAGAATCAAGAAAGTGCCCGCAGCAATGGCGACCGACCACGTCGATGCCTTTGGCAGCTGCTGCACCACGCTGATGAGATCCAGGAAAAAGCCGCGCTTCTCAATGTGGAGACCGAGCAGCTTAGGCACCTGATCCAGCACGATCACAAGGCCGATGCCTGCCTTGAACCCCGTCAGCACAGGCACCGAGATGAAGTTCGCGACGAAACCGAACCGCAACGCCGCAGCCAGCATCAACATCACGCCGACCAGTACGGTCAGCGTGGCAGAGGCCGTGATGAGTTTGACCGGATCGCCATCGGGCACCAAGAGTCCAAGGGGCGCGCCAGTAAGGATTGCGAGGGTGGTAGTCGAACTCACGCTGAGCACACGCGAAGAACCGAGCAGCGCATAGATGATCACCGGGACCAGTGCGGTGTAGAGCCCCACCGCAACGGGCAACCCGGCAACCGCGGCATAAGCAATCGCCTTGGGCAGCACCACGGCCGCCGCTGTGAGACCAGCGACAAGGTCCATCCGCCACTCGTTGGAAAGGGAGGGCGTCGCCGGCGTCGGTGGTGGCGCATTCGCATCAGGCATATCCATGGGCGTTCGTCCGCCTCGCTATTGGGTACAGGCACCGCACAGGCACGCTACAGGCACCGAAGAGACGGTCCCGCGGTCATGGCTCGCCGCCCTAGAACAACTCTGGGATGAACTTGAACGGGT
The DNA here is from genome assembly GCA_945861435.1 of Chthoniobacter flavus. Lineage (GTDB taxonomy): Bacteria > Verrucomicrobiota > Verrucomicrobiia > Chthoniobacterales > Chthoniobacteraceae > CAIURC01. The sequence goes on along the minus strand of CAMAUX010000092.1, from coordinate 9,171 downwards.
AATCGGCCCCCTTGTATCGACCCACCTTGCGCTTCGGCAGTTTCACCTTTTTATCCGTCACATCCCCGTAGGAAATCTTACTTAAAAGGTGGCTGATGATATTGAGGCGGACGCGCTTCTTCACCTCCGAACGCGCGACGAACCACGGCGCCCATGGCGTGTCTGTCGCCGCGAACATCTCGTCCCGCGCCTCCGTATAGGCGTCCCAGCGGTCGTACGACTTCAAGTCCATCGCGGACAACTTCCAGATCTTGCGCCCATCATCGATGCGCGCCTCCAGACGGCGGCTCTGCTCCTCCGGGCTCACCTCGAGCCAGTACTTGAGAAGGATGATGCCCGACTCGACCATGAGCTTCTCAAACAGCGGTGCCACCTGCAGGAAACGCCGCACACGTGTCTCGTCACAGAAGCCCATCACACGCTCCACCCCGGCGCGATTGTACCAGCTGCGATCGAAGATCACGACCTCCCCGCCCGCCGGCAGATGCGCGAGGTAGCGCTGCCCGTACATCTGCGATTTCTCGCGTTCCGTCGGCGCCGGGAGCGCCACCACGCGGAACACGCGAGGGCTCACCCGCTCCGTGATCGCCTTGATCGTGCCGCCCTTTCCAGCGCCATCGCGCCCCTCAAACACGATGCACACCTTGAGCCCCTTCTTCCTGACCCATTCCTGAAGCTTCACCAACTCCACGTGCAGCTTCTCCAGTTCGCCCTCGTATTCTTTGCGGGAAAGTTTGCCCTCGTCCTTCGAAGTCCCGTGCACCCTGCCATTCTTTGGCGCGCGCGTTTTCGCGAGCACTGTCTTCGGTCCGGCTTTCCCCGCCGATTCGCTGATCCCCTTCATGTGATCTTCAGTAAGCAGCCTCTGCAGGGAGTCCTCGCATGCCTGCACACGGCACACGTCACTCTTTTACTCACCCCTGCCAAAGAGAATCGCCGCTGCACCGATTTACGGGCGTCAAAAACTGATCGACCCGGACTCACTGAAACAGGTCTCCCCGGGTGCCCTCAAATTCCGTCGGCTACGGCGACGCGCTCCCCCCTACGATCACTGCCACATTTCAAAGCTCACGCGATGTCATGCGGCGAAAAATCGTTCCCTGTCCCTCGCAGGCGCTTCCCTAGCAGGCGCTTCCCTGCCCCTTGCACTTGCAGGCGCTCAAACACCAGACGGGCCCCTTGCACTTGCAGGCTATCAAACACCAGACGGGCACTCCCGCACCCTCCGCATGCCGGAGGCATGAAAGCGAATAGACAAGCCGGTCGGTGACCGCAGTCCGCGCAACGCGGACGAAGGGAACCACCGGATCGCGTTTCCACACGCGCCGCGCCCCGGCAGGGCGCGCGAGAGCGACGACCATCAGAACAAATGTTCCCTGTCCCTCGCAGGCGCTGCCTGCCCCTTGCACTTGCAGGCGCTCAAACACCAGACGGGCCCCTTGCACTTGCAGGCGATCAAACACCAGACGGGCACTCCCGCACCCTCCGCATGCCGGAGGCATGAAAGCGAATAGACAAGCCGGTCGGTGACCGCAGTCCGCGCAACGCGGACGAAGGGAACCACCGGATCGCGTTTCCCCACGCGCCGCGCCCCGGCAGGGTGCGCGAGAGCGACGACCATCAGAACAAACGTTCCCTGTCCCTCGCAGGCGCTGCCTGCCCCTTGCACTTGCAGGCGATCAAACATGAGACGGGCCCCTTGCACTTGCAGGCTATCAAACACCAGACGGGCACTCCCGCACCCTCCGCATGCCGGAGGCATGAAAGCGATTAGCCGGTGGTGGACGCAGTCCGCGCAACGCGGACGAAGGGAACCACCGGATCGCGTTTCCCCACGCGCCGCGCCCCGGCAGGGTGCGCGAGAGCGACGACCATCAGAACAAATGTTCCCTGTCCCTCGCAGGCGCTGCCTGCCCCTTGCACTTGCAGGCTATCAAACACCAGACGGGCACTCCCGCAACCTCCGCATGCCGGAGGCATGAAAGCGATTAGCCGGTGGTGGACGCAGTCCGCGCAACGCGGACGCAGGGAACCACCGGATCGCGTTTCCCCACGCGCCGCGCCCCGGCAGGGTGCGCGAGAAAGACGACCCTCCGAACAAATGTTCCCTGTCCCTTGCAGTCCTCCTCGAAGTCGTCTGTGAAAGCCGCGGCCGCAACCACGCGACCAGTCCGCGTCCTGCATTTGCATTGAACCTCACAGCCAACCCGCGCTAGGAACCCCATCGATCTCACCCCCCCCGAGCCTGCTCCAAGCCGGCCCCGGCCGGAGCACGTACTCCACCTTCCCCAACGCACCACACCCCCATGGCATCCTCCTCTCTCCCCGCGTCCCGCTGGCGCCTCCTCTTCACCCACAAAGCGCTCCTCGCCGTCTTCCTCGCGCTCACAAGCCTCGCCCACGCGCAGTTCCACTTCCAACCCAACTCCACCGTCCTCTTCTACGGCAACTCCCTCATCGAACGTCTCTGCGAAGACGGACAGATGGAGGCGTGGATTCAACTCGCGCACCCAAAAGAGAAACTCCATTTCCGCAGCCTCGCGTGGACCGGCGACGAGGTCGGCCACCGACTCCGTCCCGAAGGTTACCCGGACTACATGAAGGCGCTGCTCAAGCAATGGCCGGCCGACCTCGTCATCCTCGGCTTTGGAATGAACGAGGCCTTTGCAGGGCCCGCAGGTCTGCCGGAGTTCCGCTCACAATTGGACACGCTCCTTCACCAACTCGCCCGTCCGCATCCCGGCGCTCAACTCGTCCTTCTCGCACCCACCGCGGTGGAACCAGGCGCAACCGGTCCGGACGCTGCGGCCCGCAACCACGACATCGCGGCCTACGCTCAATCCCTCAGTGATGCCGCACAGAAAAGCGGCGCATTGTTCGTGGATCTATTCACCGCAAGCCAGCGCGCCTACGCACAAAGCAAGACGCCGCTGACAGTCAACGGCCTCCATCTCAACGAGGCCGGCAATCACGCCATGGCCGCCGTCATCGCACGCGCCCTCCTCGGAGACGCAGCCCTGTCCGCCGTGGACACTTCGCGCGTTCCAGAACTCGCAAAGGCCGTTGCACGCAAGTCCTACTACGTCGCCGAAGTCGTCCGTCCAAAAAACGCGGATCTCTACTACGGCGTCCGCAAACGCTCGGACGAATACGCGGCGGAGATTCCCCGTTACCATCAGATGATCGAGGCCACCGAGGCCGTCATCCATGACCTCGCGGCTTCCCCCACCAAACGTTTCGCCGACGTTCCCCTTCCATGGCTGCCCCCCATGCCCGAGGGCAAAGGCCATGGCGACGGCCCGCGCACCGGCATCATCAAACCGCCCGCCGAACAACAGGCGGAGTTCAAGGTGGCCGAGGGCTACACCCTCAACCTGTTCGCTTCAGAAGCGGAGTTTCCCGAACTCAAAAACCCCGTGCAGATCGCCTTCGACGCGCGCGGCCGCCTTTGGGTGGTCACCATGCCCTCGTTTCCGCACACCGTCCCGGGCCTGCCGCCCCAGGACAAAATCCTCGTCCTTGAAGACACGGATCACGACGGCCGTGCCGACAAATGCACCACCTTCGCCGAGGGCTTCGATGCGCTCGATGGCGTGGCGTTCACCGAGTGGGGCGTCCTCGTCTCCGAACAACCCAAGCTCTGGCTGATGAACGACACAGACGGCGACGGCAGGGCCGACACCAAGCGCGAACTGTTCCGCGGCATCGATGTGACCGACTCGCATCACGGCGGCATGATCGCCACCGATCCCATCGGGCACGTCCTCTTCTGCGACGGCGTCTTCCACCGTTCCCAACTCGAGACCCCCTTCGGCGTCGTGCGCGGCATCGATGCCACCACCTACCGCCTCCACCCGCGCACCGGACGCGTGGAGACCGAATGGCAGAGCATCACGCCCAATCCCTGGAAGATCACCTACGACCGCACGGGGAACTTTTTCCAAATGTATGGGGACGGCCTCGTGCTCGATGCATTGCCGCTCACATGGACTCCCCTCGGCGTCTATCACCCCTTCGCCTACGCAAAGACGGTCGGCTACGGGAAAGGTTCCGCCGCCGCGAGCATCTCCAGTCCCAACTTTCCCGGGGACTACCAGCAGGGCATGGCCTCGGCTGCGCTGCTCGGCAGCTACGTCGTCTCGCTCACCAAATACAACTTCGAGAACGGCATGGTCCGGGGTTCGGAGCGCCTCGACGTCGTGTCCTCGCCCAACGCGGCCTTTCGTCCCGCCGATCTCGCTTTTGGCTTTGATGGCGCGCTCTACATCTCGGACTTCTGCAGCAGCATCATCGGCCATGCGCAGCACCCGATGCGCGATCCGAACTGGGACCACGAACACGGCCGCATCTGGCGTGCCGTGTGCAACGCGGGGCCCGTCGTCAAAGAGTTCCCTCGCATCGAAGGCGCAGACGTCCCCGACCTGCTCGCGCTCCTGCAGCATCCGCAGGACATCGTGCGTCATCACGTCCGCATCGCCCTGCGAAAGTCCGGCGCATCCATGCTTCCAGCATTGGACCAGTGGGTCGCTGCGCTCGATCGTACGAGCCCGCACTTCGAGCAGTCAGTGCTCGAGGCCCTCTTTGTCGCCGAAGGCCTCGGCGAGACGCGTCCCGCCCTGCTCGGCGAACTCCTCAAATCCAATTCCGCACTGCATCGCGCCGCCGGGGTGCGCATGATCCGTTTTCAAGCCGACCGTCTTCCCAACACCACCGCGCTTCTCCAGCAACTGGCCGCCGATTCCCACCCGCGCGTGCAGATGGAAGTGGTGGATGCCGTCGCGCACCTGCGCCCGCGCATGCCAGCCGTCGAGCAGGCCTTGCAATCCCTCGCCACCGCCACCAACAGCGACGTCCAGCACATGCTCGCCGACCTCAGGCACGGCACCAAGCCCGCCAAGGGCCGCAGCGTGCCCGTCCTCGAAGTCGCTCCGGAATCCCGCCTCACCCACTGGCTCTGGCTCGGCGCGCGCGGCGATGCGCCCCCGATCACGTATGACACCAGCGCCAAGGACCAACCCAAGACAGGCGACGGCCTCTACCGCACTTTTCTCGAAACGCGCGCTGCACAAAGCGCCGTGCTCGCGGTGCGTCACGGCTTTCTCGAGATCCGCCTCAACGGCATTCAGGTCCTGACCTCCGACTCGATGTGGATCAACGACCAGCAGGTCCAACTCGACCTCAAACACGGCCTCAATGTCCTCGAAGTCGCCTTCCGCAAACTCCGTGGCACGCCCCCGCCCGTCTACCTCTACAACCCTGTCGGCGAGCGACTCCCCGACACCCGCCTAGCGACAGACGAGCAGAGCTTGCGAGCCTTCGCCGACACGCACGACAAGGCAGTCGCCGCTCGCGGCAAAGCCCTCATCGTGCAGGCCGCGCCCAATCAGATGCAGTTCGCCCCGCGGGAACTCCGGGCAAAAGCCGGCGCCAGCGTCCGCATCATTTTCGAGAACCCCGACCTCATGCTGCACAACCTCCTGCTCCTCATCCCGGGCGCTGAGGACGAGGTGGGCGCCCTCGCAGACAGGCTCGCCGCGGAGCCCGACGGCCTTTCACGAGGCTACATCCCCGACTCCAAAAAAGTCCTCCACGCAACACCGCTGGTGCAGCCCGGCCAGAAATCCGAACTCACCTTCACCGCACCCACGGCACCCGGAAATTACCCGTTCATCTGCAGCTTTCCCGGCCACTGGCGGGTGATGCGGGGAATCCTCGTGGTGGAGTGAATCTAAAAACGTGAATGAACGACCCACGGAATCCCGGCCCGAAAGCAATGGGGGGGAATGCGGAGGCTGAGAGCCTGTGGCGGCGTCGGTGCATTCCGTGCGTTCCGTGGGTCATTGAGAAGTCTCCGGGTTCAGGCGACTGCTGAGTCCTCTCAGTGCCCGGGTACTTGAGGGTAACAGACATGTCGTTGCAGACTTTGAAGATCGCTCAAAGAGATTTACACAACGGGTGAGCCTCAAATGGGATGGTTTGAAGCTGCGAATTCCGTTTCCACAGAAACTCACATCAGATCCGATGGGTTTTCATCGGCGCGTTGAGGGTGCATCGACCCAGTGCCGCATCAAACCGCCGTGGACGCTGGAACTGTGGCGGCGGGTTTGGACTCGGCGCATTGCAAACCCCAAAGTCCCGCGACTGGTCCGAAACCAAGCACCAGAGACCATTCCCAAGCATTCCCAGTGCGCCTCACATCGGAAGGCGTGAACGCCGGAGACGCAGCGCGTTCCCCACCACGGAAAGCGAACTGAGGCTCATCGCCGCCCCTGCAATCATCGGACTCAGCAACCACCCCATCCACGGGTACAAGACGCCGGCGGCGATGGGAATACCGAGCGCGTTGTAAATGAACGCAAGAAACAGGTTCTGCCGGATGTTCGTCATCAACAACCTGCTCAGCGCCACCGCCCGCACGATCCCGCGCAGATCGCCGTGCAGCAGCGTGATCCCCGCGCTCTGCATCGCCACGTCCGTCCCACCACCCATCGCGATCCCCACATCCGCCTCCGCGAGCGCGGGCGCATCGTTGATCCCATCCCCCGCCATCGCCACCACCTCGCCCTCCGCACGCAGAGCCCGCACCCGGTCGCGCTTCATTTCCGGACTCATCCCCGCCTCCACCGCATCGATCCCGAGTGCGCCCGCAACCGCCGCAGCCGTCTGTGGATGATCGCCCGTGAGCATCCGCACGCGCAGTCCCATGCGGTGGAGAATCGGGAGCGCCTCGCGCGCGGAAGCCTTGATGGGATCAGCCACCGCGAGCCAACCCGCGTAACGTCCCTCGATGGACACGAAAACCACCGTATGCCCCAAACGTTGTGCGGAAGCGGCTTCCCGGGCGGCATCACCCCCCATTTCCACACCGCGTTCACTGAGGAAACCAGGGCGCCCCACGAGCACGGCGCGTCCGTCCACCACACCGCCGACGCCTCCCCCGGTGGTTGAGAAGAACCCGCCAGCCGACGCAACAACGATCCCTGCAGCCCGGGCACCCAGCACCACAGCGCGTGCAATGGGATGCTCACTCCCCTGCTCCACCGAGGCTGCAGCGGCGAGCACCTCCGCCTCGGTGAACCCGAGCGAGGGACGCACCGTCACCAGCGCGGGGCGTCCCGCCGTGAGTGTCCCGGTCTTGTCCACCACGAGCAGCGTCACGTTTTCCAAACGCTGGAGCGCAGCCGCCTCCTTCACCAACACCCCGGCAAGCGCCCCGCGTCCAATCCCCACCATCACCGACATCGGCGTCGCCAGACCCAGCGCGCACGGACACGCGATGATGAGCACTGCCACCGCATTGGACAGCGCGAGGCCAAGGCGCGGCTCCGGCCCGAGTGAGAGCCACGCGAGAAAAGTCGCCACCGCCGCCACGAGCACACCGGGCACAAACCATCGCGCCACCCGATCCGCCAGCGCTTGGATCGGCGCCCTGCTGCGCTGCGCCTCGGCGACCATCTCCACAATGCGCGCAAGCACTGTGGCTGCGCCCACCTGCTCCGCCCGCATCAGAAACCCACCCGCGCCGTTCATGCTCCCTGCAGTGACCTTCTCCCCCGGCTCCTTGTGCACCGGCATCGGCTCACCCGTGAGCATCGATTCATCCACATCGCTCGCGCCTTCCACAACGACCCCATCCACCGGAACCCGCTCCCCCGGGCGCACCCGGAGCACATCGCCCGCGATCACCGCAGAAAGCTCCACCTCCTCCTCGGCACCCTGCGCGATCCGCCATGCCCGCGCCGGCCGCAGATCCATGAGGGCCCGCAAAGCCGCACCAGTCCTTGCGCGCGCGGCGCCCTCCCACATCTGCCCGAGCAGCACGAGGACCACGATCACCGCAGCCGGCTCAAAATACAACGCACGCCCCTGTTCGGGCAGCGCTCCAGGTGCGAGCAGCGCCACCATGCTGAACCCGTACGCCGCACCTACGCCCAGCGCGATCAGGGTGAACATGTTGCCCTGCAGATTGCGGATCGACTGCCATGCCCGTGCGAAAAACGAGGCGCCGCACCAAAACACCACGGGCGTACACAGCACCGCCTGCACCCATGTCGCCGCGCCCCCGTGCATCCACGACGGCGCGCCTTGCACCATGTGCGCCATCGCCAGCACCACCACCGGGAGCGTCAGCCCCAACCCGATCCAAAACCGCAACCGCAACGCCGCCTGCTCCGGATCCACCGCCGACGCGGACTCCGCCTCCAACGCCATCCCGCAACGCGGACAAGAACCCGGCTCCCGCTGGACCACCTCGGGATGCATCGGGCAACGGTACAACGTCTCCTCCATCACAGGAACCCGCGGTTCCAATGCCATCCCGCACACCGGACACGCAGCCGGCACTGCACTCTCCACCCCTGCACACATCGGGCAGAAATAAGCCGCACCTTTCCCGGATCCATGCCCCACGGACTCCCGTGCGTTTGCATGCGATCCCGAATCCGCGCCGTGTCCGCAGCAGCCTCCACCCTTCGTCGCCACAGGAGCGATATGCGCGCGAGGTTCCGTTTTTGCAGCGGCCCCGCCCCCGCAGCACGATCCACGCACCGGGGCCGGGATCAGGCAACGGTCAGGATTCTCCATAAACCGATGGCGGCATCCTTCAGAGCAGAAGTAATACACCACGCCCCGGTGCTCTGCGATCGCCGCAGCGCTCCCGGGCTCCACCTGCATCCCGCACACTGGATCAGCCTTCATGATTAAAGGTCGTACCATCCTATCGTGCGCCCCCGTGCATTGCGCCGCAATTTCCCCCATCAGACCAGCTGCCTTCAGGATCAACCCCGCCGAACAAACCCGCATCCCCCGCATCCCCCGCATCCGCCGCATCCGCCGCATCCCCCGCATCCCCCGCATCCCCCGCATCCCCCGCATCCGCCCCATCAGCCTCATCCGCCCCATCCGCCCCATCAGCCTCATCCGCCCCATCCGCCCCATTCCTTTCATTCCCAATGACACGTGGCCAAGGGCCTTGGTGGAGCCCCGAAGGGCAGTAGCGGTCGCTCAGCCGCCCATGCCAGCGGTGAGGATGCAAAATTCTCGCGAGCCCAGTGGCTTGGTGGTGCGTTCCAGATCCCCTCAGTCGCGCCTTCTTCAAGGACCGCGCGCAACCAACATCCACCCGCAACTTCCGCATGCCGGAGGCATGAGAGCGATTAGCCGGTGGTGGAC
>CAMAUX010000091.1 GCA_945861435.1 Chthoniobacter flavus | reverse complement strand
TTACACCAAGCGTGCCGGCGACTGCTGCGCGGCTTTTGCCCGCCTCAAAGAGTGAGGCTGCTTGCATCCGCCGCTTCTCTTGGCGCTCACGGCGTCCTGTGATTGTCTTTGCGCTCTTTCTTGCCATCGACCCTCGATGGCATCATTTGCAATAAATGTGAAGCTATTTTGGATTGCTCAGTAGTTAGATCAGCATTCCCGTCCGCAGTGGGCAGTGGGCAGTGGGCAGTGGGCAGTGAGCAGCCGCCGGCGTTAACGGCGCCGAATCGCAGTCGCTGGGACCAAGCCGCCCACCTCCAGGCGCACCCATCCTCAAATCCGTCCGCGCGTGACGACTACCCACGCTTGCGCGTGAGCATGATCTCGTTGCCCTCTGGGTCGGCGCACATCGCCAAATGCGGCGGTTCGTCCGCCTCGGGCTGCGGTTCGCGAAGCAGCAACCCGCCCGCAGCCACAACCTCAGAGGCCCCAGCCACCACATCCGGAACCTGAAAACTCAGCCCAGTCCACGTGCGCTGCCCCTCCCCTCCCCCATGAATACCGATCACCGCCCCTGCCACCGAAACCTCGCTGATGATGTCATTCTGCTTGAGCACGACACCTCCGAAAACCCCCGAATAAAACGCTACCGCGCGATTCATATCCGCCGCCCAGATCACATACTTAAGCCGTTCAACGTGCATCCCTGCTCTCTGCCACGACCGAGACGGCGCTGACAGGAAAAACTCCACCCCCCTCGTTGCATCGCCTCCAGAACGGCGGCAAAACACGTCTCAACGCGCAAGTTCCCGTTCCGGCCACACCCGCACCACTGCCATCCTGCACGAAACATTCTGTGCGGGGATGACGAAGTGGACTGAACGTATGCGATGGACGATCCTAGGACTCCTGATTTCGGTCATTGCCGCACTACTGGGCTTCGGCGACACCATTGCCCGCTTGGGATCCCTTCCCGCCCATCTCCTCTTCTCGCTTTTCATCCTGCTCTTTGCCGCCTCGGCTCTCTGTGGCCCACGCCCGCCAGCGGCACCTCCAAAGCCTTGATCTCGCGACTGCCGATCGCGTCCACATCCCTCTCACAATTCCGCCAATAAAAAAAACCCGGAGCCCCGCCGCTTCAACAGCACGGAGCCCCGGGAATTGAATTCACGCCCCTGCGGCTACTCAGGTTCGTGTGGAAACACCTTACTCGCTGTCCGCAGTCTCGGCCTCGGCGTTCACGGTATCCTCGGCCAGTTCAGTGAAACGCTCGTCGGTCTCGATCTCCTCGTCCAAGGTAGCCTGCAGCGTCTTGGCCGCCTCGTCCTCTCCAAGGATCTCGGCGAAGGTTCGTACCGTACCGTAACTCGCGATCTCATAATGCTCGATCTTCTGGGCGATACCAATGAGGGCCGCATCCAACACTTCCTTGGCGATGTCCTGTTCGATGAGCCGCTCGCACTCGGCGATGAGCCCCTCCATTCCCTCGCACTTCTCCGCGCGCTTGGGCGAGCCAAGCGCTTCAAGCAGCCGCTCGAGCCGTTCGACGTGTTCCTCCGTCTGACCATGGTGCTCCTCAAGGGCAGCCACCAAGTCCTCGTTGGTCGCCGCACGCACCATCCGGGGAAGCGCCCGGGCAAGCTGCTTTTCTGCGCTGTAGAGATCCTGCAACACGTGGATGTAGAGGTCTCGGAGTGATTTGATTTTCATAGCACATCCCCTTCGCCCGCCCCTGCCTCGGAGGTCGCACCCAGCCTGCAACGACCCACCCGAGCGCGCCCTAGTGAAATTCCACCCCGAGCCCACCCTCGGCATCAATCACACCAGCCCGCTGCCCCTGCAGCGCCGATACTTCCAGTGCATGCCTTGGAGGTTCCTCCTGCTCGGGTACATCGCCACCTGGCTGCTCCTCCCTCACGTGCTCCTCGCGCGGAAGCGCCCGGCGGCGACCCTCGCATGGGTCTGGTCCATCCTCCTCTTTCCCTACGCAGGCGCACTCTTCTACCTCCTCTTCGGCGGCGAACGATTCCTCCGCAAACGCATGCGCAGAGCAGCAAAGGCCAGACTCTTCCCCCACGATCATCCGACCGGCACCCCCGAATTGATCGCCGCACTTCCCAACAACGCCGCAGACATGCTGCGCGCTCTCGCCACCATCAACAAGACCCCCACCTCCAGCGCCACCCATCTGCGCCTGCTCGTCGACGCCCGCGAGTTCTACCCGGCACTCAGCGAAGCCATCGCCAAAGCTCAACACCATGTCCACTTCGAATCCTTCATCTGGCGTGACGACGCTCGCGGACACCACTTCCTTACCCTGCTTACAAACGCCGCTCGCCGTGGCGTCCAAGTCCGCCTCCTCCTCGACCAAATAGGCTGCCTCGGCACCCCATCCCAGTTCTTCCACCCATTGCTCGAGGCAGGCGCTCAATTCGCCTGGTTCTACCCTCTCCCCTTCGGACGTCACCTCCGATTCCTCAACCTCCGCAACCACCGCAAACTCCAAATCATCGACGGCTCGCTCGCCTTCATCGGCGGCATGAACATCGGTTGCGAATACGCAGGCGAAGATCCCTCCGTAGGCCCGTGGCGCGACGCCCAGCTCGCCGCCACAGGACACGTCGTCACCACGCTTCAGGAAACCTTCGCCACCGACTGGCACTTCGCCACCAAAGAGAAAATCACAGGCCCGCAATTCTACCCAGAGACCCCAGCCACCTCCGGACACCTCTGCCAAGTCATCGTAGGCGGTCCCGACACTCCGCGGGAACCCATCCCAAAATCTCTCATCAGCCTGCTGAATTTCGCCACCTCCCGCGTCTGGATCGCCACGGGCTACTTCGCCCCGGACACACCACTGCTCACCGCACTCCAGCTTTGCGCACTGCGCGGTGTCGATGTCCGACTCCTCATCTCCGAGCGCTCCGACCACCGCTGCCTCGTCCACGTCGGGCGATCCTACTACGAAGACCTCCTGCGCTACGGAATCCGCGTCTTCGAATACTCAGCCGCAGTCAACCACTCCAAGGCCATCCTGATCGACACCGACTGGATCCTGATCGGCTCGGCCAATTCAGACAACCGCTCCATGCGATTGAACTTCGAACTCAACCTCCTCGCCCACTGCACACAGACAGCCTCTCAGCTCGCCGCAATGCTCGCCAAGGACTTCTCCGACAGCACGGAAATGCACCTCGCAGACTTCTCCAACCGCCCACTCGGGCAACGCCTTCTTGAAGCCACTCTGCGACCACTCGCCCCATTGCTCTGATCCTACCCCTCATCCAGCCCCCAACGCAGGACCGCCAACACAGGCAGATGATCCGATGCCACTCGCGCCAAACACGTCTCCCACACCGCCGCCTCAATCACATCCACGTCCGCCCCCACAAACACGTGGTCCAAGCTGAGCATCGGAAAACCTGCTGGAAACGTGTTCCGCCCCCCAAAAGGCACCACCTCCCTCAACACTCCCTTCAGCATCCCATGCACCCCTCCGCCTGGACACGAGTTGAAGTCCCCGCACAACACCAGCGGCGTCCCCATGCCCACAGCCCCCACCCAGCGCTCTCCCAAAAGCACTCTGGCTTGGACCCTCCTCTCCCTCCAACCAAGTCCCAGATGGGTGTTCAGGATCTGCCACTTCATACCCCCCACATCGATCTCCACCCAGAGCGCTCCGCGCCTCTCCACAAAAAAACCACCTTTCACCGAGGGCAAAGCCCCGGCCTGCATCAGGCGCATCGGATAACGGCTCAGCACCGCATCACCAAAGCACTCCTCCTCCACCTCGAATGCCGGATGAAAGTGAAACTCCATGGCCAGCAACTCCGCCAATTCCTCCGCCTGATGCACACCGGCCGATCGCGCCCGCCCTTGATCAAGCTCCTGCAGCGCCACCACGTCAGGAGCACTCTGCGCAATCACCTCCGCAACTCGCCCCAGACTACGCCGTCCATCCCCACCAACCCCGCTGTGCACGTTGTAACTCAGCACCCGCACCTCTCCACCCCTCTCCCCAACAGCACTCAACCAATCGCAAGATCCCCGGGATGCGCACCCGCAAGACGCTCAAAATCCTCGTATCGCATCCGAATCGCGTGCTGGTGCGTCCCCGCTTCGAAGACCACGAACTCGCTGTTGCCCAACCCCAAGTCCACATACGTCGGCACCTCATAAAGCTCCCCAAACGGCGGCATCGCCCCCGTCTCACAATCGGGAAAAACCTCCGCAAACTCGGCTTCACCCTCCACACGCAACTCCTCCCCCGCAATCGCCCCAAACTTCCCGGCATCCAACATCCGGTCGGAAGGCAGCACCGCCATCCAATGGCGCATCTGCTTCCCGCCAGCCTCACCGGCCTTGCCGGACGCCGCCATCACCACCTTCGCGTGCGACTTTCCCGCAACCCCCTCCACCTGCGCCAACTCCTGCGCTGTGAAACGTTCAGGATGATGGATCACCTCAAACTCCACACCGCTCGCCTCCAGATATTCAATCAACCTCCTCGGTATGCCCATAAGATCCTCCGATGTTTTGTTTCTAAATCTGCAACTCTCTATCGCCATCGCCATCGCCATCGCCATCGCCATCGCCATCGCCAGCTCTTCACGCCGACGCCCAACCCCTGCAAATAAGAATCGAGACCGATAGAACAAACGGGCGGGGAATTCGCGCCACAAACAACAACCCCACAACAGGCCCGGCAGACAGAAATGACTCCGTCGCCCAAAACCAATGGAACGTATCCCAGCCCCCTGACCGGCCGATCCATTTCCAGCAGAACCCCCCAGCCAAACGGCAAGAAAGGCAGACCCGCAGCAACCAGCTACGGCCTCTGCTCGGGCGGAGTCGCGACGCGCAAAACGCGGTCCAACCGGCGATCGAGATCCCGGCATCGTTCATCAAGGCCAACGATCATCTGCTCTGCTGTATCCCGCTCACAGGCCAGCATCCTCTCCGCAGCCGCAAGGGCTGCAAGCGTCTCATCCAGCTTGGACCGGCACTGCGCGGCTTCCAACTGTGCAGACTGCAACTCGGCGCGAAGCACTTTGATCTGACGCCGGCACGCGTCGAGCTCGCCCCATGCCTGCTCGAGGACATCGCCTTCCGGCAATGCCGCACGCCCCTTCCGCGGCAGTACGAAAGAAGCGGAGGAATCCACGCATTCCTTCGAAACCGCCGCGACCGGCCCGATCACCCGGCCCGAAAAAACCCGCCGCACCCCGGGGGCCGCGGTAAAATCCGTGACCTCCACACCGCCCTCCACCCGAATCGGCGCCGCGCAATGCGGGCATGGCAACTGCAAACCCACTTGTTCAGTTCTTGCGACCAACGCTCTCGCGCACTTGGGGCAGTCAAAAATGAAGTCCATCTGCTGTATTCGCTATCACACCTCAATTTGCGAGTAGCCGTCGGATTCGCTCCAAAGGACCGGGTGGACGCCTGACCGCCACATCAGGCAACGCGCCATGGCCCCCGGTATTCCCTCGTCAGCCACGCCGGATTTCCCGTCCCCCCTGCGAACTGGTTGGCCGCCGGATCCCATCGAAAAGTCTGCCCATGAAAGTAAGCGAGGTTCACCAGATGACAGCAGGTCACAGTACGCGCCCCCACTTCCGGACCCGCAATGGGTTGGACGCGCGAGGCGATGCTCGCAAGGAAGTCCGCCTTGTGATCCGTACTTGCTCGGAGCCGCACCTTCGCACTGCCCAGAAACTCGGCCTCCACCGCATCCAGTTGCGCAGCCAGCGCCGGCTGATCCTCCTTCGCAAGAAAACGTGCCTTCTGCTCGCCACGCAGCGTGAGCCGGAACTTGCCCCGGTTGACGTACACCTCGCCGTCCGCCCCAAAGAACGTGACGCCGTTCTCGGCAATATGAGTGAGCTCCACTCCGTTCGCATAGGTCATCCGCACACCCTGCTCCGCCTTCGCCCAATCGGCCGGCGGTCGGACTTCCACCGGCCCGCTCTCATCCATTCCCAGCCCCCACTGGGCGATGTCGAGGTGGTGCGCTCCCCAGTCCGTCACCATGCCGCCACCGTACTCCCGGTACTTGCGCCACATGGGAAAGTGCTTGTGCACCCCGCGCGGGCTCAGAATCTCGTTGTAATCGCGCAGGGGCGCCGGCCCAAGCCACAGGTCCCAGTCCAATCCGGGTTCCGCCGCCTCACCCGCAAGATCGCAGGGACGCGGGGGACCGCCAAAACCCGCCTCCACCCTCGAGATCCTGCCGATCACACCGTTGCGCACCAACTCGCAGGCGACACGAAATTCACGGGAACTGCGCTGCTGAGAACCCGTCTGCAGAACGCGCTGCTTGCGTGAGATGGCGTCGACCACCGCACGCGCCTCGTGGATGGTGTTGGTGAGCGGTTTCTCGCAATACACATCTTTCCCCGCCGCCGCCGCGGCGATGACGATCAGCGCGTGCCAGTGGTCCGGCGTGGCGACCACCACCGCATCGATGCCCCCGCGGGCGAGCAGTTCGCGGAAATCATTGTACACCGCGCACCCCTTGAACCCGCTCCCACTCTGGCGCCCATAGAACTCCTCAACGGTTTTACGGTGCCCTTCACGCCGGTTTGTATCGACATCGCACACCGCCACCACCTGCGTCTCCGCCTTGCCAAGGAAACCCGAGAGCAGCCCCCTCGACTGGATGCCGCATCCAATGAAACCAAGTCCGATCTTCCCATTCGGACTCGCGGCCCGAACCCGCGAAGACAGAAACATCGGCGCGACACCCGCCGCGAGGGCGGTTTTGAGAAACGACCGGCGGGAGGTGGAAGGGAGTATCACACCGGGATAACCCGCGAAACTCGCATATCCTAGATGGACAGTACGGATGCAGGCCAGTCCGCCACAGACCACTCACACGGCGACGAACCACAAAAGCCCACCAGACACGCACCGCAACCCGGGCAACTAAGACAACCTAAGCCTTCGGCTTCACGTACACCCCCAGCAGCGGCCGGGGCGATGGCTTCATCGAAAAAAAGTCGCTCACAAATCCCGAGGCAGTCCTGATCTCAACGTGCCCGGGACCACCCCCTCCGTACACCAGCACCGAACCCACCGGCGCCTTGTAAGGATCCTTCACGGTGATCTTCTTAAACCCATACGACTTCTGCAATTCCCCACCCGCCTGCTTCGCATAGACGGTCTGCGGATAGGAACTGATCACCTTCGACGCCAGCAGCGCAGTCTTCACATAACGCCAGCACGAGTACGTCGAAGAACGCCGGGCCCGCTCCTGCGCGATCTTCGCCGCATTCAGCATCCGCGCATCATAACGATATCGCGACGCCTTCGGCCCAAGCATCGCCTGCTGTCCAGTCGTCGGCTTCGTCGCCGTCCCCGGGCTATAAAGGGACTCACGTGCGGACGCGTTCATCCCGGGAAAACAAGACGCGCCAAGCACCGTCAGCAACAGAAGGAGTTTTCTGGGCATGCTGGAAAGCTCGTATTTTAGCGTCTTCCCAGACGGCGTCAACTGCGGAAGCTCATGAACGCTGGATTCCACGCGCACCCCTCCCCAGGCCCACTCCCAACCGCAACACAGCACCCCCCAACCCTCAGGGCCCGAGCAACGCCGTCTTCAGCTCCGCCGTCACAGGCTTCTGCCCAAACCACATGCTCAACACCGCACGCTGAAAATCCCGGCCACGGATGGTCCCCAAAAGCCGGCCGTTGTCGTAGAGGAGCGTGTCCTCGCCAACGATCTGGATCACCTCGGTCGATCCTTTTTCCAGCGCCTTGAACAGCCCCACACAGGTGTCGCGATCCTTCTCAAATCCCGGATAACTGTGGGTGCAGCTCACCTCAAACTGCTTCTGCCAGGAGCGCGTCACGTCCGCCTGACCCGCCGCGCGCAGGAACGTCAGCGTGAGCTGCATCGGTCCACGGTGCTGCAACAACTCCGCCTCCGAACGCACCGCTCCGGATGCGTGCAACGACGCCACGTACACCTTCACCGGCAACCCCAGCAGACGGAAGATCCGCACCCCGGCTCCATTGAGCGGCAGCGTCTTCCCGGCCAACTCCACCTTCTCAGGCACCTGCACCCCCTCGATCTCACGGCCCCATACCGCATTGCAAAGCATCAGGAGAAAAGAGGCCGGAAAAAGAAATCTGCGCATAAGATGATCTGGGGCGGTCACTGACCCCTTGCGGAGATTCCTAGGTCATCCACACACCGTTCCGCAAGACCGCACAGGCCTAAAGCGGGAGCAATGGCCATTGAAAATCACTCGCTCCCCACACACTCTGCGGCGCTCCTCCGCTCTCATGAACACCTCCTCCTCACAGAAGACGGCACCCCCTCCTGCCGCCGCCATCCAGCCCGCCGGCAGGGTGCGCTGGGGCATCCTCGCTATGCTCTTCGCCGTCACCGCTCTCAACTACGCAGACCGCGCCACGCTCTCCATCGCGCAGACCCAAATCTCCGAAACCTTCCATCTCGATCCCAAGCAGATGGGCTTCCTGTTCTCCGCCTTCGCGTGGTCCTACGTCGCCGCTCAACTCCCGTGCGGATGGCTCCTCGACCGCTTCGGCTCCCGCATCGTCTATTTCGTCAGCATCTTCCTCTGGTCCCTCTTCACCCTGCTCTGTGGCGCCGCAGGCTTCTTCACGGGCGGTGCAGCCTTCGCCGTCTTCCTCGCACTCCGCCTCCTTGTCGGCACCGCAGAAGCCCCCGCCTTCCCCGCCAACAGCAGAATCGCCTCCGCATGGTTCCCAAAGACCGAGCGGGGCGGTGCCGCCGCCATCTTCAACTCCGCCCAATACTTCGCCACCGTCGCCTTCGCCCCGCTCATGGCCTGGCTCGCCGAGAGCTTCGGATGGCGCAGCGTCTTTTACGTGATGGGTGCGCTCGGCATTGGCGCGGCCTTCGTCTGGCTCCGGGTCATCCACGCCCCAAGGCAGCACCCAAGCCTCTCCCCAGCCGAACTCGCCTACATCGAAAAGGGCGGCGCACTCGTCGACTCCGAAGGCTCCGCCCAGCCCGCACGCAACGGCGCCAACAGCGGTGCCATCATTGCCGAACTCCTGCGCAACCGCATGCTCCTTGGCATCTACCTCGGCCAGTACGCCATCACCACGCTCACCTACTTCTTCATCACCTGGTTTCCCACCTACCTCATCAAGGAACGCAACATGACCGTCCTCAAGGCAGGCTTCGTCGCCTCACTTCCCGCCATCGCAGGATTCCTCGGCGGCATCCTCGGCGGCTTCATCTCCGACCACATGCTCAAGTCCGGCCACTCTCTTTCCGCCGCACGCAAAACCCCGATCGTCATCGGCATGCTTCTCTCCATGTCCATGATCGCCTGCAACTACGCCTCCTCCAACACCGTCGTCATCGCCGTCATGTCCCTCGCCTTCTTCGGCAAGGGCATCGGCGCTCTCGGCTGGGCTGTCGTCTCCGACACCGCCCCCGTGCAAGCTGGCGGACTCAGCGGCGCACTCTTCAACACCTTCGGCAACATCGCAGGCATCACCACCCCCATCGTCATCGGCTACATCCTCAGCGCCACAGGCTCCTTCAACGGCGCACTCCTCTTCGTAGGCGCCAACGCCCTTCTCGCCATCTTCTGCTACCTCTTCCTCGTCGGTGAAATCCGCCGCGTCGAACTAACCGACCCCGCCTGAACCCGCCTCCACCGCATGCAATCCCAAGGATCCTCCGCGCCGCGCTGCATCCAGATTCATCCGCGCGACAACGTCGCCATCGTCGTCAACGACGGCGGCCTCCCCGCAGGCTCCGTCTTTCCAGACGGCCTCGTCCTCACCACACGCGTCCCGCAGGGTCACAAAGTCGCTCTCACCGACCTCCCCGAAGGCGCGCCCATCCTCCGCTACAACGTCGTCATCGGCCACGCCTCACGCCCCATCGCCCGTGGCACATGGGTAGAGGAATCCATGGTCCGCATCCCGCCCGCATGCGGCCTCGACTCCCTCCCTGCCTGCACCGAAGCCGCTTCCGCGGGTGCGCCGCTCGAGGGGCACACGTTCATGGGCTACCGCAATGCGGACGGCTCCGTCGGCACCCGCAACGTCCTCGCCATCTCCACCTCCGTCCAATGCGTCTCTGGCGTCGTCGAACACGCCGTCGCACGCATCAAGCGCGACCTCCTCCCCCGCTTCCCCAGCGTCGACGATGTCGTCGGGCTCGAACACACCTTCGGCTGCGGCATCGCCATCGAAACCGAAGACGCCGACATCCCCGTCCGCACCCTGCGCCACATCAGCAGGAACCCCAACTTCGGCGGCCAGGTCATGCTCGTGAGCCTCGGTTGCGAAAAACTCCAGCCCGGCCGCCTCTTCCCGGACGGCTCAGTCCCGGGCTGCAGCGGCGCCCCAGGCACCGTGATCCTTCAGGACGAAGCCCATGTCGGTTTCGAGTCCATGGTCGCCTCCATCGTCCGCATGGCCGAGCCCCGCCTCGCCGCGCTTGATGCGCGCAGACGCGAACCCTGCCCCGCCTCCGACCTCGTCGTCGGCGTCCAGTGCGGCGGCAGCGACGCGTTCTCGGGCGTCACCGCCAACCCCGCCGTCGGCTTCGCAAGCGACCTGCTCGTGCGCGCAGGTGCCACCGTCATGTTCTCCGAAAACACCGAGGTGCGCGACGGCATCGCCCAACTCACCGCGCGTGCCGCCACCCCGGAAGTCGCCCAGGCACTCATCCGCGAGATGGCATGGTACGACGCCTATCTCGCACGCGGCGGCGCCGACCGCAGCGCCAACACCTCCCCCGGCAACAAGATGGGCGGCCTCACCAACATCGTGGAAAAGGCCATGGGCTCCATCGTGAAGTCCGGCTCCAGCCCCATCAACGGCGTCGTCCCACCCGGTGCGCGTCCGCGCGAAAAGGGGCTGCTCTTCGCCGCCACACCCGCCAGCGACTTCATCTGCGGCACCCTTCAGCTCGCCGCCGGAATGAACATGCACGTCTTCACCACCGGCCGTGGAACCCCGTACGGCCTCGCCGCCGTGCCGGTCATCAAGGTGGCCACGCGCAGCGATCTCGCGCGCCGCTGGCACGACCTGATGGACCTCAACGCCGGCACCATCGCCACCGGCGAAGCCACGATCGAAGCCGTCGGCTGGGAACTCTTCCATCTCCTCCTCGAAGTTGCCTCTGGTCGGCGCACATGGTCCGAGCACTGGCGCCTCCACAACGCCCTCGCCCTATTCAACCCCGCACCCGTCACCTAGACCGCGCGGCCACTGATGACGACCGCATGATGACGACCGCACCTCGTCAGGAGCCCCGCACACTCCGATTGCAACCTCCACACGCCGCCCTTTTCGCGCACCCGCCCAGACCCGGATGGCACTGAATAATCCGGCCACCAAACACCGGCGTGTGCGCGTGTCCGTTTTGTGACGTGTGAGCGCTACGCATGGGCTTGACCAATCGTTCTTCTGCCAATCCAAACGCTCCGTGCACCGCGGACGTACCGACCGTATTAAATGGCCAGCTGAATCAGAGCGCCGCTTTCCCCTTGCTGAAGAGGCCCGAGAAACTAACAACCACTCGCAACTTCAGCATGCCGGAAGCATGAGAGAAATTAGACAAGCCGGTCGGTGACAGCAGTCCGCGCAACGCGGACGCAGGGAACCACCGGACCCCAGCCCCCCACGCGACGCGCCCCGGCATCGGCCGCGAGAATCACAAAGAGACGAAAGCGCCCCCATCGCATTTTTCCGCCCCGGGCCCAGCACAAGCCTCGAAAAACCGCCCCCTCCGCGGCATGCCCTTCGCTCCCTCCGCTCGTCCCTCGCTGCGGCCGCTCCGGCCACCCCGCTCCGCTCTCCTCTGCTGTGCTCAGGCCGATCAGGGAACTGAACTCAGAGCCAGCCGGAACCCGAGGCTGCCGTAGCTGCTGGTCGGGTCGCTGCTGCTCCGGTACCCCACCGCGCAGTCCTCCGCGTTGTAGCTCCAGCTCCCGCCACGGATCACCCGGATCGGGCCCGAACCATCGTAATCGTCAAAGCAATACTCCCACACATTCCCGCTCATGTCGTACGTACCCAATTCATTCGCTGACTTCGTCCCCACCACATGCGTTGCATCGCCAGAATTGCTGCCATACCACGCCACCGCATTCACGTCGTTGCTCCCGCTGTACGCGTACCCATGCGTCTGGGTCCCGCCACGCGCTGCCCATTCCCACTCCTTCTCGCTCGGCAACCGGTACCCGTTCGCTGACGCATTCACCACGGGCACCTGATCCCCTGTCCGATAAACCACACCGCCCACCGTATACACAGGCGTCTTCCCCTCCTTCTGACTACGCGCATTGCACCACTT
>CAMAUX010000090.1 GCA_945861435.1 Chthoniobacter flavus | reverse complement strand
CATTACGGCCTGGCTGTCTTGGATCGGTTGCTCCCCACCCCGCCTCACGGCGACGCAGTTACCGACCCATCACTGCCGCATACAGCCAACTCGGCAGACGGGACTTTCACCCGCTTGAGCACCGCATTCACCGGCGCACGCCGGTCCCTTGCAGGCGGCGCTTTGGAGCCGGAGATTCGAGACGATGGCAAGTCGAGACTGATCGGGGTCCGTGGCCCCCTTCTCTCTTCGAAGGGCCGGGCTATTTGGGCCCTCGGACGGGCTGGATCCATGCGCGCTCCACTTCGTGCGGGATGGCGCTGTGGAGCTTGGGTTTGGACGAGAGGACCCGCGCACGCACGTAGAGTTCGTCGCCCTTGAAGGTGTAGCGGGCGGTGGGGCCATGGGTCGTGGCCAGAATAGCGCCCACCTGTTCACTGTAACGGCGGGTCGCGCGAAGGGTCTGTCCCTTCTCGTCCAGCACCGGCTCGCCGTCGAGTGGCGCGCCCTTGCGGGTGCCGATGAATTCGGTGGTGTATTGGACACCGGGCTCCGCGGCAATGGTGAGCGAGATGCCGTCGGCGCCGGTTTGCAGTTCGCTCAGCGTGACGCCGGAGGATGCGTAGAAGTCGCCGCGCTCCATCGCCTCGACAAGGGCGCTGGCGCTGAGTTCGGCGGCGCGGACGACGACCCATCCGCGTCCGGGCTGTGCGCCCTTGGTGGGATCCTCCTCGTGGTACTGGTGGGAGTCGTCGTTGCCGATGCCGTAAACGACGTCGCGGTGGAGGACGCCAAGGCGCAGGGTGAGGACGACATCCCAGATTTTGTCGGTGCTCGCGTGTGCGGCGTCGCCTTCGTTGTGGACGGTGGGATGGCCGTTGTAGACCTCGAAGAAGCGGGAGTGATCCAGTTGCGCAAGTTCCTCGGCGGTGACAGCCCACTGGAAATTGGGATGGTTGACGTGGGCGAACATGGGGACGCCCGTGCGCTGTCGCTGATCCCAGAGCGTGTTGAGCACGCGCTGGAGCGTGGCGACGACGCCCTCGCTCGTTTTCTGATCGGCGCCGGTGTAAGGCAGGATGAGCTCGCGCAGGTTGATCGCGTTCACGTGGACACGGGCCGTGATTTCCTCCGCAGGGATCAGGAGGAAACGGCCGGCCTCGTCAAAACGCGGCGCGTATTCGTCGAGCCGCCGGAGCCGGACCTCGCGGCCCTTCGCGCCCTCGCGGCTCTCGACCCACGGTGCGCCAAAGCGGGCGAGATACTTGGCAAAGGCCGCGTCGCCCGTCCTGCGAGCAGCAATCGGACTCCAGCGTTCGGCGTCGGGGAGCAGGTTGTGGTCGGAGATCGCGAGGAAATGGTAGCCGCGCTCTTTGTACCAGTCGGCGATCATGTCCGGGTAATCGTCGCCGTCGCTCCAGAGGGAGTGCGTGTGCAGGTTTCCCTTCCACCAGCGCGGCTCGGCGGCGCGGGACATGGGGGTGGAAAAGATCAGCAGCGCGAGGCTGCACAGCAGGGGGAGACGCGGGGCCATGGGGGCGGATCGGACGGGGCGCTTTGTAGCGGGTCGTGGACGTTGCCGCGAGAGGGATTGGCGGACGTCTTTTTGCACCCGCTTCCATCGAGGATGACGCGGGGTGTTTGCTGCTTCGGCTCAGCGCGATCGGCGTCCGCCCTCACACGGTTTTTGGGGGGAGCCGCGGTGGTGTCGGCACCGGGACTTCAGCGCGCACCGGGAACGGCGTGGGTGTTCCGAGGCGCGGACACCCTCAGTGTGAGAGCGCGGAGTCTGACGCTCCCCGGGTCAACTCGTGCAAATGGGAAGCCTCCCCGGGGCGACGCTAGCTGGAACGGCTGTCGGGGAGCGGCACGCCGGATGTCCTCGGATAAAGAACACCCATGGTAGGCTGTCCGCCAGACGCCTTCACGAGCGCACCGAGTTGGTCCAGCGTGATCCCGTCGCCCGCCCCGTCCACGCGCTCGAGATCGCTGTCGCTGAGTCTTCCATCTTCGGGGGCATGGGAGCTCGCTGCGGGAAGGATGAGGTGCTGGATGCCGGGGGCGTTTCGGATCACACGCAATTCTTGTCCCTCCGACAACTCGGCCATGTGCTGCAGCGCGAGTTGGGCGTGGTGTTTGTGGTCGTCCTGAAGGTCGAGGCTGGGCAGGACCATGTGTGTCACGACGGCTGTGTCTTGGAGTATCCGGAGGACGGGCGCACCCGTGAGCCCGGGGACGGCTTCGGCCAGAACCCCATTCGGATCATTGACGAGGCGGTGCCGATATTCCGGATCCTGCATGGCTCGCGAGACGATGGGGAGCAGAAGCGCCTGTGGGACGTTTGCGGGGTGCATAACGCATCGGACATTAGGAGTCGGACGATCCAACTCCAGCACCGTTTGCACCGGGCCCGCTGCTGCATGAGGTCTGATGGGCTTTGGCTTCTGGCCAAAGATGCAGGGACAGTAACTGGCGGCGGGAGTCTTTCGGCAAAACCATCCCGGGATGCGACGGGGATACCACGCGTGGGCTGTGGGGAGCAGCAAGGCGGCTGACTTTATGAATGCAACCATCCAATCCCCACCGCTTCTCTGCCGGACTGCTGCAGATGAGAGATGCCCCGGAGATCGCTGATGGTTCGGAGCCCGCTTAATCCTCGGCGGCTTCGGCCGTGTGTGCGGGAGCGATCCATTGGCGCAGGATCTGGAGGAGAAAGAGGGTGTTGTACCGGACGTAGCGCCCCGCGAGACGGCGGGGTTCGTGGAAGATGCGGTAGAGCCATGTGAGGCCCGCACGCTGCATCCAAGGCGGGGCGTCCTTCTGAAGACCGGCGTGCATGTCGAAGGCGCAACCGACAGAGAGAAACACGCCACGGCCAAGACGCTGCTTTGCGCGGGCCATCCATACGTACTGCTTGGTGGGGCCCATGCCGATCCAGACGCAGTCGGGGCGCAGGCGTTCCAGTTCCTCCCACACGGCTTCGTCCTCGGCGACGCTTGCACCAAGGATCCCGGCATCCGAGCACCGGCCGTGATAGGAGCCGACGATCCGGAAGTGCGGCCATTCCACGGCTGCGCGTTCACGGAGCAAGGCGCCGCATTCGGGGGAGCCACCGAGCAGGTAGTGCGTCTGGCCGGGTCGCGCGTTTTCCATCGCGTGTCGCATGAACGCCGGGCCATAGACCCGGTCGCGGAGTTGAGCGCCGGCGCGGTTGAGGCACCAGACGAGCGGCATGCCGTCTGGCAGGAAGTGATCGACGGAAGCGGTGACCTGGCGGAACGACTTATCGGCGCGACGAAGGCTGACGATGTGGGTGTTTGCGAACGAGAGACCGACCGGATGGCCTTGGTCCTGTCCCGCGTGCTCCTGAATGCGCGCGAGCAATTCGCCGTAGGTGGTGGGCGTGAGCGGTGTGCCCAGCACATCGATGGCCGGCGGCAGCGCGAGTGGGCTCATGCGGGGTTCCGGCCAAAGGCCGCGTACGCAACGCCCGGGACGTCCGAAACCGCGGGATCGAGCACGCGCCAGAGGTCCACGATACTGAGCGGCCTTGCTTGATTCGAGCGCAGTGCAGCAAGGCGCTCCGGTGTCAGTGCGCGGAAGGCGGGGTCGGGCGTTGCGACGACCAGCGCGTCGGCCTGCGCGAGGGCATCGTCGAGATGTTCGCAGACCTGCACGCCAGAAGGGAGGACGCGCCGGGCGTCTGCCGACGCGATCGGATCATGACCGAAGACGGCGTGGCCGGCCCGGAGGAACTCGTGGCAGAGATGGATTCCGGGGGCCTCCTCGACAAGGTTCGAGAGGGGTTTGTATGCGAGGCCAAGGACCGCGATTCGTGCGCCCGACGGGATGCATTCCAGCGCCCATGCGGCCTGGCGGGCGGTCAGCGCACGGTTGTAGTCGGTGTTCGCGACGAAGATGCCGCAGTCGACACCGAGGCTGCGGCCGAGTTCCGCGAGGGCCACATTGTCACGGGGGAAGCAGGGGCCGCCGAAGCTTGCACCCGCGCTGAGGAAGCGTGTGCCGACGCGCGGGTCGAACCCGATGGCTGCGGAGACGGCGTCCACATCGGTGCCGGGGATGCGCTGGCAGAATTCGCCGAGCAGGTTGGCAAAGGAGATCTTGAGGGTGACAAAGCTGTTGAGCGCGACCTTTGCGAGTTCCGCCTCCTCGAGACGCATCCGGCGCAAGGGGACGTCGGGGCCGGCAACGGCGCGCAGCACGGGTTCGAGAACGTCGCCGGAGCGGACGTCGAATTGGCCAGCGAGATGCAGTGCGGGGCGGAGGAAATCGCGGAGGACAGTGCCGAGCGCGACGAACTCGGGATGGTAGCAGAAGCCGAAGTCGCGTCCGCATACTCGGCCGGAAGCGCGCTCGAGCGTGGGAATGAGAGACTCGCGGCAAGCGCCCGGGAGGACAGTGCTGGTGAGGACGAAGAGATGATAGGAGCTCTTCGAGCGAAGGGCGGCGCCAAGCGTTTCGAGCGCCGAGGTGGCGTGGACGAGTGAGAATCGGCCGGACTCTTCGCTGGGCGTGGGCACGACGATGAAAGTGATATCGGTCTCGTGCACGGCGCGCGCCGGGTCGGTGGTGGCATCGATGCGCGGAGAATGAGTAGCGATCATGTCCGCGAGGCCGGGTTCCTGCACGGGCGCACGGCCCGCGCGGAGGGCTTCGACGGGGCGCGGATCGAGGTCGTACCCGAGGACGTGCATGCCACGCGAGGCGAACACGGCGGCCATGGATGCGCCGAGTTTGCCGAGGCCGACAACAGAAATGCGAAGAGGCGCGGGAGCGTTCATCGGCGGCGCGGTTCTTTAGCGGACCGATCTTCCGGCGCGGATCTCCGCCTCGATCCATGCGTAGGTTGCGGCCATGCCGCGGACGAGAGGGGTGGAGGGCTCCCAGTCAAAGAGGGAGCGGATGCGGGAGTTGTCGCTGCAGCGGCCGCTGACCCCGCGCGGGGCGGTGGTGTTGTAACGGCGCTGGAGGCGGATGCCTGCGAGGCTTTCGACGATTTCGACGAGCTGGTTGATGGAGACCTTCTCCGCGCTGCCGAGGTTGAGGGGGCCGGGAAGGGTGTCGGCGCCCATGAAGAGGCCGATGCCGTGGAGGCAGTCGTCGATGTAAGTGAAGCTGCGGGTCTGCTGCCCATCGCCCCAGATCTCGATGGAATGGTCGCCGCTGAGCTTTGCCTGGATCACCTTGCGGCAGATCGCGGCGGGCGCTTTTTCGCGGCCGCCATCGAAGGCTCCATGAGAGCCGTAGACATTGTGAAAACGGGCGACTCGGGTCTGGAGGCCGAAGTCTTCCTGGAAATGGCGGCACATGCGCTCGCTGAAAAGTTTCTCCCAGCCGTAACCGTCCTCCGGCATGGCGGGATAAGCGTCGTCTTCGTGCAGCGGCGGGAGATCCGGCTGGTCCTGACGATCGGCCTTATAGACGCAGGCACTGGAGGCGTAGAAGAACCTGCGGACGGCGTGCTGGCGGGCTGCAAGAAGGAGGTGGGTGTTGATGAGAACGCTGAGCATGCAGAGTGCCTTGTGGTTCTCGATGAAGCCCATGCCGCCCATGTCCGCGGCGAGGTTGTAGACATTTTCGCAACCCTCCACCGCGCGAAGGCAGGCTCCCGGATCACGCAGATCCATCTGCAGGTTTTCCGCATCCGCGCAGGTTTGGAACCATTCGGCTAACGGCTTGATGTCGACAGCGCGAACGTCGGCGCCCCTGCGCTGGAGCGCGGCGACCAGATGGCCGCCGATGAATCCGCCAGCGCCGCAGACGAGTACCTTTGCCATAGGGAGCGGCCCAATCTGGCGAAGCTAGCGGGGGGATCAAGAGGATAGTCCGAGGGCGCGGCGGAGAGAGTCCCAGCGCTGGGGCCACTGGTGGTGATCGCGCACGAAAGCGAGGTTGCGTTGGAGGAGGGGGATGTGGCGCTGGAAGTCAGCGAGGACGTCGGCGAGCTGGCCTGCGGGATCCCCTTCGTCGATCTCGAGCATCGGCTCGTAATCAAAGAGGGCGCGCATTTCAGCGGGCATCCGGCCGAGGACGAGACATCCGGAGGCCATGGACTGGAGGTAGCGCCACGTCATGGTTTCCACGGCGCCTGAGCGCTCAGGATGGGTGATGGAGGACGGGACACAGATGGAAATTTTCGCGTCGGCGAGCCCGTCGATGAAGCCCTGCCTTGTGGGGAAGACGAGCGCGCGGGGCTTCTCTTCGAAGCGGTAATTCCAGCCGCGCGCGTGGCAGAGGGGTTCGATCGCATGGTGATACCAGTCCCAGCGGCGGCCGAGTTGAAGAACGTCGATGGTCCGCTGATCCCATGGTTTGGAGTGGTGGACGTCGACCGTGACGGCCTCGGGAAGCCAGTGGGCAGCGCATCCCGGGATGGCGTTCAGGTATTCGGCGGCCTGCCGGCTGGAGACGAATGCGACGTCGATACGCCAGCGGAGGAGGGTGCGGGCGATTTCGGGCAGATCCTTTTCCCATGCATCGTAGAGCCAGACGACGCGCCGCGCGCCGGGCAGGGTGAAGTAAGGGAAAGATTTGTGGGCGAGATAGTGCGGGGCGATATAGCCGATGCAGAGGTAGGTCCTTGTGCGCGAACCGCCGCGCCGCGCGAGGGAAAGGAGTCGCTCGAGCACAAGCGCACCAGCGGCAACGAGCCGGGCGGTGACCTTGAACCACGGAAGCCGCGGGAGTCCTGTCACCACCTCGCAGCCGCCCTCGCGCAGGATGGCGGACTCGAATTCCTGGATCTCCTCGACCGGTTGGTTGATGCGGTCGAAGTGGGTTCGGATAAGCGTCAGCCTTGGAAAGTTGCTGGGTTCCGTGGACATGCGGCGCGGTCATCCTCACTCCACGGAGGCGCCGGGGCAACTGGCTTGTGCGCGCGATGGAGGACGCCTAAAATCAAACCATGGCCGAGCCCCCAGTGCCCGTAGATGCAGCATCCGTCCGCGTGGCCGGCAGTGAGGGGAAAGGTGGGAGGATGGTGGCTTGGGCGGGGATCGCGGGGGTGCTCGTGTTTTTCTTCGGCGTGCTGCGGGTGTTTCAGGGCGGGACGGCCTCGGTGGCGGAATGGAGTTGGGCGGCATGGAATCCGTTGAATCATCAGGAACACGCGAAGTTCCTGCTGCCAATCGCAGGGCTGCTGTTGTGGTGGCATCGGGCACGGCTCAGCGCGGCGCGAAGGGAGCCGGACGATCTGGGGCTTGTGCCGTTGATGGCCGGGATTGCGCTTTATCTGCTCGGCGTACGGGCGGCGCAGCCACGCCTGGCACTGCTTGCGCTCCCTCTCTTGCTGTGGGGAGGGACACTGTTCCTGTGGGGCCGGGGCGTGGCGCGGGTTTGCCGTTTTCCCTTTGCCCTGCTGGTGCTGCTGGTGCCAGTGGGGAGTTATGTGCAGGGAACCGTTTCGTTGCAGCTCTTGGTGACGGGCGCCTGCAACCTTCTGGCTCCGCTGATCGGGCTGCAGATCGAGGCGGCCGGGACAACGATCCGCTCGCTGGATGGGGCGTTCCATTTTGAAATCGCCGAAGGCTGCAGCGGGATCCGCTCGCTCATGGCGATGGTGACGGTCACGGCGCTTTACGTGCACTTTGCGCAGCCAATGGTGTGGCGGAAGGGCGCGGTGCTCGCAGGGTCCGTGCTATTCGCGTTGGTGGGGAACATTGCGCGGATTTTCAGCGTGCTGGTCGTTGCGCGCATCGCTTCTCCGCAATGGGCTGCGGGCCTTTATCACGACTACTCGGACCTCGTCTTCTTTCCTGTGGCGGTGGCGGCGATGGCGGGGTTCAACAAGCTGCTGAGCCCGCGGGATTCCACAGCCACCTCCGGAGCCCAAGTGGCTTTGGCAAAGGATTCCGGGGCCGGTGCGTCCCGCTCCGAGCGCTATGACTACTAGGCGCACGCTGCTTCTGCTCGCGCTGCTCGCGGCCGGACTGAGCACGGTCTTCGTGCTGCCGCGCGCCGCTGCGCTCGCGCCCGCCGCGGTGCGCCTCGAACTACCCGCGGAACTCGGTGCATGGACAGGGAGGGAACTTGCGGTGAGCGACCGGGAGCGGGAGAGCCTCGGTCCAGAGACAGCGTTCGCGAAGCGGATGTACACGAACAGTACGGGCGATGAGGTGCAGGTGATTCTTGTGCTTTCGGGGTCGGATATGAACACGAGCATCCACCGGCCGGAACGCTGTCTTCCGGCGCAGGGCTGGACGATTACAGGGAACACGAGTCGGGCGGTGCCACTGGCGGCAGGCGGTGATCTGCCAGCGACGCGGCTGACCAATGTGCGCAGCGTTCCCGTGCAGGATGGACGCCCCGTGCTTCTCACGAGCCTCGCGTACTACTGGTTTGTCGGCGCCGAGGAGGTGACGGGGACTCATGTGGGACGCAGCTGGATTGATCTGCGCGACCGGATCCTGTCGGGCACCAACCAGCGCTGGGCCTATTTGACCGTCTCTGCCGTGGTGACGGACAATCTGCGTCCCGGCGGTCGCGACGGAGCAGCCACGGACGCGCTCCTGCAGGAGTTTATCGCTGCACTGTGGCCGCAGGTTTCCCTCCGCTGAAGAAGCCGACGGGGCGCCGGTGCTAGCGCATCGCGGAAGGAGTCACGCCCGCTGCTTTTTTGGGGGTGAGCGAGGCCGGAGCGCGAAAGAGGCGAAGGCTGTTCAGGACGACCACGGCGGTGCTGCCCTCGTGGCCGAGGACGCCGAGGCTGAGGGTGAGTTTTTGGAGGCTGGCAAGCAGGACAAGAAGCACGATCACCCCGAGCGAGATGGCCAGGTTTTGGCGGATGATGCGGCGGGCAGTCCCGCTGAGCGCATAGGCGCCGAGGAAGTTTTCGAGCCGATCGTGCATGAGGACGACGTCGGCCTGCTCGAGTGCGGCGTCGCTTCCGCGCGCGCCCATGGCAACGCCCACGTGTGCAGCGGCAATGCTGGGTGCGTCGTTGATGCCATCGCCAATCATCGCCGCCCTGCAACCGACCGCGCCGAGATCGCGGATGGCGTCCAGCTTCTGTGCGGGCGTGAGTTCGCCGCGCACATCGTCGAGGCCGAGCGTGGATTGCAGATGCGCGGCCGCGGCGGCGCGGTCGCCGGTAAGGACGAGGGCGCGAAGGCCGAGCGCATGGAGGGCGGCGATGAGGCGTGGCGCCTCTGGACGGATCTCGTCGCGGAGGATGAGTCGGCCGATGAGTGTGCCGTGTGCGACCCAGACCTCGCTGACGCCGTGCGTCTCGGGATCGGCAGCTGCAGAGTCGGGCGCGACCCAGGTGCGGCGGCCGACGCGCAGCTCGAGCGCGTCGGTGGAAGCGCGCATTCCGAAGCCCGCGAGCGAGGTGACCTCGGTGAGGTCCACGGGTTGAACCCCGTGTCTGCGTCCGTGCCGCACAACGGCTCGTGCGAGGGGATGACTGGACTGGGATTCCAGAGCGCAGGCGAGGCGGAGCACCTCGTACTCGCGGCCGGGAGGGAAGCTTTCCACCGCATCGACGTGCATCTCGCCGGTGGTGAGAGTGCCGGTCTTGTCCATGACGACCGCTTGGATTTCGGCGAGCTTCTCGACGGCTGCGCCCCCGCGGAAGAGGATTCCGTGGCGCGCGCCGCTGGCGATGGCGGCGAGGATTGCGGAGGGAATGGAGAGGACGAGGGCGCAGGGGGAGGCGACCACAAGGAGGGTCATCGCGTGGTAGAAGGCGCTGGGTTCACCGGGTTGCGCGGCGAAGGGGGCATGGTGGAGGGCGAGCCACCAGACGAGAAACATCGCGGCGGTGAGGCCGAGGATGGCGTAGGTGTAGCTCGTGCCAAAGCGGTCGGTGAGTCGCTGGGAGGGGGCCTTGTTACGCTGAGCACTCTGGATGAGACGGATGACATTCTGGAGTGCGCTCTGTTGTGCGGGCCGGAGAACAAGGGCTTCCACGGCCCCCCAAAGGTTGAGCGTGCCGGACGAGAGAGGATCGCCGACCTGCTTGCCCACCGGAGCGGCCTCGCCCGTGAGCGTGGACTCATCGCAGGCGGTCTCGCCTTTCACCACCTCGGCATCGACCGGGAAGAGTTCACCAGGCCGGACAAGGATCCGCATCCCCTTCCCCAGATCATCGACCGGCACCACGGATTCAACGCCGGATGGGTCGAGGACGGTGGCGGTTTTCGGAGCCGCCTTGAGGAGGGCGCGGATTTCGCGCTGGGTGCGCTCCATGGCAAAACGCTCGAGTGCGCCGGAGAAGGAGAAGAGGAAGAGAAGCGCAGATCCCTCCGCCCAGTTGCCGAGGCTTGCGGCGCCAGCGGCGACGGCGAGCATGAGGAAATGGACATCGAGGCCACCCTCGCGCATGCGCTGCCATGTTTCCTGAGCGGTGTAATAGCTACCGAAAAAGTAGGCCGCGCCGAACGCCCATGGCGCAAGGGATCCGGCCCATGGAAGATGCGCCGCGACCGCAGAGGCAAGGCAGAGGAGGCTGGCTCCCATCTGCCAGCGCCATTCCCCATGGTGATCCTCGGGGATTTCGACCTCGCGCTGACGGAGTTGCGGAAGCAGGCGGCGGAACACGCAGGGAGCGCTGGAGGATTCTGAACGGTCGGCGGTGCAGCCTTTACCGAGGGGTCAGGATTTGCGGGCGCGCGCGGCCGCTTCGAGGGCAAGCGAGGCGTTGCCGATGATCCCGGCGTCATTGCCGAGCGTTGCGGCCACCACACGGAGGCGGTCATGGAACACAAAGCCTGTTTGCTGCTGGATCGTACGCTGGATGGGATCGAAGAGGAGGGCGCCGGCGCGTGCGACTCCGCCGCCAATGACGATGGTATCTGGATTGAGCAGCCAGATGACGCTGCAGAGTGCGGAGCCGATTTCTTCACCGACGGTTTCCCAAAGACCGAGCGCGACGGTGTCGCCAGAGGCTGCGTTGGCGCTGAGTTGCGCGGGGGCGCACTCTTCGATGGAGCGGGTGTGACCGGCCTGCGCATAGAGTGCTTGGGCGCGCTCAGCGATCTGATGGTTGCCGACATACTTTTCGAGCGCGCCAAGGTTGCCGTAGTGACCGCGCACCCCGCGGTGGTCGATGCTCATGTGGCCGATCTCGCCAGCGCCCATCTGCGCGCCGCGGTAGAGGCGTCCGTCGAGGATGAGGCCGCCGCCGACGCCGGTGCCGAGGGTGACGCAGACCACGTAGCGGCCGTTCTGGGCCGCGCCATATCGCCACTCGCCGTAAGCCATTGCGTTCGCATCATTCTCAACGGTGGCTACGAGGCCCGTGCGCTTTTCCAAAAGCGCGCGCAACGGGATGGAACGCCAGCCGGCGACGTTGGTGAGTTCGTTGACCATGCCAGCCTCGGCATCCACGGTGCCAGGAAGGCCGACGCCGACGGCCACAGGGCTGCCGGATGAGAGGGCTTCCACGACGCCCACCAGCGCATCGATGATCTGGTCGGGGCCGCCGCAGGTCTGCGTGTCGATGACCGGGCCGCGGGCCACAATCGCGCCTCCGCGCACAAGTCCGGACTTGATGGTTGTTCCGCCGAAGTCGATGCCGATTGCTGATTCCATGGGGGCGGGATGGTGCCAGAGAGCTGTTCGGGCGGGAATCGGAAAAGCGGTGCGGGTTTGATGGTCGGGGACCGAAGTCCCGGATGGCACTTGCGCCGGGAGCCCCTATGATGCGCGGCCGCACCATGGTCACCCTTGCCCTAGACTGCTCCTGTGTTCGCGGCAGTGTTGCCGTGCTGGCCGACGGGGAGATGCTGTTTGCCGAGGAGTTTCTTGCAGCCCGCAGCCACAGCGCGTCGCTGTTCTTCGCCCTTGAGCGTGCACGTGCTTTGGTGGATCGGGTGGATCTGGTGGCAGTCGGGCTCGGCCCGGGATCCTATGCTGGGACGCGCATCGCGATTTCGGCGGCGATGGGATTCCAGTTGGGGCTGGGCTCCCGGCTCGTGGGTCTTTGTTCGGTGAGCGCGTTGGAGACCGAGGCGCGTGAGTATCTCGCGGTCGGCGATGCGAGGCGGGAGAGCTATTACTTCACGCGCGTCCGGGAGGGTATTTGCATGGACGGTCCGCGGCTCGTTGAGGCAGCCGAACTGGAGAGTCTCCTTGGGGAGTATCCCGGGCCGGCGGTACACGCCTGTGAGGCGCTGCCTGGGTTTCCCCGTGTGACTGTGGCGTTGCCGCTGGCTTCGACGCTTGCTCGGATGGCGGCTTCCGGACGTGGAATTCTCCAGGAGGGTGTGCTGGAGCCGGTGTATCTGCGGGAGCCGCACATCACGCAGCCTAGGCAGCGGTGAAGAGGGGGGAGCATGTCCGCTCCCATCTCCGGCGCAGCGGGTTTACGAAGTGGGTATCCCCTCTAGCCCAAGTTCCGCAGTTTCTGGGAAAAACGCACCGATTTTCGCTGTGCGCTGGGTGGGCAATTGAGAGTGGAAGGGGATTTGCGGGCGGTGCCTTCGCAATGTGAGCGTGTAGTGGAGAAGAGCCCCTTGTGGATCGCGATTTGGG
>CAMAUX010000089.1 GCA_945861435.1 Chthoniobacter flavus | reverse complement strand
CTCTACGCGATGAACCAAGCGACCACTGGCCGGGCCGTATAAGCGAACCGACTAAAGAATATTCGGAAAGCCGTGTGCGGGAAAACCGCCTGCACGGTTTGATGAGAGGGGGCGCTGCGATAACACGCGGCGCCCCCTACTCTACAATGTCGGCCACCGGCATCCCCGTCTTTCGCGGCCCCGTGCCTTGGTGTCTTGGTGTGAGAAAATGCAGCTGAAGTGCACGCGAGGGCCCCATGGCACCAAGCAGAGCCTGCAATAGGCGGCCGGTCGGGATAGACAAAATCTCATCTCAGTATTGTGCCTCTCGTTCCTATCCTGACACAGAGAGCCACCGGATCGCGGTTCCCGACGCGCCGCGACCCGGGACTCGTCTCCTCTGTCACTCCGCGGGACACCGTGCCGACCACGACATGCTGCCTCGTGTGATTACGCGTGGCGTCAGCCCCGGCTTACCTGCTTTGCTCAACACATGCCCCCCCGCATTGCCTCCCTCGTTCTCCTTGGAGCGTTTCTGTTTGCAAGCGCATCTGCCGCGCAGCCTCCGAACATCGTCCTGATTCTCACCGACGATCAGGGCTACGCCGACGTTGGCTGCTTCGGCGCCAACGCAAAAGACTTCACCACTCCGCATCTCGACCGCATGGCCGCCGAAGGCCGGCGCTTTACGAACTTTCATGTCGCCCAAGCGGTCTGCAGCGCCTCCCGCGCCGCGATCCTTACGGGCTGCTATCCCAACCGCATCGGCTTGAGCGGGGCACTCGGGCCGAGATCGAAGACCGGCCTGCACCCGGATGAAACCACGCTCGCGGAGGTGCTCAAGCCTCTCGGCTATTCCACCGCGATCTTCGGCAAATGGCATCTCGGCGATGCACCGGAATTCCTCCCTGTG
This sequence comes from Chthoniobacter flavus, assembly GCA_945861435.1. GTDB lineage: Bacteria > Verrucomicrobiota > Verrucomicrobiia > Chthoniobacterales > Chthoniobacteraceae > CAIURC01. The sequence goes on along the minus strand of CAMAUX010000089.1, from coordinate 12,057 downwards.
CGTCAGGGCTTCGACGAATACTACGGCCTCGCGTACTCCAACGACATGTGGCCGCGCCATCCCGAGGCGCGTCCCGGCAGCTATCCGCCGCTTCCCATTTATGAAGGCGATAGGATCGCGAAAGAGGATCTTCAGCCCGTTGATCAGGAGCAACTCACCACCCAGTACACCGAGCGTGCGGTGCGCTTCATCGAGCAGCATCACAGCGGTCCCTTCTTTCTCTATGTCGCCCATAACATGCCCCACGTCCCACTGCACGTGAGTGACAAGTTCCGGGGTAAAAGCGCCCGCGGCCTTTATGGCGACGTGATTCAGGAGATCGACTGGTCCGTCGGCCAGATTCTCGACGCCCTCCACCGCCATTCCCTCGATGACAACACCCTCGTCATCTTCACCTCCGACAACGGGCCATGGCTCTCCTACGGCGACCATGCGGGCTCGGCCCTCCCGTTGCGCGAGGGAAAGGGGACCGCGTGGGAGGGCGGCACCCGAGTCCCGTGCATCATGCGCTGGCCCGGCCATCTTCCTCCGAACACGAGCAGCGGCGAGTTGCTCATGAGCATCGACCTTCTGCCGACCATCGCTGCGCTCACCGGTGCGCCTCTCCCGCGACGGCCGATTGACGGCCTCAACGTCTGGCCGCTTCTGAGCGGCGTACCCGGGGCAGTCAATCCGCACGCCGGCTACCTCTTTTACTACAACCGCAACGACCTTCAGGCCGTCGCGAGTGGTGACTGGAAACTCGTGCTCCCACAGACTTACCGGACCCTTGGCGAAACTCCGCGCGCCACCGGCGGCATCCCGGCCAAGTACCACGCAGCAAAGGTCCACACACCGGAGCTTTACCACCTCACTTCTGATCCCTCTGAAGTCCACGATGTTGCGGTGGAAAATCCGGCGGTGGTGGCGCGTCTCCTTGGGCTGGCAGAAGATGCACGCAAGGACCTCGGCGACGAGAGTTCCCAGCGGGTCGGCGCAGGCGTTCGCAGCCCCGGCAGACTCCCGTAGAGCGCGCTGCAGCACCGCGTGCCAAAGTCCGGCCTCACGGGCGCGGCCGTCCCGCTTCCGCTTAAAAGCCGCCCCGCGAGGCTTCCCGTCGTCCTCGTGTATTGGCCCGACGGCGGATCCACCGGCGAAGACGTTTGCTGATCCACTTCTCTGCACCCACCGCCCAGAACGCCACGAGGCCCACCGCCAGCACGTCGCCCCACGCGGCAAGCCGCATGGGCGCTGAATGAAACAGCTGGTTCATCACCGGCGCGTACGTGAAGAACACCTGGACCGCGCACATGGCCGCGATCCCCGAAAGCACCCACGGGTTGGATCCGTAACCAAGGCCCGCCACCGAGCCGGTGAGTGACCGGCAGTTCAGCAGGTAGAACATCTCCACGACCACCACCACGTTCACCGCCACGGTCCGCGCCTCGGCCACATCCGCACCCCGCCTCTGTTCCCACACGAAAAGACCGAACGCACCGGCCACGAGGATTCCTGTCACAAAGACCGTCCGCAGCAGAAGCGGGAGCGTGAGGATCGGCGCACCCACCCGGCGTGGCGGGCGCCGCATCAGTCCTTCCTCCCTCGGCTCGAACACGAGTGTCAGGCCTAGCAGCAGAGCCGTGGCGAGGTTGATCCACAGGATCTGGACTGGCAGCACCGGCAGCGGCATCCCGGTCAGCACGGCGGCCAGAACCACGCCGCCTTCACCGGCATTGGTCGGCAGCGTCCAAACGATGAATTTCAGGAGGTTGTCGAACACGTTGCGCCCCTCCTCCACCGCGGCCTCGATCGATGCGAAGTTGTCGTCCGTGAGAATCATGTCCGCGCTTCCCTTCGCCACGTCCGTCCCGCCCAGCCCCATCGCCACCCCGACGTCCGCCTGCCTCAAAGCGGGCCCGTCGTTCACCCCGTCCCCCGTCATGGCCACGACATGCCCGCGGGCCTGAAGCGTCCGCACCAGCCGCAGTTTCTGTTCCGGGGCCATTCTTGCGAAGACAGCGATTCCCGCGACTGCCTCGCCGAGTTCCTCGTCGGCCATCGCATCCACCTCCACACCCGTCACCGCGTAACGCCCGGCGGCTCCTGGCAGGCCGAGGCGGCGCGCGACGCTCACCGCCGTGAGAAGGTGATCGCCCGTGACCATCTTCACCCCAATCCCCGCCGCAAGACAGCGGCGCACGGCCTGCATCGCCTCCGGCCGCGGCGGATCCAGCATTCCCTGCAGCCCCAGAAAAGTGAGACCGGACTCCACATGATGGCGTTCCACCCGGCTCTGTCCGTCCACCGCGGCGCGCCGCGCAAACGCCAGCACGCGCAGGCCCCGGCCGGCCATGCGCTCGGCCGCCCGCTCCACCACCCGCCTCTCGAGCGGGACCATGCGCCCGTCTGCATCCAGCGCGCCAACGCAGCGCCCAAGCAGGCGTTCCACCGCCCCTTTCTTGTAAATCACGCCACCCCCGCCGCCGTGCAACGTCGCCATGTACTGCTGCTCCGCCTCGAAGGGCAGCACATCGAGCCGTGGCCACGTCCGCTGGACTTCCGCATGCACAAGCCCCGCTTTTTCCGCCGCCACGATCAGCGCCGCCTCTGTCGGATCCCCTTGGACGGCCCAATGCGCGCGCTCCCGCAGCAATCGCGTCTCGTTGCAAAGCAGCCCCGCCTTCAGGCACTCCATCAACCCGGGCTCACACGCCACATCCACCGCACGACCCCGTTCCAAATACTCTCCCTCTGGCTCGTATCCGGATCCTGTGACCTCATACAGCCGCCCGCCTGCGTACACAGCCTGAACGGTCATCTGGTTTTCTGTGAGCGTGCCGGTTTTATCCGAACAAATCACCGTCGTGCTTCCCAGCGCCTCGACCGCCGGCAGCCGTCGGATCAGCACCCGCCGCCGCGCCATTCGATGGACTCCGATCGCCAGCGTGATGGTCACCGCGGCCGGCAACCCCTCAGGGATCGCACCGACTGCCAGCGCCACCACCACACCGAGCATCTCTCCGGGAGCCTCTCCGCGCCACAGGCCCAGCAGAAAGGCGACCAACGACAAGCCGAGCACCGCCCACAAGGCAACCGTGCCGAACTGCTCCATCTTGCGGGTCAGCGGAGTCGAAAGTTCACCTGCGTTCGCGAGCATCTGGCCGATGCGTCCCAGTTCCGTCCGGTCCCCGGTGGCACATACGAGTCCCTCGCCGCGTCCATGGGTCACGAGCGTGCCGGCAAACACCATGTTCGTGCGCTCTGCAATCGCCGCCGCTTCAGCCAAGACCGCCACGGCCTTGCTCACGGAGGTGGATTCTCCGGTAAGCGAAGACTCATCCACCTGCAGGCTCCGCGTCTGCATCAAGCGCAGGTCTGCGGGCACCTTGTCCCCGGCCTCCAGGAGCACCACGTCTCCGGCAACCACGTCCTCGGCGCCGATCCGCAGCCGGCGTCCACCGCGGCGCACGGTCGCTTCGCGCACGGCCATTCGTGCAAGCGCGCCGATCGCCTGTTCTGCGCGCCTCTCCTGCAGATACCCCACCCCCGTGTTGAGGAACACCACCGCGAGGATCACCGCGCCATCGATCCACCCGCCCATGAGCACGGTCACCACCGAGGCGATCACCAACAGGTACAACAGCGGCGAATGAAACTGCCCGAGGAACCGACGCCACTCCCGCTCCGCCGCGCGCTCGCTACAACGGTTCGGCCCGTCCCTCGCCAGCCTGCGTCCCGCCTCCCCGGACTCCAGCCCGCCGCCCAAGTTGGTGCCGAGCCGGGAGACCACCTCGGCCATAGCGAGTCCATGCCAAGGCACATCCCCGGAAATCACCGATCGCAGCCGTTCGCTTTCCTCCATTGGATGAAAATCTCCGCCACACATCCACGGTCGCCATTCCTCACCGCATCGATCGCGACGGCCCCAGCAGCCACAGCAGCCCCAGGCGCCGCCTGCCCGCAAGAACCGCGCTCATCAGCGAAGACCGAGAAAAACCGACCGGGGGCGCGCCTCCGGTCAGCGGCCCCGGATCACTCCACCCGGGCCCGTCACCAGCGCCACCCCACATCTGTTAATCGAAACCGGAACGCCTGCCGGACCTGCATCCCCCAGCCCATTCGCATACGCGTTTGCGTTTGCGTTCGCGTTTGCGTTTGCGTTTGCGTCCGCAGTTCGCCGCCGCTTGCGTTCACGGCGCCGAACAGCAGTCGCCCTGCTCCCACTCAGCGCGACTGCCGATAAGGATCGTTCTCCAGATGCAGCGCCACCGCCCCGCGATCCACCGTGTAGCGCAGATTCGACGCCACGGTCAGATACTTCAGCAGATCCCCGAACGTCACCTGCCTGAGGCTCAAACTGATCTTCTCCGTCTTCATCGCCGCGGAGGCCGCCGGCGTGATCACAAAGTTCAAGCCCTCGTGCGCAGGATCCAGATCCCGCGCTGTCTGTCTCAGAAAATCCACTGCATCTCCCAGACTCGCGTCGCGCAGTTCCACGATCGGCACCATCCCGCCACCCAACCTGTTCATCGCTGGGTTCACGGACTGCCCGGCCGCTGACGCCACGCCAGTGAGCGGTGGCGGTGTCCGTCCAGCATCCGCCACGGGCGCGATGGTCATCGGAACAGCAGGCTCAGGCGCACGAGGCGCCGCCGTCACAGGCGCGACAGGCGCGACAGGTGCCGCGGGCTTTACTCCACTGGCCGTCACAGGCTGCGGCACCGGAGCCACCGGCGTCGGCACGGGGGCAGGCACTCGGACAGGCGCGGGCGCAGACGCAGCCATGGGCGCGGGCGGTGACACCGGGGCGGGCTCGGGAGTTACCGCAGGCGTGGGGACAGGCACGGGCGCGGGCGCGATCGGAAGTGGCGCGGATGGCCCGGGCACCACAGCAGGCGCGCGTGTTTCCGAAGGCTTTTTATCTGCCAACGCCAGAAAAAGCGGGTCGAGCTTCGGCTCTTCCTTTGCGGGTCCAGTGGCCGCGGGTTGCACCGCCGCGGGGGCGGCTGGCGGCACTGTGGTTGCGGCGTTGGCAGCCATTGTTCCCGTCTCGCGGACTGTTCCTTTTTCAGGAGAAGCTGGCGCTGCCGCGGGCTGGGGGACCGGTGCCACGGGCGCAGTGGGAGACGCCGCAGAGGTGGTCGCAGCGGGAGGCGTGGCAGCCACGGCAGCCGGCGCCTCAGCCTTCGGCCCTGTTGCCACGGCGGAAGAGGCTTCGTCTCCGCTCACCAGTCTGGGCGTCACCAGCACCCATACCCGGCGTTCCGGGCCGCGGGACTTGTCCGAGACGCTCTTGGACGAACGCGTGGTGGCCAGATCCAAAGCCAGAGCCACCGTCTGTCCCTCGGGCACCGTCACGGTCGCCTTCGCCCGACGGACCTGGAACTGCGGCTTGGCACGGTGTCCCACCGGCACCTTGAACTCGGGATCTGCAAGAATGTGTTTGCTCAGGGGGCGGTTCATGTCCCCGCCGATGGCCACGGCCTCACCGCGCGCATCGGTGTCGGTGATTTTCACCAACTCCACGAGTTCGGGCGCAACATCCAGCCGGATGCTGCCGTCTGCATTCACCTTGGGCTGCACCGCCAGCGACACCCCCAACTTGCGCGTCTCAAACTCCGTCGGATACCAGCGGATCTTCTTCGGGCCTCCCTCCCAATCCGTCGCATAACGGAACGGACGGCTCACCTCCACCTCCGCCCGTTTGAGTCCCTGCGTCGTCACGCGCGGCACTTGCAGCACCTCCACTGCGGCCTCTGCCGAAATCTGCTGGAACAACGCTGCGACCTTTTCCGCGCTGAGGATCACAGAGCCCCCGCGTGCTGAAGCTCCTTTCAAATCCGCCGGCGTCGCCACCCCGGCTGCCAGATTCACAAACCGGGCTTCCAACTCCACTTCCTGCTTGGCCTCCTTTTTCACCTCTCCCTTCGTCTTCGCCTCCACGACCGCACCCGCTGGCGCATTGCCCCGCCCCTCTGTCGGCGCTTTATCTTCTGCAGGTGCAGCGACCGCCCGGGTTTCCTCCTTCGGCTCCTCCTTGGAATCCTTGGAGCTCGGAGCGGTCTTGCTCTTGGTCTTGGCGGTGCTCTTTGAACTCTTTGTGCCGCCGCTGGAACTCTTAGGTTTCGCCTCTTCTCCTTCCACTGCTTTGGATCCCTTGGCCACCGTGGCCGTGGAGCTCTTCGTCCCACTCCCAGTCTTGGAATCCGTCTTAGAAGTCTGGGCCGCACTTGCGTCTTTGGCCCCCTTTTTTGCGCCCGAAACACCCGTCTCTTTCGTTGCCGCCGCCACCTTGACGCCGGATGATCCCTTTGCACTCGCCGGTCCCTTTGCGCTGCTGCCTTTCTTCGGCGGCTCCTCCACGGGCTTTGGCGTAGGTCTCGCCGCAGCGGGGCCCCTCAAATTCCGAAGCGCCTCGCTACTCCGGATGATGATGACCCTGGTCTCCTCCTCCTCGCTGAGCCCCGTCGCCCCGAGAATCAGACTGACCCCCAACCCTGCGAAAACCCCGCCCCATAGCCCGAACCTGCCCGGCAAATCCCTGCGCGAAGACGTTTTCATCTGATCAATTCTTGGAGTGGTTTGTGGACATCACGGGGCCATCCCCGCCTGGAAAATGGGGGCCGGAGACAAAGCCCTCTCAGGGAATCCACTATCCCGGCTCCCTCCTCGCCCAGTCAACGGCTTTCCCTCACCATCCACCCCCCCGCGCCCTTCCAGACGGGATCGCCAAACGATGCAATCGCGAGGAGTGCAGCCGCTCCCAGACCGCGCAACGCCCCCGCTGCGGAGGTAATTCCAGAATAACCCTAAAAACGTGAATGGACGGCCCACGGAACTCAGGCACGGACCGCACGGAAGGAATGGGGGGAATGAGGGGGCTGAGACTCTGTTGCGTGGTCCGTGCATTCAGTGCGTTCCGTGGGCCATTGGGAACTCTCCGGGTTCAGGCGACTGCTGAGTCCTATCTGTGCCTGGGTATTTGAGGGTAACAGCCATGTCGTTAAAGACTTTGAAGATCGCTTAAGGAGACTGACCCAACGGGTCAGACTGAAACGGGAGGGTTCTAAGTTACAAATTCCGTTTCCACAGAAACTCACATCAGATCCGGCGCGTTTTCATCGCCGCATTTAGGATAACCCACGCGCCGCACCGCACGGACCCCTGTTTCCAAAGTGACCGCGTCTCCAGTTTCCCCTCGTCTACCCGGCCGCCGCCACCGCCCACCCCTCGCGATACTGACGCGTCAGCAGACGCCCCGCCTTGGGATTTTCCTCAAACTGCAGCGCCTTCGCATCCCACTTCAATTCCACCCCGGGAAACCGCGTGGCCACGTTCCCGAGCTGCACCGCCTCCGTCAACGGCCCCGCGTACGCGAAGTTGTCGCTGGTCTCCACCCCGCTGAACACCGCGTCCACCCATGCGTGGTAATGATTCAACCCGGGCACCTCCGCGATTGCGAAGCCCGCAAACTTCGCGGCAGGGAAAAGCTCGGGCTTGCCCACATGCGGCAGCATCATCGCCCCGCCTTCTCCGATAAAGAGCGAGCCCGCGCGTGCCAGTTCCTTGCCGGGCGGCAACTGCGCCAGCGCGACATCCGGAAGACGCCCCCCGTCGTACCATGTCACGGGCAAAGTAGGGCCCGCCGTCTGCGGAGTGCCGGGAAACACATAGCGCACGGTCTCCGCGCTGGGCCATGTGTGCGCGTTGAGCCCCTCGTTGTCGGCCGTGATGGTCAGCGGCGCCCCAAGCCCGAGGGCAGTGAAAACCGGATCCAAAATGTGACAGCCAAAGTCCCCCATCGTGCCCGCCCCGAACGCAATCCAATCCCGCCACTTGAAAGGATGATAGACATCCGGCGCGTACTCGCGGAACTGCGCGGTGCCCAGCCACAGATCCCATGCGAGCCCCTCCGGCACGGGCCCGGGCGCCGGGGGCGCGATGAGCTTGGTGTACCCGTTGCCTGCATTGCGCTGCCAGGAATGCACCGCCGTCACCTTGCCGATCACGCCGTCGCGGATCAGTTGCACGCCCGTCCGGTACGGGCTCGCCGAATGAATCTGGTTGCCCATCTGCGTGCGCACCCCTGAAAGAGCCGCCTGCAGCCGCAACTGCCGCGCCTCCCAAACGCTGTGGGTAAGCGGCTTCTGACAATACACATGCTTCCCCCTCCTCAGCGCATCCATCGCCGCCGCCGCATGGGTGTGATCCGGCGTGGACACAATCACCGCATCCACACGGTCGCCAAGCCCCGACAGCATCGCCCGGTAATCGTCATGATGCGGCACGCCCGGAAACTTCGCATCCACCTTCGCAAACCGCTTCTGATCCACATCGCAGAAGCCGACGAATTGCACCTTCGGATGCGAGCCCACCTCCGTGATGTCGGAGTGCCCTTTGCCATCCGCACCCACCGCCGCCACTTGGAGCCGCGAGTTCAGATCGAGCGCGCGCACAATCGCCGGAAATCCCAGCAGCGCAGCGGCGGACGACTTTAGAAAACGCCGGCGCGTCGTCTGGGAAAAAAGGATGCTTTCGTAATGCATATGTTCAGGGGGGTGGGGGATTCAGAGGCTGCGTTCGAGTGGAAGCAAAGCGGGCAGGGGACACGCCCTGCAACCGCACCGCCCACATGCAGTCATTCTCGTCCCAACGCGTCTGTTAGAATAAATCCGCATCTGCGCGCCACGGGGCTCGCCTTCCACACTCGCCTCCGGAGGCTTTCGGCAGGCAGGATGGATGAATGCTCCTGCGTCTTCTTCTGCTGCTCATTGTCGCCCGGACCGCATTCGCTTTCGGCCCCGCAGGCCACGAACTGGTGGGCGCTGTTGCAGATCAGAAGCTCAAGGAAACGCCCGCGGGCCGCGCGGTGCGCAAGCTCCTCGGCAATGTCACGCTCGCGCGCGCCGCCACGGTCGCCGACGACATCAAGCTCTGGGACCGCCTCACGCCGGGCGACCAGCACAGTCTCTACGCCATCCCAGCCCCGCTCACGGACGCTCTGTGGCAGTTCTGGCTGGCAAACCCGCCCCCGGAACAAGCCGACGACGAGCACCCCTCGCACCATTGGTTCCATTACACGGACGTCCCACTCTCGCATCCCAGCTATGCCAAGGGCACGCGCGGCAGATCGCGCTGGGACTTGGTCCAGATGACCGGTTACTGCGCCGGCGTCCTTCAAGGCACGGTGCCCGAGGACAACCCCCGCAAGATCACCAAACCCATCGCCATCCTCCTCCTCGCGCACTTCATCGGCGACATCCATCAACCCCTCCATGTCGGCGCTGAGTACTTCCTTCCAGACGGCACCGCGGCCGATCCCGATGCGCATCCCGAGGCGCTCGAAGACCGGGGCGGCAACACCCTCACGCTCCGCATCCAAGGCCAATCCGCGCAGAGCCTGCACAAGTTCTGGGACAGCACCGCGGTGGGCCGCGCCTTCGAATCGCTCGGCCATCCGCTAGGTAGTGGCTCCGATCGCCGCGACACCTACCGCATTCAGCACGAGGCCGTGACCGCACTCGCCCCGGGCCTCGCAATACGCACACCAGATGGTTGGCAGGAAGATCCTTCCACCGACCCTGCGCAATGGGCTCGGAATCGAGCGGACGCGGCGCTCCCGCTTGCGCGCGAGGCCCACAAAAGGCTGACGTTTCAAAAGGTGATCCCCTCGCGTTCGCGCGGGCATCCCGTGGCGCAGGGCGATGCACGCGAAGCCGCGGCTGCGGACGGCCTCCGCTACACCGAATGGGCGGCGACGCGAATCCAAGGCCAGCTCCACCACGCGGGATGGCGCCTTGCAGAACTCCTCACGCACTGCCTGCGTTAGCACGAGCCCGCCGCGGTTCAGCGGCCAAACCGGGCCAGCGGTTCCACGAGATGGCCTGGAAGCGGCCACTGCTTCTCCTGGATCCGCGGTGCGAGCCGCTTTGCCTGTGCGTAAGCCGCGTGCATCATCTCGAGCTTGGCATCGAGATTGTCGACGTAATGCAGCGCCCATGCCTCCGGTGTCTTCGGCACCACGGGCGAACCGTACTGCAGCTCCCCATGATGCGACGCCAGCAGATGCAGCAGATGCATCCGCACATCCTCACTCGCGGGATGCAACCCGCCCCATTCCCGCGCCTCGTCGCGCGTCAGCAGCTTGCGCCAGAGCGCATTCACCAGCTCGATCCCGATCGTGATGTGCCCCAGCAATTCGCCCCGCTCGTCGAACGGCATCTGAAACCCATCAGCCGGCAACCCGTTCTCCCACAGCTTCCCGCAGTCATGGAAAAGCACCCCGGCCAGCAGCAGATCCCGGTTCAGGTTCTTGTACGCCGTGGCCACCGCGTCCGCACTCCGCGCCATCTGCGCCACATGCTCCACCAAGCCTCCGCGCCGCGCGTGATGATTGGCTCGCGCAGCCGCCGCGCGCCGGAACCGGTCGCCGTACTCCTCGAGAAACAGCCTGCACAGCGCCTTCAACCGCGGATCCTCGATCGAGCCCAGCAATCCGCACAACGCCGCGTAATCCCCATCCTGCCGCGCTCGCCGTTCCACGGAACCCGCCAGCAACACAGCGCGCTCGTCGCTCGAAAGCTCCCGGCACGTCCACCGCTTCGCCTCCGGACCGAACGCCGTTCCCTGTGAAAACTCGCCGCTGACCTCCACAAAGCACCCCTTTGCAAGACCCTCGCACGCTGTAAAAGCCGGACTATCGCTCCATGCGCGCAGCACCAGCTTCCCCTCGGCATCCGCGAGATGCACCTCGATAAAGGGCTTCCCCTCCCGGGTGTCCTTGCGGTGAATCGCTTCGACCTGCGCGTGCAACGCGACTTCAACGCGCCCCTGCTGCACGGCCGACTTGAGCAGGGTGAGGGTGAGATACTCCATGGCCCCCGGATTACACCCCATCCCCCCGCGCCACGCCATCCCGGTGTTTCTTTCAAAAGGGTCTCGTACGCCGCCGCCGCCGCGAGCCCCCAGACGATTGGAATGAAGTCGACCGCATTACAAATGTCGCAAGATGTCCTCTTTCTCCAAGCCCTTGGCTCTGGCGATGGCCCGCAGAATCGCATTCAGGGTCCCGATGCGAAGCGGAGCATGGTCGGGAATGGAAATCCTGTGCTGACGGGGATCGCTCGTCTCAAGAATGACGTGGATCCCCTCCTGATTCACCCGCCGATAGTCGAAATCCTTGCAGAGCAACTGGATCAACTGCGTCCCGCTCAGATCGCGCGGCAGCTTCATGCCACCGCCAGCACTTCATCACGCACCAGATGCAGACGAATGGCCGAGGGCTTGGGCTGGTCAATAAAATAGGCGCTCACCGCCTCTTTGACATTGGTCCGTAATCCATCCCACGTATCGCCCTGGGTAAAAATGTCATGCGAAAGACACTCCGCCACGAACCCGCCATCGGTTTCTTGGGTAATGCTGAAGACAATTTCCATGTCCACAACGTGGCAGAGCGATGCACCAGGAACAAGTCGCCCTTTGACCGCCATCGCAAGTGATCGGCTGCTGAAACCCATCCCCTTCACCGCCGGTCGGTTTGACAGGCCCCTCATGTGCTCCGTGCATCGAGTACAATGAAAGACAGCCACGGTGCGTGACTTGAGGAACCGTTACACCGACCTGCTCCGCTGGCTCGGCGCGGGCGAGGAAATCTTGATCACGCAGAGAGGCAGGACGATCGCCCGCCTGATTCCAGAGCAGGATCAGACCGCCCAGCGCGTCAATTGGTCGCATAGCCCGGCGGTGAAACGGGATCGATCGGCGGAACGCCTGCTGACGGCGGACGAGTCCCTCGCCCTCCTCCATGAGGCCGGCGGAAAATGGTGACCTGTACCGACACCAGCTTTCTGTTCTCGCTGTACGGGAACGATGGCAACACCGCCCGCGCTGTGTCTTGGCTGAAGTCGCACCGCACGGCATTGATCCTTACCTCGCTCAACGAGTTTGAACTGGGCAACGCACTCCGGTTTGCCGAACTCCGCCGCGCACTCGGGGACGGAGACGCCGCCCGGTTTTGGGCCCAGTTCGAGGCGGACCGCGCGAGCGGTCGCGTGGTCGTCAGGGTCTGCAATCTGGCCG
>CAMAUX010000088.1 GCA_945861435.1 Chthoniobacter flavus | reverse complement strand
ACTCCTCGATCGACCCCATCCCTCGACTACCCGCCCTGCGGGCCGATAGTGCGGTCCAATAGGGACAGGCAAAATCTCCGTTTCCACTGAGCTCGTGTCCGCCCCCTTTCTGCCATCCCTAAGTCCCACAAAATCGGCATGGAGCCATGGTGTGAGGTGCAGTTGAGGGATCTCACACGGAGGCACAACGGCACCAAGGGGAGAGAGGTTGAGAGTGCGGTCCAATAGGGAAAAATCTCCGAGCACAGTCCCTCGCGGCACACCCACCACCCGCCATGCCGGAGGCATGAAAGAAAATTAGCCGGTCGGTGACCGCAGTCCGCCCCGCGGACGATGGGAACCACCGGTTCCCATCGCCCCACGCGACGCGCCCCGGCAGCGGGCGCGAGAACCGCACAACCACCCCCGCACCACCACGCACTCCTCGATCGACCCCATCCCTCGACTACCCGCCCTGCGGGCCGATAGTGCGGTCCAATAGGGACAGGTCCAATAGGGACAGGCAAAATCTCCGTTTCCACTGAGCTCGTGTCCGCCCCCTTTCTGCCATCCCTAAGTCCCACAAAATCGGCATGGAGCCATGGTGTGAGGTGCAGTTGAGGGATCTCACACGGAGGCACAAAGGCACCAAGGGGAGAGAGGTTGAGAGGGAAAGGTCTCCTGGTGATTGGGAGTTTTTCTTGGTGCTCCGTGCCTCGGTGTGTGCCGGTCCGCAAGCGACAGGCATCATCTCTGCAAAGGCATCGCGAAGGACTCTCTCTCCCGCTTCGGATTCCGACAACGCACTGTGCCGCAGCGTCACCGCAGGCCCAGCCCTCCAGTCCCTGCTTCCTGGGATGGGCAAGTTTCCGACGCTCAAACAGGTAAGATCGGCAAGATACGAATCCCCGATCTGACCTCGTCCACAGTGACGAGCGCCCAGCGCTCCAGCGCGTCCGCGTGAGCGGGCAATGCCCCCACCAACAGCAACCCGAGGTGATTCACAGACAAATCGCGAGCGCGCGTCCGAATCACGCTGGGCCTTTCCTCCTTGCTGTGGGCGAGCAGGATTCCGAAATCCAAGTCATGCGTAAAAACCACATGCTCGTTGTCCCGGGCCCAACGCATCAACACCGCGTCTGGGGCGTTGCCGGCACCGATCGTCGACCAGTGTACCGCTTCGAAACCGGCCCCGGTGATACATCCCACCCACTCAGGGGAGAGATTCATGTCGACCAGAACTCTCACCATCACAAACCTCCCTCACCACCTCTCATGCCTCATGCCCCATGCGCATGGAGACTCGCAAGACGAGGTCGGGCTTGTTGGCGAGGGGGAAGCGGGTAGGATCTAGAGGGAGCACGATCATGGAACGCATCACCTTTAACCCCAACCAATGCGGCGGACGTCCCTGCATCCGGGGAATGCGTATCCGCGTCAAGGATGTCCTCGACCTGCTGGCCGCGAAGGTGCCCGAGGCCGAAATCCTCGCCGATTACCCCGACCTCGAGTCCGAGGACATTCAGGCGTGCCTGCAATATGCCGCCGCGCAGCTTGACCACCCGGTGCTGACTCTCCACGCCCGTTGAAGTTTTTGGTCGATGCGCAGCTGCCGCCCGCGCTCGCGCATTGGTTGCGTGAAGCCGGTTTATGATGCGCAGGCCGTGCGCGAGGTGGGTTTGCGAGAGGCCGAGGACCGCGCAATATGGCGGCATGCTCAAACGCAGGGCCGCGTGATTATCACCAAAGACGAGGACTTTGCACTGCGCGCACAGATCGGGGTGGGCGGACCGGTGATTGTCTGGCTGCGTATCGGCAACACGTCGAACGCCGCCCTGCGGGCCTGGCTGGCACCGCAATTTCCGGAGCTGGTCCGGCTGGTCGAGCAGGGTTACCGCCTGATCGAAGTGCGGTAAACAAATCCGGCACGCATTCTCCCATCGGATCGTTTTGGTGGGCTAATAGGGACAGGCAAAATCTCACCTGACTAAAAGGGGTGATTCTCGGTGCGGTTGGTTTGAGCGGGCCGCAGGGGCCACGCAAAACTTCCTCGCATCGTCCTCGCGCCCGCCGCCGGAGACGCCTGCAAGCGCCTGCAAGGGACAGGCATCATCTCACAGCAGATCACAAAGATCACGGCTCAGCCTGTAGTGCGCCACAGGCCCATGCTTCGCCATGCGCGCCGCTTCGCCCTCCCTCATCCTGCCCGCGATCAAATCCGCGACCCCGCCCAGTTCTGCGGGCTTTGGCTGCTGCTCCTTCTTCGGGGCCAATAGGGACAGGCAAAATCTCACCTGACTAAGAGGGGTTTATTCTCGGTGCGGTTGGTTTGAGCGGGCCGCAGGGGCCACGCAAAACTTCCTCGCATCGTCCTCGCGCCCGCCGCCGGAGACGCCTGCAAGGGACAGGCATCATCTCAGCAGATCACAAAGATCACGGCTCAGCCGGTAGTGCGCCACAGGCCCTCGCTTCGCCATGCGCGCCGCTTCGCCCTCCCTCATCCTGCCCGCGATCAAATCCGCCACCCCGCCCAGTTCTGCGGGCTTTGGCTGCTGCTCCTTCTTCGGGGCCAATAGGGGGCCAATAGGGACAGGCAAAATTTCACCTGACTAAAAAAAGCGTGATTCTCGGTGCGGTTGGTTTGAGCGGGCCGCAGGGGCCACGCAAAACTTCCTCGCATCGTCCTCGCGCCCGCCGCCGGAGACGCCTGCAAGGGACAGGCATCATCTCACAGCAGATCACAAAGATCACGGCTCAGCCGGTAGTGCGCCACAGGCCCATGCTTCGCCATGCGCGCCGCTTCGCCCTCCCTCATCCTGCCCGCGATCGAATCCGCGACCCCGCCCAGTTCTGCGGGCTTTGGCTGCTGCTCCTTCTTCGGCGACATCTCCCCCGCACTCATGCGGAACAGCACTTCCGAACACCGCTCGGCGGTGCTGAGGTCGGCAAAGTTCGCCTCGAGTGTGTCGATCCGGAAGTCCCCCTTCTGCTTCTCCGCACCATGACATCGCGTCCAATGCTCCTTGAAGAAAGGCTGCACGGCTTGCAAGAACGCGGACTCCTCCACTGACAAGGCGCAAACGACAAAACAAATGCCGCGAAGGACCAGGCGATCAATGCCCCTGTCGCGACGCTGAAGTGAAATCTCCGCATGTTTCCTCGAAAACGCACTTCGGCAATGACCCCCGTCCGCCGATGTTTATCACGCCATGGAAACACGTCGCACGCACAAGCAAAGACGCGCCCACGCCTTCTTCAGCGCCACTGACAGAGCCGACCGCTGACCACCCATCCGCAGCGCCCGATCGCCGCCCACCCGCGAACGACTTGGCTTTTCGACGGGCCTGTTGAAGACTTGCGGACGAGCCCGCTTCCCTGCGCGCTCCCGCCTGTCCACCCCTGCCTGCACGCGGTCTTCCGCGGGCATCCACCCCCAAAACGGCGCTTTGCCGCCGCCATCCACCCCCATGAAAATCACCTCCCTCCTTCTCGCGCTCACAGGCATCCTTTCGGCCGTGGAGGCGGCTGAACAACCGCTCTTCAACGGCAAAGACCTCGCCGGTTGGGAGGGCAGCACACAGGTCTGGCGCGTGAGCGACGGCGCCATCGTCGGCGGTTCGCGCGAGGGGAATCCGCGCAACGAATTCCTCGCGACACAGAAGAACTACCGCAATTTCCATCTCCGCCTCGAATACAAGCTCGTCGGCACCGAGGGCTTCGTGAATGGCGGCGTGCAATTCCGCAGCAAGCGCATCGCGAATCCACCGAACGAAATGTCGGGCTTCCAAGCCGACATCGGCGCGGGCTTCTCGGGCTGCCTGTATGACGAATCCCGCCGCAACAAGGTCCTCGCACAGGCGGACAAGGACCTCGTCGCAAAGGCTGAAAAAAAGGGCGACTGGAACCTCTACGAAATCGTCGCCAGCGGACCGCAGATCCTTCTCTTCCTCAACGGCCAGCGCACCGCCATCTGGGTCGAACGCGAGACAGGCATCGCCACGGACGGCGTCATCGCGCTGCAAATCCACGGGAACTGCAAAGCGGAGATCTCATTCCGGAACATCTCCATCGAGGAACTGCCGGACTCCAATGTGCCCGCGGAGGCCGAGATCCTCGGCCGGTTCGGGGACGCGCAACCGATCGCACCGCCGGCCCCGTTTCCAGACGCAAAGTTCGCCGTGGGCGACAACGAACTCCTCGTTTTCACAGGACAGGAGAATCTGGTCCGCGAACAGAAGGAGGCGGAACTCGAGGCGGTTCTCTCCATGAACTTTGCAAAGAAGCGCCCGCGCTTCCGCTCGATGGCATGGGAGGCCGATACCGTTTACGAACAGTGGCGGGACATGAACTTCGGCTCATGGGCGCGGCAGTTGGAGACCGCGGGCGCAACGATCGTCATCGCGCAGTTCGGCCAGATGGAGGCGCTCGACGGCACGGGCCGGCTCACGGAATTCTCCGCCGCGTATCATCGGCTGCTCGATCAGTTCGCCACGCGCACCCGGCGTCTGGTGCTGATCTCACCCATGCCCTTTGAAAAGCCAACCGCCAAGGACGCGCCCGACCTCACACAACGCAACGCCGACGTGGCTGCGTACGCAGAAGCCGTGCGTCTCATCGCCCGCCAGCGCGGCGCCGTGTTCGTCGACCTGTTCAAGCCCCTCTCCGGCCGACTTCCCGGCGCGGGCCGCCTCACCGAGGACGGCATCCATCTCACCGGTCCGGGAATGCGCGAAGTCGCCACCGTGATCGCGCAGGGGCTCGGCGCCAATGGCGCGACTTCCTCATCCATGGCCACCCTGCGCGAGGCGATCGTTCAGAAGAACCAGCTCTGGTTCGATTGCTGGCGGCCGGCCAACTGGTCGTTCGTCTACGGCGACCGCATCTCGCAGATGTTCGGAAAACCCGGAGGCGATGAACCTTCGCTCAAAGCCGCGTTCGAGCGGCACAGGCCGCTGCTTGCGGCGGCGGACGCCCGCATCCACGCACTGATCCGTGGCGAGCAACCCGCCCCGCTCACCCTGCCCCAAACACCCTCGCCACTCGAGACCGTGAAAGCGCTCACGCCCGAGGAAGAACTCGCCACCTTCACCGTCGCCGACGGTTATGAGGTGAACCTCTTCGCCTCCGAACGCGACGGCGTGGTGAAGCCCACACAGATCGCATGGGACGAGAAGGGACGCCTTTTTGTCGCGTGCTCTCCGACCTATCCGCAAACCCAGGCGAGCGCAAAACGCGCCGATTACATCCTCGTTCTCGAGGACACAGACGGCGATGGCAGGGCCGACAAATCCACGCGCTTCGCCGAGGGACTCACGATGGTTCAGGGCCTCGAACCGGGCGCGGGCGGGCTGTACGTGTGCGACTTCGACCAGCTCGTCCATCTGCGCGACACCGACGGGGATGGCATGGCCGATGCACGCCGTGTGCTCTTCAGCGGCTTCGGCATCGGCGACACCCACCAGCTCATCAACTCCATCGCCCATGGACCCGACGGCAGCCTGTGGTTCACGCAAGGCCTGCACGCCTTCTCGCGCGTCGAGTCCCCATGGGGCATCGCACGTCTCGACCGCGCCGCCGTGTGGCGCCTGAATCCACGGACACTGCGGCTCGAGGGTTTCTTCGGCGGAGGCATGGCCGGCGCCAATTGCTGGGGCGTTGCATTCGACGACTTCGGCCAGGTCTTCCACAAGTCCGGCGACCGCCCGCACGGATACTGGACGGTGCCCGGCATGGTCCGCGGCGCGAGTTCTTCCGGAAGCAGTTCGGCGACCTCAGCGGACACGTCGTACAAGAACTCGCCCGAGCAGTACCACTCCGTCGGACCGCTCTTCGAGACCTCGCCCAAGACCACATCCATCGACATCATCGGCACGCGCGCACTGCCGGATGATATCCAAGGCTGCGCGGTCATCGGCGGGTATTTCGGAGCAGTGATGGAGTTGCACCGCTTCTCGGATGCCGGCTCCGGCTTCAAGACGATGCAGCTGCCCAAGCTCCTCAAATCCACCACCACAGCCTTCCGACCCGTGGATGTGAGCGTCGGCCCGGACGGCGCAATCTACCTCGCAGACTGGTACAACCCCATCATCGGCCACTACCAAGCCAGCTACGCCGATCCGCGCCGCGACAAATCCCACGGACGCATCTGGCGCATCACCGCAAAAGGCCGCGCCCCGGTGAAGCAGCCGGATCTCGCCCACATGAAGCCCGCCGAGCTGCTCGAACAACTGCGCTCTCCGGAACGGTGGACACGCTACCAAGCCAAGCGCCTGCTTTTCGACGGCCCGGACGATGCGGTGTTGCGCGCGACCGACGAATGGATTGCGAAGCTCGATCCGACGGCGCCCGACTACGAGCGGCTGCTTGTGGAAGTCATCGGCGTCATCCAAGCGCATGAGACAACCCGGCCTGCATTGCTGGCAAAGCTGCTTGCAGCCAAGGATCCGCGGGTCCGCGCACTGGGCACACGCGCAATCGGCAACTGGGCGGACAAACTGCCCGACGCACTCCAACTCCTGCGCGAGCGGGTGCGCGACGAGAATCCGCGCGTGCGGCTCGAGGCCGTTGTGGCGGCCAGCTACGTCCTCAAACCGGAAGCCGTCGGAGTCGTCACCGAAGCTCTCGAGAAACCACGCGATCCGTTCCTCGATTACGCGATACGCCAGAGCGCACGCGCCCTCCAGCCGCAATGGGGACCCGCGCTTGCAGCAAACAAGCTCTCGCTGGGGAGCAGCGCGCCGCAGGCGGAATACCTGCGCAAACTCGCGGGAGACCGCCCCGCAGCGCCTGCGCCGGGCCAGGTCGTTTACGAGATGGCGTGCCTGCCGTGTCATCAGCCCGAAGGAAAGGGACTCCCGGGCGTCTATCCGCCACTGGCCGACAGCGACTGGGTACGCGGGGATGCAGCGCGTCTCGTGAAGATCCTGCTCCACGGCGTCACAGGCCCACTCACGATCTCCGGCCAGCCCTTCGTCCAGCAGGCTCCGGTTGCCATGCCCGCGTTTGCAGGCCTCGATGATCAACAGATCGCCGATGTCCTCACTTTCATCCGCGCCGAGTACGGCAGGAAATCACCGCCCGTCTCATCCGCTGAGGTAAAAGCGATCCGTTCCGCCACGACGAAACGCGAGGCCCCATGGACCATGGACGAGCTGCTGAAATAAAGAACGGCAACGAGTGGCGCTGCGCTCAAAACATCGACATGCCTTGTTGAGAAAAGCCATTCGGGACAGGCAAGGTTTTCTCTATAGTCCTCCTTCTCGCGCCCCAGCCCGGGGCCCGAGAAACGCGATGATGAAGGGAAGTTTCCCCTGTCCCTATCGGCCTCCGAATCACTCAGGCGCCTCAGCGTGCGCTTTCCGCCGCGGGTCTCACACCAAGGCACAATGGCACCAAGGAGAGTAGCGCCAATCTTGCCCGTCACTATCGGCGCCCGCGCCAGACGTCGCACACCGACGGGAAGGCGGCCGTCGAATCAGGGGGTGATGAGGGTGCCATCCGCGGTGACCAGGCCGTTGAAGCCGGCTGGAAAAGCCTTGGTGTCGCCCGCGGCTTTGAACCAGCGGAGGGATCCCTTCACGACCTGACGATTTTTCCAAGAGTCGAACAGCCACCATCCACCGATGGCGCCGGTGTTGCGATACAGGGGGATGTAGAGTGCCAGATTCCCGTCCATGGAGAGATATCCGCTCACAGAGACCCGCGTGCCGTCCCCGAGGGTCGCGACCATCGTGGCGGAGGCGTTTTTGCGGATGGTGAGCACTCCGACCCCCACGGCCGATGGCAGGGATGCACCCGTGTCGTCGGCGTTCGGTGTCAGCGTCACGGTGTAGGTTCCCACTTCATCTGGCGCACCCGCGGCTTGAAGGACGGCGCGCGCTTCGTACTGAACGCCGTCCCATCCGATGCCGCCCTTGATGGTGATCTGGTCCTCAAGGTCTGCAGCCAGGGTCACGGGGACCGGATCGGGCACGCCGCGCACCCGGATGAATCCGCTCCACACCCCGCCCGCATCGAGTCGGCCGGTGAGGCGGTAGGTGACGCCATCCAGCACGGCCGTGCCGGAGAAGGCCCGCCCTGCGGTGAGCGAAATCTGCAGTTTGCCGAGCAGGCGGGTGGCGCCGTCGCCGAAGAGGCCGTTGTAGTTCCCGATCATCCGCTCGAGCGCGGTGCCGGCCTCTGTTTCTGCGGCGATCTCCGCGGGAGTCTTTGCCGTGCACACGGCCTTGAGGGTGGCGCCGGAATAGGCGGCGAATCCGCGGGCGAGGAGATACCAGTCCCCTGCAGCGGGGTTCGCAATGGAGAGGATCTCCGCGTTGCTGGACCCGGCCGATCGGTAAGTGAAATCGAACCGGGAGGCCGGCCCTCCCTGCTTGAGATAAAGGTCGAGGTCTCCGCGTCCGCCGGAGCTTGTGATCACGAGCCTGCGGGTGTTGATCGGGACGGTGATCTTGTAGGTGAGTTCGCCGCCGTTGGAACCCGTCAGGTTGCGCTGGGGAACATTGGTCGTGAGGAGAATCACATCACTGAAGTTGGCGACGATTGTGCGCTCCCGTGTGACGACGAAGCTGTAAGCGGGCGTGGTGCTTACCACCGTGCCGTTCTCCGTCCAGCTCACGAATCCGTAGCCCGCATCGGGCGTGGCCTGTGCGGTCACCGTCTTGTTGGGCAGGTAGGTGCCGCCTCCAGACACCGAGCCGTGCCCGCTCGAGGACACCACCACTGCGATGGAGGAGGCCGGGGCGGTGACGGTCGCCGTGAGCGAGACGCCGGTGTAGTCGATGTATCCATACAGGAGGATGAACCACTCGCCGCCCGCTGGCGTGAGCTTGGTGATCAGCTCCGTGGTGGTCGCGCCCGCTGACTTCTGGTCGAACACGGCGGTCGTCGGAGCCGCGCCCTGCTTGATGTAAACATCCGCATCGCCCTGTGCGCCTGTAGTCGCAACCTCCAGTTTCGCAGAGCCGTTCGGCACGGTGATCTTGAACAGGCGCGCACTGTGCTCCAGCCCGTCGAAGCCGGTGACGGCCTGACCGCTGATCAGCGTGATGATGGTCTGCAGGCCCGTCCCCGTGATCGGCAGTGTCGTCGCACCGGAGCCGGCGTCCGAGACCACCGTCACCTCCCCTGAATAGGAGCGGGCTTCGATCGGACTGAAGGTCACGGTGACGGATTGCGATTCGCCGGCCGCGATCACTCCGGAGGGAAAGTTTCCGGAAAAGCCGTAGGGATAAGTGATCGAGGACACGTTGATGTCGGTGCCGCCGCGATTGGAGATAACGAAAGTGCGCGTGGCGGAACTGTTGGTGTCGACGTTCCCGAAGGCGAGGTTCCCCTCAAGGTGCTGGGTCTCCGGATCGGCCAGGTCAACGGTGTCGACGTACCCGGCATCCGCCCCGACTGAGAGGGAGCTGTCCTTCGAGTAGCGCCACTCGATCTGGTTGTTGCCTGCGGGGATCTGGAAAGCACGCAGGTTCCATGTGGTGCTGCCAGAGATGGCTTCCAAAACCGTGCCATTCAGGAGGACCGACAGCTGGTCGTACCGTGCCTCGGAGTCCACCCTCCAGCGGAAGGTGAGCACCTTCGGGCCGGTGACGCTCAGCTTCAGGGAGCTCGACTGGTTGTCGGAGATGACCCCGCTCTGCGCGGCGTCCACCGAGTCGAACGTCACCCCGCTCTGGGCAGTCCAGTCCGCGTTGCCTTCGGTGGTCACGGAGCCGCCCGTGAGGTCTATGGCCTCTGAGAGAGGAACGCTCACCCCTTGGATGGCGAGAGTCAGGGTGAAGGAACCGCCGGCACCTGCATCGTTGGTGGCGGTAAGTGCCACGGTAGAGATACCCGAAGCCGTCGGGGTTCCTGAAATCACGCCGCTCGTGGTGTTGAGATCCAGACCGTCCGGCAGCGCTCCCCCCGCCGCGAATGTCTTCGGCGAGTTGGTCGCGGTGATCTGGTAGGAAAGCGCTTCACCCACCTTGCCGGAAACGCGTGCGGCACTCGTGATCGACGGCACCGGCGAGTCTCCCACGACCGTTCCCGAGAGCGTGTAAGCTCCGATGGAACCGTAGCTGGAGTATCCATCCACGAGCACGTCGCCCTTCCCGGTGCCAGCCACCTTGAGCTTGTAGTTGCCGCTCGTCAGGACCGCCGTGAGGGTGGCGCCCAGTTCGGTCACGGGGTTTGCAGGATTCGTGGTGGATCCCGACGCGGTCACCAGCGTGCCGTCCGCTTTGCGCAGCTCGAGGAGGATGTCCAGATTCGGCGAAACTGCCGCCGGCGCGGCCGTGACCGTGATGGATCCGCCCGTGGTGTTGAACTGGAAGAAGTCCACGTCGCCGTTCCCGGTGATCACGCCGGTTTGGTTGATGACCCCGGCGTTGATCATTAAAGCCGAAGCGGATGCGGCATCGTTCCCGGCCTCGTCCGTCACATAGTTCACCCCGTTATCGGCGCGGGTGATGATGGCGAGGTCGTCCTCCTTGTTGTTGGCGTTGAGGTACTCCCCCTTACTCCACTGAACCAGCTTCTGGTAATAGCCCACGCCCATGATCGGCGCCCATCCGGTGTCGCCCGAGCCTGCCCCGCCATAGTAACCCTCCGACGGACTCGTGCGCCCGTCGTGCAACAACCCCAGCGTATGGCCCACCTCATGGGTGATCGCCTCGGCAATCGCCCCCACACCGCCGTTGAAAATGCCGTTGAAAACCCAGCACGGCACGGTGGACGAGAAGGATCCATCGCCCGCCGTAGCGAATGCGCCAATGTACGCCACACCACCGGAACCCGGGGCCGCCGCATCGTTGGGCGTCACAATGCACCAGGTCCGGCGGTTGGGCGGGACCGCGTTGTAACGGGCAAAATCGGTGGTGATGTCGATGTCGAATGCCGCATAGTCCTCCCTCACCCGGTTGTAGATCTCCGTGATCTGCGCTGAGCTCAGGAGCGTCGGCTTCGCATCGATCGTGTTCCCGTTGTTCCAGGCGGGGTCGTTGACAGTCTCCCCATCGAAATCCAGATACACAACCGCCGGCGCGTTCGGACGACTGCTGTGCAACGGAACCGTGTTCGTAATAGCAGCCACCGCGGACGCAACCTTCCGCACTCCGCCGATCTGGGGATCAAAACACCGCTTGTCGGACAACCGCCGCTCCACCATCAGCACCCGTCCGTCCTTCCCCGTCTGCACCTCATAGGCCAGCCCCTTCGCGGGCAGCATCAGAAGCCCCCCGTTCCCGCCGGGCCCCGCGCTCAGAGTGAAGGAACCCGCTGAACCGCGAAGGCTGCCACCTGCACGCACCCAGCCCCCGGCGTCGTTCTGCACAAGGTTCACCACGCCCCGCAGTTCCCCATCCGGCGTCGGAAGCCGCACCTCCTACCCAGCCACCCAGCCCCCGAGTTGCTCGGTGGAAAGACTCTGCATCTCGACCACACGCCCCTTTTCGGGACCGTCGGTCACCTCCGGGGGACGGGCGGGAAGACGCGCCCCGGCCGGCGCCCCCTTGAAAACGTACGCGGGCAGTCCCGCACCCGGGGCGGAGGGAGTGACCGGATCGGCGGCCACGGTTGGAGCGCCTGCCATTACTGGATCCGGCTGAGAGGCTGTGGCGGGCGAAGTGCTGGCAGACTGTTCTGCGGCGCTTGGTTGCGTCTGCTGCGGTCCGGATGCGGGGTTTTGCCTCACGGTGTACCAACCCGCGATGGCTGCGATCAGAGGGAGGGCGGCGTACAGAAGTTTCTGGCGTGCTTTGGATTGAGCGGGCTGCATAAAGTTTTTAGTTATTGCAAAGAGGACTGCCGAGGCAGGCGGTCGATGTTTTTTTTATCTAGACTAGTTTGCAGCTCATTAGCCAGCAAATTGAACGCCGCCTCACATTGTCCTCCGCTAAAATGAAGCCGTAATTTTACACGGCGATATCGCCTGTGCAGGCCCACAAAAACGATCGTCGGCTGGTAGATAACTCACGTCATCTCCGGCTGCGGCGCGCGCGGATTCTCCTCCGCTCGCGGCACCCAAACCCGCCCTCGCCCGTCATCAGATTCCACAGCCCACGGCCCCACGTTGGTAATGGCCAATGGGCGGAGCATTGCGTCACCCGCGGGCGCGCCTTAAATTCACCCCATGCCCGCCGAACCGACGCCGCCTGCGGACGACAACCCGCTCACTTCATTCCGCTATGGCAACGTGGTCGCACCGGACAAGGCCTTCTTCGACTCCTTCCAAAGGCGGTTTGCGGTGATGGAACGGGAGCTTCCGCCGGCATCCGACTCCCGCCAGGCCGCGCTGACATCGGTCTTGGGCGTCACCCACACGGAATTTCAGAACCGACGCGGGGTTTCTGAAGACGACCGCGCTCGCTTCGCGGAGATTCTCCACAGGGCGTACACGGGACGCGGCATGGAAGATCCCGCCGCTTTTCTTGAGAGCCTGCCTGCCGCCGACCTCGAGGTGGTGCGCCGCACGCACGGGCTCGTTGAACCCATCCAGCCGCGGAGCCTTTCCCGTGAAGGCGCCTACAACCTGCTGCTCCCGGACGGTTACATGGTGGATTTCAATCACGACGGTCTTTCCGACGTGGGCGCGGCAAAGGCGGGAGTTTTCCCCCCGGTGGATGCCCCGGCTGAAGTCCGCGACGCATGGCTCAAGGCCACGGAGCACATGTCGGAAACCGAGATGATGGTGTACGGGATGAACCTTTCGCTCGGCCTCAGTTCGACTGCGCAGCCGTCCGCGCAAGAACCCGCGCCGGCGAACACGACCGCATCTTATCGCAGCCTTATTGATACGATGCTTCAGAGGAACGAGGAGTTCCGCGCATTCCTTGCACCCGGCCAGTACGAGCGGGACCGCGCTTTTTACGGGCAACTGCAGGAACTGCTGCGTATCGCGGACCGCGCGTCCGCTTAGGAAGCCGGCCGTAAAGCGCCGGCGGTCGCGCGGCTCGGTTCGGTGGCGTTTGGGCGGTTGCACATCGGCTCCAACCCTCGCTCGCCGGACGCGTGCAAGGGACAGGCACATTTCCTTTCGCAATCCTCCTTCTCGCGCTCCCTGCCGGGGCGCGTCGCATGTGGTTTTGAAACCGGCGGTTCCCTGCGTCCGCTTTGCGGACTGCGTTCACCGCCGGCTAATCGCTTTCATGCCTCCGGCATGGCGGCAGAGACGCCCGGGAACAGCGGTCGTCATCTCAATGACGCGGGCTGTGCACTGTTATCTAATGATATTGCCGGGAGTTGTTGTTCTGGCAGCATGGCGCGCTGTGCATCGATGGCAGCTCACTCTGCATGGTCCTGATGGTGTTTTGAATCGGGTTGAATCCGGGGAGACGCAGTTTGTTCTGGGGACGGAGGAGGCGGGGGATGTCCTGCGAGTGGAGGGTGGGGATGTGGCGGCTCGGCACGCGTGGGTGTGGATCGCGGGTGAACGGATGCAGGCAGTTGAAAACGGAGGAACTAGCGCATCTACATCACGCGTGGGTGTGGATCGCGGGTGAACGGATGCAGGTGGAGGATCTCGCGGGTGGGACTTTGGTGAACGGGTATCCGATCTCGGGACGCGTGGAGGTGGATTATCCGGCGTCCGTGCAGGTGGGCGCGGTGACGCTGGTGGTGGAGCGGGTGGT
>CAMAUX010000087.1 GCA_945861435.1 Chthoniobacter flavus | reverse complement strand
GCACCAAGTGATCCTCCGGCACCCACTCCCGCAGGTCCGGGGGCATCAGCAACGGAGTATCGCGGTCAACACAGACGAACCTTGCAGCCATGCCTAATGAACCCCGACTCCCCCTCATTCGTTGCGGCGAAAGTCCGACAGGCTGCTAGACTGGGCGGCGGGCGTCGAAAGCGGTGAGGGCGGACTGGAATACGGTGCGCACCGGGACGGTATGTCGGCGGGCGGCTGCGTTGCAGGAGTCGAATTCGGGCGCGACCTGGACGACTGCGTCGCCTTTGAGGCCGAGCTTCACGGTGATCGGGCCGAAGGGGGTTTGGACGGTCTCGAAGCGCCGAGCGAGTTTGAGGCGTTGGATGGTTTCGATGCGGACCCCGAAGGCGCTGGTTTCGCGGAAAAGGAGGTCGGCCATTGCCTGTTGGAGCGCTGGTGGACAGAGCAGCGAGACCATGGTGCCTGGGCGGTTTTTCTTCATGTGGATGGGAGTGAACCACACGTCGAGTGCACCGGCTTCAAAGAGGCGGTCCATGAGCGCTCCGATGATCTCCGGGGAGAGATCGTCGAGGTTGGTCTCCAGCCGCGAGACGGTGTCCTGCTCGAAGCTCATGGCGGGAATGGAAGGAGTGACGGTTTACTCGCTGAGTTCGCCGAGGACTGCGCGGAGGACGTTTGGGCGGGCCTTGAGGTGGCGCGTGCCGAGGCCGTAGCCGATTTTCTCGACTTTGATACGTGGCATGAGGCCGAAGGAGGCACCGAATTCTGCGAGGATGGCGGCGCCGGTGGGGGTGATGAGTTCGTGGGGTTCGTCGATCTGACCGAGCGGGATGCCCTTGAGGATTTCGAGGGTGGCCGGGGTGGGGACGGGGAAGATGCCGTGCGCGCAGTGGACGTGGCCGTGGCCTTCGTTGAGTTGGGAGACGTGAACCTTGTCGACGCCGAGGGCCTCGATGCCGACGCAGGCGCAGACGATATCGGCGATGGAATCCAAGGCGCCGACTTCGTGGAAGTGGACGTCTTCGGGCGGTTGGCCGTGGATCTTGCCTTCGGCGACGGCGATGCGTTGGAAGATGCCTAGGGCGTGCTTTTTCACGAACTCTGAGAGTTCGCTGTGGAGGATGAGTTCGCGGATCTGGCGGTGAGTGCGGGAGTGATCATGCGCGTGGTCGTGGGAATGATCGTGCGCTTGGTCGTGGGAATGATCGTGCGCTTGGTCGTGGGAGTGATCATGCGCTTGGTCGTGGGAGTGATCGTGCGCGTGGTCGTGGGAATGATCGTGCGCGTGGTCGTGGGAGTGATCATGCGCTTGGTCGTGGGAGTGATCGTGCGCTTGGTCGTGGGAGTGATCGTGCGCTTGGTCGTGGGAATGATCGTGCGCGTGATCGTGGTCGTGGTCGCAGCACTTGTGGGAGTGCTCATCGGAATGCTCGTGGGATTCGCCCTGTCCGTGCTGGTGGGTGGAGCCCTCGTGGATGTCGAACTTGATGCCTTCGATCTCCTGGCGTTTGGCGCGCTCGAAGTGCATGTGAAAGTCGCCGATGTCGAGTTTGGAGAGTTCCCACTCGAGGGTGGAGGGTTTGACGCCGAGGTCGCAGAGGGCGCCGATGGTCATGTCGCCGCTGATACCGGCGCTGGAGCAGTCGAGGAAGAGGATGCGCATATTGGGGTGGAGTTAGATTTTGGCGGCGAGTTGGCGGAGGTCGACAGCGCCGTCGTAGAGGGCTTTGCCGATGATGCAGCCGTAGAGGTCTTGCATTTGAGCGAGGCGATGGACGTCTTCGGCGCGGGAGACGCCGCCGCTGGCGATGAGCTGGCAGCGGAGGAGGGCGAGCATGCGCTCCATCTCGGCGAAGTTGGGGCCTTGGAGCATGCCGTCGGTGGCGATGTCGGTGTAGATGATGGTGCCTGCGCCAGCGTCTTGGGCGCGGGTGGCGAGGTCGGTGGCGCGCAGGGTGGAGAGTTCGGTCCAGCCTTTGACGGAGACCATGCCGTCCTTGGCATCGATGCCGACGGCGATGCGTTCGGAGCCGAAGCGGGCGGCCATTTGTTCGACGAATTCGAGGGATTCAGCGGCGCGGGTGCCGATGACGACGCGTGAGACGCCGGCTTCGAGGGCGCGTTCGATGGCTGCTTCTGTGCGCATGCCGCCGCCGAGTTCGCAGGGGATTTGGATGGCGCGAGTGATGGCGCGCACGCTTTCGAGGTTTTTCTGTTCGCCCGTGAATGCGGCGTCGAGGTCGACGATGTGGAGGTAGTGGCCGCCTTCCTGCTGCCAGCGTAGGGCGAAGGCCGCGGGATCGTTGGAGTAGACGGTCTTCTGGTCGGCCTTGCCCTGGCGGAGGCGGACGACTTGGGCGGACATGAGGTCGATGGCGGGAAGCAGGAGCATGGTGGGAGAGGGCGCGGTCAGACTTGTTGGGCTGGTTGTGCGAGGGCGGTGCGCACGAAGTTGTTCAGGATACGGAGGCCGACGGCCTGGCTTTTTTCTGGATGAAATTGGACGCCGGCGACACGGGAGCGTCCTGCGCTTGCAGCGAAGCGTTCGCCGTAGGTGGCGGAGGAGGTGACGACGGAGGGGTCGGTGGGTGCGGGGAAGTAGGAGTGGACGAAGTAGACGTGGGCGGGGTCTGGAAGGCCGTTCCAGAGAGGATCGGATGGGCGGGTGAATTCGAGGCGGTTCCAGCCGATCTGTGGGACTTTGAGGCCCTGGGTGGAGAATTTGCGCACGGAGCCAGCGAAGTAGCCGAAGCCCGCGACGTCTGGAGATTCCTCGCTGTTGTCGAAGAGGAGTTGGTAGCCGACGCAGATGCCGAGGAACGGGCGGTCTTCCTGCATCCACTGGCGCAGGGGCTCCCAGAGGCCGCGGGACTGGAGGCCGTGGACGCAGTCGCCGAAAGCGCCGACGCCCGGGAGGACGATGGCGGATGCGGAGGCGAGGCGTGCGGGATTGGAGACGAGTTCGACGGGTGCGCCTTCGTGGCGGAGAGCGTTGAGGACGCTTTGGATATTGCCGCTTCCGTAATCGATGAGGGCGAGCATGGGGCCTGGGTGGCGTTGCTTCGGGTGAGCCGCGTTGATTGCGGGCTTAGAGAACGCCCTTGGTGCTGGGGACGCCTTGGACGCGGGGGTCGATTTGGACGGCGGCGTCGATGGCGCGTGAGAGGGCTTTGAAGACGGCCTCGGCCATGTGGTGGGCGTCGCGACCGTAGAGGATTTCGACGTGTAGGTTCATGGCTGCGTGGACGCTGAAGCCGCGCAGGAATTCTTCGACGAGTTGGAAGGGGAAGCCGTTGATGGAGCCGACGCCTGATGGGGCGCGGAATTCGAGGAAGGGGCGGCCGCTGAAGTCGACGACGGCGCGGGCGAGGGTTTCGTCCATGGGAACGTAGGCGTGGCCGTAGCGGCGGATGCCCTTTTTGTCGCCGAGCGCCTTGAGGAGTGCCTGTCCGAGGACGATGCCTGTGTCTTCGACGGTGTGGTGGAAATCGACTTCGATGTCGCCATCGCAGTGGAGGTCGAGGTCGATGAGGCCGTGCTTGGAGAAGAGGGTGAGCATGTGGTCGAAGAAAGGGATCTTCGTGTGGATGCTGCTCTGGCCGGCTCCGTCGAGGCGGAGGGTGGCTCGGATCTTAGTTTCGTGGGTATTCCGCTCGATAGTGGCGCTGCGTTGCATAGGAGTGCGTGCAGGGGATGATCCGCTGCAAACGTGCATTGAAGCAGAGAGGGGGATGCGCGCAATGACTTAAAGGGTTGGGAGTCTAGTCAAGGTGGTTGGGTTGAGTTAGGGATAACTCGTGCAAAGGTTTCTCAAGGTTAGTTGGGTGATGGCTGGGATGGCCGTGCTGGGGACCGTTGCGTGGTGGTGGACGGTGCGCGGTGTTCTGCAGCCTGTGGATGGAGCCGTGGGCGTGCAAAATGGCGGGCGCCGCAGTGGGGAGGAGGTTGGGGCGATGGAGGTGCAATCGCAGGCGCGGCCGGCGGCTGAGGCTGCGACGAGCGTGGCTGCGGGGGACGCTGCTGCGGCCACGAAGCCTCTGGTGGTGAATCTAGGCGGGGTGAGGGTGGAGTTGGGGCGCACGGAACTGGAGTGGGAGCGGATGCTTGCGCGGATCGAGAATGCGCCGGGATTGAGTGCGAGTGCGCGTGCGGCGCAGACGCTGGGGTTGTTGAATGGGGCGTTGCCGGAGGAGGCTTTGGAGGCGGCAACGGAGCAGGCGGTGAAGTGGCTTTCGGATGCGGACCATGGGTTGAGTCGTCCGCTGCTGCTGAACGCCGCGACGCACGGGCGTGTGCTTTCGGTGCTCTTTGCGGACTTGATGGAGAGGCCTGATGCGGTGCGTCTGCCGGGGTTGCTGGCGGTGAGTCGAGTGGCGGGGCATGCGTACGCGGTGCCCGCGTTGGAGAACCTGCAGTTGCTCCTGAGTGTGGAGCACGGGGCGGACTGGAATGGGTGGGATGGGCTGGTGCGCAGTGCGGCAGCCGGGCCGGTGTCTGGGAAAAGCGAAACGCCCGCAGGCCGTTAAGCGCTGCGGGCGTTTGGTGATTGGATGAGCCGGGCTATTTGCCTGGCAGAAATGGATTAGACGCCGTCGTTGCCGATGGCGGCCTGAGGGCAGACAGCCAACATTTCCTCTGCGATGGCGGTCTGAGCGGCATCAGCAGGTTGGGTGTGGAAGAAGACGTAGGTTTCGTCGCCGTTGTAGCTGATGAGCGAGTCTGCGCCACCGACCTCGAGGCAGGTGCGGCAGGGGCTGCAGGTGGAATCGACATACCATGCACCAGCGACGTTTTCAGAAACTTTGGTAGAATTGTCAGCCATTCGTTCCTTTTAGGAAATCTAATGGGGAAATTCAATCATTAGTTTGGGTGTTCGTCGGGGGATTTGGTGAGTCATCGGGGGATGCTGGGGCGCGTTGTGGAGAAACGGCGAATTCCGGCAGGGATTCACAGTGGACCTGGGTGGCGAGCGCAGCGGCCCTACGAGACCTTTCAAACAATGTGAAGGGGCTCGCCGCGCGGTCTGAAGAATTCCCCGTAAATATTCCAACTAATGGATCGCCGCGCTCAAGAGACAGGCGCTCGCGGATGCGCAGTTTGCGCGGATCACCTGTCTGCCGGGTGACTAGAAGGGGAGGTTGCGGGAGTCGACTTTTGGCTGAGCTCTGAAGGCGGGAGTGCTGGCGGGTTCGGTCTTGGGAGTTTCGGGTAATGGGGGCTCGGGTATCTCGCGTCCGTCGCGGGTGAAGAGGCGGGGGCGCGTGACCTTGAATATCTTGCCGGTGGCGTCGGTGCGTTCTTCGGTGATGGATTTGAAGACGACGTCGTCGACGCGGTAGGTGGAGCCGTCGGCGTGGCGCAGGAAGGGGCGCATTTCCCCGGGATGGAATGGGCGCGCGCCGCGGCGTCCGAAGACGACGGTCTGGCCGCCGGTCTCGTCGGTGACGCGGTCGCGGTCGAGGCCGCGGGAGATGGCGAGTGCGGGGTGCTTGGTGGGGTAGGTGGCGATGAGGCGTGGGGCTGGTTTTGGGCTGAAACCGGAGGCGCCTTCGACGGTGTCGGGGGAGATCATTTGGAGGACGCGGAGTCCGTTTTTGCCATCGGCGACGAGGGCGTACATGGAAGCGGCGACGGAGCCGATCTGGACGGCGCGTGTGTCGTTGAGTTGCCCGTTGGCGTTGAAGTGTTCGACGAGGCGGGGCTGTTCGGGGTTTTGGATGTCGATGATGGCGAGTCCGTCTGCGCCGTTGGCTACGTAGGCGTAGGTGCGTGCGACGTAGAGTTTCTTGGCGTCGCGGAGCCGGACGACGGCACCCGGAATGGCGCGTGGTTTTGCGGGGTTGCTGAGGTCGACGACCTTGAGGCCTTCGGAGTCGGTGACGAAGCCGTATTGGAACTGGATGGCGACGGCGCGCGGGGATTTGAGGAAGGAGCCTGTGAGCTCGCCTTCGAGGCGGGGTTGGTCTGGGCGGTCGACGTCGACGACAGCGAGGCCGCGGGCGGTGGTGATGTAGACGCGGTGGCCTGCGCAGATGCCGTGGGTGGCGCCGGTGAGTTTGCCTTCGGGGTTGAAGTGGTCCTGGGTGCGGCCGTTCTGGGATTTGAGGGGTTTGCGGGAGAGGAAGTTGTTTCTGGGGTCTCCGTCGCGCAGGGTGTTGATGTCGACGATGACAAGGCCTTCGTAGAGGTCGGTGACGAAGGCGTGGCCGTAGATGGGGTGGATGGGTTGCTCCTCGTTGGCGGGATTTTGGATGCGAGCCGGGTCGTTGATCAGAGTGCTGGCGAGGGCGGCGGAGGTGGCGAACTTGGTGCGCACGTGGGTGTCCTGTCCGAGCGGGGACACGGGGGAGGTGACGATGCGTTCGGAGAAGCCCTTCTGGTCGATGTTGGCGACGTCGAAGACACGGAAGCCGTCGGTGCCGCTGGCGGTGTAGAGGTACTCGCCGTTGAGGGTGAGGTCGTTGATTTCGCCCGCGTGGTGTTCGTGGCCGATGGTGAGGACGGCTTTGTTCTTGAGGTGGTCGGCGTAATTGCGGGGGTAGGCGTGTTTCTGGAAGGAGCTGCCGATGGGGGACTGGGGTTCGTCGGCCTCAGTCCATGCGATGCCGTGGAGTTCGTCCTTGCCGCCGACCCATGCGTAGCGGCCGAAGAAGTTGACGGTGCCGGTGCCGAATCCGAGGAGGGAGGTGATCCAGGCGTTGTTGTCCTTCTGGGCGGAGAGATGGCAGTCGGTGCAGTTCTTGGTGGTGCCGCGGCCGCTGGTGGTGTGAGCGAAGTGGGGGTTGAAGGCCTGGCCGCTGTAGCCGTCGCCGCTGACGGTCTGGGCTTGGGAGTAGAACCATTCGCGGTTCTGGCTCTGGGAGCTGACGACGACGGCGCTGGAGGAGCGCAGGACAGCCATGCGGTGGTTTTTGACCGTGCCATCGATGCCGAGCATGAAAACGTCGTCGCGAACGACCTGTGGGTTGTAGGTGGAGAAGTTGCGTTCGAGATTACCCTCGTACTTGTTTTGAGGGACGCGCTGGTTGGCCTTCATGGGGATGTGGCAGCCGAAGCAGCTGGTGGCCCATGAGGTGTGGCAGATCTGGCAGTCCATCGCCTTGTTGCTGTGGGCGAGCTGGGCGTTGCACTTTTCCGCCGAATCCGGGACGGAGCCCCAGGTTTCGCCATCGCGCTGGAGGGTTTTGGCGTAACGGGCCTTGGCGTTGTAGTTGTGGGAGGTGGGGTCGATGATGTCGACGGTCTGCGGGACTTCCCAGCGGATGTCCGGGGACATGGTGGAGTTCTGGAAGAGTTTGGTGCCTTCCCATTCGAAGCGGGGTTTCCACGGGGTGGAGCTTTCGGAGAGGTCGACGGGGGTGATTTTTTTCTGGGCAGTATCCCAGCGGCCGCCGGCGCCGCCGGTGATGAGGGAGGGTCGTTTGTCGACGGTGCCGTGGCAGTCGATGCAGGTGATGGTGGTGGCGTTGCGGGGTTCGCCGTAGAGGAGGCCGTTGCCGTGGACATCGACTTCGAAGTGGCAGTCGACGCATTGCATGCCCTTGGCGATGTGGATGTCGTTGAGGTGGACTGCGCGCTTGAAGTCGGCGTGCGGGATGATGTTGTCGTCGAGGTCGAGGCGGTTGCCCTTTTTGTCCTGCTTGAAGATGGCGCGGAAGACCCATCCGTGGCCGTGGTAATCGGCGAACTGGGTGTGTTTGAGCTTTGGGTTGAGCTCGGCGACTTTTTCCAGGAAGTCGAGTTTGCCCCAGAGTCCGCGGGCGGCGGCGGCTTCGGGGTTGGACTTGGTGGAGACGACCAATTCCTCGTTGGTGGGGTCGTGCTGCTCCTTGGGGTACATGAACTCGGCGTCGGTTTCCTGATCCCACCAAGTGTAGCCGAGGTAGGGGTTCACGAAGAGGTTCCCCTGGTGCATGTGGCAGTTCATGCACTGCGCGGAGGGGATGGCGCGCGTGAATTGATGGAGGATGGGATGGCCGCGTTCGTTTTTGGGGATGGTGGGATCTTTGGAGAAGCTGAGGCCTTGATGGCCGTATTTGTGCCACCAACCGGAGTTGGTGGGGGAGCGGTCGTTGGCGTAGACCACGTGGCACGCGGAGCAACCGCTGGAACGGTAATCGCCCGCGCGGTCGTTGGAGCCCATGAAGCCGAGGAGGGGATCGTGGAGGCGGGTTTTCAGGGCGCTGAGAATGACGGGGTCCGTGCGGCTGAGGGTGCCCATGCCGCGCTCCGAAAGGCGGCGTTCGGGTTTGCCCGGCGGTTCATCGAGGGAAGGGCTGCCGAGAGAGAGGGGGACGGTGCCGCCTGTTTCAAAGATACGGAAGATGTTGCCTGGCATGCTTCGGTTGAAGCGGGGCAGGGGGATGAGGTAGGGGAGGATGCCTTGAGTGCGGGTTTGTTCGGCGGTGGGGGGGAAGGGGTTGACGAGTTTGAGGGCCACGCCATCGGCGCCGTAGGCTTGGCCGACGACCGGGTTTTTGATGTCGATGGCGCCGTTGTTATAGGCGGCGGCGTTCCAGAGCATGGCGCCATGGTTCATCATGGAATGGCCGGTGCGGTGGACGATGTCGCCGTGACAGAGGCCGCAGGCCTTGTCGGCAGCGCGGAGGTCGCCCGGGTTGATGAACCGGATGAACTCGGGGGATTCGTGGTTGAGAAGGACGTTGGCGTTGCGGGGGTTGCCGGAGCTCTGCCAGAACTCCGGGTTTCTGGAGGGAACGTGGGCTTCCTGAATTTTCAAGCCCTTGCGCGGGTCGCCGCCGTGGCAGTCGGTGCAGCCGAGCACGACATTGGGGGAGGCGTGCATGGTATGGGCGTCGGTGGACTTGTGGCACTCCATGCAGCCCACGCTTTTGGAATTGGCGCTCTCGCGGGTTTGGTCGACCCAGTTGCGTTTGACGCCCGAGCGGCTGGGCGGAGGGGGGAGGGGCAGGGAGGTGGCGGGGCCGAGGCCTGTGGAGTCCGGGAGCAGGGAGAGGATTTCGAGGGCGGGAGAGCCGGCCTCAGGAACGGCCTTGGCCTGTGGTGTGGGTGGAGCTGCAGGGGTGGCAGGCTTCGCGGCGTCGGCTGGCGGCTGAAGAGCGGGATCGGAGGCTGGAGGCGTGGCCCCGGTGGAGGAGGCGGGAACCGGGTTCTGTGCGAAGGGTGACGACTGCAGGAGGACGCTGCAGAGGAGGATTGCGGTGAGAATACGGTAAGTTTGCAGGCGCATCGGCACAGTGGTTCGCTTAATCCTCAGGGATAAGGATTGGCGGAGCCTCAGGCGAGGGAAAACTCAGGGGTTTGGGCGGCGTGAGGGATGGCGAAAGCGCCCAGTCGAGGCCCTGTCGGAATGGAGGCTACCAGCGGGCGGACTTGATGCGGCGAGCGACTTCTTCGGCGTTGGCGCGGTTGTTGAAGGAGCTGATGCGGAAGTAGCCTTCGCCGGCGCTGCCGAAGCCGCTTCCGGGGGTGATGACGACGTTGGCGTCATTGAGCATGCGGTCGAACATCTGCCAGCTGTTCATGCCAGCGGGAGCCTTGACCCAGATGTAGGGGGCGTTGACGCCGCCCCAGACGGACATGCCGGCGTCGATGGCGGCGGTGCGCAGGATCTGGGCGTTGCCCATGTAGTGGCTGATGAGGGCTGCGACCTCGGCCTTGCCCTGGGGGGTGTAGAGGGCTTCTGCACCACGTTGGACGATGTAGCTGACGCCGTTGAACTTGGTGCTCATGCGGCGGTTCCAGAGCGGGTGCAGGGCGTGTTTTTCGCCGGAGGCGGTGCGCGCCTGAAGACTTTTGGGGACGACGGTGAAGGCGCAGCGGGTACCTGTGAAGCCGCCGTTTTTGGAGAAGCTGCGAAATTCGATGGCGCATTCGCGGGCGCCGGGGATTTCGTAGATGGAGTGGGGGATGCCGGGCTGGCTGATGTACGCCTCGTAGGCGGCGTCGAAGAGGAGGATGCTTTCGTGTTTGAGGGCGTACTGGACCCACGCTTCGAGCTGGGCGCGTGTGGCGACGGAGCCCGTGGGGTTGTTGGGGAAGCAGAGGTAGACGATGTCGGCGCGTTCGGTGGGGACATCGGCGACGAAGCCGTTGGCCTCGGTGCAGGGGAGGTAAAGAAGGCCGGCGTAGGCGCCAGAGTCGTTGGCGGAGCCGGTGTGACCAGCCATCACGTTGGTGTCGACGTAGACGGGGTAGACCGGGTCCATGACGGCGATGGTGTTGCGGGAGCCGAGCACATCGAGGATGTTGCCGCAGTCGCACTTAGAGCCATCGGAGACGAAGATTTCGTCGTCGGCAACCTCGAGCCCGTGGGAGCGGTAGTCGTTCTCGGCGATGGCGTGGCGCAGGAATTCGTGGCCCTGTTCGGGGCCGTAGCCGCGGAAGGTGGAGCGTTCGCCCATCTCATCGACAGCGGCGTGCATGGCGGTGCGCACGGAGGAGGGGAGAGGTTCGGTGACGTCGCCGATGCCGCAACGGATCAAGCGCTTGGCGGCTTCGGGATTGTCGCTGCAGAACGTGTTCACGCGGCGAGCGATCTCGGGGAATAGGTAGCCTGCGCGCAGTTTGAGGTAGTTGTCGTTGAGGAAAGCCATAGGAGGTGGGGGGGACGCTTTAGTCGAGGGGACGTGCGGGGTAAATACTGAATGAGTGGCATCGACCGATGCGGGCGGGGTTTGCATGCCGGGGCGTGGGCTCTTAAGGTGAGGGGTTTTTTGTTTCTGTGATTCACGCGGAGTTCATCGTGGGCCCTGGAGAGCAGGGTGTGCGGCTCGACCAGTTTCTTGTGGGAATGGTCGCCACGCACTCGCGTGCACGTTTGCAGGATCTGATCCGGGGCGGGCATGTGCGGGTCAATCTTGCGGAGGCGAAGCCGAATACGCGCTTGAAGGAGAGGGACCGAGTGGAGGTGAGGGAGCCGGCTGCGGTGGTGGTGGAGACGCGGGCGGAGGAGATCGCGCTGGAGGTGCTTTTTGAGGACGAGGACCTTGTCGTGGTGAACAAGGCACCCGGGATGGTGGTGCATCCAGCGGCTGGAAACTGGGAGGGGACGCTGGTGAACGCGCTTCTCCACCACTGCGGGGCGCTGTCGTCCATCGGTGGCGAGCAGCGTCCCGGGATTGTGCATCGGCTGGACAAGGAGACCAGTGGGTGCCTCGTGGCGGCGAAGAACGACATGGCGCACCAACATCTGAGCGCCCAGTTCGCGGGGCGTTCCGTGAGCAAGGTGTATTTGGCACTGGCCGCAGGACGGTTTGCACAACTGAGCGGTCGGATTGAAGCGCCCATTGGACGGCATCCAGTGGACCGCAAGAAGATGGCGGTGCTGGAGGAGGGAAAGGGGCGCTCGGCGCGAACGGACTGGCGGGTGTTGGGCGATTTGAAGGCGGGTACTTTGGTGGAGTGCACTTTGCACACGGGGCGCACGCACCAGATCCGGGTGCACCTCAGGCATGTGGGGCATCCGCTTGTGGGCGACGAGGTGTATGGGCGGCGCTCGGGTTTCCGGCGTCAGATGCTGCATGCGTGGAAGCTGGGGTTCACCCACCCGCGCACGGGGGTGCCGCTCAGTTTAGTGTCGCCGATCCCGGCCGACTTTGTGGAAGCTGGAGTTTCATCACAGCTTACATGAGCGAGTTTTCTCCAGCCTTGGATTATGTCGTGGAAGCCCTTGGGAGGGTGCGTGCAATGGAGGCGTTGGAGGGGCATGGCAGGGAACTGCGCTGCGATCGGGTGGTGCTGGAGGCGTTGGTGGCTGCGGTGGCTGCGCGCGTTCCGGTTGCGGTGGGCGGGCGCGGGGAGAATGTGGGCGGCCGTGTGGAGGAGAGCCGGCGGGAAGCTGTTGTCGTTGCGTCCATTGAGCCTGTTGCATCTGTTGTACCTGTGAAGAGGGGGCCGCATGCGCATTCCGAGGCTGTGGCGGCACCGGTTTCGCGTGTGGTTTTGAGCCAGGCGGCTCCCAAACAGGAGAGGCTTGGTCAACTGGAGGCGCTGCGCATGGAGGCTGCCGTGTGTGTGCGCTGTGCGGAGTTGGCAGGGTCGCGTTCGCAGGTTGTTTTTGGAGCGGGCGCAGTGGATGCGGAGGTGCTGTTTCTGGGGCATGCGCCCGGGGAGGCTGAGGACCGTGAGGGCGTGCCTTTTGCGGGTGAACCGGGGGCGTTGCTGGAGAAGATTCTCAAGGCGATGGAATTGGGCCCGGAGCAAGTGTACATGACGAATCTGGTGCGTTGTTCGCCGGATCTGATTGCTGGGGTGAGGGCGCCGAAGCCTTTGGAGATTGAGAACTGCCACGCGTTCCTTGTGCGGCAGGTGGAGGCGGTGCGGCCGCGTGCGATCGTGGCGCTGGGCGCTCAGGTGCTCAGGGCTCTTTTTGGGGAGACGCAACCGATGGCGCAGCTGAGGGGGCGCTGGTACGATTTTGGCGGGATCCCGGTGATGGCGACCTTTCACCCGAAGTATTTGGTGGATCGGCCCAGTCTTTCGGAGAAGAGGAAGGTGTGGGAGGATTTGCTGCTGGTACTGGAGCGGCTGGGGCGGCCGGTTTCTGAGAAGCAGCGCGGGTTTTTTCTGCCGAAGCGTTGAGGGTTGGCGTTCTGGGGTCGGGTGTTCCCCCCAGTTGCCCGGCGGCGCAGTCGGGGCGATCTTCGGAGATGAAGTGTTCAATGCGGTATGGTCCTCGGTGGTGGGGCGAGGAGATCGGCAGGGAAGCGGGGTGCACGGAGCGAGCAAGCCCCGGGGCTGGCACCTTAATGTCTGGGGCGTTGATGTCTGGGGCGTTAATGTCTGGGGCCACGGGGGGAGGTTACAAAGTGTTGGGGTACAACGCGTCGGCGTGCAGAGGGGACGCTCTGCGTGAACCGATGCCGGGGGCTTCAATAAGGTGGATTGGGGAAGGCGCTGGGGGCTTGCGCGGCCGATCGCGCGGCCGATCGCGCGGCATTGGGCAAAGGTTGCGGCAAAGGTTGTCGGGCATGGTCGCAATGGTTCGCATGGTTGGAGTGGGGATGGGGTTGTGGGTTTGCACGGTGCCGCTTCTTTGCTGGGGATCGGGCTCCTCCGCGGATGGGGGTGGGGTGCGTGCAGATTTCACATGGGGCGGGGCACGATCGGTTGCCGTGGTGAATGAGATTGGTGATTGCGTGGCTAGGTTTGGGCCTGCAGACCCGTCGTGGAGGGATAACCGATGCACGGGGGCGCATGGGTGGACGCGAGTGGGACTGAGGGCGGTGCCTTCGAGTCCGGCCGAGAGTAAAGGGGCGGAGGATCTGCCTAACGCTGGGGAGCCGCGGGTGGTGCCTCGCGGGCGAGGGCAGGATCGTGGTCCATCTCCGGCTG
The DNA here is from genome assembly GCA_945861435.1 of Chthoniobacter flavus. Taxonomy (GTDB): domain Bacteria; phylum Verrucomicrobiota; class Verrucomicrobiia; order Chthoniobacterales; family Chthoniobacteraceae; genus CAIURC01. The sequence goes on along the minus strand of CAMAUX010000087.1, from coordinate 550 downwards.
GTGGGGACGGAGTGCCGAAGGTGGTGGCCTACTGCGTGCTGCCGGGGGCCAAGGACCGCTTTGTGATCACCTCGGAGGCGCAATTGGTGCAGGTGAGCGCGGCTGGTGAGGCCCGGGTGGTGGGCATTCTGATCGCGTCGGGCAATACGGATTATCTCTGCCTGATCCGAACGGCGCAGGCGGTGATTGGGATTACAGGCTCTGGGAACATGGTCAACATGGACACGGGTGCTGTGGTGGGTGCAGTGGTGGCGGTGGATGCAGGGGAGGCGGGAGCGGGCGAGGGGCCGCGGGATCCGGAGGTGGAAAAGGGGGGAGGGCCTGGCGATTGAAACCGGTCAGGCAAATGGAACGTGGGAAGGGGGCGATGGAGCGCTAGTGTAGCGCTTCGCAATTAGCGCGACGCTCGTTTGCGCGGGAGCTTTTTCCGGGCGCGGGCCACTTTGGCGAGGATGTCGTTCGCTTTGGCGGTCCAGATAAACGGCTTCGGCTCCCGGTTGTGTTGCGCCATGTATTTCTCCAGCGCGGTCACCAGTTCCGGCACGCTGCG
>CAMAUX010000086.1 GCA_945861435.1 Chthoniobacter flavus | reverse complement strand
TCCTTCAACGCCCGCGGCTCCGCAGACGCCACCCTCTCCGCCGCACCCGTCACCGCCTTCGGCTTCGCCTCCAACCCCGCCGGCCCCATCTCCCTCAACGGCTCAAAACTCGAGGTCGCTCCCGGCAAACACCTCGCCCTCATCGGCGGGCCATTACTGCTGAGCAGCGGAACCCCCAGTCCAACCGACGAAGATTCAGAACCCCAAGAGCGAGGCTCATCCTTGCTGAGCCCCGGGGGAACCACCGCCCTTTTTGCGGGAGGCGGCTCCGGAGACGTCCCTCTCAGCCTCACCGACACACCCCCCACCTTCGGTCAGATCACCGCTCCGCAACATGGCGCAGTCACACTCGAGAAAAACTCGCGCATCGACCCGTCAGGTCCGGGCTCACCAACAGTTCTGATGCATGCCGGAACCCTCCGCCTTCGCTCAGATGCTGAAATCCATGTGGACAACACAGGCAACCCACCAAACCCCGGCATCCTCATCACTGCCAACTCCCTCCAGATGAATTCGTCGTATCTCTCCTCGACTTCCGAGGGCGGATCCTCCGGCGACATCTCAATTCATGTCGGAAACTCCATCAGTCTGGAAGACGCCGCTCTCATCCGCAGCTCCATCACCGCCGGAACAGGAGGAGACATCCATCTCAGTGCTCGGTTGCTCCAGATGACAACCAATTCCGAGACCTCCCGATTCTCGCGCATCTTCACTGAAATACTCGGCTCGGACACCGGGAACGCCGGCGACATCTTCATCACACTCACGGGAAACGCCGAGATCGCCAACTCCATCGTCTACAGCGCAAATTTCAGACAGTCGTTCGGAGACGTCCTATCCTTCTTCGGACCGAAAGGATACCTCATCGGCAACGAGCCATTCGCCTGTGGGGACACCGGCAACATCCATCTCGTCGCCCGCACTCTCAACATGAAGCAGAGAGCTCACATCTCATGCTCAGCCGCCTATAACAGCCCCGGCCGGGCGGGGGATGTTTTCCTCAACCTCCTCCAAACAGTCGCCCTCAACAATTCAAGCATCGTCAGGTTCACCGGCGAGGGCCCGCACCGAGGCAAGATCCAGATCTCAGCAGCATCCCTTCAGATGTCGGACCAATCCGAGATCTCGGGCGGGAACGGCGGCCTCTACGAAGGAACAGCCGGTGATATTTCCATCTCACTCACCGGTGAAGCCCGCCTCTCCACCGGTTCCACCATCAACGCCAACACCCAAAGCTCAAAAGACGCAGGCGAAATCAGCATCTCCGCCGGCTCCCTCATTTTTGAAGGCACCGAAAGGGACTCCTCCGGACTCGATGAACAGAACAACCCCGCATCGACGATTAGCTCCTCCGCCATCCTCCCCTTCATCGACGGCAGCACCGGCGGAAATGGCGGCAACATCTCCATCCAAATCACCGGCCCCGTCATCCTGCGCAATTACGCCTCCATCTCCACCAGCACTTACACCGACGGCAACGCCGGCTCCATCCTCCTCACCGCTCAATCCCTCCTGCTCGAGGGACAATCCGGCGCCGCACCCAACATCTCCTCTGAAAGCCGCAGAATCCCCGGCACATCCGGCGAATACACAGGCCGCGCGGGCAACATTGTCATCCTCGTAAAAGACTCCTCGCTCCTCCACGGCGGCGCTTCCATCTCCAGCGCTTCGTCAACTATTGGTCCCGCGGGATCCGCCACCCTCCACTCCGCTAACCGCATCGCCCTAAACTCCGGCTCCTTCGTCTCCTCATCAAACTCCGGCACCTTCGACTCCAGCGTCGCGGGAAGCGTCACACTCATCGCCCGCGAAATCTCCCTCACCGACGGCAGTTCCACATCCGCAAGCGCCCTCCATTCCGACGCCGGCTCCGTCCGCATCCTCTCCGACTCCACCATCCTCGTCGACTCCGGCAGCTCCGTGTCCTCCTCCGCCTTCCGCAGCGCCGGCGACGTCACACTCAACGCCCCGCACCAAATCACCCTCTCCCATGCCCGTATCGCCGTAACCGCAGGCTCCACAAGCCCCGGCGGCGACATCTTCATCGACCCAGTCATCCTCATCCTCGACCACGCCACCCTCAGCGCCAACGCCGCCGCAGGCCGCGGTGGCAACATCACACTCGTCGCCGACAACCTCTTCAACTCCTCCTCCTCCATCACCGCCTCGGGAACCACAAACGGCATCATCGACATCCAATCCCCGCCCCTCCAACTCTCCACCATCCTCGCTTCCCTCCCGGGCGGCCTCCTCGACGCCTCCTCCCAACTGCGCCCTCTCTGCTCCCAACGCATCGGCTCCGACTTCAGCAGCTTCCTCATTCTCGGCCGCGGCGGTCTCCCACAATCCCCGGACGAGTTCGCCCTCCTCATCCCCTCAGAAACGCCCTAACCTCCAACGCCTGACACCACCCCTGTCAATGCCCCCTGGCTTCCACAGCCGCCCTCCTGCCTCCGTTCTGAACGCCCTGCGCGCTCCAGCGCTCAGCGTCTTCGCGGCCATGGGGCTCGTTCTGCACGCGCAGGAACCCGCCGCAACCGCGCCTTCGGAGAAAACAGCCACACCCGAATCCACCGCCCCAAGTCCGGCCAACCCTCCCTCGATGCCGGCTCCGCAGACACAGCCTGCCACACCAACCACCGCCCCAACCACCGCCCCGACAGACTCCCTCGAACTGCTTCCCTCGCTCGACTCCGTCTTCGCTCCCACCACCGAAAACCCACTCGCCCCCATCCAAACGCAGCCGGAACGCACCCGCATCCCCGCACTCCCCCCACTCCAAATCGACCGCTGGGCCGGCTCGCTCACCCCAGTCGAACAGCCGCGCATCCACGTCCGCCGCTTTAGCTTCAAAGGCAACCGCGCACTCAAGGACTCCACACTGCGACGCGCGGTGGCTCCATGGGAGGGACGCGACTGCACTTCGGAAGATCTCGAAGCCGCGCGCCAAGCCGTCACCGAGGCGTATATCAAAGCGGGCTACCTCAACTCCGGCGCACTGCTCGAACCCCAGGATCTCCACAAGGGCGGCGTCCTGCTCACCATCATCGAAGGACGCCTCACCGAAGTCCGCGTCTCGGGCAACCGCTGGTTCCGCGACTGGTGGCTGCGACACGAGGTGCGCCGCGCAGCCGGCTCCCCGCTCAACGCCGAGAACCTCAGCGAAGGTCTCCAGACCCTGCGCCAGACCCCCGGCATCGCACAGGTCAACGCCGAGCTCCTCCCGGGCGGCTCTCCAGGCACCGGCATCGTCGATATCAAAGTGCGCGACACCGCCCCCTTCCGCGCCTCCGTCAATTTCAAGAACGACCGCCCGCCCAGCATCGGCTCCGAAGCCGTAGAACTCCAACTCGCCGACCTCAACCTGCTCGGCATGAACGACCCGCTCGTCATCAGCTACATCCCCCTCCACCGCGGACGCTCCGGCTACGAACCCAGCGGACTCGACCTCGTCCACGTCAGCTACACCCTTCCTGCCACCCCGTGGGGCGGCACCCTCGAACTGCGCGCCGGCCGCAGCGACACCGGTGTCATCGAAGAAGCCTTCCGCCCCCTCAACATCGAGAGCCACACCACCGAACTCGGCGCCACCCTCCGCCAGCCCATCCGCCAGACTCCCACATGGGAACTCGCAGCCTCCGTCGGCCTCGACCGTCGCCGCAACGAGACCACTCTCCTCAACGTTCCCTTCTCCCTCTCCCGCGGCGCCATCGATGGCGACACCGAAGTCACCGCTCTGCGCACCACCCTCGAATGGGTCGTGCGTAGTCAGAAACAAGTCTTCGCCCTGCGCTCCACCGTCTCCTTCGGCCTCAACGCAGGGGAGGCCACCATCCAACCGCGGCAGTCAGAACCGGGCGGCCAGATCATCCCCGACGCGCGCTTTGTCACATGGCTCACCCAAGCCCAGTACCTGCGCAGAATCGGCGCCTCTGACAACCTGCTCGTCCTGCGCCTCAACACCCAACTCAGCAACGACGCCCTCCTCTCCCTCGAACAGTTCGCCCTCGGCGGCATCCACTCCGTGCGCGGCTACCGCGAAAACACCCTCCTGCGCGACAACGGCGTCTTCGGTTCCGCAGAACTCCGCATCCCCCTCTGGCAGAAAGGACGCGACGAAGACAAACGCACCCTCCTCACCATCGCCCCCTTCCTCGATGTAGGATCGTGCTGGCGCACCGTGGACAAAAGCGAAGCCGACCAAGGCCCCGATCAAGAAAGCCTCCTGAGCGCGGGCATCGCCCTCCACTACGAACCCCACCCGCGCGTCTTCATCGACCTCGCATGGGCCTACGGTTTCAACCGCAGCCTCATCACCACCAAAGACCGCAACCTCCAAGACTACGGCATCCACTTCAACCTCGGCCTCACCGGCTGGTAACCCCCATGCTGCGCTCCATCCCAAGGCCCGCCGCCCTCGCCTCTCCTTCCTTTCTTGGCGTCATCGCCACGCTCGCCGCCGCCCTCCTCTTCCACGGAGCTCCCGCCTGTGTCGCCGCACAACCCGCCGCATCCTCCACCGACGCGCTCCGGGCCCGCTGGCAGAAGGCCGCCACCCCGCAAGCACGCGCACAAGCGGCCTGCGCACTCGCCACCGCCTATCTCGCAGACGGCTACCAACGCGAAGCCCGCGAACTCCTCGAACACTCCCTCGATTCGCTCACCACCGCAAAGGCCGAGCCCGTGGTGAAAGCTCCCGTCCAAGCAGCCCTCGGCGCGGCCCTCCTCTACACCAAACAAACCGAGCGCGCCGAAGAACTCCTGCGCGATGCCGAACACCAAATCTCCACCGCCAAAGCGCCCCTCGAACACGCACGCATCCTCAATTCCCTCGCCAGCCTGCTCTCCCGCCGTTCCCTCCACGACGAAGCACTCGCAAAATTCACCCTCGCCGCCCGCCTCGCCAAATCCGACCAGGAGCTCCTCGGCGCAATCACCGCAAACCACGCCCTCGCTCTGATCCAGGCAGGCGCATTCGACAAGGCTCGCGACCGCGCCCGCTCCGTCCTCGCGACCACCGCAAAACAAGCACCCTCGCCCACCCGCACCGATTCCCTCCTGCGCGCAGGCGGAGTCCTCGAAGCGCTCGAGCGCAACGCCACCGCCGATACCGACACCGCCGCCGACCGCATCGACGCCCTCGCCGCCTACCGGGCCGCCGCTGCCATGGCTGCAGAACTCCCACTCCCCGCACTGGAATCCACCGCACAAGGCAACGCCGCTCACCTCTACGAACTCGAACACCGCCCAAAAGAAGCGCTCGAACTCACCCGCCACGCCCTCTTCCGCGCCCAGCAGGCGCGCAACCAAGACCTCCTCGTGCGCTGGCAATGGCAGGCGGGACGCCTCCTGCGCGACACCGGAGACCTCGACCCCGCCATCGACTCCCTGCGCAGAGCCTCTGCCACCCTCTCCTCCATCCGCACCGACATCGCCCTGCGCCACGGCCATCCACTTGCCGCCAACTCCTTCCGCGACACCGTCGGCGGCCTCTTCCTCGACCTCGCGGATCTCCTCCTCCAAAAAGCCGCCGCCACCTCCGGCGAACAAGCACAGACCTTTTTACACGAAGCACGCGACACCGCCGAACAACTCAAGTCCGCCGAACTGGAGGACTACTTCCAAGACGAATGCGTGAGCCTCGCCAAGGCCCACACCAAAGGCGTCGAGCAACTCGCACACGACGCCGCCATCCTCTACGTCATCCCCCTGCGCGACCGCACAGAAATCCTCCTCGGCCGCCACGGCAAACTCGAACGCTTCAAGACCGACGCCACTGCCTCTCAGCTCAACGCCACCGCCACGCGCTTCCGCGAAAATCTCGAAAACCGCCTCTCCAACGCCCACCTCCTCGACGGACGCCAGCTCTACGACTGGATCATCCGCCCCCTGCTCCCCAGCCTCCAAGACGCGAAGACCCTCGTCTTCGTGCCCGACGGCGCACTGCGCACCGTCCCCATCGCCGCACTCCACGACGGCGAACACTTCCTCTGCGAACAATTCGCCATCGCGGTCACCCCAGGCCTCTCCCTCATGGAAGCCCAGCCCATCGACCGCTCCAACGCACGCATCCTCCTTAGCGGCCTCTCCGAAGCCCGACAGAATTTTCCGCCCCTCCCACACGTCCCCGGCGAACTCCACCGCCTTCAGGAACTCTTCCAAGGCAGGCTCCTCATGAACCGCGACTTCGTCCCCAAAGCCCTCCAAGACGAAGTCCGCGCCCAACCCTTCAACATCGTCCACATCGCCTCCCACGGCCACTTCGACCGCGATGCCGAGAAATGCTTCCTCCTCACCTACGACTCCCAGCTCACCCTCAACCAGATGGAGCGCCTCCTGCGCCCAAGCGCCCTCCGCGACCAACCCATCGAACTCCTCACCCTCAGCGCCTGCCAAACCGCCGCCGGTGACGACCGCGCCGCCCTCGGCCTCGCAGGCGTCGCCATCAAAGCCGGCGCACGCAGCGCCTTCGCCACCCTCTGGTTCGTCAACGACGAAGCCTGCGCCAACCTCGTCACCAACTTCTACTCCCACCTCCACGACCATCCCGAGTGGTCCAAGGCGCGCGCCCTCCAAACCGCCCAGCAATCCCTCCTCAAAGATCCACGCTACACCCACCCAAGCTTCTGGGCTCCCTACCTCCTCATCGGCAACTGGCTCTAAAATGACCCGCGACACCGAAATCCTCCGATCCCGTTCCATCCAAGTCCGGGGCGCCCTCGCCAGCCTCTGCGTCTTCGCCCTCCTCTGGACCCTCCGCTCCCTCGGCTGGCTCCAACCACTCGAACTCGCCCTCTACGACCAACTCATCTCCCTGCGCGCCCCCGCCCAGCCTCATCCCGCAAGAGTCGCCATCGTCAGCCTCGAAGAACCCGACATCCGCGAACTCGACTACCCACTCCCCGACCGCACCCTCGCCCAACTCCTGCGCCGCATCGAAGCCGATCAACCCCGCGCCATCGGCATCGACCTCTACCGCGACCTCCCAGAACCGCGCGATGGCAGCGGCCAACCCGAACTCCACTCCGTCCTCGCAGAATTCGACAACATCGTCCCCATCTTCCTCCCGGGATCCATCGAACCCCCTCCGGCCACCCTCCGCCTCGCCGCCCAGCAGAACGCCGACTGGATCGACTGGGTCGGTTCCAACGAATTCCCGCGCGATGGCAAAATCACCCGCCGCGGCCTCCTCTATACCGAATACAAACGACCCGACGGCTCCAGCACCCAGGCCACCTCCCTGGCCATGCAACTCACCCTCCAATTCCTCGCACGTCAAAACCCGGCCATCGTACCGGAACCCTCTCCAGACGGCGCTCTCAAGCTCGGAGCCGCAATCCTTCACCCCCTCCAACCCACCGACGGCGCCTACCAGATCCGCCCCGCCGCAAGCTGGGGCGCACGCGCCGACTTTGCTGGAACCGGCGGCTTCCAATTCCTCCTCGACTTCCGCTCCCCGCCGCCGCCCACCCTCCGCGTGGCCGACGTCCTCGCGGGCCGTTTCGCCAAAGGCAGCTTCCGCGACAAGGTGGTGCTCCTCGGCGTTCGTGCCCCGAGTGTCCGAGACCAGATCGCCACCCCACTGCGCTCAGACCTTCCCGGCGTGGAACTGCACGCCTCCGCCGTCAACCAACTCCTCGCCACCGCGCTCGATGGAACCCAACCCCTCCGCTTCTGGAGCACACCAGCCGAATTCTGTTGGCTCCTAGGATTCACCCTCCTCGGCGGCCTCCTCGGCCTCGCCGTCTGCAACATGACGCGCTTCCTCATCGTCCTCGCATTTTTCACCTCCCTCATCCTCGGCATCACCTACTGGCTCTTCCTCCACAACCTCTGGGTACCCGGCGCAACACCTCTCCTCGGATTCCTCCTCGCCGCCATCACCCTCGACTCCTTTGTCGCAGGCAGCGAACGCCAGGCCCGCCGTCAGCTCTTCTCCATCTTCGCCCGCAACGTCTCCCCTCAGGTCGCCTCCGCTCTCGTCGCCCAAAGCGATGCCTTCGCCGACGGCGGCCGCCCGCGCTCCCAAAAACTCACTGCCACCATTCTCTTCACCGACCTCGAGGGCTTCTCCACCGTCTCTGAAGGCATGGAGCCCGCCGTCCTCATGGACTGGCTCAACGAACTCATGGAAGCCACCGCAAAGGAGGTGGAAACCAACGGCGGCGTCATCCTCAAGTACATCGGCGATGCCATCATGGGCGCCTTCGGCGTCCCCGTCCCGCGCTCCCACCCCAGCGAAATCGCCAACGACGCTGCCAACGCCGTCCGCGCCGCGCTGCGCATGGGCGATGCCATCACCACCGTCAACACCCGCTTCGTCGCACGCGGCCTGCCCCCGGTGCGGATGCGCATCGGCATCTTCACCGGCGATCTCGTCGCCGGCTGCCTCGGTGCGGCCTCCCGCCTCGAATACACCGTCATCGGCGACGTCGTGAACACCGCAGCCCGCCTCGAAAGCTGGAACAAGGACTACAAGGATACACTTGACCCCGTGGGCAACTGCCGCATCCTCATCGGCGAATCCACTCACGCACTGGTCAAGGACATCTTCCGTTCCAAACCCGTCGCCACCGTTGAGCTCAAGGGCAAGGAACACTCCACGTCCATCTATCGCGTACTACCCGCATCCTCCAACCCACCCAACTCCCCATGAAGACGAAGCTCCTGCCCTTCCTCCTCGCCCTGCCCCTTTGCATCCAAGGCCAGACTCAGGCTCAATCCCCCGCACCAACCCCACCCAAGGCCGAATCGCAGGTGCCAGCTCAGCCCGCCGTCGCCCTGCGCAAGGCTGCTTACAAACCCCCGGTCAAAGGCGCCCCAGAAGTGCGGGTCGCCGGCGGTGCCCGCGGACCCAGCACCACCTCCAAGGTCCTCGTGGAAACCGTCTCCCCCAACCACACAGGCCTCAGCGCCACTCCCACACCCACCCTCTTCTATTTCCAATCCGCACCCTCCAAGGCCCGCCTGCAAATCACCCTCACCGAACCGGGCGTCGCACAACCCCTGCTCGACCTTTCCGCCAACGCTGAGAAAACCGCCGGCCTCCACGGCATCCCTCTCGCAAAGCACGGAGTCACCCTCAAACCCGGCGTCACCTACCGCTGGAACATCGCCCTCGTCTCCGGAAAAACCGCCACCTCGGCGGATCCCGTTGCAAGCGGCGAAGTGCGCCATGTGGCTCCGGAGGCCGCCCTCGCGGACACGCTGGCCAAGGCTCCCTCAGAAGCCGAACGCACCGCGATCCTCTTGGAGGCCGGCTATTTCTACGACGGCTTCAGCGCTCTCAACGCGCTTGCGGATACGCATCCCGACGAGTCCTCCTACCGCACAGGCCTCAAGAGCCTTCTCGAGCAGGTTCACCTCACCCAGATCGTAAAAGCCGCCCATTAAACTGCCGACTCATCCGCAACAAAACCAGCGCCAGCAGTTCGCTAAGATGTCGCCTGCCTTCGCAGGTCCATATCTACAGCTTCTCTGCCAAACGCTCGGGAACGCTGCACCCGCCTCATCCAGACCGCTGGCAGCAGAAATAAAACTCCCAATCGGCGCGCCTCTTCACGGATGGCACTTAGCCTAAAAACGTGAATGGACTTCCCGAAACGGGGGCGTGCGTTTCAAACGCAATGTTTTATGAAGCAGCCCATTGCCACCCAATGAGTTCATTGCGGAGAAATGAACATTGCGGAGCAATGCGAATTTCCTGCCTTTGAACAGCTTCCCTCTCGACGCCTCGCCCTTTTTAGGCTCGGCCTGAAAATGTGAATGGACGGCCCACGGAATCCCGGACCGCACGGAAGGAATGGAGGCGAAAAAGGGGAGTGAGGGGGCTGAGAGTCTGTTGCGTGGTCCGTGCATTCAGTGCGTTCCGTGGGCCATTGGGAACTCTCCGGCTTCAGGCGACTGCTGAGTACTATCTGTTCCTGGGTACTTGAGGGTAACAGCCATGTCGTTACCGACTTTGAAGATCGCTGAAAAAGACTCACCCAACGGGTGAGTCTGAAACGGGATGATTTTATTAATCCGGCCACAAAACACCAGCGGCCGCGCGGGTCGATTTGGTTACGCTTTGGCAGTGCACATGAGCGTCATCCCTCGCTCGCCGGGCAATCGAGACACTGCGTGCGGCGCATCATTACCGCGGGTATTCAATGGCCGGATTAATCTGCTGCAAATTCCGTTTCCACTGAAACTCACATCAGATCCGACAAGGTTTCATCGCCGCATTGAGGTTAAAGGCATCGGCCATGCCTCGATAGGGTAGCTCGGCCACGAAACAGTCGCTCTCACCGTCTGCATGCCGGAGGCACGAAAGCAAGCCGGTCGGTGAACGCAATCCGCAAAGCGGATGGAGGGAACCACCGGATCGCCGTTTCCCCACGCGCCGCGCCCCGGGCTGGGGCGCGAGAAGGAGCACTATAGAGGAAATATCGCCTGTCCCTTGCAGACGACTCTATCGACTCAATGGATGCCGTCTCGCCACGCGCCGGATCCCATCCAATCCTCGCCCTCGCCCAAACGAGGCCGCTAATCTCGAGCATGCATTCACAGCGTCCATGGCGCCTGCTCATCAATGGGCAATGGAGGGATTCCACCTCCACCCTTGCGGTCGAAAACCCCTTCACCGCACAACCCATCGCACAGGTTCCCCTCGGCAATCCCTCCCTCTTGCGCGAGGCCGTAGATGCTGCATCCGCCGCCTTCGCGGAAGCCCGACGCCAGCCACCCCACGCAAGAGCCAGCCTCCTGCTCCGATCCGCACAAGGAATCGCGCAACACCGCAGCGAGTTCGTCGCACTCCTCATCGCTGAAGCCGGCAAACCCAGGACCCTCGCCGAAGCGGAAGTCGATCGCGCCATCCTCACCTTCCAACTCGCCGGCGAAGAAGCGCGCAGACCCCATGGCCAATTGCTCGGGCTCGACGGCGTGCCTCAGGGCGAAAACCACCTCGGATGGACCAAGCGCGTCCCCCTCGGCGTCATCGCCGCCATCACCCCCTTCAACTTCCCACTCAACCTCGTCGCTCACAAAATCGCGCCCGCCCTCGCCACCGGCAACACGATGGTCGTCAAGCCCGCACCAAAAACCCCGCTGTGCGCGCTGCGCCTCGCCGAAGTCCTCGTCGAAGCAGGGATGCCGCAGGGCCAGGTCAACTTCGTCACCTGCACCAACGAGAACGTCCCGCTCCTGCTCAGCGACGAGCGCGTCCGCAAAATCAGCTTCACCGGAAGCGCCGCCGTGGGCTGGCCGATCAAGGAACGTGCAGGCCGACGCAGGGTCACCCTGGAACTCGGCGGCAACGCGGCGCTCATCCTCCACGAAGATGCAGACTGGCAACCCGCCATCGCCTCCATCGCCTCCGCAACCTTCGGATACGCCGGGCAATCGTGCATCAGCATCCAGCGCATCCTTGTGCATGCCCGCATCTACGACGCCTTCCGGAGCGCGCTCCTCGCCCACATCGCAGCGCAAGTCCACACCGGAGACCCGCAACTCCCCTCCACCCTCGTCGGCCCCATGATCGATGCACGAGCTCTGGACCGCATCGACTCACAGGTCAGCCAGGCCACCGCAGACGGCGCGCTCGTCCTTTGCGGAGGCCGCCGCTCCGGCCCCTGCTACGAACCCACCGTTCTCGAAAACCTCCCGCCCCACTGCGCTCTTGCCTTGGAGGAGGCGTTCGCCCCCGTCGCCTCTCTGCACCGCTACGAACAGTTCTCCGAAGCCATCGGCTGCGTGAACGCCTCGCCCTACGGACTGCAGACAGGCGTCTTCACAAAAGACATCGAGCGCGCCATGCAAGCCTTCGACCATCTGGAAGTCGGCGCCGTGCTTATCAACCAAGTCCCCACATGGCGTGTGGAGCACATGCCCTACGGCGGCACCAAGGCCAGCGGCTTCGGCCGCGAGGGCATCCAGTACGCCATGGAGGAAATGACCGAACTCCGCAGCCTCATCCTCCGGAACATCCCTCGCACCACAACCTGAAGAGCACACCCCCGCCCTCACCCCGCTCCACAAAAAGGCGTACCTCCCACTCACACTCCGGCTCCGGAACCGATGCGCCACGCAACACCAGCGGCGGGCCCTTGCGAGCGGAGCACAGGGCGCGCAGGCCCCCCTCATCAAGGAGGTCCCGTAAGGGGACAGGCAATCTATGGTCCCGTAAAGGGTCCCGTAAAGGGACAGGCAGGGTCCCGTAAAGGGACAGGCAATCTATCACAAAGCGCGTTGATCCGTCGCGCGATGTGGGCGAGTGGTGAATCCATGAGGACGAGGCGGGTCTTGGCGGAGGAGGGTTCTCCAGGGGCGTGTTATCACTGCGTGACGCGGCTGGTGGACCGACGGTTTGCGCTGGGCGATCCGGAGAGGGAGACGTTCGTGAAAATCTTGCGGCGTACGGGGAGTTCTGCGCGTGGAGGTTCTGACTTACTGCGTGATGAGCAACCACTTTCACGCGTTCGATCAAGTGTTCGTCCACGAGCCGCCACGCCCCGCGCCGGACTCCCTGCAAAACGTCTGCGAAGGACAAACGTCTGCGAGGGACAGGCAATTCATTAATCCAATTCCAGTGATGGGACCGCAAGGGACAGGCAATCCATCAAAGACCGTGTTGACCCATTGCTCGATGTGGGCGAGTGGTGAATCCATGAGGACGAGGCGGGTGCTGGCGGAGGAGGGTTCTCCCGGGGCGTGTTATCACTGCGTGACGAGGGTGGTGGACCGGCGGTTTGCGCTGGGCGATCCGGAGAAGGAGAAGTTCGTGAAAATCCTGCGGGCGTACGAGGAGTTCTGCGGTGTGGAGGTGCTCACCTACTGCGTGATGAGCAACCACGTGCATGTGCTCGTCCACGTGCCGCCACGCCCCGCACCGGACTCCCTGCCGGACGACGCAGAACTCGTGCGTTTGGTCCGCCGTGCGGATCTGTGCTTTCCCGCGGACGAACTCGAGGAACGTCTGCGTGTGATGCGCGCGATGGGCGATCATGCCGGAGCGGAAAAGTTGCGAGAGCGTTTTCTCCGCAGGATGTGGAGCTTGAGCGCGTTCATGCAGGCGGTGAAGCAGCGCTTCAGCCAGTGGTTGAACACCCGCGATGGGCGGGCCGGGACGCTCTGGGAGGGACGCTTCAAAAGCGTGCTCGTGGAGGGAGTCGGACGGACGCTTGCGACCATGGCGGCGTACATTGATCTGAACCCGGTGCGCGCGGGGATCGTGCGGGAACCCGGCCTCTATCGGTGGAGCGGGTACGGCGAGGCGATGGCGGGCCGATCATTGGCGCGTCGCAGGCTGCGGAGAGTGGTGCTAGGAGTGCTGGTGGATGATCTGCCGGCCCAATCTCCCCAGTCCGCCCAATCCCCAATCAGCCGCGCCCGAAAAAGCTCTCATCAGCGAAGTCGCGGTAATCTCAACGAACGCGAGGATCGCAAAGAGACGCGACGCGTGCTGTCAGCGTACAGGATGTACATTTTCGAGAACGGACGGGAACGGGCCGCGGAACCCTGCGGACCGGGAGGACAGGGAGGACGGACCGGCCGCCGGGGCATGACTGCGCGGGAAGTAGAGGCAGTGCTCGAGGCGGGCGGACGGCTGGGGTTCTTTGAGGCGATGCGGTGTCGTGTGAGGTATTTCACAGACGGGTGCGTGCTCGGATGCCGGTCATTTGTCGAAGGGTTCTTCGGGAGAAACCGGGAGCGCTTTGGGGACCGGCGGGAAAGCGGTGCGCGGGAACTGCGCGGGGTGGAGATGCCGTGGCTATTCACGGTCCGGGACCTGCGACGCGCACCGATCCAACGGACTATTACTCCGTCCACAAAACAGGCGCTTCGCTAAATTGGGTGGGTGAAAGCTGAGGGGACCCTGATGTCGAGGCGGCCTGCCATCCAGTAGGAGATGGCCTTGAGATTCTCGAAGTTTCGGAAACCCCGGGCGCGGCGGCGCGCTGTCTGGATGATCGAGTTGATCGACT
>CAMAUX010000085.1 GCA_945861435.1 Chthoniobacter flavus | reverse complement strand
TTACCTCTCATTATGGTCCTTCTCGCGCCCCTGCCCGGGGCGCATCGCGTAGAGAAAAGCGATCCGGTGGTTCCCTGCGTCCGCGTTGCGGACTGCGATCACCACCGGCTAATTTCTCTCATGCCTCCGGCATGGCGGCGTTGCGATATCGGCAAAGGATGCCTGCAACTCCACGGGCTAGGCGTGGTTCTCGTATGCCAAGGGACCCGCAATCCCGAAGGGCAGGCATCGTTTCCGTGCGCATCACTTTCGTGGCTGCGGTGGTTGTTCCCGCTTGTTCCCGCTTGGTGCCGCTTGGTGCCGCTTGGTGCCGTGGTGCCGTGGTGCCGTGGTGCCGTGGTGCCGTGGTGCCGTGGTGCCTTGGTGTGAGATCCTCCGCCCAAAAGGGCGGCCCGAGAAGGGTGCTACGCGGTCGGCGCGGGCGGGTAGTCCTCGACGTATTGCAGCACGATGTCGCGCAGCGGGGGCGGTGCCGGCAGTCCAAGGGCAAGCGCACGTTCGCCACTGACCGCCTGCGGCCAGTTGTCCACGATGGATTGGATGCGGGCGTCGAAGGCGTCGGTGAGCGGGCCGGGCCGCAGACCCTTGTGCGCGCACACTTCGGCAACCACGCTCTCGGCAAGTTCCGGGGTGACAGTGTGCGCGGGGAGGACGAATGCGCGGTCGGTGCCGAGGCGGTCCGGGGCGGTTTCGTGGAGGGCGATGAAGGAGTCGACCACGGTGCGGTAGCCCGTCATGGGATGGCGCTGGGAGCGGCGCACAGGAAGCATGCAGTGAAGGCCGGCGAGAGGTTCGCGGAACATACCGCTGGCCCAGCTCGAAGCGGCGGCGTTGGGTTTGCCCGGGCGGACGATGACGGTGGGCAGTCGCACGCTGCGTCCATCGAAGTGGCCCTTGCGGGTGTGATCGTTCAGGAGCATTTCGCAAAACGCCTTGGTCATGCCGTACGTGGTCTGCGGCGTGTGCTTGGTGCGGTCCGAGTTGACGGGTTCCATGCCCTCGCCGCCGTAGCAGGCGATGCTGCTGGCGAAGAGCACCCGCGGTTTGCCGGGCAGTTGGCGGGCGGCTTCGAAGACATGGCGGCCGCCATCCATGTTCACGCGCAACGCGTCGTCGAAGCGTTCCTCGCATTCGCCACTGACCATCGAGGCGAGATGGAAAAGGGCGGTGTCTGCGCGGGACCCGACGGCCTCAAACACCGCGTCGCGTACGCTGATGTCGGCGGTGATCTGTGTCACACGCGCATCAGGATGCGGGGCGCGGAACGCGGCGTCGAGCAGGGTGACGGCGTCGATGGGTTCGGCGGATCCGGAGGGGCCGGTGAGGGAGCCGCGTTGCAGGAGGGCGTCACAGAGCTTCGAACCGAGGAAGCCGCCGCCGCCGGTGATGACAATCTTCATGGGAACAGGAGGTGGGAAGGTGGAGGAAGGGGGTGGGTTTTTGATGCGTTGAACGTGCCACGAGCCGGGGATTGCCATGGCCGTCGGCGCGGTGGGAGAGTGAAAAAATGAGCACCCCCCTGAGCGGACACAAGATTGGATTCGTTGGCCTCGGCAACATGGGCCGGGCGAATGCGCGTCACCTGCACGCGGCGGGTGCGGATGTGGTGGTGTGGAACCGGAGCGCGGGTCCCGCGGAAGCCGCGGTGGCGCAGGGGATGCGGCGCGCGGGGGATCTTGAGACGCTTGTACGCGAGGTCGGGGACGGGGTGGTGTGTGTGAATCTCACGACCACCGAGGTGGTGGAGGAGGTGGTCTTCGGTAGCGGCGGACTGGCTTCCGCACTGCATCCGGAGGCGGTCGTGATCGATTTCGGAACCACCGCGGTGGCGGCCACGCGTCGTTTCGCGCAGCGGTTGCACTGGGTGGATGCGCCAGTCTCCGGCGGTCAGGTGGGAGCGGAGGCGGGCACGCTCACGATCATGGCGGGTGGATCGGAGGCGGATTTTGCGCGGGTGCTGCCGGTGCTTCAGGCGGTGGGGCGCAACATCACGCACATGGGGCCCTCGGGTGCGGGGCAGGTGACGAAGCTGGCCAACCAACTCATCGTGGCGCAGACGATCGACGCGGTGGCGCAGGCGCTGCGCATGGCGGAATTGGCGGGCGTGGATTCGGCGAGGGTGCGCGAGGCGTTGCTGGGCGGGTTTGCGGAGAGCCGCATCCTGCAGTTGCACGGGGATCGGATGGTGCGGCGGGATTTTGCACCGGGCGGCCGTTCAGCGCTGCAGCTCAAGGATGTGAGGTTGATCTGCGAACTTGCCGGAGACGTGGGGCTGCATTCGCGCACCTTGGAAAACTGTCGCATGCAGTGGGAGGAGTTCGTGCACGAGCGCGGCGGGGCGGACCTGGATCATTCCGGGCTGTTTCGCATGTACGAGTGAGAAGCCGTTGGAAGGGTGGGAGGACACGGGTGGGCGGCACGGCGAGTCTGTGTGGAGGCTGTTCTTCGCTCTGCGGCTGGGGATTTGCGGGTGGGGTGCCCTTGTGCGGTTGGGAACATCCCGTTTGCGTAGTGCGGAGGGAGGGTGTGGGATGGGCCCACTCCCCAATGACATCTCTTGCATCATCCCTTCGTCGGTTCACGACCGGACTGGTTCGCGGCGTTTTGCTTCCCGGGCTTTTGGTCGGGATGCTGTCGGTGGGTGGCGGAGCGGAGCCGGAGTCTCTGATTGCCAATGGTGCGTTTGAAGCCGACCGCGACGGGGATCAGTGGCCGGACGGTTGGGGACGGCCGAAGGCTGGGGGCGCGTGGTTGATGGAAGACGGGAATCATTTCCTGCGGCTGCGTAGTTCTGAGCCGGGGGAGATGGTGATGCTCTATCAGGAGGTGCGGATGCCGGAGGGAGTCGAAGCCATCGAGCTTACTTGGAGGCAGCGAGTGAAGGGGCTGAAGGTGGGCGGACAGAAGTGGTTCGATGCCCGCGTTCTCATGGAATTCCTCTCCGCGGACCGCAAGAAGCTCGAGCCCTCTCCGGCACCGGTTGCAACGGGGCGCGACACGGAGGGGTGGGTGGTGAAACGGGCGAGCTTTCTGGTGCCTGCAGGCGCGGGGATGCTGAAGTGGATGCCGTGTCTTTTTCAAGCGGCTGCAGGGACACTGGACTTGGATGACGTCGTGGTGCGGCCCGTGGATGCGGCTCCGCTGCGTGTGGCGCAGGAGCAGGGCGCGAAGGAACGCGCGGCGAAGTGGGAGGCGGCGGCGGCGGTGCGTCGCGCC
Source organism: Chthoniobacter flavus (assembly GCA_945861435.1). Classification (GTDB taxonomy): domain Bacteria; phylum Verrucomicrobiota; class Verrucomicrobiia; order Chthoniobacterales; family Chthoniobacteraceae; genus CAIURC01. Next base: position 11,177 of record CAMAUX010000085.1, on the reverse strand, counting down.
AAGGCTGCCGAGACGCTGCGAGTGCAGGGATCGCTGATCACCAACGGTTCTTTCGAGGAGGACCGCAAGTCCGCGGGCTGGCCGGACGGCTGGGGACGGGTGAAGGAGGGCGGGACGTGGGAGTCCGAGGAGGGCGGGCGTTTCCTGCGCTTGAAGTCGCCCGAACCTGGCAAGCTCGTGATGGCGTACCGTGCGGTGGACGTGCCTGCAGGAGTGGAGGCGCTGGAACTCAGCTGGCGTCAGCGGGTGAGTGGATTGAAGACCGGCGCCTCTCCATGGTTCGACGCCCGGATCATGCTGGAGTGGCAGGGGGTGGATGGTCGGAAGCTGGATGTGCAGCCCTCTCCGGCTTATGCGCAGAAGGATTCCAAGGGTTGGGAGAACAGGAGCACGCGCTTTCTCGTGCCGCGCGAGGCGCTGGCGTTGGTGTTGATGCCGAGTCTTTTCCAAGTGCGCTCAGGCACCCTTGATCTTGATGATTTTGTGCTGAAGCCGGTGGATGCGGCGCCGTTGGTGGCGGCGGCGAAGCTGAGGGAGGAGGAGGTTCAGGCGCGTTTTGTGCCGACGGAGGAAGCGCATCGCGAACGCTGGCCGCTCGAGTTGCATGTGGCGGGAAATCGTCTGCAGGACACGAAGGGACGGGAGGTGTGGCTGCAGGGCGTGAATGCAGGCGGGCTGGAGACCCTTCCGCACGACCGGCAGGTGATCAAGTCGGTGGTGGTGGCTGTAGATGAATGGCGGGCAAACTGTGTGCGGGTGCCTGTGAAAGATGCGTTTTGGTACGGGGACAGCGCTTATCAGAAGGACGGGGGGATCGGTTATCGGGAGATCATCGACCAGATCATCACGCTGGCCAGCAACCGCGGGGCTTACGTGGCCATCGACCTCCATCGGTTCCGCGCGCCGAGGGCCGAGCATGCGGGGTTCTGGAAGGATTTCGCGGCGCGTTATGCGAATCATCCGGGGGTGTTGTTCGACGTGTTCAACGAGCCGCACGGGATTTCATGGGAGGTGTGGAAGAACGGCGGTTTTGTCGGGCCCGAGGGGCGTGTCGATGAGTCCGCATTTCTGAGCGAGGAAGAGAAGCGGCGGAACGCGGGATTCGAGTCGGTGGGGATGCAGGGTTTGGTGGACGCGGTGCGTTCGACTGGGGCGAGGAACGTGGTGATTGCGGGCGGGTTGTTCTGGTGCAACGACCTGAGCGGGATCACGCGTGGTTATGCGCTCGAGGACAGGGGGGGCTGCGGGATCATGTATTCGTGGCACACGTACAACTGGCACAAGGGGTGGGAGGAGCGGGTGCTGGCCACGGCGGCGAAGCATCCGATTTTCCTCGGGGAGGTCGGGGCCGACATTCACAAGATGGACTTCATTCCCGCGGACGCGCAGGAGGATCCCCACACGTGGGTGCCGGACATGCTGGGTTTTGTGCAGCAGCATCGCTTGAACTGGACGGGTTGGTGTCTGCATCCGAAGGCCACGCCGGTGATGATTTCCGACTGGAAGTACACGCCGACTCCTTTCTGGGGCGAGTACGCGAAGGCGGCGCTCGCGGGCAGGCAGTTCACGATGAAGCGCATGCGCTGAAGGACGCGACACGCCGGCCGTGGTTGCGCGGTTGCGAAAAGAGGCGCACCGGTCGACGGACCACGCGCGGTTGCGTGGTGGGGCGGTTTCACGGCCCGCGTTTCACTGCCCCTTTGAGGAACGTGATTTGAGGGGCGTGATTTGACCTCAATGCGGCGATGAAAACTTGTCGGATCTGATGTGAGTTTCTGCGGAAACGGAATTTGCGGCTTAAAATCATCCCGTTTCAGTCTCACCCGTTGGGTGAGTCTCTTTGAGCGATCTTCAAAGTCGGTAACGACATGGCTGTTTTCCTCAAGTGCCCAAGCAGTGATAGGACTCAGCAGTCGCCTGAACCCGGAGAGTTCCCAATGGCCCACGGAACGCACTGAATGCACGGACCACGCAACAGACTCTCAGCCCCCTCATTCCTTCCGTGCGGTCCTGGATTCCGTGGGCCGTCCATTCACGGTTTTAGGTTTGAAGGAGTGCGTTCAGGCGGTGGGCGATGCGTGGGGGCGGGCGCGCATTCCCAGGACATAGGCTGTGCCGGCGATCGCGACGCCTGTGAACCATGCGTAGGTGTAGAGGGCGGAGAAGATCTTCGGCACCTCGGTGAGGATGCCCGTCTTCACGAGGAAGCCCGGAAGGTTGGGGAGGACGCCGAGGGCGAGCGCGCCCATGGCAACGGGGTTGGTGCCTGCGTGGCGGCCGTTGGGGCGGAAGAGGTCGGGGACGTCGAGTTGGGTTTTGCGCACGATCCAGTAGTCGGCGATCAGGATGCCGGCGACCGGGCCGAGGAGTGCGGCGACGCCGCCCAGCCAGCCGTCGAGGTAGGTCGCGGGGTTGGCCGCGAGTTTCCATGGCATGGAGAGGATGCCGAGGATCCCGGTGATGAGTGCCCCTTTTCTGAAGCTGATATGGCGCGGGGCGAGGTTTGCGAAGTCCTGGGCCGGGCTCACGACATTGGCGGCGATGTTGACGGCGAGGGTTGCGAGCACGATGCCGGAGACGGCGAGCAGGGCGACGAGCGCGCGTGTGCCCGCGCCTGCGATGAGCGGTGCGGCGAGGTCTTCGGGTGCGGATGCGGAGGTCATGAGGCCGACGAGATACTCGGGATTCCAGAGTGCATCGGTGGGGGTTCTGGGGAGGATGGCGGCGGAGGCGCTGGTGATCACCACGGCGATCGCGGAGAAGAGGACCATGGTGGTGGGGAGTCCGAGGGCCTGGCCGAGCATCTGCTCGCGCTGGCCGCGTCCGAAGCGGGTGAAGTCCGGGATGTTGAGGGAGAGGGTGCTCCAGAAGCCGATCATGGCGGTGAGTGCGGGGACGAACACCGTCCAGAACTGGCCGAAGGTGGTGAACTTCGAGGGGTGGTTGAGGAGTGGGCCGACGCCGTGCGCGCGCTGAACGACCCAGCCGAGCAGTGCGAGAGCGAGCACGAGGACGAGTGGCGCGGCCCAGTTTTCAAAAGCGCGGACGGCGTTCATGCCTCTGAGGATGATGAAGATGTTCATCGCCCAGAAGGCCATGAAGGTGAGGGCGCTCGGGAGCGGGAGGCCTGCGATTGCGATGCCGCCGCCGAGGTGCGCGAAGTCGGGCCAGAAGGTGACGAGGAATGTCTTGAGGGCTTCTCCTCCGATGAAGGTGTTGATGCCGAACCAGCCGCAGGCGACGAAGGCGCGGAGCAGCGCAGGGACGTTGGCGCCGGAGGTTCCGAAGGAGGCGCGCGCGAGCACGGGGAAGGAGATGCCGTAGCGCGTGCCGGCATGCGCATTGAGAAGGATGGGGACGAGCACGACGAGGTTGCCGAGGCCGATGGTAAGCAGTGCCTCCCACCAGTTCATTCCGCCGGCCATGAGCGCGCCCGCGAGTGTGTAGGTGGGGATGCAGTGCGCCATGGAGATCCAGAGCGCTGCGAAGTTGTAGGTGCTCCAGTCGCGCCGGGCAGGCGGCACGGGTGCAAGGTCGGCGTTCCAGAGCGGGCTGAGGGTGAGTTCCTCAGGCAGGCCCGCGTGGGCTGCGTCGTCGGTGCGTGGGGTGGTTTGCGTGTTGATGGCAGTGTGGAGTTGGATCCCCGGCCGGTTCGCTTGTGCGGGAAACAGGCGGCCTCAGGGGATGGATGGCATTGTGTGGCAGGGGCGGGAAGCGCTCCCGGTTCAATCAGGAAGCGCAGAGGAGCGCAACAAGGGCAGCGGAGATCGGTGGGTGCGGCTGCTGAAGCTTCCACGCGATGCGCTCCGGAGTGATCCGCAGAGTTGCCGCCGAGGGACTGATCGCGCGGAATCGCTCGGTGGTGCGGGGTGATCGCGCGGACGGTAGGGACAGGAAAAATCTCCTCGGATCAACTGCTTCGGCGCATCGGAGAATATCTGCGAATGCGGATGCAGAAGATTGATGGGAGGAGGGTTGGCCCGCTGAACGCACGGACGACACGGAAGGGAGGAGGGGAATGAAGGGAAATGAGGAGGGTGAGAGTTTGTTTCGTGGTCCGTGCATTCAGTGCGTTCCGTGGGCCATTGTGTGTGCGTGAACAAAGCGCTCGACCACGACGCGGTGGTTTGGTCCGAAGTGGATGAGCGGGTCGTGGGTCGGTAGGTGGACGGTAGTGGGAGGCGAAATCATCGCGCATCATCGGCCTTCTTGCGCCCCATGCCGGGGCGCGTTGCGTGGGGAATGCGATCCGGTGGCTCGCTGCATCCGCTGCGCGGATTCCGCTCAGCACCGGCTAATTTTCTCTCATGCCTCCGGCATACGGAATGGACAAGAGCGTGTTACTTGGTCGGGCCGGTAGGGACAGGGGAAATCTCCTCGATATAGACAGGAAAAATCTCGTCGGTAGGGACAGGGTGAGCTTGTCCCGGTTTAATGGACAGACGGGACGGTGGGGACAGGGGAAATCTCCTCGTAGTAGGAACCGGGGAAATCTCCTCGTAACTTTGTCGGGACGGTAGGGACAGGAAAAATCTCCTCGGATCGACTGCTTCGGCGCATCGGAGAATATCTCCGCACACGGATGCAGAAGATTGATGGGAGGAGGGTGGGGCCCACTGAACACGTGGTCTTTTGCGCTGAGGGCATGGTGCGTTTGTCGAGGATGGCGCTGGACTGGCGGCGCGCTTTGCCGTGAAAAGGCACTGCGTTCGCGCCTTGAGAGGCCGGTGGAATCTTTTCCGTCGGTGCTTTTTTAAAAGCCCCATCCCACCCCCTCCTTCCCACCCCCAGCCCCTGAATCCTATGTTGATCCCCCGGAACCCTGTGTTGATGCGCAGCCTCACCCTTCTGATGCTGCTCGGAGCGAGCTTTGCTCAGGCGGCGGATCCGGGTGCGCCGGCGAAGCCCGTGCTCAAGGTGCAGCCGGGCAAGGTGATCGTGCCCACCGACGCGATGCGGCGGATCTGGGGGGAGTTGGTGAGTCTGGATTTGGAAAAGCGCACGGGGACTTTTCGCAAGGAGGGATCGGACGAGGTGATGCCCTTCACAGTGCTGCCGTATGCGGAGTTGCTGCATCACGCGAGCTTCGGTGACCTGCAGGATTTCCGTGTGGGTGTGCGCGCGATCTTCCGGATGCACGAGGCGGCGGACGGTCAGTGGACGTGGCTGACCTACATCCAGGACCAGATGAACATGATGAACGGCCACAAGGAATACTTCCACGTGGATGCGGTGGATGCTGCCAAGGGTTCGATCGAGGTGACGCAGGCCAGCGCGGACAAGAGCTATGTGCGCGAAAAGGGGATCCTCCTCTCCACGGACAAGGACACCCTCTACTGGAAGAATGGGAGTCCCGCGCGTTTCAGCGACATCGTGGTGGGAGAAAAGCTGCGCACGGAAACGCATGGCGTCGGATCCGGGAAGGTGCAGATGTGCTGGAACGTGTTTCTCGATGACGCGAGCCTTCTGAAGTTTCAGGACGCGCAGAAGGCGCTGCATGCACGGCGCATGACAGAGGAGGGCGCGCCCGGTTATGCGGATGCGACGGAGGGCGGTGCGCTGGAGATCACGCTGTTCCAGGAAGGGGGCGACATTGCGCGCGCGCTCAAGGCCGGGCAGAAGGTGCGCGTTGCGCCTGCGGGCGTGGATCGCAAGCCCACGCGCGCGCCTGTGGAGGGGACGGTTTCTGTTGCGAAGATGGCGGGCAACCTCGGCAAGGTGACGGTGACTCTTGAAAAAGAGGCCGCGGGGTTTGTTGTGGGCGGCGTGGTGCGTCTTTGGCGCTGAATGGGCGGCGGCAGCTTCAGTGGCAATGGTGCCGTTGTGGACTGCTGAACAGCCGTGCTGCTGGTCAGGAATGCATCACCTGACCGCCGTCGATGTTGAGGGTCTGGCCCGTGATGTTGCGGGCGTGATCGGAGGCGAGGTAGGTGGCGAGGGCTGCGAATTCCTCGACGGTCTGCCAGCGGCCCATGGGCGAGACTTTGCGGATCTTCTCCTCGGCCCATGCGCTGTAGTCCTTGCGTTCGTGTGCGGGGAGGATGTTTTGAGAGGCGGCCCAGACGCTCTGGTTGAGGTCGGTGCGCACCATGCCTGGGGAGAGCGCGTTGACGCGGATGCCGTGCGGGGCGAGGTCTTTGGCGGCGCATTGGGCGAAGTTGATGAGGCCGGCTTTTGCTGCGCTGTAGGGCGGATCGGTCTGGGACCCGATCTGGCCCGCCACCGAGACGAGAAAGAGGATCGAGCCGTTCTTGCGCGCGATGAGTTTGGGCGCGAAGGAGTGTGCAACGTGGACGGCGCCCAGCAGGTTCACCTCCAGCACGCGCGCCCAGTCCGACGGTGCGAGGTTCCAGAAGGGAAACCCGAATTTGCCTGATCCCACGCCGACGCTGAAGATGACGTGGTCGATGGAGGGAAGGGTGTCCGCGAAGGCTTGAACGCTGGCGTGGTCGGTGACATCGCCTTGGTGCATGGGGTGGGGCGCGGGATCGGCGGGTGGGTGGAGGTCGAAGCCGTGGACGGTGCAGCCTTCTTGGATAAAAGCGGCGGCGATGGCTCGGCCGATGCCGGAGGCGGCGCCAAAGACGGCGACGGTTTGTCCTTGGAGATGGAGGTTCATGGGGATGGGTGGGGGGAGGAGTTACGTGGAGGGGGCGCGGGTTGGCAATGGGATGGGGATGGTTTCCGGTTGTCTAAGGGGCCGGCGCTTGTGCCGACGGGTTTGAAGTGAGTGTTTGATGGGATCAATGATTTCAGAGGGCGCCAGACCGATCTGAGATCGATTTCATTAGCAGCGACGTGAGCGTGCTTAGGCGGGGTGGCAATCGAGGGGAAGGCGATGTGGCGCTCAACCTTGCCCGCATCAAGGGCATCGGTCTTATTGAGATTTGGGAGACCATGCGCGGCCGTGCGAAGGGCCACAAGGCGGATGCAAATCCCACTTGCTAGCGGTTGAGGCCCTGGGTTAGTTTCCCCGCCCTTTCGCCAGGGTAGCTCAGTGGCAGAGCGGGGGACTCATAAGCCCTAGGTCGGGAGTTCAATCCTCCCCCCTGGCACTCCAACTCAGAGCAGGAGTTTTAGACAAATCCCCGGGGCGATTAGACAGGGGATGTCCGGCAATGGTTTGGATAAACCATTTTACACGCCGAAAAGTTCCCCCCATCTTCGGCGCTCATGACGTCCTTGCTCCGGCGCCCCCTGGTGTTGTTGATCGTTGTCGGCTGCCCGCTGTTCTTTGCGGCTTCCGACTTGCACGCGCAGCCTAATGAGATTCGCAAGAGTCTCGCGCGCATAGTCAACTCAGCCCAGGAGTCTAATTATCGCACACCATGGCTCCCCGGTCAGACAGGCGGCGGTTCGGGCACGGGTTGGGTGGTGTCTAATGACCGGTTGCTAACGAATGCGCATGTCGTCAGTAACGCGCGGTTTTTGACGGTCGAGAAAGAGAACGATCCGAAGAAGTACGTGGCAACCGTGGAGCATGTCGCCCATGACTGCGATCTCGCTCTGCTTAAGGTCGAGGACCCGGGCTTTTTCAAAGATACGAAGCCTCTGCCTCTGGGGGGGATTCCCGAGATTGAGTCGACGGTCTCGGTGTTCGGTTATCCGATCGGAGGGGAGCGGTTGTCGGTGACACAGGGCATTGTGTCCCGCGTGGATTTCCGGGCTTATGCGCATTCGGTGGTGGACTCGCACCTGTGCATTCAGATCGATGCAGCGATCAACCCTGGTAACAGCGGAGGGCCTGTTTTGCAGGGTGGGAAGGTGGTGGGGGTTGCGTTTCAGGGATACAGCGGGGACGTGGCGCAGAATGTGGGTTACATGATCCCGATTCCTGTGGTGGAGCACTTTCTCGCGGACATCAAGGACGGTCGGTACGACCGGTACATGGATCTTTCGATCTCGGTGTTTCCGCTGCTCAATCCCGCATACCGGAAGGCGCTGGGACTCCCTAACAACGACCGCGGCGTGGTGGTGAGCAATGTGCAGTCGGCTGGTCCGTGCGCCGGGATTTTGAAGCAGGGCGATGTGATCCTTGCGGTGGACGGCCATGAGGTGGCCAGCGATGGGATGGTGACCCTCGACGGGGAGCGGGTGCAGATGGCGGAGATCGTGGAACGTAAATTCCTCGGGGATGCCGTGGAGGTGGCGATCTTGCGCAATCGGCAGCCTGAGAAGGTCCGGGTGAAGTTCGACCGGCCATGGCCGTATCCCATGCAGGCGACGGCATACGAACAGCTGCCGGAGTATGTGTTATTCGCGGGTCTGCTTTTCCAACCATTAAACCGGAACCTGATGATGACCTATCGGTTCAGCGATATGCGGATCGATTATCTCTTCGATCATTTCATCAGCCGGGAGGTGTATCAGGAGCATCCCGAGTTGGTGGTGCTGAGCTCGATCCTGCCAGATCCTGTGAACACATATTCCAATGAGTTCCGCGAAGGGATTGTGGACGAGGTCAATGGACGCAAAATCAAGACGCTGGCTGGGGTGGCGGAAGCCTTTGCCGAGACGAGTGAGTTTTATGTGATCAAGTTCTTGGGCACCGGAAGACCCTTGGTGCTGGAGCGGGCGGCGGTGGAAGGCGCGCGGGAAAGAATCCGGCGCCGCTACAACGTCCTGCAGGAGCAGCATCTTGCAGGGCATTAATCCAGCCACGGATGCGCACAGACTTTTGAGACCATGAACACTCCTATTTCCGCAGCGTTCTTTTTCCGTGTTTTGCTGATCCAGCTCATGCTCAGCGCGGGTGGCATGAGTGCGCAGGCGCCTGGCTCTGATCCTGCGCCTCCCGGTGGAGGTGTGCCAGCGGCCTCTGGTGAAGGGGCGGCTGTGGGGATCCCTGCAACTGCAGTTCCAGTGCGCGGAGGCAAACCCTCCGTGCTTCGTGTGAGTGTGACGAATCAGGCATGGGACTTTATCAGACCGTGGGGGAAGCGGCCTCCCTTTTCGCGGCGGGCGGTGGGTACGGTGCTCAAGGGGGGGCGTGTGCTCGTCACCGGGGAACTCGTGGCGAATGCGAATTATGTGGAGTTGGAGACGCCGGACGGCGGAAGCAAGATGCCTGCAACGGTGGAGGTGGTGGACTATGAGGCGAACCTCGCCTTGCTGAAGGCCGAGGACCCGAAGTTCATGGAGCAGTTTGCGCCTTTGGATCTCGCCCCGGCTGTCGTGGGCGACAGCGTGTCCGCATGGCAGTTGGAGAGCACGGGCACGGTGCTGGCCACGCCTTCTGCGCTGACCACGGTGGAGGTGGGCCGCTATCCCTTGGATGACTCCCTGCTGCTTGTCTACAGGATGACGGTGCCGCTGCAGTTCAGGGACGCTAGCTTTACTCTGCCGGTGGTGCGCACTGGGAAATTGGTCGGATTGGTGATGCGTTACGATAACAACACCAAGAGCGCCGAGCTGATTCCAGCGCCGGTGATCGAGCATTTTCTCAAGGATGCGGCAGATGGAAATTACGACGGGTTTCCGAAGCCCGGGATTTCTATCGCTAATACGCGGGATCCACAGTTTCGGCGGTATGTGGGGCTTGGGGAGGGGGTTTCCGGGGGGGTCTATATTACCGGGGTGGCGAAGAACGGGCCGGCGGACAAGGCGGGTATGGAGGTGGGCGACGTGCTGCTGCGGATTGCCGGCCAGGACGTGGATCGGGATGGGAACTATCTGGATCCGAATTATGGAAAGCTGCTGGTGAGCAATCTGGTCACGCGGTTTTTTCTCGGGGACACCATGCCCTGCACGGTGCTTCGCAAGGGGCAGCGGGTGGAGTTGAAACTCAAGATGGCGCGGCGGTCACCCGGCGAGTTTGTGGTGGATCCTTATGTGATCGACCGTGCGCCGCGGTTCTATCTGCTTGGCGGGCTGCTGCTGCACGAACTCTCGCGGCAGTACCTCAAGGAGTGGGGGGCGGAATGGCAGAAGAAAGCGCCCGAGGAGTTCCTGCAGATCGAACGCGAACAGGAGAAGCTTTTCCCAGGCGGGGGGCGGAAGGTGGTGATTCTCAGCGGAGTGCTGCCGTCGGCCGCGACGATTGGATACGAGAACCTGCAGCATCTTGTGGTCCGGCAGGTGAATGGGGTGCCGATGAACCGGTTGAGCGAACTGCCGGACGCGCTGGCGAAGGCGCAGGACGGGATGCACAAGATTGAGTTCGATGGTGAACCCGGTTGCATCTATCTGGACGCTCAGGCCGTGGCTGAAGGGGATAAAGCGTTGCAGCGCAATTACCGGATTCCTTTGCTCTACCGGTTGGAATAAGCAGCGACGATCAGAGCCGCGGCCGTTGCGGTAGACCCAGATCCTTCATCGGACACAGGCTGCGTTCCCACATGGGAACAAAAAAAAGGCGGAGGTGGCTCCGCCTTTTTTGTGAAGATGTTTTGAGAGGGAGTTGCTTTCGGCGCCCTCTCGATTTGCCTGTCGTTGGTGACGACGGCTACCGCGCCCGATTCTTAGGCGAGTTTAGCGAGTGCCTTTTGGATGACACTCTTGTGGCGGTTGGCGGAGTTGCGGTGAACGCGGCCCGCCTTGACGGCCTTGTCCATCGAGGAGAGGAACTGCTTGGCAGCCTCCGTGGCTTCGTCCTTCTTGCCGCCTTCGATCGCCGAGCGAACTTTTTTGAGGTTGCTCTTCACCGTGGAGGTGGAGCGGCGATTGGTCGTGGTACGTGTGATGGTTTGGCGGGCGCGTTTGGCGGCTGATTTAGTGTTGGCCATAAAGAATGTCCTTGGAAAAGGGGCGGAAGTTTAGCTGGCCCCCCGGTGTTGTCAACGGGCCTTTGGGAATCTGTTCCGCAACGCGGCAACCCATAGCGGCAACCCAATGGACTTAAATCACGGGGATCCGCCGACGAAAGGGAGTCGGAAACGCCGGAGAGAAGTGTTTCCGCAGGTTTCATGGAGCCATTCAGGTGTGGGCGGCAGACGGCGGGGCATGCGGGCTGCGCTTACCTTTGGAAACGACGGTGTCTAATGACCCTGTGGATGAGCAAGGGCCGCCAAGTTGAGGAGGAGCGCGGCATTAGCCCAAGTTCCGCAGTTTGCGGAAGCCAATGACGCAACCATGCGGGTTGGCGGCGTTTTTCAGCGGTTTTTCTCCACTACATTTTCGACGATTTTGGATCGCTTGGGCAGATGAAGGCCAAGGTGCGCGAGCAGCACCGCTGCCTC
>CAMAUX010000084.1 GCA_945861435.1 Chthoniobacter flavus | reverse complement strand
TCCACCTGGATCGCCGGCGGCCTCCTCCTCGGCCTCCTCGCCTACCGCGAACGCCGCCGCTTCAAGCGCGAGTAAGCGCAGTCGCCCGCCGGAGAGACGCTCCCTGATCTTCCACCGGTCCACGGTCCATCGCCGTCCATGTCGTCCATCGCCGTCCATGTCGTCCATGTCGTCCATGTCGTCCATGGGATGAGCCGCGGACCGGCAACGCGTCTTCTTCCCTGCGCCTTGTTCACAATCCTCGCAGGCGCTTGATGCGCCGTGTAGACTCCCCTGCCTTATGCGCGTGCTCATGAATGTTTGTCTGCGTCGGATGGGGCTCGGGTGTGGTGTGCTGCTGCTCGTGCTCCTCGCAGTGGGCTGTGCGTTGCCGGGTTGGCCGCGTTCCCGGGGCGCGGACCGGACTCTCCTCAAACCCGTGGAGCACGTGAACCTCGCCCGCTACATGGGCGATTGGCGGGTGATCGCAAACATCCCGTACTTTGCGGAAGAGGGTTGCGTCGACTCCGTGGAGAGTTACGCGCTCAGACCCGATGGCCGCATCGACAATGTGTTCACCTTCCGAAAGGGCAGCTTCGATGCGCCTCAGAAACGCGTCCAGGCCCTCGCATGGGTTCACAACACGCAGACCAACGCGGAATGGCGCGTGCGGTTCTTCGGAGTGGTGACCGAGAAGTACCTCGTCCTGGACCTCGATCCCGATTACCGCTGGACCGTCGTCGGGCATCCATCGCGCAAGTACGGCTGGATCATGGCCCGCGAAAAAACGCTGCCGGACGAAGTGTACGCCGGGATTCTGAAACGCCTGGCCGATCAAGGATACGATCCCAAGCGCTTCGTCAAAGTCCCACAGCTCCCGCCGGCGCCCTCCGGAAGATGAACGCTGTCGCGGAGCGCTCGTGGTTGCGGCGTCGTCTCTGGGACCCCGTGCTCGAACAGATGCGCCAGGGCGTGACGCCGGAACGCATGGCGCTGACGGTGGCACTGGCGGCGGCGCTCGGATTGTTCCCCATCCTCGGAGTCACGACGATCCTCTGCGCATGGGTCGCCTATGCCCTGCGACTCAACCAACCGGTGATGCACGTGGTGAACTACGCGATCTGCCCGCTCCAAGTCGCCCTCTTGCTGGCCTTTTACCGCGCGGGCGAGTCGCTCTTCGATCAGCCTCATCTGGATCTTTCGGTGCCGATGCTCGTGGAGCGCTTCAAGGCGGGCCCATGGCAGTTTTTCGCCGACTTCGGACGCATCGGACTGCAGGGGGTGGCGGTCTGGATCTTCGTTGCGCCGCTGGTCGTGGTGCTCGTCTATTACACCGCGCGGCCCGTCCTGCGCAGCGTGTTCGCCCGCCTCAGGGGCTGAACGCCCAGACCCGGGGCGCTGGAACGCCCATTTTACACGGGTTCCGCGATGGAAGGAGTTCCCGGCCATCCGCCGACTACCGGGTCACGTGCTCGAGAAACCGTTCCACCGCCCATGTGCTCAGCTGCCCCCCGGGCCCCCGCGGATTGTAGTCGAACGCATGGGTGGCCCATGGAAGCTCGAGGAGAAAGCAGGCGACCTTGTTCTCGCGCAGCCGCGCATGCAGGCGGCGACTCTGGAGGTTCCACACCAACTCGTCCCGCGTGCCGTGGACGAGCAAAGTGGGCGGGCTCTGAGCGGTCACGAGCAAGGGGGCGGATGCGGACTCGTAGGCTGCGGCGCGGGTGTCCGGATCGCCGCCCAGGTAGGAGCGCAGAAGTGCAAGGGAGTTGAGCACATCGTCCTCCACCGCGTACTGGCGGGCGAAGAGAACGTCCGCCGGCGCGTAGAACGCAATCACCCCGCGGACGGACGGGTGGTGGAGACCGTACGCCGCAGCCTCCGCAATCTGGCCTCCCGCGGACCTGCCCATGAGGATGAAGCGCTCCGGGTCGATGCCGAGTTGGGCGGCGTGTGCGTGAAGATACGAAAGTGCGTCGGCGACATCCTCGCGCTGGGAGGGCCATGTCCAGCGGGGCGCAAGCCGGTACTCCAGCGAGGCGACCGCATAACCGCGGCTCGCGAGGTGGGTGTTGAAGGACTCAAATTCCTCCGGCGATCCGCCATTCCATCCGCCCGAGTGGAGGAGGAGCACGCAGGGAGCCGGGCCTGCGTGCGATGCCTTGTCCGAGCGCCAGAAAAGAAGCGGGAGTTCGTACTCCTCCGTGCGCTTGCAGAAGAGCCGCTCCGGTGGGGAGGCCGGTGGTGTCTGGCCGTCGCCGATCCAGAGGCGGCTCAGTGAAAAAGGCGCGGGCTGCGCTTGGGAAGGGGAGTCCGATGGGGCTGGAAAGAGGGGGGGCAGTTCGGATTGCAGGTGCCGGGCGACGATCGATGCGCGGACAGTTGGGGATAAATAGAGACCCGTGGATCCCAGCAGGAGCAGGGCCGTGATGCCGCGTAGGCCTGCATCCAAGCGGGATGGACGGACGGTGAGGCGCCTGCGCAGCACGAGAAAAAGCACAAGCAGGAGCGCGGTGGCGCAGGCCAGCCAGTGGCCGAACTCCGTGGCGAGGATCGCGAGTTTCCATGTGAGTGTATTCGGCGCGCGCACCACCGTGAGCGAGGCGTGGCAGAGCAGAGCAATCGCCACGAATGCCTGCACCCATGCGCCCGCGTCGCGCAGGGCGTGACGTGGATTGCTTTGCGAAGGATCAGCGGTGGGAATGGGTTGCATGGGCAAGGCGTGGAAGGCGTGCAAGACGTACGGTGCGCGGGCCTGCATGGTGTCGCCGGCAGGCCAGGGGGACGCTCACACAGGGAGCGTGTGCGTGCCAAGAACCGAGAGGGCTCGTCGCGGGACGACGAATGCCAGAACACAGAGCGCGGAGCAGATGCCCGCTCCCGCCTCACAGCACCCGCGCACTGCAGCGCGCTTCAACCCTCGGATGAGGAGGCGAGGCTCGGCCGCAGCCAGAGGCGCTGGGACTCGGTGAGATGGGGCACCACGATCGAGTGCCACTCCCGCGGGAGCGCCTTGATCGAGGCTTTGCAGCAGCGCCGGTGTGCACGCAAAAGAGCGCGCGTTTCGCGGGCCGTCGACGGCGAGAGCTTGGGGCCCTCGGAGGAGTGCAGACCGAGGAGTTCCTCGCAGGACGCAATGCCGCGACTCGACGACACAAGGGCATGCGCGATCGAGGCCTGACTGGCCAGCAGCAGGGCGTCGGGATGGACAGGGTGCGAGGGATCGGTGGCGGCCCAGATGCCTGCAGCCTTGTCGAACCAGCCGTCAGTGACGGCGATCCAGCCTGCGGCCAGGCAGTCAAAGCCGTTGCCGTAGCGCGATTTTTCGTCGCGCATCCGCATGTCCATGCACCGCTCGAAGAGGTCTTGGTAAAGGTCGGCCTGACCGGTGCGCACCAGCGCCTCGAAACCGATCGCGATCTCGTGGGGCAGCACCATCGAACGCCAGTGGGCGAAGCGGGCGGCGTTAGGCCAGTCGGCCCATGCCGCGTAGTAGGAGAGCATGGGGCGCTCGTAGAACCTTGTGTAAGCGGCGGGACGCCCCGCAATGAACTCCTCCAGAAGCGGACCCCATGCCTTGGGATCGGCGTGCGGGGTGACCGCCGCGACAAGATCTCCGAAGGCTTCGTAGTTGAGCTCGGAGCGCAGCAGCTTCCGAGCCTTCATCAGAGTGCGGCAACGTTGCGAGGGCGTGCGCGCGTCGGGAATGGCGACGAGCGGTGACAGGCCAGGGGACGAATAGGCGTTTTGAAGAAGAGCGCGCCAGCGGGGAGGGGTCATTGCCGGGTGATCATGAGAGGTGGGGTGAGACAAATACAGTCTGTCCTGAAGGGCACGGAGTTTAGGATATCGCGCGTAATCCGTTGAGGGACCCTAACAACCAACAGGCACTCGCAACGACAATTCCGCCATGCCGGAGGCATGGAAGAAGCCGGTCGGTGACCGCAGTCCGCCACGCGGACGCAGGGAACCACCGGTTCACCGCCCCCACCCGATGCGCCCCGGTCAGGGGTGCAAGAAGGCCGACGATGGGAGAAATTTTGCCTGTCCCTATCCGCTTCCTCACGGACGACACGGAATGGAGGAGGAGAATAAGGAGAATGAGGAGAATGAGAGTGTGTTTCAGGGTCCGTGCATTCCGTGCGTTCCGTGGACCATTGTGCGTACAATACCGCCCTCGGCTCCGGAGGGGATGAGCGGGCCGATCTTCATGCCGGGACCCTTTTTCCTGCTCTCAACGGCGGCTCCAACCCGCTCCCCAGTGTGATCCTGTCCACCGTCCATCGCCGTCCATGTCGTCCATGTCGTCCATGATGTGGAACCAAGCCGCTCGGTGACCCCAGTCCGCCACCGCGAAGCGCGTCTCCTGAGCGCCATCCCTCGCCCCCCGCCATCTTAACCTCCGCAATGCGAGAGACCGTGCGGCGGCTTGTCACCAACGGCTGCTGGCCGCATCATGGCACCCATGACCACCCAAGGTTTCAGGGCAAAAGGCAGGCTCATTGTTGTCACCGGTTGCTCACGAGGACTCGGCCGCGCCATGACCGAGTACTTTGCAGCCGAGGGCGCGGTCGTCTGCGGCTGCGGACGCGATGCGGCAGCACTCGAGCGCGTCTCCCAGCGGGTCGGCTCCGGGCACGATCTCGCACGCGTCGACATGGGCGACGATGCACAGGTGCGAGCATGGGCGGATGCCGTGCTGGCCCGCTTCGGGCCGCCGGACCTGCTCATTAACAACGCGGCGGTCATCAACCGCAATGCACCCCTCTGGGAATTGGAGGCCTCCGAGGTGGACGCACTTCTGCGCGTCAATATCGCCGGCGTCGCCCATGCGATCCGCCATTTCCTCCCGGCCATGCACAAGGCCGGACGCGGTGTGGTGGTGAACTTCTCCTCGGGTTGGGGCCGTTCGACTTCGCCCGACGTCGCTTCCTACTGTGCCAGCAAATGGGCCATCGAGGGGCTCACCCAGTCGCTCGCTCAGGATCTCGCGGGCACGGGCTCCCAAGTGGCCGCCGTCGCATTCAATCCCGGCATCATCGACACGGCGATGTTGCGCTCCTGTTTCGGGCACGGCGCTGCGGATCATCCGAAAGCCGACCACTGGGTGCGCCGGGCAGGCCCGTTCCTTCTGGGCCTCGGGCCGCGTGACAACGGTCGCTCCCTGGACGTCCCTTCCTGAGTGGAACGGGGCGCTCAACACCCGCGCCCTTTTGCCATCCAGTCCCTCCGCTCCCCGGTTCCTGCAGAATCTCCAGACAAGAATTGCGTCTTCGCGCGTCCTCCCCCGATTGCACGAGTCCCTTGCACAGATTTATGACCGGCACGCCGATGCGTTGTACGGGTTCCTGTTGAACCTCACCCGCGACGAAGCGGACACGCGCGACGTGTTGCAGGAGGTGTTTTTGAAACTGGCCCGCCAGCCCGCACTCCTCGCGGACGTGCGCGACGAACGCGGCTTCCTGCTGCGACTCGCCCACAACCAAGCCCGCGATCTCTTCCGCCGCAGGGATGCGCGCAACCGCAACGAAGGGCGCTTCGCAGACGAGGCATGCACGGTGTTCGAACCCGGAGATCCCGGCGATGACGCGGTGTTCCGCGAACAGGTGGCGGCGGCTCTCGGCTTGCTGCCCGAAGAGCAGCGGGCCGTCGTCCATCTCAAGCTCTGGGAAGGTCTCACCTTTGATGCAATTGGCGCCGTGCTCGGGATCCCGCTGCACACGGCCGCGAGCCGCTACCGTTACGCAATAGACAAATTGCGCAGCCATCTGCGTCCCATCATCACAAAGCCATGAATGAAGATTTCGAAGCCGACCTCTCCCGGATCCCCCTGCGCGCCGCACCCGCATCCCTGCGCGCGGAGATCCTGCGCAATGCTTCGCGGGCGGGCGCTGAACGCGGGTTCTGGGGAAGCACGATCGCGGGTTTGTTTGATCGCGCGGCATGGGCGCGTCCCCACCGCCTCGCGTTTGCGGGTGCGTGGCTGGTGATTCTTCTCCTGCGGGTCGTGACCCCCGGATCCCGTGTGGATGAAGGCCGGCGCGCGGTGACGATCTCGGCCGCGCATCTGCAGCTCATGGTCCGCGAGCATCAGCGGTGGATGTCCGAGTTGCTCGCACCGCCAGCGATCGTGGAGCCGCCTGCGCCAAGGCCGCATGGCTGGGTGCGGCCCGTGCGCGCTTCGGCAAGGCCCGTGTGATGTCGGCGGCGTGCGCTTGGTTTTAGCAATTTCATCCCCCCAATCCCATGAACTCCTCCGACTCCTCCCCCAAAGAAGACCCCGCCACAGATCGAGCGCCCAAGCCCTCTCGCAAGCGGGTCTGGTTGCGGCGAACAGCGTGGAGTCTGGTGTGGGTTTTCACCCTTGTGATCCTTGCATCAGCGGTGGAGAACTGGCTCGGAGCGCGTGCGTTGAAGGTCGCGGTCCATCAAGTGCTCGCCTCGGGTGCGTCCATGGATCCCGCTTCCGTGATCCCGCCGTCGATCCCGGACGAGGAGAATTTCTTTTCGAGTCCGTTTTTCAAACCGCTCTTCGATACGGAACAGGTCACGGATGCTGGCAGCATCTTTGGGAGAAAGACCGTCTGGCGCGATCCGGCGGGGAAGGAGCGGCTCGCGAACCTTCGCGTGCTCGTGGATGGGAAGGGCGC
Source organism: Chthoniobacter flavus (assembly GCA_945861435.1). Taxonomy (GTDB): domain Bacteria; phylum Verrucomicrobiota; class Verrucomicrobiia; order Chthoniobacterales; family Chthoniobacteraceae; genus CAIURC01. Next base: position 9,191 of record CAMAUX010000084.1, on the reverse strand, counting down.
GAAGGTAGTGCCGAATGGTTCGTGGCGTGTCGGCCGGTTCTACGATCTGCGCGAGTGGCAGCAAAGGTGGCGCAAGGCCGTGCAGTCCGAAGGCTCTGCGGAGGTCGGGGAACCAGCGGCGGAGTTGCTGCAGGCGTTGGCAAAGCTCGAGCCCGATTTGGGAGCGCTGCGCATTGCAGCGCAGAGGCCGCATGCGCGCGCCCCACTGCGCTATGAGGACGCCTTTCTCATGCCCATCGACCATGCAGGGGTGCTGCGGAAACTCGGGGACGCGCTGCACTGGCGCGTGATCGCGCAACTTTCCATCGGCGATGCCGCGGCTGCGCATCGCGACCTGCTTCTGGAACTGCGGCTCGCGGAGAGTGTGGACTCGGAGCCCGCCCTCATCTCCCGTCTTGTGCAAATCGCGACTCTGGATCGTTGCATGGAGGGGCTTTGGGAGGGGCTCGCGCGGCATCAGTGGAACGACGCGCAGTTGGCTTCCCTGGACGCGGCGCTGGGACGCTTCGATCAACTCGCCGGCATCCAGCGGGCGTTCCATGGCGAGCGCGTCCTCTACGCGGGTGCTGCGATGGACATCCTCAAGGAGCGGCCGGAACTCGTGAACCCACTTTTCACAATCAACCAGGCCTCCGGGGATCCGCAGTCTCCGCTTCAAGGGCCATGGCTGGGTGCGGCGCTCTGGATCGCAAAGACCTGCGGACCGTGGTCCGGGATTATCGACTTCAACCGAGCCCACATGGTGGGGATCAATCTGCAGACGCTCGCAACCGTCGATCCGGCGCTGCACCGGGTGTATCCGGAGCGGCTTGCGGCATTGAATGCGGAGTTGCAGGTGAAGGCGGGGCCGTACAATGCGAATTGGATCCTTGTGCGCATGGTGGTGCCGGCGCTGGGCTCTGTACTCGAGCGCGCGGCATCCGCGCAGGCGACGCTGGACATGGCCCGTTGCGCGCTGGCTATCGAAAGATACCGCCTCCGGCACGGGCATCTGCCGCAGACGCTCGGAGAACTCGTGCCGGAGTTCCTCCCGAAGGTGCCGGGGGACGTGGTCAGCGGCGATCCCCTGCGCTACAAGGCAGCAAGCGACGGCACGTTCCTGCTTTATTCAGTGGGTGGGAATGGGACTGACGAGGGCGGCGAATATCGCGAGAAACCGGGCGCAACCGGGCGCCCGCTCTGGACTGAAGGGGACTGGGTCTGGCCGCAGCCTTCCCTGCAGACCCCAGCGCCGTAGCCCGCCGCACTCCGGCGCCGGTGAGCTAGCGCGGAGAATTAGTCCAGCTTGGTAATGGCAGCCTGGTCGTACTGTGGCGGTCCTTTATGGATTACCAGGCCGGACTGGTTCACCCGATCTAACCCATCGATATCATGCCATCGATGAACGAATTCATCGCGGGGAATATAGGTGTATTGCCGAATTGCCCCATGGTGCCACGGGCCATCAGGACGATGATTTCATCATTGAAGCCGATGCGACCACAAAATGGCCGTCGTCCCAGTGATTTTGCCAATCCTCAACAGGATTCTCCGGCCAAGCCTGAATGCCATGTTTTTTAAAGCCATGCCATTGACGGGATCCGGCTATAGCAACTTTGCCAGATCATCCTCCCGGGATTCATCTTGCGAGTCGTAATAGTAACGCACCGACTGCAGGGCGGTTACACCGCAGGTGAAGGTTGATCCCAGACGCAGCCGCGGCACATGAATTAAATCCGGGACGTCTTCCACTCGCATGGTTACGGGTTCTGATCAAAACACCGTCTTAAACAAGACGCGTGGATGAAGCGCCGGGAAATGATGCGGAAACTTATGGCATCTAGTCCGCGCGATTTTTGCTTGGAAATCGCCTTCGCGCCCCCCCGCACCGGAAACGGTGAGAACGCGGACGGGGGGCTGCATTCGACGGGGAGGCCTGTGCTCGGGTCCGGGTGCAGTGGATTCAGGATGGCGCACGTTGGTATTCCCGCATGCGTCTGGCGTCGGCTGCTGGGGATCTGCGGGCGCAGTTGAGGGCGGCAGGGATTGAGCCGTCGGATGGTGGATTATCGAGGTGATCGGGTTTGTTTCAAACCTCGGCAGATCATTTCCGAACTCTTCCATTCAGCAGCCAGTCGATGGGTTTGTCGCGGACCAGCAGTTGGTAGCTGGCGAGTAACAAGGCCGTGGAAATGGATAACATCAGCAGGAACTTAACCCAGGCAGGGAGAGGCCAATCAGACACCCAGCACTGCATCGCGATGACGAGCGGTAGGTGGGCAAGGTAGAGCCAGTAGGAAGAATCGGAGACGTAGCGGATGGCTTTGTTTTGTCGGTTGAGCACCAGGCGGAACAGGCCCATCAAGCTCAAGGACATCAGCCAAGTATAGGCGACCTGGATCGGGGTGTTGAGCACTCGGTTGTGCAGGGTGAGGAGGATGGCCGGGAAAAGGACCACGCACGCGAGGGGCAGACAGATTTTCCACCGGGCACCCAAGCGGCCGCTTTCGTCGTTGTTGCGAAAACAGACCGTGCCGAAAAAGAAAAAGACAGCGTAGTAAGCAAACACATGGGGCTTTGGTAAGATGGCGCTGGAAGTATCGGGCCCAATGCTGCCGGGGGGCGCGCCGGGAAAAACCGCAACTGACATGCAAAATTGTGGCAGCAGCGTGAGAGCCATGGCGACGGCCAGGGACGGGCCGAGTGGGGGAATCCAGTTGGCGAATGCGGGGAAACACCGGCGGTTGAAAGCCCGGATCAGGGAGAAGAGGACCACGAGCCAGCAAAGCGTCCACAGGAACCAGAGGTGGACGAACGTGGAATCCTCGAACAAATGCCATGTCCAGCCACCGACAGATAGCCGATACCGGTCGGATGCGAGGGCGAGTGTGTAGTTGATCAGCCAGTCTGGTGGCGCGGCCGCTTTGGCGCCAGGAGCAGCAAGTGCAGAGGAGGGTGGTGCCTCGCCGGATGTGGCGCCGGACAGGCTGGAGGCAGCAATTCTTTCCCCAAGGAACGCGCGAACTTCGCCACGTCCCATTTCGATGGCGGCCATTTCTGAATCACCGGGTTCGGAGTTCTTGATGGTGCGCAGGATGCCCTTGGTGAAGTAGGTGTTCGAAAAAGTGGTAATCCATGGGGTGACACCGTTGGCATTGGATGCGAGCGGGTCGCCCCCGTTGGCCACCAGCAGTTTCAGAATGTCGGGACGGCCGGCGAAGGCGGCAATGCACAGCGCGTTGGCCTGGTTCCCGGCGGTGGCCATCGGGTCGGCGCCTTTCTCAAGCAGCAGCCGGACCGCGGTGTCGTTGTTACAAAGAATGGCCCATCCCAAGGGCCGGATTTTCAGGCGGGAGTCCGGTGCCTCGATATCAGTGCCGTTCTCCAGTAATTGCCGCATGCGAATGGTGTCGTCCCGGGAGATTGCGTCCTGCAGCGGTTCCCCGGGGTGGGTGGGGTTCCAGACGGGGGTCATCCTAGATACCCAATTGTTGAGCGGGACCACCGTTGCGAGCCCCAGCAAGCAGGGGACAAGAATGCGCATTGCCCGGTTTCGCAGCATGGGGAGGGTGCCGCGTCTGGCGACTAGCATGGCGGTGAAGTAGCCGCTGATGATGAAGAAAAGCTGCATCCGGAACCCGTGGATGGAGAGCATGAGTAAAAGCAAAAACTTGCTGGAAACAGTGTCCCAGACCACCCATTGGATGCCTGCCAGCGAGAGGGTGATATGGAGCGCGATGCCGAGGAGCATGGCGAAAGCGCGCAAGGCGTCCAGGTCGTGGCGGCGCTCAGAAGCGGGGGCGGGAGGTTGGTCAACAGTTCCCGTGATGCCGTTTCCATGGTGAGATGGTGCCGGTGTATTGGACTGATTTTCTTTCATACTACACGATTGGACGGGGGCTGTTTCAGGGGTTTAGGAAGCGGAATTTCCTGAAACCGACCGGACCGGTGGTTTTCCGGATTTGCTGATGGAGACTCCTTTTTGGGTAAGTGAAAACCCGCAGCGTGTACTGACCAAGCCATTGTCGCCTGGGTGCTCAGTCATTCCAGGGAATTAGGTTGGTCTGCAGGTGCAGCATACGAGAGGAGGGTGCTAACCAAAGAGGGTTGCGGCTAGCTGACGTGAGGCTGTCGACCTGCGCGAGATCCCGCGATCTTAAAAGCGGTGACAGCCCAAACCACTCCAAACTCCAGCGAACAATACGAAACGAGCGCACGCGGTATCGACGCGCACGCCAAATTCGATTGGGTGAGCCGGCAGGTCGAGAGTGCCACGCCGCAGCCTGTCCAGAAGATGGTATTTGAGGAGCTGCTGCTCTTTGTCGCCAAGCAGCAGAAACTGGCCGGACGTATCTGCAGCTGTCACGAGGCGGTGCCGTCCGGATAACATTTGCATGGACGGCTTGAGGTGATGGGCGTGAGCAATTTCGTTGTGCAGCCGCAGAAATGGGACGGTTGGGGGAAGGGAGTCAAAGACGACCGACTCGATGCGCTGGCCCTGTGCCGGCGCTTGGATCGCGATGTGCTGGGCCACAGGAAGGCACTGAGCATCGTGCGCGTGGTCACCGAGGAGGAGGAACGCGAGCGGGTCATGAGCCGACAGTCAGCCTGGACAGTGCAGCGGGCGCCTGCGAACCGGCGATGAGTCCGGCGGAGTTCATTCCAAGAGAAGCGAAACCGTGCCTGTGCCTTGCAAGCGCCTGGCAGCCCGCAGCGCACCTGCGCGATTTGTGAGCGGGCGGCGTGATGGCGTGATGGCTTGATGGCGCCGCGTCGCGAGGGGCGATCAAAGGTGCTGCGCGAACTCTTCGATCGAAGAGGAGAGGATGGCGCGGTCGTGCAGGTTTTGGAGGGTGGGTTCGTCGGTGATGGAGGCCACGGCCTCTGCGACACCTCTGGCGACCTGGCCGTGCTTGAGTTCAAGCGCGCGCAGAATGGCGGAGCGCATCGCATGAAGCTGCCCTTCGAAGCGTCCTTTGGAAAGTCCCTCGGACATGCCCTGAGACATGCCCTGAGACATGCCTTCGGAGATGCCTTCGTTTTTGCCTCTTTGGATGAGTCGTTCGGCGAGTGTCATGGTGTGTGGAGTCAGTGGCGGGCTTTGCAGGGAATGGATCCGCTGGAGGAAGAGCGATTCGTCGACGTCAGCGTCCACTATGTAGCGTAGGAAGTGTTCGAGCGCATCCTCGGAGATTCGCTGCAGGAGGGGTTCATCCCATACCACCTCGCTCAGGAGTTCATCGAAGGGTTCGGCCTTCAGAGCGCGCAGGGCGAGGATTCCGCTCGGGTTACCGTGAAGCTTTTCGTAGGGGATTCTTACCAGTTCCATGAGGTGGAAGAGGAGCGCGGGTTGCCAAGGGAGGAAGTGTTCTGCGATGTCGGAGGGTAGGTCGATGAGGTCCTCCAACTTGGTGGAGGTTTTCCATGGGCGCTTGCCTTGAGCCAGCACGAGGGGGAATACGGCGGGAAGCTTGGTGGATTGGGGGTTCTCGCGGACGAAACGCTGCCAGATCTGGACGATGTAGCCGAGCAGACGCAGGGCCATGCGCGGGTCCTCGGTGCTCTGGTGTTCGAAGAGCAGGTAGACGTAGGCCTTGCGGTTTCTGATTCCGACGGAGAAGAGGAGGTCGCTCTCGGAGGCTGCGAACTGCGGGGCGATGAAGGTGGACGGAATGTGTCGCAGGGATTCCCAGTCAAAGAAGGGAGCGAGATGCGCAGGGAGATGGGATTGGAAGAACGCACGCGCGTTGTCAGGAACGGAGAAGGTGGCTTTGACGAACTTGTCGTTGGGTTGATGGATGTCGTCTTCGGCCATGGCGCTTGATCCCCGTCGACTTACGCGGGCGGGGTGTCCGGTGGATGCCATGGCGCTCATGCGGGGACGAAGCGCGATCCGCACGGCACGGAGTGAAGGGCATCGTCGGGGCCTTGTTGGAGCCGGCCCGAGTAAGAAACAGACGCTGCCTGTGAGCCGAGGTCCCGCGATGTGCCGGACAAGAACGCCTCCTCTCATGTGGTCGGGAGTCTCGAGTAATTGCTGTTGGGTGGAGGCGAGGTGCGGCTTCTGGTGCGACGCCCTCAAAACGGAATCTCCGTGGCCTCAGTCGCAATCGAGAATGAGGAGCGCGCCGTCTCCGCGAGCCGGACTTTGTCCGCGCTATTCAGCAGCGAACCGTGCCGGTTCCGCAGCGTCCTGATTGAGCCCCTGCGGAGTTCCCTAAGAAAGAAGGGGGCTGGGGCCTTAGAAAGGTGATGAAACGATTCCTCCCCCTTGCATCCCTTCTGATTGGTACGGGCTTCGCGACGCTCCATGCGGAACTCAAGCTGCCCGCCATCATCGGCGATCACATGGTGCTGCAGCAGAAACAGGACAATCCGATCTGGGGTTGGGACACGCCGGGGACGCAGGTGACGGTGAGCTTTGCCGGGGTTTCCAAAAGCGCGACGGCCGGTGCCGACGGGCGCTGGCAGGTGAAGCTGGATGCGGCGCCAGCCAATGACCAACCGCAGACGCTCACGGTGAGCGGGACGCAGAAGCGCGAGGTGCAGGACGTGCTCGTGGGCGAGGTGTGGATGTGCTCGGGCCAGTCCAACATGGGGTTCACCCTCAAGGGGGATTGGAATGGGGATCTGGAGGCCTACGCGTCCAAGCTGCCGAAGATGCGCGTGATCAAGGTGCCCAGCGTCGGGACGCAGGAGTTGCAGAACGATTTCAAGGGCCAGTGGAAAACGGCCGATCATGACTCCGTGCTCGGGATCAGCGCGGTGGGTTTTCTTTTCTGCCGTTACATTCACCAGATTGTCGGAGTGCCCGTGGGCGTGGTGGACAATGCGTGGGGTGGCTCGGCTGCGGAGGCATGGGTGCGGCGCGGTTCCGTGGAGAAGGACACCCGCTTTGCTCAGTTGATGGAGAACACGGTGAAGGCTGAAGGCTTCAACGCGAGTCCCGAGGCCGAGACGGAGTTCCAGAAACAGTTGGAGCGTTTCAAGGTGGAGGAGGCCAAGGCGAAGGCCGCCGGGACGAAACTGCCGCGCGCACCGCGTCCGCCCAAAGACTGGCTCAGTGGCAATCAGAGGCCCGGCAACATTTTCGCAGGCGTGGTGCATCCCACGCTGGGTTACGGAATCAAGGGGGTGATCTGGTACCAGGGTGAGAGCAATGCGAGCCGCGCGTGGGAGTATCAAAAACTCTTCCCCTTCATGATCGAGCAGTGGCGCAAGGAGTGGGGCCAGGGGAGTTTCCCGTTCTACTGGGTGCAGCTCGCCGATTACATGGCGGAGACGGAGGAGCCTAAGGAAAGCGCTTGGGCGGAGCTGCGCGAGGCGCAGACCAAGACGATGGCTCTCCCGCACACGGGGCAGGCCGTGATCACGGACTTGGGCGAGGGGAAGGACATCCATCCCAAGAACAAGCACGACGTGGCGGCGCGCCTCGTGCGCTGGGCGCTCGCGAAGGATTACGGAATCTCCATTGCGTACCGCAGCCCGGAATTCAAGAGCCTCCAGGTGGAGGGCGACAAGGCCGTGGTGGCGGTGGACTGCTTCGGCAGTTCGCTGAGGGCCTTCGATGTGGAGGAGGCCGTGGGGTTTGCGGTGTGCGGCGAAGACCGCGTGTGGCACGCGGTGAAGGGAAAGCTCCTCTCCGGGGACCGCATCGAACTGCAATCGCCGAAGGTGGCGAAACCCGTGGCGGTGCGTTACGCGTGGGCGAACAATCCCGTGTGCAACCTCACGAGTCAGGACGGACTGCCGCTCACACCCTTCCGCACGGATGAGTTCGAGATGACCACGCTGCCGAAGCCATCGCCACCCTCCGCGGTGAAGACGGGGAAGTAAGAGCCCGCAGGGGAATCGGGTGCTGCGTGATGGAGCCGCGCATGTTGCCGTGACGTGCGGCAGGGGCTCGGCTCCTGACCGTGGCGCGCCGCTCCATGAGACGAACCTCAATGGCGCAAAAGCGCTGAGGTGTCGCCTGTCCCGAATGGCACTGCGAACTCACCGCCGATGAGATCAAGGCCGTGGCCAAGGGCAGGCCGCTCTGGGACATCGTCACCGAGGCCGTGCACGTCTCGCTGGAGAACGAAGTCGAGCAGGCCCTCAGCCCCGATATCGGCGGCGAGGACCGCGCCTACTGTGCCGGCCGCGCCGCCGCCATCCGCGACCTTGCTGGTTCGCTGCAGGTGTTGAGGGAGAACGCCCGTCTCCACCTCCAGGCGCAGGGCGGCTAGGCGCGGACCGAGCGAGGGCGGTGGGGGGCCGTGGGAGCGGGGCGGGGGATCGGCTGCGGGCCGTTCCTGCGGGGTCGTTTCCAACGGGGTGTATACCGTTGACGCGTGGGGGGGGTTGTTACACAGTCGCTAGGTTTCCTGTTCAGTCCGAACAGGAGTCCGCATTCACCCCGCTGGCATCATGAAAAAGCTTCTCGCATCCACCCTGCTCGCATTCGCATCCACCCTGCTGCTGCCGTTCGCCGCCGATGCAGCGCCCACCATCTCCCGTCAACCCACCGCCACGCAGTCGGTGGATGCCGGGTCGAATGTGACGCTCTCGGTCGCGGCCACCGGTTCCGGGACGTTGAGTTACCAGTGGCAGAAGGACGGGGTTGATCTGCCGGAAAAAATTAGCGCAACGATCTCGCTCACCAACGTCCAGCCCGCGCACATTGGCTATTACACCTGCAAGGTGACGGATTCTGTGGGCACCACCACCAGCGCCCAAGCGACGCTGAACTTGAATGGAGTGCCCTTCGGGATTTGGCAGGGGTTGGTGGGGTATTATCCGTTTGATGGAAATGCCGATGATCGCAGTTTGAGTGGTCTTGATGGCATCGTGTCTGGTGCCGTCCTGTCGGTTGATCGCTTTGGTCAGACTGACTCATGTTATGAATTTTCCCGTACTGGGGATGGGATTGGCAATGCGGTGGCAAACCGTCCGATTTGGCACAGTTTCACGGTTTCGGTTTGGTTTAAGGCGGGCGAAGCGGACACGCTGCAGCCTGAAAGCGACGGAGGGACGAACTACTGGTACTATAGTCACTTCCTTATCCCCGCTCAGAACGGGTTGCTAACCCGCATAAATCACGGCGTGCGAGTTTGGAGTCAGTAATTTCAGATTTGGGTGGGGTAGCGACCTTGGCGTGACGCGATCAGGCGCCGCTGCGCGGTGATGACCGGGTTTTCTCGCTCGGTTGGCAGATTTGGAAGGCGCGGAGC
>CAMAUX010000083.1 GCA_945861435.1 Chthoniobacter flavus | reverse complement strand
CACTGGGACATGGCGGGTGTTTGGAAGAAGCGAAAAGCGCGAAGCGGGAGGGCATGGTCGCAAGGGGCAGTCATAATGAGCTCTTTTCCGAACTTGGTGAGCTTGGTGCCTTGGTGTGAGTGGAAATATTGCCTGTCCCTATTGGCTCCTCCTCCGGGGCGGATCACGAGGGGGTATGGGGTCCGGTGGTTCCCTGCGTCCACCACCGGCTAATTTCGCACGTGCCTCCGGCACTGGGACATCGAGAGTGTTTGGAAGAGGCGGGAAGAGGCGGCCCTTTTCGGCCTCTCTCTTCTTTATGCCATTGTGCCTTGGTGAGAGAATTCCCTCCTCTCGCGCTCTCATTTGGATTCGTCTGCAGAGACGCTTTGGCTTATAGGCACGGGGTCGGTCTCTCACCCCCCCCCGCAATGAAAACTTCCACCGCCGGATTTGCCACGGGCCGGACGCTGCGTTTCGCGTACCCGCTTGCCCTCTTCTCACTCCTTCTCCTAGTGCCCTGCGCCGCCTTTGCGGGTGTGCGCGCGGGGTTCGCCGAACGCGATATCACCCCGCAGATCGGGATGGAGGTGCCGGGTGGTTACGGGAAGGCGTTCTCGAAGAAAATCCACGACCCCTGCAAGGTCCGGGCCGCGGTCTTTGACGATGGCACACGTCGTGTGGCGCTCGTCGGGATCGATGCGCTCATCATCCCACGCCCGCTGGTGCTCGCGGTGCGCGCCGAGATCCAAGCGCGGTGCGGTATTTACTCCGTGCTCATCGGCGCCTCCCATTCCCATTCCTCGGGACCGATCGGGATGATCCTGCCGGGCGAATTCGATCACGCCTCCGCATTCGTGCGTGAACTGGCGTATGAGAAGTCTTCCTGCGCCGATCCCGTCTACCTGCGGCAGGTGCATGAGGCGCTCGTGGATGCTGTGGTGGCTGCGGATGCGGCGCGCGTTGAAGGGACGCTGGGCTTTGGCAGCGGGCGCGAGGATCAGGTCGCTTTCAACCGCCGTATCCGGATGAAGAGCGGTCTCTCGTTTTCCCATCCAGGAAAGGGTAATCCCGACAGTCTCGACTTCGCGGGTCCCACCGATCCGGAGGTGGGGGTGATCGGGTTCTGGAACGCCGACGGAAAACTCGCCGGCTGCATCGTCAACTTCGCCTGTCATGCCACGGCGAGCGGGCCCGGGATCAGCGCCAACTGGATCTATTACATGGAGAAAGCGATCCAGGGCTTTTTCGGGACGGAGACGCGCGTGGTGTTTTTGCAGGGCGCATGTGGTGACGTGACACAGGTCAACAACCTCGATCCCCACGCCAATCCGGAAGCGGACGCATGGTCGCAGTGGGTTGGAGGCAGGGTGGGGGCCGAGGCGGTGAAGGTGCTGCTCGGCATGTCGCAGACCCGCGTGGCGGACGTGCCGCTGGATGCGAGTGAGAAACGCTGGCGCATTCCCCGCCGTTGCCCCTCTGCTGAGCATCTCGCGGAGGCGCGCGAAATCATCGCGCAGTCTCCGAGCGATCCGCGCTGGGTGTGGGCGAAGGAGACGCTGCTGCTCGAGGCGCTCATCGCTCGCGAACCCGAGGTGGAGGTGGAGGTGCAGGCCATCCAAGTGGGGCCGGTAGCGTGCATCTCCAATCCCGCCGAATACTTCTGCGCCTTCGGGCTGGAGATCAAGAAGGGGAGCGGCTTCGCGATGACCTTCCCGGTGGAACTCGCGAATGGATGCGTGGGTTATGTCCCGACCGAGGAGGCGTTCGGGCCGTCCGGCGGCGGCTACGAGACGCGCCTCACTTTTTATAGCAATCTGGAAGTGAGCGCCGGCACGCAGATGGCCGCGGCGGGGATCGCGCTGGCGCGTGCGATGCGGCCCATGCCTTTGCCGGAGCGGCCGATGGCGCCGCCCTTCAAGCAGCCATGGCTCTACGGCAACCAGCCGCCCCAGTTGAAATGACCACGCGCACTTCCAACAAACCACGCCTGTCGCGGCTGTCCGCGGCCCTGTCGTGCAGCGCGATGTTCGCTCTTTCGGCTGCATTGCAGTCGGCTCCGCCCCGTGCTCCGTTGTCTCCGGCGGATGCGCTTGCTGCGTTTGAGGCCGCTCCCGGACTCCGAGTGGAACTGGTCGCTTCAGAGCCCCTCACGGCCTCGCCCTGCGCCATGGCCTTCGATGCGCGGGGACGTCTCTTTGTGGCGGAGAACCGCGGCTATCCCATCGGACCCAAAGAGGGCGAGGCCGGAGCCGGGGTGGTGGCGCTCCTTGAGGACACCGATGGGGACGGGCGCATGGACCGCCGCACGGTGTTTGCCGAGGGGCTGAGTTTTCCCAACGGGGTGATTCCGTGGAAGGACGGGGTGATTGTGACGTGCGCGCCCGATGTGCTCTTCCTCCGCGACTCGCGAGGCACCGGGCATGCCGACGAGAAGCGTGTGCTGCTCACGGGATTCGCGACCACGGGCAGCACGCAACTGCGCGTGAACTGCCCCACGGTGGGGCCGGACGGTTGGATCTACCTGGCGGCCGGGTTGAGCGGCGGCACCATCACCTCACCGGAACATCCCGAGCGCGCACCGCTCAAGATGACGGGCGACGTGCGCTTTCACCCTGAGACCCTGGAGGTGCAGAGCATCGACGGACGCTCGCAGTACGGGATGTCCTTTGATGAGGAGGGCCGGCGTTTTATCTGCATGAACCGGCTGCCCGTGCAGCAGGTGGTCCTTTCCTCGGATTGGCTGCGCCGCAATCCGCGACTGACCTTCAGCGAGACGGTGCAGGACTGCAACGAGCGCTCCGTGAAGTCTGTGCTCGGAGGTGGCAGCTTTGGGGTGCGGCTTTTCCCCATCAGCGCCAATATCACCACCGCCGATTCCCATGCGGGCTCCTTCAGTGCGGCCTGCGGGATCCATGTGTGGAAGGGGGTTGGGCTTCCTCCGGCGTACCGTGGCGCGGCGCTTTCGTGTGATCCCACGGGTAATCTGGTACACGCGGACCGGCTTGTTCCCAACGGAGCAGCGCTTGCAGCCGAGCCGTTGATTGCGGGACGCGAGATGCTGGCATCGCGCGATGACTGGTTTCGGCCCGTGTTCCTTGCCCAAGGACCGGGGGGCGCGCTCTACATCGCCGACATGTATCGGCGCACCATCGAGCATCCGGACTACCTCCCCGAAGAAGTCCGGAGGCATACCGACTTTGAGAGCGGGAAAAATCTCGGGCGCATCTGGCGGGTGATCTCCTCGCAAGCCTCGTCGGCATCCGTGCCTGAGCGGGGTCGGCAGGGGGATGGGGGTGATAATAGGGACAGGCATCAATCCGAAGGGGCACAGGGTGAAAAGGGGGGAAAGGGACAGGCGTGGTTGCGTGCGCCTTTGCCGGAGGATCCCGCGGGGCGCGCCGCGTGGAGTGCCGAGCGTCTTGCCGCCGCCCGATCCTCGGACCCGCAGGTCCGCTTCCATGCGGCACTGGCGCTGGGCAACCTCGCGACTTCCGAGTCGACGGCCGCGCTTGCCGCAATCGCCGTGCGCGATGGGGAGGATCGCTGGACGCGTGCCGCCATCCTCAGCGGTGTGGCCGGACGCGAGACCGATCTTCTGCGCGCGTATCTCCATGCGGCTCCGCAGATGCCAGGAAGCGGGGCGCAGGAGTTTCTTTCTTTTCTTGGTGGGGCAATCCCCGATCTCGCATCGGTCGGCACGCTGGTATCGGGCGACGCCGCGGCGCGGTTCCCGCTCGTGCTGCCCGTGCTCCTTGGCTTCACGGAAAAACAGTCGCTGCCCAGCGGCACCGCGCTGCCGGCGTGGGCTGGGGATTTGCTCAAGAAAGCATCCGCCATTGCCGCAGATGTGGAGTCGCCCATTCCGAACCGCACCACTGCGATCCGGCTTCTGGGCCGTGCGTCCACGGAGGAGGCGCGTGCCGTGCTGGAGCGGTTGGCGCTTTCGGAACCACAGGAGGCGCTGCGTGCGGCGGCCATCGTTGCGTGGGCGCGCGTGGAGCAACCCGCGGTGACGAAGAGTCTTCTCGAGCCGTGGCAGCGTGCATCCCCGGCGGTGCGGGATGCGACGCTCACCGCGTTGCTGAGTGCCTCTTTTCACACGGGCGGCATCCTCGACGCCATTGAGTCGGGCTCTCTTCCTGCAAGCGCGCTGAGCGGATTGCGTCGGCGGCAGATTCTCAAGCACCGGGATGCGGTGTTGCGCACGCGTGCGGAGAAGCTGTTCGCGGCTGCTCCGGGGGGCAGGCAGAAGGCGTTTGAAGAGGCGAAGGCCGTCCTTCAACTGGTGCCGCAGCCGGCGCATGGGCGCGAGGTGTTCAAGGCGGCGTGCGCTTCCTGTCACAGGCTGGAGCGGGAGGGGTTCACCGTGGGGCCCGACCTTCTGGACATCCGCAATCAGCCCAAGGAGAACATCCTCTTCCACATCGTCGTGCCGGATGCGGAGATTGCGCCGGCCTTCACAGCTTATGTGGTGGAGACACGCGATGGACGCAGCCTCGGTGGGATCGTGGCGAGCGAGACCCCGTCGGCAGTGACGCTGCGCGGTCCTATGGCGGCCGACACGAGCGTGCTTCGCGCGGATATCGTGCGGATGGAGGCGTTCCCCGGATCGCTGATGCCCACGGGGCTGGAGGCCGCCATGAGCCCTCAGGATCTTGCCGATCTCCTGGCCTTCCTCAAGGGCGAGCAGTGAGGCCTTTTCCCCACAACGCGACTGTGTGGAGCCTCGCGAACGGTTGCAGGGCAGTGAAGGATTTGCCGATGCAAGGTGCATGGCGTGTCTTGTGGCGAACGATCGTTCTTTGCGCATGGATGCTGGGCGGCGGGGCTCTGAGGGCCGCGGAGGACTGGGAGGCGGTGGCGCGGCGTTGGGCCGGGGATCAGCTCAAGGAGTTGATTGCGGAGCCGTGGGCGGTGGGATGGCGCGGCGCACAGATCGGGGTGGTGAAGCGGGCGGTGCAGAGCTCACAACAAATTTGGTCCACGGGCCTCGCGCCCGCCTGGTGGGCGGAGGTGGTGGGTACGGAGGGTTGCGTGGGATATCTGCTGGGTGAGGAGGCGCCCCCGCATCGTCTCGTGGAGTTTGGCATCGATGCCGCAGTCCCGGTGGCGCAGGTTCCCGAGCGGGCATGCGTGCTTCTTGAAGTGCCCAATCTCCAGCAGTTCCCCGTTCCCGGAAAGATGCGCGCAACCGTGGCTTCGGGTTGTGTGCCGACGGCAGGGGCGAGTGTTCTGGGTTTCTGGGCGGGAAGGGGAATGGAGGCGCTGGTGGGTGCAACGCAGGGGCGTGGAGAGGAGGAGTTCCGTGCATTGGCGCGGCGTTTGCGCGCACGCATGAAGATGGAGGAGTTCGTCGACGAGGCCGGGTACACGGACGATGGGATGCCATTGTGCGGCGCGTTTCCCGCGGATTTGGTGGCTGCGATCAATGCCGAGGCAAAGGCTCGGGACGTGGCGCTGACGGCCGGTCTTGAGCGCTTTTCGATGAAGCGTCTGCGCGAGGAGGCCGGGGCGGGGCGTCCCGTCTTGATCTCGTGCACCGTGCGACTTCCGCACAAACCACAGCTTTCCTGGGGACACGAGGTGGCGGGAATCGGCTGGGTGCGCGTCGGCCTACGCGACTTCGTGGTGATCCGGGACAACTTTTATCCGACGCGTCATGCGGGCGCTGTGCGGATGTTGGAACCGAGGGTTTTCAGCGAGCTGATCAGCGTGACGCGACGCGATGCGGTGGCGGAGTGAGCGGGGGATGCAGCAGACCGCAGATCGGCTTCCACGCTGAAGCGGCGGACAAGGAACGTCGGGTGCTCAGGCTGCCCGGGCAGGAGAGACGGGGGCCGTGGCGGTCCCGGAGTTTTGGGGGTTCGCTGGGGCCGCGGGTTGGGGACGGTTGGCGACCGCCACGCCAGCGGTGATCAGAGCCATGCCGATAAGCGAGGTGAGGGGCGGGATTTCTCCGAGAACTGGTATGGCGAGGAGGGTGGAAACGACCGGGGTGAGTGCGCCGGCGATGGCGGCCCGATCTGGGCCCAGTCGCGCTACTGCATAGGCGTAGCTGATGGTCGACACGAGGCCGACCCCCAGGCCCTCGAGAAGGAATTGCACGCTCAGAACGCCCGGTGGCAGGTGATGAATTTGCAGGGGTTCGCTGCTCAGGAGCAGATTGAGGATGAGCAGGGGGATGGAGCCGTAGGTCACGACTGCGGCGCCTTCCAATGCCTCGAGTCCGCTGCGACGCAGTGCGAGGGTGAAGCTGGCCCACAGGATGCTGCCGCAGAGAAAGAGGGCATAGCCGTGCCACAGGCCTGCGGCGGCATGGTTGAGTGAGAAGAGCAGCATCAGCAGCACGCCGCTTGAAATGATCAGCAGCCCTTTGCGGCGCGAGGAGGTGATGGGCTGGCCAAGGAGTCCGAGGGCGAGGAGGGAGACGAAAAGGGGCAGCGTTCCCGGCACCAGCGTGCTGCCATCTGCGACGGAGGCGAGGCGCATGCCTTTGCCCGCCACGAGAAAGTACGGCAGGCCCGCTCCGCACACGATCGCCAGAAGCAGCGGCCACGGCACCGCTGCGATCCTGCGCCAGCGACGCCACAGCACAGGCAGAAAGCACACCGCAGCGGGAAGGAATCGGAACGCGGCGATCTCGCCGACTGGCAGTGCGGCCTTGGCGCCGGCGCGCAGCGAGAGGAAGAACCCGGCCCACACGAGGACCGTGAGTCCGAGAGCGAGAAGGCCAGCGAGCCGGGCGGAAAGGAGCGGGGGGCGGGATGCCTGTGGATCAGTATCCATGGAGGTGGTGCGAGGGCGTGGCGTGGGGAGCGAAGGCGGGTGGTTGAAGTCCGAGATGGGACTGCAGGAGATCCTCGGCCGTCATGAGAGCGCCCTCCACCCAGCCTTGGGCGTGAGAGTAGGCCTCGCCGCAGATGTAAACTGGGACGTCCTTGACGGGTTGGACGATGCGGCGGGAGACTTGGCGGCTGTTCACGTACTGGCGCCAGAAGTTCGCGCCCCCGCCGAAGGGGTCGTCGCCCCAGTCGCGATAGGCTGCGGAGTAGGGTCTGCGTTCCGGAGTGTCTTCGACGTTGTGCATGGCGAGGAGCTGCCTGTGGGCCTCCTTGACCATGAGCGCCGGGGCGGGGTGCTGCTGCCATTCCTGAGCAGGGAACTGGGACTCGTCGGTGTGGGGCTCGTTGGAGAACTTGTCGGGATGGTCGCGGAGGCCCTCCCAGTAGTCCATGTCCTGGCCGTCGTTGTAGATGAGGATGGCGCCGGCGTTGGTCTGGCCGCCGACGGGCCAGTAGTAGCACTGGCGCACGGGGAGGTCGGTCACGGACTGTCCGCGTGTGATGCCGAGGTCCTCCCACCAGCGGCGGCGGTAGCAGAGGATGAGTTTGAAGAGAGGGATGGGGGTTACGGAGCGGATGAGTTGGTGGACTTCCTTCTGGTGCGCGCCGAGCACGGCACCGCTTTGCTCAAGCAGTTCGAGGGAGCGGCGCGGCATTGCGAGGATGAGCCTGCGCGCATGCACCGTGCGAGGCCCGTCGTTGGTGTGAAACTGGAGCGCCACGCCCTCGGTGCCGTCGGCCAGTTGCGCTGTGTCGAAGCGGAGCAGTCTGTGGTGGCAATGCACTTCGCCGCCCGCGGCGAGGTAGCGTTCGCGCAGTTTCATGGGGACGGACTCGAAGCCGCCCTTGAGGCGGTGGTAGCTGATGTCCGCGCCGTAGTCGTCCAGATTCCACACGAAGCCGTCTGCGGCGTTCCATGTGTGGAAAATGCTTCCGTAGCCGCTGCTATCCTCGGCGAACTGGAAGGACTCGCCGCTGACGGAGTGGCTGTAAACATACCGCATCGTGAGGTCAGTGACGGCGTGTTCGTCGTAGCGACCCTTGGTGGCCACGGCATCCCAGTCGACCTGCTGGAGGTCGACGTCTTGGGTGTGGAGCGTCTTGTGAAGAAAGCGCTTGGCCGCGAGCGCGGTGAATCCGCTTCTGACACCCTCGTGGTCTTCTTTGGGGATGTTGTACGGAATGCGCTCCGGATGGGTGAGGTCGGCCGTCTTGAGGTGCACCCCGCGGAGGTAAGCGACGTTGCGTGGTTCTGAAACTTGGAAAGACTCGGTCTCCAACTGCATGTCGGCGACCAGCGCTTGGATGAGTTTCTGTCCCGTGGTGAACCGCATTCCTCCCAGTTCGATGCGGGCTTCGGGCATCCCCGGTGGCTGGACGGTGAGCAGGCGGCCTCCGACGCGCTCACTGCATTCGAAGACGGCGGAACGGGTGCCTTGGCCTGCGGTACTCGTCATCCAGCGCCAACCGCTGTAGAGGCCTGACACTCCGGCTCCCACGATGGCTAGATCTAGCTGAGGGATGGCAGAGGCATTAGGCATAGAGGGTGCAGAGAATCAAACGGTGGAGGTGTTTCAATCCTAAATCCTCGCATCCTTTGGAGCGCGCTCTGCGGTTGGCACTGGGTCGGGAAGCGAATGTTTCCCATCTATCGGCAGTGTGTTTGGCCACGCCCGGCCCCTGAATCCCGCGATCAGCTGAACAGCTTGTGAATCACCTTGCCGTGGACATCGGTGAGGCGGAATCGGCGTCCTTGGAATTCGTAGGTGAGCCGTTCGTGGTCGAGGCTGAGGCAATGGAGAAGGGTGGCTTGGAGATCGTGGACGTGGACGGGGTCTTCGACCGGGTGAAATCCGAAGTCGTCCGTGGAGCCGATGGTCTGTCCGCCGCGGATGCCGCCGCCCGCGAGCCACATGGTGTAGGCTTGGGGATGATGGTCGCGGCCCTTGGCGCGGCCGAGTGCGGGGTTGGACTCGACCATGGGTGTGCGGCCGAATTCGCCGCCCCAGACGACGAGGGTGGAGTCCAGAAGGCCGCGTTGTTTGAGATCCTGAACGAGTGCGGCGCTGGCTTGATCGGTGATTTTGCAGAGGTTGGTGTGGTTGCCTGAGACGTCGCTGTGGGCGTCCCAGCCCTCGTGGTAGATGTTGATGAAGCGCACGCCGCGCTCGACCATGCGGCGCGCGAGCAGGCAGGCGCGGGCAAAGGAGGGCTTGTCCGGATCGCAGCCATAGAGCGCGAGGGTTTCCGCAGACTCGCTCCTGAGGTCGGTGAGTTCAGGGGCGCTGGTCTGGAGTCGCAGTGCCATCTCGTGCGAGGCGATGCGGGTGGAGATCTCGGGGTCGCCGAGTTGGTCGAGGTTCTGCTGGTTGAGGGAGCGTGCGAGTTCGAGGGTGTCCTGCTGAAGGCGGGCGTCGATGCCCGGCGGGTTGGCGAGGTTGAGGATGGGGGCGCCCTGGTTGCGCAGACGCACTCCCGTATGCGTGGTGGGAAGGAAGCCGCTGGACCAGTTCGCGGAGCCGCCGGAGAGGCCGGAACCGGTGCTCATGACGATGAAGGATGGGAGGTCGCGCGCCTCGGAACCGAGGCCGTAGGTGACCCACGATCCGATGCAGGGGCGGCCCGGTTGGGAGAAGCCGGTGTTGAAGAAGATCTGCGCCGGGGCGTGGTTGAACTGGTCGGTGGTGACCGAGCGCACCAATGCGATGTCGTCCACGATGCGGGCCGTGTGGGGAAGCAGGGAGCTGAGTTCCGCGCCGCACTGGCCGTGCTTGGCGAAGGGGAAGCGTGGCGCCATCACGGCGGCGTCCGGGCGGATGAAAGCGTAGCGCTGGCCGCCGATGATGGAGGGTGGCAGCGGTTTGCCGTCGTGCTTGAGGAGCTCGGGTTTGTTGTCGAAGAGGTCGAGTTGGGAGGGGGCTCCCGCCATGAAGAGGTGGATGACGGCGCGGGCTTTCCCGGGAAAGTGCGGTGGCTTCGGACCCTGTGTGGAGGCGGGTTGCGCGATGGCTGCGTCTGCGCGCGGGGCGGCGAGGGCGTTGCCAAGGAGGGTGGCGAGGCCGAGTTTTCCGAGGCCGATGCCGCAGTCGCGCAGGAACCAGCGGCGGTTCACGGGGATGCCGCCCGCGAGGGGGAGATGGGATTGGCAGTTCATGCAGTTAGTTGCGGGTGATGAATTCGTCGAGGTTGAGGAGTGAACGCGCGAGGGTGGTCCATGCGGCGGCTTCGGGGGAGGGATCCTTGTCGGAGTCGAGCAGCGCTGCTGCGGAGAGTTCGCCCTTTTGGAGGCGCGTGCGTTGGGTTTGGAGGAACTGCAGGAGTGCTGCGGTTTCGGCATCGCGCGGGGGGCGCGTGAGGCAGCGCTTGAAGAGCCAGTGCAGGCGCGTCGGGTCGTCGGGCGCGGCTTGAGCGGCGGTGGCGCGACCGAGGGTGCGTGCGCATTCGAGGACGACCTCGTCGTTGAGGAGAGTGAGGGATTGAAGTGGGGTGTTGGAGATTTCGCGCCGTGCGATGCAGACCTCGCCGCTGGGTGCGTCGAAGGTGTTCAACATGGCGAAGGGTGCGCTGCGTTTTTGAAATGTGTAGAGGGCGCGTCGGTAGCGATCCTCGCCGGCGCTGGCCTCCCACTTGGGCGCGCCGTAAGCGGCCTCCGTCACGCCGGCCGGTTGGGGCGGACGCACGGGCGGTCCGTACATCTTGGAAGAGAGCAGGCCGCTGCTGTGCAGGAGGAGGTCGCGCACCAGTTCGGCATCGACGCGCGGGCGCGGTGCGCGTGCGAGAAGGCGGTTCTGGGGATCGCGCGCGAGGAGTTCGGGAGAGGTGCGCGCGCTCTGGCAGTAGGTGGCGCTGGTGACCAGCAGACGGTGGAGTTGTTTGATGCTCCAGCCTTTGTCCATGAACTCGACCGCGAGCCAGTCCAGCAGTTCGGGGTGGGTGGGCGTTTCTCCCTGGAAGCCGAAGTCGTTGAGTGTGCGCACGAGGCCGGTGCCGAAGAATGCCGCCCAGTGTCTGTTCACCACGACGCGGGCGGTGAGGGGGTTCTCTCGCGAGACCAGCCATTGGGCGAATCCAAGCCGGTTGCGCGGTGCGCCTGCGGGAAGCGGTGGAAGAAAGGACGGGACGCCGGGTTCGATGCGTTGTTTGGGTTGGAGGAACTCGCCCCTGTGATGGAGGAAGGTGGGGCGCGGGTTGTCGGAGGGGCGCTCGCGCAGGACGAGTGTGGTGGTGCCTTGCGCGGGCTTGAGCAACTGCTGGATGCGCTTGGCGTGCTCAGCGAGTTCCGGTGCGTGGAGCAGGAAATGTTCGCGCAGGCTGGATTGCTGGGCCGCTGTGAGGTCGGCGGCGGGGCGGACGAGAAGGCTTTGGAGTTCGGCGGGCAGTTGCGAGGCTTCGGCTCCACGCGGATCTGATGTGACGGAGAGCCTGAAACGGCCAAGGGAACATGCGTAGTGACGCCCGAAACGGAGGGTGATGGCGAGCGAGGAGGCGGTGAGGGGTTTTTCAAAAACGAAGACGGCTTCGTGCGCTTCACCCGCGCGCTTTGCGGCGCTCCAGCCCGTCTGCGGATCGCCGTCTGTGGCGAGGAGGGCGTTGGCGGGTTGGTTGCCGAAGTTGTTTTTGGAATAGCTCTCGGAGGCGCTCGCGATCTTGGCGGGTGCGCCGTCGGCGAGGACTTGGAGTTCACCGAGAAAGAAGTCGCCCTTGGGTCCTTCGTAATAAGCGAGGCCGGGGCCGCCACCCGGGAGGCTTGGATGGGGGAGCGCTTCGAGGCGGAGGGCGGTGACGGGGCGCCCGTCTTTGGGGAGCGGGAGGGAGAGGGTGTAGGTGTCGTCTTTGGTGATGTCGCCGGAGGCGAGCACGGAGAGGTCGTCCTGGATGGTGAGCAGGGGAAGGTTGCTGGTGGCCTTGGAGGGGCGCGGGGTGGCCCACGTGACGGCGTCGTGCCGTTGCTTTTCGAGCCACTGTTGGAAGGCCGTTTGGAGTGCGGAGGCGGGGTCTTGTTTTTGCGGAGCAGGCGCGGCATCGGAGATCGGGGCTGGGGCGCCGAGGCTCAGACGGGCGCGGCCCAGCGTGTGCATGGTGCCGTAGGATTGGGCGAGGGTGACGGTCCAGCGGGTGCCACCTTCGAAGCCCGCGGGCTGTGCAAAATGGAAGACGGCGCTTTTGTTGGTGTTGAGTGGTTGGTCGTGCACGTGAACGGCCCAGCCGGTTTTGTCGGAGCCGTCGAAGGCCGCGGAGACGGGGAAGGAGGGTTGTTCTGCGTCTGCGGTGGCGCTGCGGATGAGGACGTGGGCGGGAGGAGCGGCGGGGTGGGCGAGGGGTTGTGCGCTGATGCGGATCTCGGAGAGCACGAAGTTCCCGTGCGGAGTGCGTCCCGGGCCGGACGAAGGGAGTGAGGGATGTGTGAGTGCTTCGAGGCGGAGGCTTTCGAAGCGGCCACCCGGAGATTCGAGGACGAGGGTGAAGGTGTCGGAGGGCGGGGCGCTTTTGTTGAAGAGGGCGGAGTGGTCTTCGAGGATTTGTGGGGGCTGGCCGGAGGCGGTGGTGGCGGAGGAAAGGGTTGGGGTGATCCAGCGGGTGTTGTCTGTGCGGTTGTTGGCGCTGGGCGATGCGGTGGGCCAGCGGGAGGGAAGTTCGGCGAGGAGCTTGGCGGCGAGTTCCTGAGTGCGTTTGCGGGCGTCCGGGGAGGAGGGGTCGTGAAGCTCGAGTTCGGGTTCATCCGCGTTGTTGAGGAACGCCATGAGCGCGAAGTAATCGGTGTGGAGAAGGGGATCGTATTTGTGGGTGTGGCACTGGGCGCAGCCTGTGGTGAGGCCGAGCCATGTGGCGCCGGTGGTGGCCACGCGGTCGGTCATGGCGTGAAAACGGAACTCGAGTGGGTCGATGCCGCCCTCCTCGTTGAGCATGGTGTTGCGGTGAAAACCGGTGGCGACGAGGTGATCTTCGGACGCGCTCGGAAGGAGGTCGCCGGCGAGTTGTTGGATGGTGAATTGATCGAAGGGAAGGTCGGCATTGAGCACGCGGATGACCCAGTCGCGGTAAGGCCAGATGGTGCGGGGGCGGTCCTTTTCGTAGCCGTTGGTGTCCGCGTAGCGGGCGAGATCGAGCCATTTGCGGGCCCAGCGTTCGCCATAGTGCGGGGAGGCGATGAGGCGTTCGACGAGTTGTGCGTAGGCGTCGGGAGCAGGGTTTTGGAGGAAGGCGTCTGCCTCCTCCGCGGTGGGAGGCAGGCCGGTGAGATCGAGCGAGACGCGCCGGAGCAGGGTGAGACGGTCTGCGGGTGCGGACGGGGCGAGGTGCTCGGCGCTGAGGCGCGCTTGGATGAAGGCGTCCACAGGGTGGAGCTTCGCGGGGGCGTTTGGGAGGAAGGGAACGGGGGACTTGCGCGGCGCGGTGAAGGCCCAGTGGGGGCGGTATTCCGCGCCGGACGCGATCCAGCGCTGGAGCACGTCTTTTTGGTCGGAGGAAAGCTCGTGCTTGGTTGCCGGTGGCGGCATGACCTCCTCCTTGTCGTCGGAGAGGATCCGGGTGAGGAGTTCGCTTTGGGCGGGGTTGCCGGGGACGATGGAGCGGGCGCCGGATTTGGCGGGGCGCAGAGCTTCCTCTCGCAGATCGAGGCGCAGAGAGCCTTTGCGGGCGGACTCATCCGGGCCGTGGCATTTGAGACAGTGAGCGGCGAGGATCGGGCGCACGTCGCGAAGGAAGTCCGGTGCGTGGGGGGAGGCGGGGGTGTGGGTGGCGGGGCGGGCAGTGTGGATGGGCGCCCATGCGATCAGCAGAGCAAGTGCGGGAAGCAGTGCAGTGAGGCGCGGAAAATCAGGGCGTGAGTGGGGGTGCATGGGCGGGGAGTCTGCGGAAAGGATCGGGTGAGAATGATGACACAAGGGATGATCCGAATGAATCCCCCCAGTTCCGGGGGATGATTTCATGCGGTCCGAGTTTTGGGCAGCAGTTGGGGAAGGGGGACAGAGGAGATGGCGCCTGCCTGAGCGTGGAGTGTTGGAGATTGCGCGAGGGAGCCGCAGCGCTATAAGCCTCCGTACTGTTGAATGACTGACATTTTTATGAATCGACTTTTTCGTGCGATCGTCCTGTGGGTGCTTGTCATCATCGCCGGTTTTTCGGGCGGTTGCGGGTCTTCCCCGCACACGGCCGGGTTGGAGGAGATGGAGAAGTTTGCGGCTCGGTGGGAGGCGCGCTTGAAGGCGGGGCAGATCGGGCCCAAGCAGTTTGAGGAGTTTCAGGATGAGAGCGAGAAGATGCGCCTTGAGCTCGGGCGTCTTGCCGAGCGGATGACGGCGCAGCAGCGCAGTGGTGCCACGACGGAGGAGGAGCGGCGTGCGAATGCGCTGGTCGAGCGGGTGATGAAGCTCAACGAAGCGGTGAACACGTCGGCGTTGGGACTGCCACCCGCGGAGAAGTAGCGCGCGCTCGGGGAGGAGAGAGAGGGTTCTTTCACCGAGGCAACCAAGCACGGAGGCAGGGGAGGAACGGTCGCCACGCGGCGCTGCTGAGTAATTGTGCGAGCGAGTGTGATGTGCCCGCGGATGCGGCATTGCGCATTGGGTTGTCGGGCCGGGGGGGGGTGGGACGGGTGCTTCCAATGAGCCTCAATGCGGCGATGAAAACTTGTCGGATCTGATTTGAGTTTCTGTGGAAACGGAATTTGCAGCTTAAAACCATCCCGTTTCAGGGGCACCCGTTGGGTGAGTCTCTTTGAGCGATTTTCTATGAGCGATTTTCAAAGTCTGTAACGACATGGCTGTTACCCTCAAGTACCCAGGCACTGATAGGACTCAGCAGTCGCCTGAACCCGGAGAGTTCCCAACGGCCCACGGAACGCACTGAATGCACGGACCACGCAACAGACTCAACCCCCTCATTACCCTCTATTCCTTCCGTGCGGTTTGTGCGGTCCGTGGGCCTTCCATTCACGGTTTTAGGATGAAGGGAGGTTGAGGCGCGCTTTGGCGCTTGGGGGGATATTTGATGGAGTGGTGGAGGGATCTTCGGAACACTCAAAGGCACAACCATCCCCCCATGAAACGCACTCTGACCGTCCTATTGTCCGCACTCCTGTCCGCCGCATCGCTCCACGGTGGGGATGCGGAGATTCTCGCCACGTTGAAGTCGAAGGGCGCGGCATTCACGGAGACGCGGGGTGTGGTGACGGCGGTTTCGTTTTCTGATTGCGCGCAGTTGACGGCGGCGGATTACGGGTTGATGGGGCAGTTGGGAGCGGTGAAGCAGTTGGGTTTCGGGCGGGGCTTTGATGATGCGGGTTTGCGAGCCATCGGATCGGCGGGCGGGATCGAGAATTTTTCGACGAATGGAATGGACGTTTCCGACGAGGGGATCCGGGTGTTGGGGACGTGGAAGGCGTTGAGGTCGGTGGCGTTTTTTCATCCGGGCAAGCGTTTGAAGGGGACGGGGCTTGCGGCGTTGACGCAGGTGGAGCGGCTCACGGTAGCGGGGTCGTTGGAGTTTGCGGACGAGGGGATGGCGGCGGTGGCGGCGCTCAGTCAGTTGAAGGGATTCCGGACATGGCACAGCGGTGTGACGACGGAGGGGGTGCGGAAGCTTGCGGGGTTGAAGAATCTGACGGGTGTGTATGTGGGGCAGCGGCTGAGTTACACGGCGCCGGTGACGCTTTCGGATGAGGTGCTGCCGGTGCTTGCGGGTTTGCCGTTGTTGGAGGAGGTGACGTTGAGCGAGGCGCGGCTGACGTTGGGTGCGTTGGGGGAGTTGAAGAGGCTGACGCATCTCAAGCGGTTGACGTTGGATGGGATCGCCCTGTCGGAGGGGGATGTGGCCGCTTTGAAGCAGCAGCTCGGAAAGACGGACGTGCGTTGGACGGCGCCGAGCGAGGCCGGCAAGAAGCGTATCGACGCGCTTTTTAAGTGAGCATCGCTCATTACAGTGACGCCCGGACGAGCCCAGGCTTTGAGATTCGCGCGTCACCCTGTTGCGCGATTCTCAATAATTGAGCCTGCCTGAGCCCGCATGGGGTGCTTGGGGTTGCGTCCTTCTTGTGGGGAACTGCGATCCGGTGGTTCCCTTCGTCCGTGTTGCGGACTGCGTTCACCGAGCGGCTTTCGTGCTTCTGGCATGAGGCAGCCGTCGGAAGCTGGTGGCCACGCCATCAGGCGGGCCGATAGAGCGACCGGCCAGGCCGAAGGCATAGGCATGGAAGTCAATAGCCTGTCGGTGAACGCAATCCGCAAAGCGGATAACGGGAGCCACCGAGTCGCGTTTCCCTGCGGGACGCGCCCCGGGCATGGGGCGTGAGAAGGACGACGATGACAGGAAACTTTGCCTGTCCCTATCGGCTC
>CAMAUX010000082.1 GCA_945861435.1 Chthoniobacter flavus | reverse complement strand
CGCCCATCGCCCATCGCCCATCGCCCATCGCCCATCGCCCATCGCCCATCGCCCATCGCCCATCGCCCATCGCCCATCGCCCGTCGCCCATCGCCCATCGCCCATCGCCCATCGCCCATCGCCCATCGCCCATCGCCCATCGCATCGGGACTCCTCTCCTCAGCTCCCACAAAGAAGAGCGCAACGCAGAAACCCCACGCCAGACTCGACGCCGAAAGCGCCTCCAACGAAAAACAAACCCATGGACCTCTCAGCAATCTGGGCACCGTGGCGCGTGGAGTACTTCAAACAAAAATCCGCCGGCGACTTCCTCTCCGAAGCCGCCGCAAGCTCCGATGACGCCGCACACCTCGTCATCGCACGCAGCAACCACTGCTTCCTCCTCCTCAACCGCTACCCCTACGCGGTCGGTCACATGATGGCCGTTCCCAATCGCCGCGTGGCCGACATCGATCTCCTCTCCGATTCCGAAAAACTCGAACTCTGGTCCCTCGCATCTCTCGCGCAATGCCTCCTGCGCGAGGTGGTCAATGCCCAGGGTTTCAACATCGGCCTCAACCTAGGTCGCTGTGCCGGCGCTGGCGTCGCCGATCATCTCCATCTCCACATCGTTCCGCGCTGGGATGGAGACCACAACTTCATGCCCGTGCTCGCAGACACCCGTGTCTTTCCCGAGGCTCTCGACGCCGTTTACCGCAAACTCCGGGAAGCATCCGATCGCCTCGCAGAAAGTCCCCCATCGAACACCTGACCGTGACAAATTTCAGGTTGCCTCCGAAATCCCCCTCTGGCGCCAATAGCCCGAACTAAAAACACACAAAGCGCTCTCTAAAATACACTTACGCCAATTACACCCAACCAAAAGGGCCGAATGCACGGCCCGACAAGAAAACCGACAAAGACAGGACCAGAAGACGCAGATAAACCTCAATACAAACGCTTTACATAAACAAATCCCGAGAAAAAACCTCAATCTCCACACCCTGAGAATTTGGCACAAACCCACCATTGACGTTGGCCCAATCCCCTTTTAGCCTTCAAAACCTCAGCCCACTTTCAACCGTTAACCATTAATCGAGGGAATACCAATGCCTGAAGTGATTGTCCGCAAGGGAGAACCGATCGACAGAGCTCTAAAGCGTCTGAAGAGCAAACTCGAAACCGAGGGAATCATGGAGGAAGTGCGTCGTCTCCGCGCCTTCGAGACTCCGACCCAAAAGTCCAAGCGCAAAGCGCGCCTCAACGCCAAGCGCGCCAAGGCAAAGTTCCGTTTCAACGCGAACTGATCCAGACGCCAGGCTTCCCAGCCTAGGCTACTACTCTCTTTAGAAAACCGCCGGTCCCAACGGATCGGCGGTTTTCTCTTTGCCAAAATAGCGCCCCGGACCATCGGCGCACACCGACCTCCGGCCCCCTACCGCCCCCCACTCCCGGCGGCCTCACGCCCCGTAGTGCGCGCGGATGGCATCCAGCAACCCGGGAATGTCATACTGGGTCGCCTCCATATCCACTTGCAGCCCAAGCTCAACGATCGTCTTGGAAGTGACCGGCCCAATCGACGCCGTCTTCATCCCGGCTGGCAGCTTCAACCCCAGCGCGAGAAAGTTCTCCACCGTCGATGAACTCGTGAACGTCACGAGGTCCGCACCCTCCTGACGGAAACGCGCCACCGCCCCGGTGACATCCTCCGTCTCGGGCACCGTGCGATACGCCACAGCCACGTCCACAATCGCCCCCATCTTCGAGAGCTCCTGCGGAAGCACATCGCGGGCCTGTTCCGCACGCGCCAGCAGAATGCGCTGGTTCTCCACCGAACCCTCCTTCTGAAACGCCGCAACCACTCCCTCCGCCACGAACTCCTCAGGCTGTAAATCCACCTGCAGATGATAACTGCGCACACGTGCAGACGTCGCAGGTCCAATCGCCGCAATCCGCACCCCGCCGATCTCGCGGATATCCTTGTAGATCTTGAAGAACATTTCAAAGAACGCATCGACCCCGTTGGGACTCGTGAAAACCAGCCAGTCGTACCCGTGCGCATCGCGCACCAACTCTCCGAATTCCTTCAGATCCTTTGGAGGTTCGATGCGGATGGTCGGCATCTCCAGGACATCCGCTCCTAAATCGCGCAGCGCCGAACTCAACCCACTCGATTGCTTGCGCGTGCGCGTCACCACCACCCGCTTGCCAAAGAGCGGCCTCTTCTCAAACCAGTTGAGCTGCGTGCGCAACCCCACCACATCCCCAAACACCGCCACCGCAGGCGCACTAAACCCAGCATCCACCGCTCGCTGCGCAATGTTCTCGATCGTACCCTGCAGCGTCTGCTGCCGACCGGTCGTCCCCCAGCGCACCAGCGCCACCGGTGTCTGCGGCGCCGCACCATTCTCCAACAAACGCCCCGTGATCTTCCCCAACCGCTCCACGCCCATCAGCATCACCTTCGTCCCGGGCGCAGCCGCGATCCTCGCGTAATCCAGCGAGCTCTCCTCCTTGGTCGGATCCTCGTGCCCCGTGAAAATCGTCAACTGGCTGGTGTGCTCCCGGTGCGTCACCGGAATTCCCGCGTAAGCAGGAGCCGCAAGCGCCGAGCTCACCCCGGGCACAACCTCGAAGCGGAGCCCAGCCTCTGCCAACGCAAGCGCCTCTTCCCCCCCGCGGCCGAACATAAACGGATCCCCGCCCTTGAGCCGCAGCACCCGCCTGCCCGCGGAAGTCTTCTCCACCAGCAGCGCATTGATCTCCTCCTGCTTGAGCGTGTGCTGCCCGGCCTTCTTGCCCGCATAAATCACCTCCGCTCCCGGCGCCGCCCACCGCAACATCTCCTGATTGCACAGGTAATCAAAAACGATCACCTCCGCCGTCTCCAACAGCTCCCTCACGCGCAACGTCACCAACCCGAGATCCCCGGGCCCGGCACCGGCTAAGTAACAGATCCCCTCTTTTTTCTGAACAGCGGCTTTGGATTTCATGAAAGGCAATCAGCGGTTGAGGGCATCAAGGGTTTTCTGCGCAAGGGTCTCAGGATCGTTCACCGCACCGCGGCACTGCACACGCACGGGTGCGGGATCAGTGCCGTGAAAAAGAAGCGCGTCCATCACCAACTCCGCTCCCTCCACACGCGTCGCCACCCCAACCGGCAGCGAACAATCGCCGGAAAGCAACCGCTGCAGCGCCCGCTCGGCACGCACGCCCACCAGACTCGCCTCGTGATTCACAGCCGCCAAAACCACAGCCACCTCCGGACGCCCCACACTGGCCTGAAGCGCAATCGCCCCCTGCCCAATCGCCGGCAACACACGCCCCGCCAGACTACTCACCCGAAACGCAAACTCCTCAAAACGCAGCAAACCATCCTCCCATCGGAATCCCAGCCGATCCAACCCCGCCTGCGCCAGAACAATACCCGCAGCCTCCGTCGAATTGCCGAGCTTGCGCAAACGCGTCTGCACATTCCCACGCCAGTCGGTGATCTGCAGGTCGGGCCTCAACCACTGGAGCTGACGCGCCCTCCGGATACTGCTCGTCCCCACCAACGCACCCGTCGGCAGCCCATCCAGATCGGCGGCCTCCCGGCACAGCAAAATATCCGCGGTCGGTGCGCGCTCCAGCACCGCCTGCACCTCCAAACCGGGGGGATTATGTCCCGGCAAATCCTTGAGACTGTGCACCGCCACATCGATGCGCCCATCGAGAAGCGCGTCTTCGAGTTCCTTGGTAAAGAGTCCCTTTCCGCCACCCTCCCCCTTCTGCAGCAGGCTGAGATCCAGCTTCTGGTCCCCACGCGTCGTGAACGTGGCCAGCTCCACCTCCATCTCCGGAAACCGCCCCCTCAACGCCTCACGCGTGAGCTCCGCCTGAGCAAGCGCCAGAGGCGAACTCCGAGTCCCCAAGACCACACGCTTCATCTCCCCTCCTTCTTCATACTCTCACTCTTACTCCTACTCATCATCCTCATCCCTTTCACGATTGAGCCGCCTCCGGTGCACCACCCCCAGTCGGCAACGCCCCTCTCACCCCGCGCGGCTTTTCCTCCAACCACGCTCCAAACTCCCGCACATGCCGCTCGATCATCTGCTCGCACAACGCCAGATCCTGACGACGCACGCTCATCGAACGCTCAGCGATGGCCTGCAGTGAATCGATGTCGTAAAGGTACACACCCTCCAAATCGTTCACCCGCGGATCAATGTCACGCGGCACCGCCAGATCAATGCAGAACAGCGGCCGGTCCACCCGCGTCCGCATCACCGGCGCAAGCTTGTCCGCGGTAAGCACATGATGGGGCGCGGCAGTCGAGCCGATGAGAATGTCCACCGAACGAATCTCCTCCGTCCATGCATCGAAGTGAATCGCCCGCCCTCCCATCGCCTCCGCTAGCTGCGCAGCGCGCTCATAAGAACGGTTCGCCACAAAAATGCTCCCCACCCCGCGGGCCTTCAGCGCACCCGCCGTCAACTCGCTCGTCTCTCCAGCCCCCAGAATCATCACCCGGCAATCCGTCAACCGCCCAAAAATCTTCTCCGCCAACTCCACCGCCACCGAACCCACGGACACGGAACCCCGCGTGATGTTGGTATTGGTGCGCACCTCCTTGGCGACGTTGAACGCCCGCTGAAAAAGTTTGTTCAAGTGCCGGCCCGTCGCACCGGCCAACTGCGCACCTTGGTAAGCCTTCTTCACCTGCCCAAGAATCTCCGTCTCGCCGAGCACCATGGACTCCAGCCCGCTGGCCACGCGGAACAAATGCCGCAGCGCCGGCGCGCCCGTCATCCGATAAAGATGCTCGCCCACCCCCTCCTGCGGCGCACCACCACCCGCCGCCCCCAGCCCCACAAAGAAACCCTCCAGCGCCTCCGCACCAGCCCCGGCCTCCGGAGCCGCCACATACAACTCCACCCGGTTGCAAGTGGACACAATCACCGCCTCCCCCAGTTCCGCCACACGCGCGAGACGCAGGGTGACCTCGCCCAACTGCGCATCACCAATGGCGAAACGCTCGCGCAATTCCACGGGCGCGGTGCGGTAGCTGAGACCTAGGCAGAGAATCTCCATCACAGCGGCGCGGGTTGGGAGATGAACTTCAGACTCCAGAGCGTGCCAACCACCACGCCAAACGCCCCCACGGAAAGCCACGCCACGCGCCGCCCACTGAGGCTGTGACGGAACACCGCAGCCAGTACCACCCCGTAAAGCAACCACACCGCGCACGACCAAAAAATCTTCACCATGTGAGCCTCCAGATTGCCCATCACAAAACCCGCCACCAACCCCACGCTCAACAACCCAAACCCCGCCAGCATCAAGCGCGCATTGGTCACCCCCAAATCGCGGATCGGCGGCAACTGGAAGAACATCGAGTGCAACTGGTGCGTCTTGAGCTGACGCTCCTGCGCCAGATACATCCCGCCCGCCACGCAGGCCAGGGCAAACGCCCCGTAAGCCATCACCGAAAAAGCCGCATGCATCTCCAACCACGGATTATGCACCGTGGAAAGTACCGGCGGATGATCAGCCCCGGGAATCAGCAACGCCACGGTCTGAATCAGGAAAGCCAGCGGCGAGGTGAACGCCCCCATCAGCGAAAGCCGGTATGCCGGGCCGATGAGCACGTAAAACAACACCATCGACCAACTCAGGAACGTCAGCACCTCAAACAAATTCGTCAGCGGACACCGCCCCAGCGCCTCCCCTCGCAGATACAGAAAACCTGTCTGCAGCAGGAACCCCAGCCCCACCACGCCAAGACTCCAGCGCGAAGGCCGATACCGCCCGGCTCCCAGCGTGAACATCGTGTACGCGAAGCCCAGCAGGAAGCAGAAGGTCGAGGCAATGAGCAGCAGCCTGTCCATGAAGTGCCAGAATAGCCCGGCCCATCCCCCTTGCCAACCGCACGCTCATCGCACGCCCCGCTGCCACTCGCAGACCACTGGAACGCACCGCGTACGGCCAACCGGAGGAAAGCCGGCGCCCGTTTCCTCAGATCAGATCCGTGACCGCCCCAAGGCTCGCACTCGAAACCGTGTGCGCGTACTTGGCCAGCACGCCACGCGTGTAGAGGGGCTTCGGCGCCTTCCACTTCGCCAACCGCTTGGCCAACTCCGCCTCCGGCACCCCAAGGGTCAGTGCGCGCTTGTTCGCGTCGATCGTCACCGGATCCCCGTTGCGCACCACCGCCAGAGGACCGCCCAGCGCAGCTTCCGGGGTGATGTGCCCCACAACAAACCCGTGCGATCCTCCGCTGAAACGCCCGTCGGTGATCAGTGCCACATCCTTCCCGAGCCCCTTGCCCATCACCGCACTCGTCGGCGAAAGCATCTCCCGCATCCCGGGCCCGCCCACGGGTCCCTCATGCCGGATCACAATCACGTGCCCCTTCTTCACCCGGCCATCAAGGATCGCCGCCAGCGCCTCCTGCTCATTCTCAAAAACGATGGCTTTTCCAGAAAAGCTCAGCCCCTCCTTGCCGCTGATCTTCGCAACCGCACCCTTCGGCGCAAGGTTGCCGTAAAGCACCACCAGATGGCTCTCCGCCTTGATGGGATCCTTGAAGGAACGCACGATGTCCTGACCCTTCGGGTACGGTTTCACGCGGCGCAGGTTCTCGGCCATGGTCTTGCCGGTCACCGTCATGCAGCCTCCGTGCAGCAATCCCTCGTCCAGCAGCATCTTCATCAACGGAGTCTGCCCGCCAATCGCCACAAGCTCGCTCATCAGGTAACGACCACTGGGCTTGAGATCGGCCAGCACGGGCACCCGCTTGCCGATGCGCGTGAAATCGTCGAGCTCCAGCTTCACCCCGGCCGCATGCGCCATCGCCAACAGATGCAGCACCGCATTCGTCGAGCCCCCAAGCGCAATCACCACCGTGATCGCATTCTCAAAAGCCTCGCGACTCATAATGTCCGAAGGACGGATCCCGCGCTTGAGCAACTCCACCACCGCCGCACCCGCCGCACGCGCATCACTGCCCTTGGCAGCCGACACCGCATTCTGCGCGGAACTGTTGGGCAGACTCATCCCAAGCGCCTCGATCGCACTCGCCATCGTGTTCGCCGTGTACATCCCACCGCACGAACCCGCGCCCGGAATCGCCTGCTCCTCAATCAAGGAAAGCTCCTTCTGATCAATCTGCTCATTCGCAAACTGCCCCACCGCCTCAAAGCACGACACCACATCCAGATTGCGCCCCACGAACTTCTCCTGACGCTCCTTGCGCAACCGCTTGGAGGCAAGGATCCCGCTGATGCACCCAGGCAAAATCGTGCCGCCATACACAAACACGCTCGGACGATTCAGACGCGCCATCGCCATCAGACAGCCCGGCATGTTCTTGTCGCAACCCCCGATCGCCACCAACCCGTCAAACCCCTCGCAACCCACCACCGTCTCAATCGAATCCGCGATCACCTCGCGCGAAACCAGCGAGTACTTCATCCCCTCCGTACCCATCGAGATGCCGTCGGAAATCGTGGGCGCACCGAAAATCAGCCCCTTGCCACCGCCCACATTCACCCCCGCCTCGGCCTCACGCGCCAGCTGGTCGATGTGCATGTTGCACGGCGTCACCATGCTCCAGAGCGAGGCAATCCCCACCTGCGACTTCTTGAAATCCTCCCGGCTGAATCCCACCGCATGCAGCATGGCCCGACTCGCCGCACGCTCGTAACCATCGACAACCTCCGAGGAATAGCGCCGTTGCAACGAGTTCTTCTTGTCAGCTTTGCCGCCAGTGGATGGGGTGGATTTACTCATAGGAAAAAAGAGGACGCATCCTAAGGGCTCAACCCGATGGACGCAAGGCAGACGACCCGCATCCCGTCACCTCCCACCGCAAGCGGTACAGCAGAAGCGCCCCAACCCCTTGCCTCCCCGCCTCCCCCCCCTCCGCCCCGTGAAAAACGTTTGCCCCCTGAACGATCGCCGCATAAGGGGGAGGGGTGATTCTCCAGCATTGGTGCATTTCTTAGATCGGCGGCGGCTCTGCCCCCGCCCTCGGGCCCCCGGGCAAGCCTCGCGTCGATCCACGCACCGCCCCGCCCGATGCCTCCACCGCCGAGCATCGGGCTGTTGTTTTTTCCACCTCAATTTCCACCCCACTTCAACCGCATGAACCTCAAGTACACCGCAGACGGCCTCATCCCCGCCATCGTCCAAGACGCCTCCTCCCGCCGCGTCCTCATGATGGCATGGATGAACGAAAGCTCCCTGCACAGCACCCTCCAAACCGGCCTCATGCACTACTGGAGCCGCTCCCGCCAGAAATACTGGCTCAAGGGCGAAACCAGCGGCCACGTCCAAAAGGTCGTGCGCTGGGCCGTCGACTGCGACGCCGACACCCTCCTCTTCGAAGTCGAACAAACCGGAGGCGCATGCCACACGGGCTTCGAAAGCTGCTTCTTCCAAACCCTCTCTCCCGGCGGCGACACCCTCCCAGTCACCGAATCCAAGCTCTTCGATCCCAACAAGACCTACGCAGGCTGATGCGGCCCCTCTCCACCACACGGCCCTCCGCCGTCCACAGCACCCACCTTCCGCAGGCCAACCGCCGATGAACCCCACCCCCATCAAACCCTCCCTCGAGGAATTCCGCCAACTCGCGCAAAAGGGCAACCTCATCCAGGTCTGCACCGAACTGGTGGCCGATGCCGAAACACCCGTCGCCGCCTTCCAAAAACTCGACGACGGCAGCGCCTCCTTCCTGCTCGAGTCCGCAGAAAAAAGCGAACAGGCCGGCCGCTACTCCTTCGTGGGCAACCAACCCCGCCTCACCTTCGAAAGCCGCGGCCGCACCATCCGCATCACCGAAGAAGGCAGCACCCGCGAGTTCACCTGCGAGGACGACCCTCTGCGCGAACTCGAACATCTCATGGCGCGCTACCGCGTCGTCCCCTCCCCCGCAGCCGGCGAATCCCGCTTCTCGGGCGGCGCCGTCGGTTACCTCAGCTACGACATGGTGCGCTTCTTCGAACCCACCATTCCCGCGCCGCCCAAGGACGAACTCGGGCTGCCGGAAATGTTCTTCCTCGTCACCAACACCGTCCTCATCTTCGACCACCGCACACGCCGCCTTCGCGTTGTCAGCAACGCCCTCGTCGAAAACGGCAACGCCGACGCTGCCTACGCCCACGCCGTCGCCAGCATCGAATCCATCCTCGCTCGACTCGCGAAGCCCGCCCCCATGGCACCGCTTTTCGCCGACATCGCCCCCCCGCCCGTCCAGCCCTCCTGCAATACGCAGCGCGAGGAATACATGGACATGGTCAGCAACGGCCAGGAATTCATCCGCGCCGGCGACGTCTTCCAGTTCGTCCCCTCGCAGCGTTTCGAAACCGATTACTCGGGCGACCCGCTCACCCTCTACCGCTCCCTGCGCTTCGTGAACCCGTCGCCCTACATGTTCTGCTTCAAGCTCGGCGGCGACACCGAACGCTTCGCACTCGTGGGCAGCTCACCCGAGGTCCACGTGCGCGCCATGCACGGCAAGGTCGAGATCCGCCCCATCGCCGGCACCAAACGCCGCGGCGCCACCGAGGCCGAGGACGAACAGAACGCCGCAGCCCTCCTCGCCGATCCCAAGGAACGCGCCGAACACCTCATGCTCGTCGACCTCGCTCGCAACGACGTCGGCCGCATCGCCCAATACGGCACCGTGCGCGTCACCGACTTCTTCACCATCGAGAAGTACAGCCACGTCATGCACATCGTCTCCAATGTCGTCGGCGATCTCCACCCGGAGAAAACCGCCTACGACGTCATGCGCGCCACCTTCCCGGCGGGCACCGTCAGCGGCTCCCCCAAGGTGCGCGCCATGCAGGTCATCAACGGCCTCGAAAAAAGCAAACGCGGCGTCTACGCGGGCGCCGTCGGCTACTTCGGCTTCGATGGCAACCACGACTCCTGCATCGCCCTGCGCACCGTGGTTCTCAAAGATGGCAAAGCCTTCGTCCAAGCCGGCGCAGGCGTCGTCGCCGATTCCTCCCCGGAGTCCGAGCACCAAGAGTGCGTCAACAAAGCCATGGGCATGATGGCCGCCATCTCCCGTGCGCGCGCCTGCCAATCCACCCCCCCATCTGCCCAACACTGAGCCCGCCTCCTCCCCATGCTCTTCGTCTTAGATAACTACGACTCCTTCACCTACAACCTCGTCCAATACTTCGGCGAGCTCGGTGCGGAAATGGTCATCCGCCGCAACGACGAACTCTCCGCCGCACAGGTCGCCGCCCTGCGCCCAGAGCGCCTCGTCATCTCCCCCGGCCCCTGTACCCCCAACGAAGCCGGCATCAGCAACGAACTCATCCGCACCCTCGGCTCCAAAATCCCCGTGCTCGGCGTCTGCCTCGGCCACCAATGCATCGGCCATGTCTTCGGCGGCGAAGTCGTGCGCGCCGGCAGGCTCATGCACGGCAAAACTTCCCCCATCGAGCACAACGGTCAGGGCGTCTTCCAAAACCTCCCAAACCCCTTCGAAGCCACCCGCTACCACTCCCTCCTCGTCCGCCGGGAAACCCTCCCCGACTGCCTCGAAATCACCGCGCAAACCGCCGAAAAAGAGATCATG
This sequence comes from Chthoniobacter flavus, assembly GCA_945861435.1. Classification (GTDB taxonomy): domain Bacteria; phylum Verrucomicrobiota; class Verrucomicrobiia; order Chthoniobacterales; family Chthoniobacteraceae; genus CAIURC01. The sequence goes on along the minus strand of CAMAUX010000082.1, from coordinate 5,909 downwards.
GGCCTGCGCCATCGCGAACTCCCCATCCACGGCGTCCAGTTCCACCCCGAATCCATCCTCACCCTCGAGGGAAAAAAACTCCTGCAAAACTTCCTCCTCCTTTGAGCCTCCCTCCCATGCGGAAAATCCGGCTCAACCAGCCCCGCCCACCGTCCGTTTTTCCAAAGCCCGGACACACTCCGGTTAAACCGCTTCTCCTCCACCGGGGATTGCACCATATTACCCCTACGGACCGATGAAGATCGTTGCGATCGCCAACCAAAAAGGGGGCGTGGCCAAAACCACCACCTCCATCAACCTCGCCGCCTGCCTCGCGGCGCGCGGCTGCCGCACCCTGCTCATCGACCTCGACCCCCAAGGCAACGCCACCAGCGGCCTCGGCTTCCCGCCAATAGAAGGCCAGAGCGTCTACGGTGCCCTCCTCGGTCAGGAACCTCTCTCCGACAAAGTCATCCCCACCCGTTGGGAACGCCTCTTCCTCATTCCCGGCGATCTCGATCTCGCAGGCGCTGAAATCGAAATCGCACGCCTCGAAGACCATCTCACGCGCCTTCGCTCGGCCCTCGAGATTTTCCGCCAGGATCAACCCTTCGACTTCGTCCTCCTAGACTGCCCGCCCTCGCTCGGCATCCTCATGACCAACGCGCTGGCCGCCGCCGACGAACTCCTCATCCCCCTCCAGTGCGAATACTTCGCCCTCGAAGGCCTCAGCAAGATCCACCACGTCGTCGACCAGATCCGCGAGAGCGGCGCCAATCCCCACCTCACCATCGGCGGCATCCTCATGACCATGTTCATGCGCAACAACCTTGCCCAGCAGGTCATCAACGAAGTCCAGACCCACTTCGGCAACATCATCTACCGCACGGTCATCCCACGCACCGTCCGCCTCAGCGAGGCCCCCAGCCACGGCCTCCCCATCATCGACTACGAACCAAACGGCCTCGGCTCCACAGCCTACCGCGCGCTCACAGAGGAGTTCCTCAAGCGCAACCCTCTCACCAAAAACTGAGCCTGGGGCCAGCATGGGCAGCCATGGGTTACCATGGACACTCATCCCCCAGCCTCATCCATCGGCCCCGCTAGTCCATCGCGCCTCTCCGACAAGCACTCAGGCTGTGCACCTTCGGTCCGCGCCCCCTCTTGAGCCTGACCCCTTGCATCTCCTCCACTCGGCGCGCAATCACCCCACCCGAGTGCGACACCTCCGCGCCACGCCCTCGGAACCGCGCCGTTCTGCTCAAACGGCCTCCGCCCCCCCTCCTTCAAGGACACTCGCACGTCAAGCATTCCACTTGAGCCCCCGCAGAATCCATCAGGGAATGCTTGCCTTGGCTACCGTCCCCCCCCTCAATTCCCACCCTTAGGTTCATGCAAGACCAACATAATTCGGCTCTTTACCGCGCCCTTGGCGCCTTGGGTGTGGTCTACGGGGACATCGGCACCAGCGTCCTCTACGCATTTAAGGAATGCCTTCATCACGGCCTCTCCGGTCGCGAAGACATCCTCGGCGTCCTCTCCCTCATCATCTGGAGCCTCTTCGGCCTCGTCGGCTTCAAGTACCTCAGCCAAATCATGCGGGCCGACAACCACGGCGAAGGCGGCATCCTCGCCCTCCTCTCCCTCGCCTTTCCCAACGCCACCAAAAACAACGGCGCAGCCACCGGTGGCATGATCGGCCTCGGCATCTTCGGTGCCGCACTCCTCTACGGCGACGGCGCCATCACCCCAGCCATCTCCGTGCTCTCCGCCGTCGAAGGCCTCGACCTCGCCGCCCCGGCGATCAAGGACTACATCATCCCGCTCACCCTCGTCATCCTCGCCGGCCTCTTCGCCGTCCAATTCAAGGGCACCGGCCGCATCGGCCACTGGTTCGGACGCGTAATGCTCGTTTGGTTCCTCGTCCTCGCGCTCCTCGGCGCCTTCCAAATCTCCCGCAACCCCACCGTGCTCGGCGCCCTCAACCCCGTTCACGCCTTCCAATTTCTTCTCCATCACGGACGCGCCGCGCTCCCCATCATGGGCAGCGTGTTCCTCGTGGTCACCGGCGGCGAAGCCCTCTATGCGGACATGGGCCACTTCGGTCGCAAACCCATTGCCCGCGCATGGACCTTCCTCGTCTGCCCGGCGCTCATCATCAACTACCTCGGACAGGGAGCCCTCGTCCTCTCCAACCCCGAGGCTCAGGAAAACCCCTTCTACAAAATGGCCCCGGAATGGGCCCTCTACCCACTCGTGCTTCTGGCCACCGCCGCCACCATCATCGCCTCCCAAGCCCTCATCTCCGGCGCCTTCTCCCTCACCATGCAGGGCATCCAAATGGGCTACATCCCCCGCATGGAAATCTGCCACACCTCCAAGGAGGAACACGGCCAGATCTACATCCCAAAAATCAACGCCTTCCTTGCATTAAGCTGCGCCGCCCTAGTCCTCAGCTTCCAAACCTCCTCCGCCCTCGCAAGCGCCTACGGCATCGCCGTCACGCTGACCATGCTCTCCACCTCCGTCCTCTTCTTCTTCGCCGCCCGGCGCCTCTGGAACTGGAACCCATGGCGCGCAGGAATCATCTGTCTCGTCCTCATCATCGTCGAAGCCACCTTCTTCGCCGCCAACGCCCTCAAAATCTTCAACGGCGGCTGGCTCCCCATCGGCGCAGGCGCACTCATCTTCCTCATCATGACCACGTGGAAAAGCGGCCGCCGCCTCCTCCAGCGACGCATGCCTGCCACCATGCCACTCGATGACTTCATCGCCTCCATCGGCATCGCGGGCACACTCGACCAGCAGCACAGCCTCCATCGCAGCCACGGCACCGCAGTCTTCCTCGCCGGTAATCCCGAGGGCACCCCAAACGCCCTCGTCAAAAACATCAAACACAACCAACTCCTCCACGAGCGCAACATCATCCTCACCATCCAGACCGACCACCACCGCCCCTACGTCCCCCCCCACGAACGCGTCGAAGTCAGCGACCGCTCCGACGGCTTCTTCCGCCTCATCGCCAAATTCGGCTTCATGGAAAACCCCCTCATCGGCGAGGTCATCCGTGCCGCCAAAGAAAAGCACCTCCTGATCGAACCCGAACGCACCACGTTCTTCGTCGGCAAGGAACACATCATCGCCTCCAGCAAGGAGCCCGGCATGGCCCTCTGGCGCGAACACCTCTTCGTCTTCCTCAGCAAACACGCCGAGAACGCCGCCGACTTCTTCCAACTCCCTCCCGAACGCGTCTACGAAGTAAGTCAGGTCGTCGAAATCTAATCCACCAGCGACACCCACACCGCAAGTCGTCAATTCTCCGTCAGGCCTGCCACTCCCGTCTGGCCCAGTCGATTGAGGACCCCCGATTCCTATCGGCCCGTACGCTCATTAATCACCTGGATTGCCTTAAGCTTCGAGCCGATAGGGACAGGCAAAGTTTCCTGTCACTTCAACAGCCCCGCAGCGGACCTCTGGCCCCATCCAGCCACGCCCCCCCGGCAACATCGCAAACCACTGCGCCCCCCATCGATGCGCACTCCCAACCTCGTCGCCGCCCTGCTCCTCCATCTCGCCCCAGCGCTCACCGCGCCCTCACGCGCCGAGCAGGCGCAGCCCGCGCTCGAGGCACCCATCCCAAGCCGCGACGGCAGAAAACTCGCCGCCGCATTCGCCGCCATGCACGTCGACAAACTCTGGCTGCCGGGCGCCATCGTCGACTGGCAGACCGGCCTGCCTACAGGCCAACCCATCCGCGACCGCTCCAAACACACCCACTGCAGCCAGTTCGCCGCCGCCGTCTGCCAACGCCTCGGCATCTACCTCCTGCGCCCTCCCGACCACTCTGCCGTCCTCCTCGCCAACGCTCAATTCGACTGGCTCCACATCTCCGGCCCCGCCTCAGGATGGAACCTCGTCCCAGACGCGCCCACCGCCCAATCCCTCGCCAACCGCGGCACCCTCGTCCTCGCCGTCTGCAAGAACCCGGACCCCAAAAAGTCCGGCCACATCGCCATACTGCGTCCCTCGGAAAAAAGCGCTGCAGCCATCGCCAGCGAAGGCCCCCAGATCATCCAAGCCGGCGGAACCAACCGCCTCTCCGCCTCCCTCAGGACGGGATTCGCCAACCACCCGGACGCATTTGAAAACGGCGAGATCGCCTTCTTCAGCCACGCAGTCGATTGGCCGTCCCTCCCCTCCGCCACGCCCCCGACGGCGCCGGCCCCGTAGCAACCGCCCGCACCCGCACCCCGCCCCGGCGCAAAACCGCTCACCGCTGAAAAAGCGGCTTCGATGCGCTTACCGCCCGCCAACGCCCAACGGCAGGCGCTCCAGCTTCACCGGATAGCGCCTGTTGGCGTTCCACTCACCCACATAAATGTCCCCGGCCGCGTCCACATACAGGTCGTGTCCGTGAAGGAACGTCTTGCGGGTTTGGAACAGAGGCTGAAGAACCCCGTCCACGTACACCGGCGCACTGCCACCCGGTGCGCTCACCACCCGGCGCGTTTTGCGGTCAAGAACGACAACAAACCCCGACTGCGGCAACCGGGGGCCTGTCCCCATTTCCTTCGACCAGCAAACCGCGGTGTACATCCGGTCGCCGCGAAGAAACAGCTGCCCCGGATAGGTGCCCGGAAGATCGATGGCCTCGACAAACTCCCCCTCCAGAGTGAACGCCTTGATCCTGCTTTCTGAGCGAGAACTCACCCACACCAGCGGCCGGGCCGGATCCGCCAAATCCACCGAAATCCCGTGCGCATTGCTCAGGTTGCCTGGCTGGCCGGGCTTGCGACCGCCCCAGTGCCGGACAATGCGCCCTTCAAAATCATACTCAAACACCCGGTCGGAAGCGTAACCGTCCGCAACCAGCAGGTTGCCGCTGGGCGCAACGGCCACGTCGCAGGGCATGAACTTGCCAGCCGCAAAGTCCAGGCCGGCCTCCATCGGAGTGGGCAGCCTGCGGACAATCGTCCCGTCGGTCCTGAGAATGGTGACACTGCCGGTCTCCGCCTTCGGGGACCAACCCTCCGCCGCGAAGTGCCAGCCGCAGTCGACATGCACAAGATACTCCACCCCCCAGCGCGTGAAAATCTCAAGGCCGTGCCCGCCGACCAAACCAGCCCCGAAGCTGCGCACAAAGGATCCGTCCTTCCTGAAAACCAGAAACGCATTCCTGGGATGGTCCGTGACCAGATACAGCAGCCCGTCGGAACCCTCCGCCATCGCATGGCTGTTGATCACAGGCGCAACGGCCGGATCAGCCTTGCACCACGTCAGCGAGACCCGGTAACGGTCGGCGCCGTGTCCAAGCTCGGAAAGATCGGCGGCGGCGGGTGTCCCCGTAGCCCCTCCCTCAGCCTCGGGATGCGGATGCACCGCATGCGGGAAAATGCAAAGGCAGATCAGTGCGAGGAGCCGGAAGACCATCTGCCATTTCCAGCAGGATGCCGCCCCCTCATGCAACGGGGTTCTTCACAAAAACACGGGCCGTTTCCGGGACCGAGCCGATAGGGACAGGCAAAGTTTCCTGGGCTTGCTCCGCTTTTTTGGACAGAGAGTGCGGGGTGTTTTTGGTTTAGTTGTTGAGGGTCTCGAAAGCAACCGGGGAGACGCCGCCGATAGAGCCAATAGGGACAGGCAAAGTTTCCTGTCATCGTCGTCCTTCTCACGCCCCATGCCCGGGGCGCGTCCCGTAGGGAAACGCGACTCGGTGGCTCCCGTTATCCGCTTTGCGGATTGCGTTCACCGACAGGCTATTGACTTCCATGCCTATGCCTTCGGCCTGGCCGGTCGCTCTATCGGCCCGCCTGATGGCGTGGCCACCAGCTTCCGACAACTGCCTCATGCCAGAAGCACGAAAGCCGGTCGGTGAACGCAGTCCGCAACGCGGGCGCAGGGAATCACCGGATCGCAGTTCCCCACGAGAA
>CAMAUX010000081.1 GCA_945861435.1 Chthoniobacter flavus | reverse complement strand
GATGAAGGAGGGGGATTCCACCTTGAGCGAGTCCCACGCAATGGCGGCCGCGAGATCGGGAGGGAGATGATGGCGGAAGAGACCGCGCGCGTTCTCAGGAATGGAGAACGTGGATCTGAGCAGCTTGTCGTGAGGCTGGTGGAGCGGTTCGTCGGGCATGGATGGCGCGCGGCGTTGTGTGCGCATCGCGCGTTGCACCAACACACCGAATGGCGGGTGGTTGTTGGGGGTACGGTTGGGGCCCGGTGGGTTGATCGGAGGGAGGCGAAGGATTGCCTGTCCCTATCCGCGCCCATCCGCGCCCTTGCTGTCTGCAGCGGGTCGGCTTGGTGCCGTGGTGCCTTTGTGTGCGCTTCAGATGCAGGGGCTCAGACCAAGACACCATGGCACCAAGTTGTGGGAAAGGGGGGATGCCTGTGTCCGGGCAGCGGGCTGCCGTCATTTATCGGGTGTGCGAACAGCGGCGCTCAGCGCTTCGGGGATGGATGGAGCTGGGCCGAAAGATTGCCTGTCCCTATCGACTCCTATCGACTCTCTTCCCAAACGTCCCACAGCGCCGGCATGCCATGTCCGACCCGCCTCTGTGGGCCACACCTGCAAAAAGATTCTGATCCGTGAGCTGAACTCCATCGCCGGCCCGATTGAGGAAAAGGGGATCGCCTTCTTTCTGCGCCGCTCCTTCTTCCACTTGGCGGAGCGGGTGTTCACCGCCTGTCTCCGGGCACCGAAACCTTTAATCTCAGCTTTCTATGACGCCACCCGGGCGTGGGCAGCGAGATTATGGATACCAGCGCACTGCTTTCACTGATCCTGACTTTGATTCTGGTCATGGACCCCATCGGGAACATCCCGCTGTTCCTGACCCTGCTTAAAGAACTTGAGCCGAGGCGGCGGCGTCATGTGATTGTCCGCGAGATGCTGATCGCTTTGGTGGTGATGCTGGTCTTTCTGTTTTTCGGCTCCCACATCCTTGCTTTCCTCGGCTTGAAAACCCAGTCGGTGGCTATCGCGGGAGCGATCGTCCTGCTTCTCATTGCACTGCGCATGATTTTCCCGCAGGCAGGCGGCGCCATGGGCGAGATGGAAGGCGAGCCTTTGGTGGTGCCTCTCGCCATCCCGTTTGTGGCGGGGCCCTCGACTCTGGCGACGCTGATCCTGTTTTCCGCCGCTCACGAGCGCCATTTCGCTCTCTGGTCGGGCGCCTTGATTGTCGCCTGGGCTGTCAGCCTGATCATCTTACTGTGCTCCACCAGGCTCTATCATCTCCTGGGTGAGCGCGGTATTGCCGCGATGGAGCGTTTGATGGGCATGGTGCTGGTGATGATTTCGGTTCAGATGTTCATGGATGGCGTCATCCAGTTCGTGCAACTGCAGAAGGCGGGCAGCTGATCAGGTCCGCTGGATGGCTTCACGGGCCGTGGTATTGGAGAAGTAAGAGTAAGAGTGAAAGTAGGAGTAAGTGTAGGAGTAGGATTTAGATAAAGGGCTCCGCGGTGTTTTTTGAGGCGGCGCCTGCAAGGACTCTTGCAAGGCATCTTCTTGCTTCTTGGGGTGCAAGTAGGGGCGCTGATAGGGATAACCAAAACTCCTCTTATCATCGTCCTTCTCCCGCGTCTGGCGCGGGGCGCGTCGCGTGGTAAAACGCGATCCGGTGGTTCCCTGCGTCCGCGCTGCAGATTGCGAGCACCGACCGGGTGTCAGTTCCCATGCCCGCGGCGATGCGGCGTTGAGGCGTTGAGGCGTTGAGGCGTTGCGTGCGCCTGCTTATTGGTCGGGCCCCCTCAGCGAGGCATGACCGACACCCTTTAGTTAAGTAACAGCCCTGCCTGTTCCTTACGCGCCTCGTAAAGCTTCCAGGGAGATGATCGGCAATCTCGCTCTCATGGTTTGCTTCCCGTGGTCATGGTCTTGAGTTGCTCGGCAAGCGCGGGGATCTGTGCTGCGGCTTCGACGGTGCCAGCGATGTTTAACGTTTCGAGCGGATCGTTTTGCTCATCGTAGAGTTCCTGAGCAACGACGTGGCCGGTTCTGAAGTCGCGCCATTCATGGTAACTCCAGCGGTCAGTGGATAGCGCGTAGCCCATCACTTGGGGCAAGGCTTTCGGGCCGCCGCCCCAGTAGAGAGCGGGGCGTGGATGTTGGGTGAGCGCGGCGGATTTCACAGATGCGCCGGGTTCTTTGAGAACAGGTACGAGGCTGGTGCCGTCGAGCTGTGGGGGAGAAGGGAGACCGCTGAGTTCTGTGAGGGTGGGGAAGATGTCGATCAACTCGCTGATGGCGCTCGTCTTCGCGCCGGTTTTTCCAAGGCCCGGGGCGCTGATGATGAGCGGCACGCGGGCGTCCCAACCGAACAAGGTCATTTTGCCCCAACAGTCGTGCTCGCCGAGTTCGAAGCCGTTGTCGCCGATGACGACGACGATGGTGTTGTCACGGAGGTTGAGTTCATCGAGTGCATCCAGCACGCGGCCGAACTGCGCGTCGGCGAAACTCATTGCGGCATAGTAACCATGGCGGATCTCGCGCTTCGCTTCCTCATTGAGCGTACGGTGGGCAGTCGGCTCGCCGAGGATTTCGTGATTGGCGTGAAAGGCGATCTCGGGTGCGTTGCGAGGGCGTGCGGGCGTCTCGATGGCCGGGATATCCCCGCGGCGGTACATATCCCAGAAGCGCTTCGGCACCTTGTAAGGTGTGTGCGGTTTGAAGATGCCCAGCGCGAGAAAGAACGGCTCCGGCTTCTTGGCGAGCGCGCGCAGTTCGGTGATCGCGAGGTTTGCGGAGAGGGTGTCAAAGCACGCGTCGTCCGGCACGTCGCGATTCTCGCAGAGCGGATCATGAGCGAGATTCGCCGGCAGCGGCGCTTGATGCGGCATCGCAAACTCGTCCTTCGTTTTGCCGCCGGTGCGGCGATCCGGCACGCTCAGGGTTTTGAAATCCGCCTCCTTGCTGTAGCCGCCGAGCACCTTGCCGATGCTCATGGACGTGTAGCCGTGGCGCATGAACCACTGCGGAATCGTGACCGCGTCGGGATGCAGATCGTAGAGATGCTTCGTCATGCTCCAGATACCGAGGGAGTCCGGCCTGCGCCCGCTCATGAACGAAGCGCGCGAGGGGCCGCAGATCGGCTGCTGGCAGAAGTTGCGCGTGAACACGGTGCCGCGAGCCGCGAGGCGGTCGAGGTTTGGCGACTTCGCCACCGGATCTCCGTAGCAACCGAGTCGGTTGTTGAGGTCGTCGAAGACTACAAAGAGGACGTTGGGTTTTTTCGGTGAAGCGGCATCACCGGTGGGTGCTGCCTGGCACGCGAGTCCGAGGAGAATGAGCCCTCCCTGAAAGGGCGGAAGGAGCACTGTTCTGGTCGCGTGGGCTGCACAGCGCCGCAGGGCTTTGAGACCCTCGTTCATCTGGTTCAGCATGGCTTTCAAGAGCAGGGAGCACCACTTGTGTCTGTCCCAGTGTCTGTCCCTTGTGGTGAATCCGGTGCCGGGGGATTGGTGCCGGCAAGGGAGGGAATGCGCGCGGATTACTTCGCGAGTTCCTTCACCCGGATGTTCCGGAACCAGACGGTGCCGTGGTCGCCTTGAAGGAAGAACGCGCCGGGCGCTTTCACCTCGTTGTCGAGTTGGGCGCCGGTGGCTTTGTCGCATTCGACGGCGTCGTGGATTTTTTTGCCGTTGAGGATGACGGTGATTTTGTTGTCCACGATGGTGGCCTCGACCGTCTGCCATTCCCCCGCGGGTTTGCTGGCGAACTCGGAGGGTTCCTTGAAGTTGTAGATTGCGCCGTTGCCTGTCTTTGAAGCCTTGCCGCTTGCGAAGTCGCCGAGGACTTGGATTTCATGGCGTCCGCGAAGATAGAAGCCCGAGTTGGAGCCGTCGGGGACTTGGTATTCGTAGCGGACGGTGAAGTTCCAGAACTTGGCATCGCCCACGAGGTCGACACCATGCTCGCCCTTGTTGACCGTGTTCTTGAGCACGCCGCCGTCGATGGTCCACGAGTTGTGGCCGTCGGGTTTGCGGAGGTGCCAGCCGGTTGTGTCCTTGCCGTTGAAGAGGGGTTTGAAGTCCTTTTCGTCGTCGGCAGCGAAGGTGGAGACGGCGGTCAGTGCGAGGGTGAATGCGAGGGTGGTGAAATACTTCATAGGGGAGCGGCAGCCTAGGAATGGCGGGGTTTCTCTGCAAGTTCCCGATTCGTTGCCTGCGGTTGTACAAGAGATCCGCTTCGGCCGGGGCTATCGTGCTCGGCTGGGTTGCCGAGGATGAAAGGAAATCGTGCCTGTCCCGAATGGCACTTAGTGAATGGGCTTCGCCGTGTTTTTTGGGGTGACGATGGCGCGCAGGCGAGTGCGAGTAGTGGAGCCGGTAGGGACCGGAAACACTTTCTTGCATCATCGCCCTTCTCGCGCCCGCTGCCGGGGCGCGTTGCGTGGGAAACGGCGATCCGGTGGTTCCCTGCGGTCACCGACCGGCTATGGGCTCCCATGCCTCCGGCATGCTGAAGGTGCGAGTGCCTTTTGCCTGCACGGGCTCCCTCAAGAAGGCAAGACCGATTCCCTTAACTATTGGGCGTCGTACATTATGGTGACACCCGGAATGCCCATCCCCTGGACGCTGCTCTGTCACCCTATTTCGCGATCCTCAGTAAGTGCCATTCGCTTAACTATTAGTCCGGCCACAAATCACCAGCGATCGCGCGGGTCGATTTGGTTACGCTTTGGCAGTGCACATGAGCTTCATCCTTCGCTCGTCGGGCATCGAGACACTGCGTGCGGCGCATCATTACCGCGGGTATTCAATGGCCGGATTAATAAGTGCCATTCGTGCCTGTCCCTTGCGGTCCGCTCCTCGCGGTCCGGGGTGTCGAGGCGCGGCTTATGGAAGCCGGAGGTCGAAGGTGAGCAATTGAGGGTTGAGTCTGCGACAGGGAGCGGTCCCGCTCGGCGCAGATGGGGGCTGGGCGTCCGCGGTAAATTCGCGACGACCGGCCTCCAGACGGAATGCGGAGTGGGAGCGGCCGCGAGCGATGTCGAGGCTGAGTGGGAGTTGGGGGGCGATGCCGGGGTGCAGGGAGGGATGGAGGGCGGAGCGCCTGTAGCGCAGGCCGGCGCCGAACATGCCGTCCGGGAAGGTCTGGAGTGGGAGGAGCCGTCCGTTGATGCGGATCTTGCAGTGGCGCGCGAACTGAGGATTGGCGAGGAACTCGAGGCGTTCGATGGAGGTGTCAACGAAGCGGCTGGTGCTGCCGCCCTCCAGCGGGGTTTCGCAAAGGAGGGGCCAGCTTTCGAGGGCCTTGCGGATGGTGAGAGACGCGCCCTCCTGCTGCCAGTCGAGCATGACGGGCAGACGCCAGTCGGCGATGGCGCGGAAGGTGGATTCGGGAAGTGGGAAGCCGGCGCGTGCGAGGTCGCGCAGGATTTGAGAGAGGTCGTTCCAGAGGTATGCCGGGAGGAAGAAGCGGTCGTGGAGGATCTGGCTCTGATCGAGCAGTGGTTTGGTGAAGGGTTGCTCGAGGAGGTGGGCGGCAAGCGACCACCAGAGCTGGGCGACAGCCGACATCCAGTCGGCGCGCGGGAGGGTTTCCACCGCGCGGAATTCGATGAGGCCGCGGCAGCCGCCGTCGAAGGCGAGGTTCCAGAATTTATCGAAGCTGATCTCGCTGCGATGGGTGTTGCCGGAGGTGTCGGTGTGGAGGTGGCGGAGGGTCTCGCTGATGAGCTGGCGGTGGTCGCCTGGCGGGAGTTGCTCGAGGAACTGGTAGGCCATCTCGAGGTCGTAGAGGGCGCGTGCGGATTCATCCGGGCGTGGCGCTTGGGAGGAGGCGCCGACGTACTGGCCGGTGAAGAGGTAGGCGAGCGAGGGGTGGTGCTGCCAGTAACGCAGCAGGGAGGTGATCCAGCCCGGGTGGGTGAAGAGGGCGTTGCGGTCAAGGCTCGGGCCGCCGAAGAGGAGGTGGTTGCCGCCGCCAGTGCCCGTCTGTTCCTCGGGTCGGAGCTGTTTGTGGGAGCAGAGGTTGGAGGCTGCTGCGGCGCGTTCGAGGCGGTCCAGCCACTGCGCGTATTCGGACCAGTCGGAGCAGGGTGGCAGGTTGATCTCAAGCACGCCGGGGTCGGAGGCGATGGCGAGTTTTTCCCAGCAGCCGGAGTCGTCGGAGGGGATGTAGCCGGCGAAAGAAGGGGCGTGGCAGTGCGCGGCTCCAAGCGCCTTTTCGATGTGCGTGAGGAGTTCGAGGAAGGCCGGTTGAAAGAGGGGCGGGATGAAGATCTGGAGTTGGTCGCCGATCCATTCCACGGTCAGTGCGCGGCGGCTGAGCGCGGGCGGGAGATCTTGGAGCGGGAGGCGTAGGCCTGCCGGGCCCTCGGCGGGAAGAAGCGCGGGCGAGGGGCCGAGGTCCCACGGGGCGGTGAGGAAGCGGGCGTTATCGTGGTCGAGGGGGAGGACCCATGCGTGGTGGCCGGGGGTGACGGGGTCGGCGAGTTCGAGCCATGTGGAGGAGATGCGCAGGGAACGGCAGAGCGCGCTTTGGAACTTGGCGAGAGCCTTGTTGGGCGGGAGGGGTTTCTTTGAGGAGGCCGGTGTTGTGAGGAGGGGTGAGCTGTCGAGTCTCCAGAGCAGGTAGAGGGTCCAGCGCGGGTTGACCTCGCCGGGGTAGAGCTTCCCTGGGGAGTAGATGGGAAGTGCGTTGGGAAGGCTTTGGGAGACGAGCGCGCTGCCCAGTGCCCTTGCGAAGCCGAGTTTGGTGGGCCCGAGTGCGGTGATGCTCCATTCGGCACCGAGGGGTTCGGTGGGAACGTAGGTGGGTTCGCCGCCCATCGTGAGTTCCACGCCATGAGCGCGGAAGATCTTCCGAGCCCGGGTAAGGATTGCCTTGCTGTGGTTAGTGGATTTCATGGAGGGCAAGTTGGCTGCTCATCTCAGAGCGGACGGGGTGTGGGCTGAAGTAATTGCCGAGGATGGGGGCGACGTCGCGCGGGGTGAGGCCGACGGCGGTGGTGATGTGGTGGTGGGAGCAGAGGGTGCCGTTGGTGGGGTCCATTCCGAGCCAGCCTGCGCCCGGGAGGTAGACCTCCGTCCATGCGTGGAGGGCGCTCTCGGCGCGTTTCTGGGTGGCCTCAAATTCGCAGAGGTAACCGCTGGCGAGTCGTGCGGCGAGGCCGAGTGCGCGCAGTTCGGAGGCGAGGAGGACGGCGAAGTCGCGGCATGCGCCCCGGCCTCGGGCGAGGGTTTGTTGCGGGGTGAGCGGATCTCCTTCCTCGCGGCGCTCGTATTCGAGGTGTTGGTGGATTGCGGAGTTGAGTTCGACGAGCGCTTCGGTGGTGGGGCGTGCCTTGAGCGGGCGGTTCCAGAACGGGAGCGGGGGCAGGTGGGCATCGTCCATGCACGGGGCGAGCACGCGGAGTTCTTCGGGGGTGTAGCGCAGGGGGAGTTCGAGGGCGTGCGGGGCGAGAAGGAAGTCGAACGCGTTGACGGGTTCGATTTCGAGTTCGAGCGCGAGCTGCGCTTGGAGAAGGGAGCCGTTGGCCGGGTAGAAGCAGGAGGCGATGGGGTTGTCGAAGAGGTCGCGCCTGTGCTGGACCACGGCGTCCGGATTGGTGCTGAAGGCGCAGGCGTGGATGCGCAGGTGGCTGGCAGGGCGGGGGAAGAGACGGAAGAGGTGGGGCGAGAAGCTCACGGGCTGCTCGTAGGCGTAGCGGGTCTGGTAGAGGATGGAGACCTTCATGGGAGCGGCTTGGGCGGGATGCGCTTCATGGAAACGTGCACGGAGAGGTGCTGGCGGCCGCCGCCCTTGAAGGTGCCGCGAAACGGTGCGGCGTCGCTGTAATCGCGGCCGAAGGCGACGGTGACGTAGCGCTCGTTGCACCACTGGCGGTTGGTGGGGTCGAGGGCGACCCAGTGCATGCCGGGTACAAGGACCTCGATCCATGCATGGGTGGCGATGGAGCCGGTGAGCTGGGTGCCATCCGCCGCGGCGTCGGTTTCGATGTAGCCGCAGACGTAGCGTGCAGGCAGGCCCGCGGCGCGCAGCACGCTGAGGCCGACGTGCGCGAAGTCCTGGCACACGCCTGTGCGGGCGCGCCAGACATCGGCGAGCGGGGTCTCGTTGCTCGTGGAGCCGCTCTGGTACTTGAACTCCGTGTGGATGGTTTCGTTGAGCTGCTGGAGGGCGTCGCCGAGGCGGGCCTTGGGTGCGAAAAGCTTGCGGCTCCACTGCGCCGCGTCCCGGCCGGGTGCGACCACGGGAGTGGGCTGGAGGTAGAGGAAAATGTCGGTGAGCGCGGAGCGCAGCACCTGACGCGCTTCCTGGACGGTGAGCTCGAGGGAGCCATCCGGCACCGCTGCGGCATGGGTGCGCACGAGGGTGCGGTTGGTGAGCACCAGATGATGGTGACGGAAGGGGAGGGAGAAGAACTCGACGGCGTTGCCGAAGTGGTCGGTGTAGCTGGAACTGGCAACCTCCGGATCGATGGTGAGGGAGCGTTCGAGAACGGTCTGGGTGGGGAGATTGGAGGGGGTCAGCCGCACCTCGCCGTAGGCCTCGGCCGTGGGCGCGCTGTATTTGTAGCGGGTGGTATGAGCGATCTCGAATTCCATTGTGCCATTGCCTGCGCGGCGTCCGCTCCTTTGCTGGAGGGGATCAGATGGACTGGGCGCCGGGATGCTTTTGTCGGGAAGGACCTCAGTTTGCAAGCCACAGGTGCGTGCGGGGTTGGTGGGAGGGTGCGTGGGCGCGGCTGGGACAAGAGCGCGGTGCGGTGTGCGCGCGGCGTCTGCATTTTCGGGCGAGGCAGTGCTTTCCTCCTTCCAGATTCTGATAGGGTGGCGGTTTCAAAAAGGACGAACCGCATGACATTTCCTGAACTTGGAGTTGGAGCGCAGCTGACGGCGGCGCTGGTGAAGCAGAAGATCAGCGAACCCACGCCGATCCAGACGCTGGGGCTTCCGGTCGTTGCCGCGGGAGGCGATGTGTACCTGCACGCCGAGACGGGTTCGGGGAAGACGCTGGCTTATCTGCTGCCGCTGCTTGGGAGGCTGGATCTGCGCCAGGAGACCACGCAGATCGTGGTGCTGGCGCCGACGCATGAGCTGGCGATCCAGATCCAGCGTCAGGCGTGCGATCTGGCCACGCACAGCGGGCTCGTTTTCAAGACCCTGCTCTTGATCGGCGGCACCTCGCTGGATCGGCAGTTGGAGAAGCTCAAGAAGAAGCCTCATCTTGCGGTGGGTTCGCCCGGGCGCATTCTGGAGCTGCTTTCCATGGGCAAACTCAAGGGACACACCGTGCGTGCGCTGGTGCTCGATGAGGCCGACACGTTGCTCGGACCGGATTCCCTCGAGTGCGTGCGGCGCATTGTGAAGGCGGTCGCGCCCGGACGGCAGATGGTTTTCGCATCGGCCACGGAGCAGGTGGAGAGTTCCGGGATTGTGAAGGAGTTGGCGCCTGAATGTGTGTTTCTGCGGCCGGAACCTGCGCCGGTGAATCCGAACATCGAGCATCTGTTTCTTGTGTGCGAGGAGCGCGACAAGCCCGATGTGCTCAGGAAGCTGGTGCATGCGTGCGCGCCCGAGCGTGCGCTGGTGTTCGTGCATCGCAACCTAACCGCGGAAGAGGTGGCGGCGAAGCTTGCACATCACAAGGTGCCGGCGGCGGACCTGCATGGCGCTTTCACCAAGGCGGAACGGCAGCGTGCGATGGAGGATTTCCGCAGTGGCCGCACGCGGGTGTTGATCGCCTCGGACATCGCTGCGCGTGGACTGGACATCAGCGGGGTGACGCATGTGTTCAACCTCGACGCGCCCACGCAGAGCCGGGATTACCTGCACCGCGTCGGGCGCACCGCGAGGGCTGGCGCACACGGCACGGCGGTGTCGTTGTTTACCGAGGCGGAGAAGCGCCTTGCCCGTCGGTACGCTACGGAGCTGGGCGTGAACTTGCAGGAAGTGCGCCTGCGCGAGGGGCGTGTGGTGGCGGTGACTCCGTGAGCAGGGAGGGGCCTGAAGCGCAGTGAGGTGAGTGCGAGGAGGTTTTGCCTGTCCCTATCGGCTCGATCCCTATCGGCTCGATCCTTTGCGATCCTTTGCGATCCTTTGCGATCCTTTGAGTTTACGGTATTGGGCGTGCCTTGTTGAGGGAGTGACTGAGCTTGTCCCGGTTTAATGGACAGACGGGAAGGGGTCTGAAAGATACAGACCAAAATGAAACAGCCCCATCAAACCCACGACACTCCAGAAACGCGGAGGTTCTTCGATGACGAGTTCAAACGCCAAGCGGTAGCGCTCATGGAAACAGGGCGCCCCGTTCGCCACCATGCTGGAGGCCGAAAGATTGTCTGTCCCTTGCGGGCTCTGTTTGTGTGCGCTTCAGAGGCAGGGGCTCACACCAAGGCACCATGAGCACCAAGGTGGGAAAAAGGGGGGATGCCTGTCTGCGGGCAGCGGGCCGCCGTCATTCATCGGGTGTGCGAACAGCGGCGCTCAGCGCTTCGGGGTTTTGATGGAATGCCTGTCCCTTGCGGCGTGTCGTCCCTTGCGGCGTGTCTGTCCCTTGCGGCGTGTCTGTTTCTTGCGGCGTGTCTGTTTCTTGCGGCGTGTCCCTTGCGGCAGTTCCGCGGCTATGCGGGTCAGGGAATCGATACGCGCAGGCGCAGGAATTTGCGGGGATCGGTGCTGGAGCGCGGCGCGGTGGCGGTGACTTCGTGGTAGGTGCCCTTGTCGACGATGGTTTCAGTGACGCCCGTGGTGCTCCAGAGCGTGGCAGGGAGAGTGTTGGAGAATTCGACGGCCCAAGAGAGGCCTGTGATGGTCTTTGCTCTGCGGTAGGTGAGGGAGAAGCCCGTGCTGGTGACGAGGCTTTTTTGGGTTGCCGAGGCATCGGCGAGCGAGGGATTGAGGCCCATGAAGTATTCCATGAGGTTGGTGATGCCGTCGTTGTCTGGGTCGCCGGAGGCGGTGCGGTCCGTGAGTGTGGGGTAGGTGTTGATCCAGGAGGCGAATGAGACGGTGGTGACTCCTCCGGTGACGGTGAGTGTGAAGTTTTGCGAGGTTGATTCTCCGAGGGAGTTGGTGCGCTCGATGACCAAGGTGTAGTTGCCCGGTTCGGCAGAAAGAGTTCCTGAAAGGAGGCCGGTTGTTGGGTCGAGGGTGAGACCCGCGGGAGTCTGGCTGGTGGAGGCGAGTTTGAACTGGGCTGGCTGGTTGAGTCCTCCTGAACGCAGTTGCGCAACCCAGATGGAGTGATCGCCGCCGTTCGGAGCGCCCGGGGTGACGCCATTGAGTGGGGCTTCGTCGTCGGTGATGGTGGCGGAAGCGGAGGCGCTGAGTGTGCCGCTGGATGCGGTGAGGGCCACGGTGCGGTTTCCGTCGGTGAGAGAGTTGTCGATGGCGGCGATGGGGAAGGTGACGGAGGAGTTTCCGGAGGGGATGGTGATGGAGGCCGGGATGGAGAGAGAGTTGGAGTCGGCGCTGGAGAGGGTCAGGACGGTTGCGGAGGTTGCTGGGTTGGTGAGGGTGAGGGTTGCGGTGGCAGCGGTAGCGCCGGAGTTTTCAGCGAAGGTGGAGGGGGTGATGGTGAGTGTGAGGGCGGAGCTGGAGGTGGCTTTGGAAACGGAAAGCCTGTCGAGGGCGATGTTGCCTGCGGTCTTTGTTTGGTAGAGGAAGCGCAGGAAGCGCGTGGTGCTTTCCAGAGGATCGGAGTAGGCGGTGTCGACGTTGTCCTTGTCGGTGAGGGTGCGCAGGGTGGTCCATGTGGTGTTGTCTGCGGACTGTTGGACGACGAAGGTTCCGCTGGTGGCGGAACCAGCGGTTGGGTTGCCCTTGAGTTGGTAGGAGAGCAGAGAGGGCGGGCCGTCGAGTTCGATGACGAGGCTGTCGGCGCTGGAGTCGAACTTGGCGGAACTGCCGCCGGTATCGCCACCGAGGTCGGTGGAATAGGTGGAAAGGCCGGTTGCGGTGAAGCCTGAGGGGAGCGTGTTCCATGGGCCTCCGAAGGTGATGGGGAGCGTGGCCTGACTTTTGGTCGCGAGCTTTTCGCTGCGGGCAAGGGTGGATGTTTCGACGCTCCAACCGGTGGCTGAAAGGCTGCCTTCCTCGGAGTTGCCACGGTAATTGGCTGACTTGGTGCTGCCAACGGAACCGATGTTGGGGGGGAGAGTGCCCGTGCCATAGGAGATCTGGCTGAGGACGGAGCCCGCGGCATTTTTGAGGACGATGGCGTCGCCGCCGTTGGAGTAAGCGGGCCAAGTACCTGTGATCATGGAGGAATTGGTGGATGCGACGACCATTCGGAAGTCGGAGCCCGGGGAGGAGTCGTCGGCTGGGAGCAGGGGGTCTTTGGATGCGCCGTTGTAGAGGAGCACGAGGGTGCCAGCGGGAATGGCATCCCATGTGGCGGAGTCGGCGAGGGTGATTGCGGCACCGCTGGCGTCCGTGAGTTTCCAAGCGCGAAGGCTGCCGGATTGGAGGACGAGAAATTCGACCCATTCGGCGTTTCCGCCTGAGGGCCCCTGACTGAATTCGCTAAGGATTGCGGCGCGATTGAAGTGCGTTTCGGTGGAGCGGAGGAAGAGGTCGCTGTCGTAGCTGAAGGGTTGCCCGGAGAGGGCGGTGGAGGGAGGGCGTCTGTTGAGCGCGATGGCGGCGGTGAGGAAGGCGGATCCGGGTCCGCCTGAGTCTGATGGGGTGATGCGGCAGCGCCAGAGCTTGCCGGATCGGCTGTCGTTCGGTGAGAGGGAGGCGGTGGTGTCAGTGGCGGAGTCGGTGAAAGTGGATCCGTCGACGGAGTACTGCCATTGGTAAGAAAGAGAGACGGGGTCGCTGTCTGGGTCGATGGAGGTGAGCCCCGTGATTTTTATGAGTTCATCGGTGAAAGAGGTGGAGGAGGGAGTGAGGAGAGCGGCGGTGACGGACGGGCGGGCGTTGCGGACTTCGAGCGTGATGGGGGTGGTGGTGGTGGATGCACCATCGCTGTCGGTTGCGCGTGCCGACACGGAGTAGGACCCCGCTTGGGGTGTCCATGTGAAGGAGTAGGGGGCGGAGAGATCGGTGTTGAGGATCGCGCCGTTGACGAGGAAATCGACGCTGGTCACGGAGCCAGTGGATCCGTCCGCGGTTTGGTCCGAAGCGGAGGCGAGGAGGTTGATGCTGGTGCCTGGGGAGAAGACGGTTCCTTCGGCCGGGGAGTTGAGGGTGACGGTGGGTGGGGGATTGGAGGCGGCTGCTTGGGAGCCGAAGATATCGAGTGTGGCGGCGGTGAGGGTGCCTCCGGTGGTGTTGGAAGCGGCGCTTTCGTCGGAGACTTTGAGCACCCAGGTGCCCGCGGCGTTTTCGCCCCAGTGGCGGAGGGACATGAACTTCCAATTTGGGTAGTTATCGCCGGAATCAGCATGGACCTCAGCGAGAGTGCTGAGAGTTCCCGAGGGCGAGGTGAGTGTCACCTTCAGGTTGCCACGGGAGGTGTGGTTGATGTTGACGGTGACGGTGACCTGTTCGACGCGGAGGTTGTCGGCGGGGCTGATGACGAATTGGCGCGTGATGCCTGTGGTGTTCTGGTTTGGGATGGCGACGGAGAGAGCGTTTTGGGAACTGGTGCGCTGAAGTTGCGGGCTGAGGTTCACCCATGTTGGGGCGAGGGCGACCGCAGCGGCGGCGTCGATGAGTCCTGCGCCGAACTTGTGGTTGAAATGGAATCCGGCTGCGTTCGTGACCCAGTCGGAGTCGGTGGGGTTTACTTTTTTGGCGGACTTGATGAGGAGTTCCTGGAGATCGCGCCAGCCGAGGTTGGGATTGGCTTCGAGGATGCAGGCGACGATGCCGGCGGCGGTGGGGGTTGCCGAGGAGGTGCCGCCGAAGGTTTGGGTGTAGTTGGAGTCGGAAAGTTCGCCCGTGGTGGAGCCGTCATTGTATCCGTTGGAGCTGCTGCGATCGACGGTGGTGATGCCGAGGGCGGGGGTGTCTCCGTTGGATGGGGCGGTGACGACGACGTTGGCGCCGGGTTCGCTGTAGTAGGCTTGGCGGGATTGGCTGTCGAAGGCAGCGATGGCGATGGTGTAGATGGAGTTTGCGTAGCCGTCGTAGTTGGAGTTGTCGCCGACATCGCCCCCATTGCCAGCGGCCCAGAGGATGATGCTGCCCTTGCCCCCGCGTCCTGTTTCTGCGGCGTTTTTGAGGGCGGCAAGGGTGAGCGGGCCGGGGCCTTCGAGGACGTTGCCGGTGTCGTTGGGGCCCCAGCTGTTGGTCTTGATCTGGATGAGTTGGGGGAGGTAGCCCATGGCCTCCGCTTCTTGGGTGTCTGTGGTTGCGGCCGCGATGAGGCGCATGCCCACCAACTTGGCCTCGGGAGCCGTACCCGAGACGCCTAGGCCGTTGTTGCCGACGGCGGCGGCATTGCCAGCGCAGGCGGTCCCGTGGTCGTCGCCGGAGCCTGGATTGGGATCCGTGGGCGTGGAGTCGTTCCAGTCCTTGTCGTTGACGGTGTCGACGTTGGCAGCGAGGTCCGGGTGGCCCGTTTCCAGTCCGTCGTCGACGACCCCGATGTTGATGCCGCGGCCCCGTCTGCCGGCACCTGCAGTGGGATAAGCCCAGACAGATTCGATATTTGAGTCTGTGCCCGCGAGTGCGCCGGTTTGGCCGGAGGATTTGAGGTGCCATTGCTTGCCGATGAGTGTGTCGTTGGGAAGGGTGCGCTTGGCCTGCTGGCGGGCGAGAATGAGGTTGGTGGTGACCGAGACCTCCGACTCCAGGGCGGCCATTGCAGCGAGTGCCTCGGCGCCGCTTTGGGCGAGGTAGACATATTTTCCGGGTGCAAAGTCGGGGGCGCTTTTGAAGGAGAGTCCGGCGGTCTTGGCCACGCGTTCGACGTCTGCTCTGGAGGGGGATTCCAGCAGGAGTTCGCGCGTGACGGTGCGGCGGGTAAACGGGGTGCGTGGCGAGCCCTGCTCGTACATCACCAGTTCGGGGACGAGTCCCGTTTCGGCTTGGAGACGGTCCATTTCTGCGAGTAGGGAGGCGATGTTGGCCGCCGGGCCGACAGGCTTGGAGGCACCCTTGCCGGAGGCGGGGTCGCGCAGTGCAAGCTCGTCCATGGCGAGTTGGAACTCTCTGCGCATTCCGGCGTCTTGAATGGGGCCGGAACGGGATGCGTAGCGGGCCATGCCATCTTGGACGTCGGCAGGGAGGTTGCTCCAGACCCGCTTTTCGGTGGGTACGGCATTGGAAGCTGGGGGTTCCGGAGACGGCTTTGGAGTCGCTGTGGATGCGTCTGGAGACTGAGCGGAGCCGCTGCTGGATGGTGGAGTGGAGGGCCGCGTATCCGGGGTCGGCGAGCGGGTTCCGATGGCGGCTTCTGGACTGCGAGTCGTCGCGGATGCCGTGGTGGGTTCTTTGGAGGACGGATTGGTGCGGTTGCCGGATCTTATCCAGCCGAGAATCGCGGCGGCTAAGCACAGCGTTAAGAGGAGGAGATGGCTGCGCTTCATGGGCGGTTTGCGTGGAGGCGAGTCTTCGGGTGTCCGACCGCCAGTGAAGCGTAATGCGTCCGCTTTGAACGAGTCCCAGATGGCCTAAGTCTGTGAAATCTCTGTGGCTTAAATGGCGCTAGCGCGGCTCTTAAGCGGACTTGTGCAGTGGCGGCCGATGGCTTGGAGAGCGCGCGGACGCGCGTTGACGGGATTGGCTGCGGTGGTTAAGGCAGGGCTCGATGCGCATTCTTGCAGTGTGAGATGACCGGCGTTCGCGTGAGTTCCTCGCAAAGGGACTGACCGGGAGCGGTTATGTGGTGGACACGGCGGCGGACGGGGAGGCGGGGCTCTATCTGGCGCTGGAGCATCCGTACGATTTGATCGTGCTCGATGTGATGCTGCCGGTATTCAGCGGGTGGGTGCTGATTGAGAAGCTGCGTGCCCGCGGGGTGGCGACGCCGGTGCTCTTCCTGACGGCCCGCGATTCCGTGGATGACCGGGTGAAGGGGCTGGAGATGGGGGGGGACGATTATTTGGTGAAGCCCTTTGCATGGGCGGAGTTCCTGGCGCGTGTGCGCACGCTGCTACGGCGCGGGGTGCAGCGGGTGGCGGATACGCTTGCAGTGGCGGATCTGGAGGTGGATCTGCTGAGGATGCGTGCGCGGCGGGGCGGGCAGTTGCTGGATTTGACGGCGAAGGGGTTTCAGCTCCGGAGTCTGATGGTGCAGAGGCGCGGGGAGGTGCTCTCGAGGACGTTGATTGCGGAGAAGGTGTGGGACATGAATTTCTCGACGGACTCGAATGCGGTGGATGTGGCGGTGGGGCGTCTGCGGCGCAAGCTGGACGAGCCCTTTGAGCGCAAGTTGCTGCACACCCAGAGGGGGCTTGGCTATGTCCTTGAGGAACGCAACGAGTCCTGAGGAGCGGGGTGCGCCCGGGCTGGGTGTCCGCTTGGTGGCAGGGTACACGCTGGTGGCGGCGTTGGTGCTGGGTTGGTGCTGGGGCTTGCGGCGGTGTTCCTCTACAGGAGCCTGGCATCGGGATTCCGCGTGGAGGATACGGAGTTGCTTGCGGATCAGGCTGAGAAGGTGAGGGGGATGCTGGCGAGTGGGGCGATGGATGAGGCGCGCCATTTCATCGTGGATGCGGCGGGGGCGCGTCAGTTGCGGAAGTATTACGTGCGCCTGCTGGATGCCGAGGGGCGGGTGGTGTTCGAGACTCCGGGGATGGGGGCGATGGCTCCGGGGGCGTCCCCTTTTTCCACTCCCTCGGTGGGCGAGCTCAAGGGGACTGTCTTTTGGGAGGCGGACGACGAGAAGAGGGCCTTGTTGGGCGCAGTGCTATTGATGCCTGTCCCTTGAGGTGCTGATTGGACTGGCGGGCGGTGCTGATTGGTGGTGGGGGGGCGGTGGTTGACTTTCAGGGACGACGGGCACGCCAATGCATCGGGCATCAAGCGGCGGGAGCCGATAGGGAGAGGCAAGGTTTCCTCGCATGGTCGGCCTTCTCGCGCCCCATGCCGGGGCGCGTCGCGTGGTGGGATGAAATCCGTTGGTTCCCTTAGTCCGCGTTGCGCGGACTGCGGTCACCGACCGGCTAATTTCTCTCATGCCTCCGGCATGCGGACGGTGCGAGCGACTGCTTCGTGGCCGGGTTATCCCATTGAGGCACGGCCGATGCCGTTATCGCAGTGATTCGGGACAGGCCGGGTTTGGTTGCTGTCATGGCTTCTGTTCCGGGGCGCTGCATGAATTGTGTTTAGGGTGGCGAGGGCGCGTGGAGGGGTGTTTGGGGTGGCACCGCATTGCGGAGACGTTCCACCCAGTGGGCGAAGATTTCGTGGAGGCAGTCGCCGGTTTCGTTGGGGGAGAGGTGCTCGTGGAGGGTTTCCTGGGGTGGGAGCCAGTCTGGGGTCGGGGGTATGGTGGGGGATTCGTGGGGTGCGTGGACGGGGAGGAGCGAGCAGCCGAGGGTGAAGGTGACCGGGCGCGGGGAGTCGTCGGTGGCGGTGTCCTCTGTGGTGGTGGCTTCTGCGTGTGCGTGGAGTTCGAGCAGGTGGGCATCGAGTTCGAGAAGGCCGAGTGATTCGCTGACGTAAGCGTGTGCGGACATGGGGTTTTTCTTGTGGAGTTGAATGGGTTCTTGGGGGGGGCGGTTGTTCGGTTGTTTGGGATGGGGACTGTCCATCTGCAGTCATCTGGGTGAGAGGTTTCTGAAAGGGGGCGCTTCCGGCTTGTGGGAGATGTCCTCACTGGCTGGGTTTGCCTTGGTTGCCTTGGTTGCCTTGGTTGCCTCGGTTGATTTGCTTGCCTTGGTTTGCTCGCGCTTTGCTGGCTTGGCTTTTGGGGAGACGACGGTCGTCTTCTGAATCGGCTGCTGGCCAGTGGCTGGCGGTGTGAAGACGAGGGAAGACGAGGGAAGACGAGGGAAGACGAGGGAAGACGAGGGAAGACGAGGGAAGACGAGGGAAGACGAGGGAAGACGAGGGAAGACGAGGGAAGACGAGGGAAGACGAGGGAAGACG
>CAMAUX010000080.1 GCA_945861435.1 Chthoniobacter flavus | reverse complement strand
GCTCTACGCGATGAACCAAGCGACCACTGGCCGGGCCGTATAAGCGAACCGACTAAAGAATATTCGGAAAGCCGTGTGCGGGAAAACCGCCTGCACGGTTTGATGAGAGGGGGCGCTGCGATAACACGCGGCGCCCCCTACTCTACAATATTTCCACTTTCCTCTGATCATCACCCCTCTCGCGCCCCTGACCGGGGCGCGTCGCGTGGGGAAACAGGTTCCGGTGGTTCCCGCAATCCGCTTTGCGGATTGCGTTCACCGACCGGCTATTAGCTCTCATGCCTCCGGCATGCTGACGGTGAGATCGACCGTTTCGCGGCCGAGCCACCCCATCGAGGCGTTGCCGATGCCATTAACTATTGGGCGTCGTACATTACGGTGACACCCGGAAGGCCCATTCTCTGGGCGCGGCGCGGTCACCCTATTTCGTGATACTCAATAAGTGCCATTCATGCCTGTCGCTTGCACGCGTCTCCGCCGTGCCGGAGGCACGAAAGCCAATAGCCGGTCGGTGACCGCAGTCCGCAAAGCGGACGCAGGGAACCACCGGATTGCGTCTCATCACGCGACGCGCCCCGGCAGAGGGCGCGAGAAGCACGAATATGAATGGAAACTTTGCCGGTCCCTTGCACGAGGTCGCCCTTGCAGGCGTCTCCACTCACGACCGCCACCGGCCTGGAAAGCACGCCTGTGCTTCGCCGCACGTCCACCCCAGCCGGCGTTTCTTAGCCGGTCAGACCGCCAGATGGAAATACCCGTGAATGTGCGGCACTCCGCGGAAATACCACACCATGTCCGGGCCTTCGATCTGCCAAGTGTCCCAAACCCTGTCGTTGCCAACATCGTAGGCCCCCCCGTAGCACGAGATGAAGAGCTTCTCGACGAGCTTGTTGTCCTCGATGGACTTCATCGTCGTGGCCACGTCGTCGGGCCGGAAACACGCGAGCATCCGGCGCATCGTCTCGTGCAGCTTTGCCTGCTGGTCCTTGCTGAGATCCGCGCCGCACAGGCCGGGGAGATCGGTCTTCCGCTTCGCAATCACTTCGGAAGGCTTTTCGCCACGGGGTTCCCGGGCCACCAGCACTTTCTCCTGCTGCCTGCCGTCCAGCGCGCTGTAGAATTCGTTGAAGAGCAACCCTTGGTACCAAAACGGGTTCCCCTCGTGATCCTTCGTCTCGCGAAACGCCTTCGCGAAGTTCCCGTAAAAAACCGGCCGCCCACCAAAGCCGAGCCCTTTTTCAGAACTCGCATGGCAGCGCCTCGTGACGTGGTGCCCCGTGTAGATGAACTCGAAGTCCTTGTCCGCCGGCGTGCCAAAGAACCCCACCGAGGGTGTGTTCTTAATCTCGCCCATGAGATCCTTCTGCACCTGCCATTCCATCTTCTCGCGATACTCCGGCGAATGGAGTGAGTCGAAAATCTGCTTCACCAGATCCTGCTGATCCTTCGAGTAGAAGGTGTGCAGCCGCTGCTCCGGGCAGATATACCACCAGTTGCTCACGAACCCACGCTTGGGGTGATCCAGCGGCAGGCAGATCGCAGACCGCTGTTCGTCGCTGAGGCTCTTGTAAAATTGCATCGTCAGCGTGTCCTTCGCCGGCGAGCCCGTTGCGGACGTCGCCGCCGCCGGCGCACCGTACAGGCTGGGAAAACCGCCGAGCGCAGCACCGAGCGCGGTTGCGCCGAGTGCGCGGAGAACATCGCGCCGGGAGACATCGCGCCGAATCAGGAGGGGCATGTCGCTGGAGGGGAGAATCCGCTTCATGAAAAAACATCGTCTCGCGGATTGGTGAAAATGCGAGTGCGATTTCGATGGGCAGGAGTGATCCGCATTGGTCGTCACCCCTCCTCCACAGCCCTCGCACACAGGCCGGTTGCGGATGACTGCCTTCATCCACATCCCGCCATCACCCCCCAGACACGACCAATCCCGCCTCACCGCCTAAGCGATGAGCATCGGTTGCTTTCAATGCATCGCACACTCGGATCCGCATCCCCCCCAAAACGCAGCGCTTCCATGCCCGACGCATGGGAGCCTCTCGGCAACCCCAATCCGTAAAGCGGATGGAGGAAACCACCGGATCGCATTTCACCACGCAACGCGCCCCGGCAGCGGCGGGAGGAGGACGATAATGAGAGGAGATTTTGCCTGTCCCTTGCAGACGTTTATCCATGTCCGGATCCTTCGGCGAGGAGCCCTCGTCCGGGTGCATCCGGGCATCCGCGGCGGCGGACGCACACCCCGCATGCCAATTGTAATTTGTTTTACTTGCGAAATTAAGGAGGGCCCCCGATTTATTTGCATCCGGCCATTTCCTGTGCTGATGCGGCCATTATCTATTGACTAGAGAGGCCGTTTCAGAGCAAGATACGGCGCAGCAGGACAGTGCCGGTGAAGACGCCAGAGCCTGTGTAGAAGCAGAATGCAGGCCGCTGACGCCAGCAGGGTGAAGGAAAGCCCGCGCCTTGAATTGGTCCACACTTGGTGAATCCGGATCTGCACCGCGGAAAACCCGCCGTTCAGCTCCAGAGACAGTCATCGCCATCAAATCCAAAGGCGCCCGTACCGCGCCAAACTAAACAGATAGTTAAATACCCAGTGAGTTAAAACCGCACGCAGTAAAATTAGTTTAATTATGAAAAGCAACCTGATCGCCTCCCGTCGGGCCAATGTTTCGGGCATGACCCTGATCGAAATCAGCCTCGTCATCGCCCTCATGCTCGGACTCATCTCCGTCGTGTTCCTCGGAATCGGTTCCTATCGGAAAGGCTCCGACAAGGCCCGGTGCAAAATGCAGCTCGCCGCAGTCCAGAAAGCGGTCCGTGCCCAGTCCAATTTCCTCGGACTCAGCATCGGAGCCGCCTTCGCAAGCACCGACGCCTTTGGCGCCGGGAAAGCCCTTGAGAACGCACCCGTCTGCCCGACAGGCGGCACGTATACATGGCTCGCAGCCATTCCCCCCATCAACACCCCATTCGGCAACTGCAACTATGTGGATTCGGATGGAGTGACAACGCACGCCCTTGTGGGTGGAGCGACCGGCGACACGCGGGATTGGTAAGCCTCCCGCCCGCTGCGAGGTCGACTCGAGCAGCCTCGGCAAACCCGAACGCAATCCCGCAAGATGCTCACCATCGTCGATCCTTCTGAGTTAACGCCTGCCGGCCTTTACCGGCAGGCGTGCTCCGTGAACTCGAAAACAAGCCGCGGCCGGGATCGCGGTTGGTATGAGGATCCATTGGATCTGACGTGTCAGTGGCATCTCTGGTTCGACGGCGGACGCGAGGTGCGTTCCGCAGCTTATTCCCGCACCAACAAGCGCTGGTTGCCAGGCCCCACGCTCCCACTCTCCACACTGACCACGGGCGAAGGAGCCGCGGAGTTCCTCCAAGAACTCCTGAGCGCAACGCACTTCGGCGAGCGCCCCAAGGCCCTCGGAGTGATCTTCCATGTGGCCGATGAATTTGCCCTCGCGGAGGTCATTCCGGGCGACGCGGTCTCCGGTGCGGGTGCGGCTGATCTCGGCGTCCTGCATTTCAATCTCATCGAGGATCCGTGCGAGGTCTTGGTCGATCGGGAAGTTTCCGTCGGCACCACCTCTTGGAGACTCCTGCCTTTCTGGGGTGCGGGCCCGGAGCAGGAGCGGTGTACGGCAATCGCCCTCCCTCGTGCCCGGGAGGCTTTCCTCCAAACACTCATCGACCTCGGATCGGAATGGAAAATCCCGGTGCGCGTGGCCGTTACTTCCGCACCGATGGAGACGCTCGCGGCATTACCGCTCCTCCAATCTGGCGCAGAAGGCGGGCGCTTGGTGGCGGTCATCTACTTGAAGTTCACAGCCCTCTTCGCCATCTCACCCGGCGGAGAATTGCGCAGCGTCCGCTCCCTCCTGCATCGCGGGAACATGCTGGTGCCCACGGGCCTCGGGGATATTGCGTGGAATATGACGGTGAGCGCCGAGCTCACCACCCTCGGACAGGAAGGCGGCGCTCCCCCCAAGGTCCTTCTGGTTTCTGATCATCCGGCCGCACTCCTCGCCGCGCAGAACGATCTGGATGCGTATTCCCTCACCAGACAGCCCATCCACTGGGAAACGCTGGATCTATCGGCCCTCGCGGTCATCAACCCCATCCCGGGACGCCGCCCCGAATTCATGGTCTACGATCACAACCTTCTGGACGCCGCGCGTTCCGAAGGCGGCATCTTAACCAAGTCCCAGACCTTCCCAGCCCTGTGGGACGGCTGGCTCAAGAACTGTAATTTCTTCGACACGCAAAAATTGGATGCTGTGTATCCCACGCTGCGGGATCTCCAATTACTGAGGCTCTCGTCGGTCGTCATTTACCTTGTCGTCATTGGGTTGGTCGGCACGGCGGCTTACGGCTTCTACTCTCTCTTCCGGGCGATGAATCATCCCTCATGGAACCTCTCCCCAATGGAGGTCCGGCGCACCGAGGCGATGCAGGTGAAGCTGTTGGAGGAAAGAAAGCAGATCGACGTCACGAACAGGTTCCTTCTCCCGCGATCCAGAGGCTGGGTGGCCATGGAGTTCCTTCTGCAGCTCTTCCCCGAAGATTCCGGGGCGCGCGTGGAAAGTTACAGTTACCATGTGGACGCGAACAGGCCGGCCGCATCTCCTGCAGGCACCGCCCTCGGAGGGCTCACAGGCATGGTGCGCTCATGGACTGTCAAGGGCGCTGCCGGCGCGCATCTGCTCGAATTACTCGGCGCCGTGAACGGACAGCGGGGTCTCAACGAGCTCTTTGAGCGAGTCGCAAAAGTCACTGGAGATCCCAGTTACACCCCCGATCCCATGCGCCAGATCACAGTCACCCATCACCAGAGCCGGAATTCAAAATACAACGCAGCGGCTGGCTCCTCAGACACCGCAAGCGACCCTGCAATCTCCTACCCATACACCTTCGAGGTGACAGTCACGCAGACCATCAAGGACCGCGATCCTCTGGCACTTCCCACGGAGAAACCGTTCTAAGCCGTATGAGCGCTTACACCCCACAAATCCTCCGCTTCGGGCTGGCGACGCCGGCCCTCTTCAACTGTGTCCTCCTGGGAGCAGTGCTGATTTTAAGCCAGAAACTGCAGCAGGCGCGGGCACGCAAACAGCTTCAGTACGAGCAGCACATGGCCCGTCTTGCCACCATCAAGGAGATCGAGGCCGAAGTCGCGCCGAAGAGGAAAGGTTTCGAGAGCCAGAAGCGCATCCTGCAGGCTGATCCCAACCAACTCTTCACGCGGATTTCTGACTCTATTCTATCCCGCTATCAAAGCATCGAACTGGAGCGCACGGGCATGGTGTTCACCCTCGATCGCGGGAGGATTGGGCGTTTGATGCAGGTCGATGCCGCGCGTGTGAAGAGCTCCTTCGAGGGCGGATACGGCCCGATGCAGGAGGCATTGTTACAGGTGGAGTCCCTCATGCCGCAGTCCCTGTTGGAAGAGTTCAAGGTGACCCGGAACTCCGAAGGGCAGCCGAGAAAGCAGGCACGCCTCTCCTTTGAAATGACTCATATTTGCTGGAAAGCAAACGAGGCGGCTCAATGAAGACGCGCATCTTACAGATCAGCTCCGCTCTATTACTGTGCGGCTCAAGCGCTGTACTGGCTCAAACTCCAGCGCCCCCGCCAAAACTCCCGCAGCAAGGCCGCATCGAGTTGTTTGTGGGATACGGCAGCGCCGCGTGGCTCCCGCAAAGCACCGCACTTCCCACCGCGAGGGAAATTGATAACCGCGCCCAAAAACTCGGGGCGCGCCAGCGCAACATCGGCCCGTTTGGATTGCGGATGTTTCCGGTCGAAGAACAGGCGGCATCCACGCAGTCAACCATCGCGAGGGCGGCGGATCGGGTGACGTTGAACCAAGCGCTTCAAACCCTGCGCCTCAATGGAATCAATCTCGCCCACAAAGAGTTTTTAATCGGGGCGCGCAACGTCTTTGTCGGAGACGCGCTGGAACTAGCGTTCAAGGGCGAGGTCTTCATCGCAGAGGTGGTCGAGGTGGGGCCGACACAGATCGTTTTCAAGGACAACGCGCGGAAAGAGACCGGAGTAATGTCGCATCATCTCGTACAGCAGTTCGCCCTCGAACCCCTGCAAGACAACCGGCGGAAAGCAGCATTGCGGGAGATGCTCACGCCGATGGAACCCCAAAACAGTCCACGGCCATGATGCTATCTCTCCCCACAAAAGCCGACGCGCTCCGTCCTCCCCTGCAGACGCTTTCGCGACCCGGACGGAACACTGCAGCAGCCAGTACGTGGATGCGCTGTTTCCTCTATCTCAGCTGCTTTTATTCAACTGCGAGCCTGACTGCGGATGATGCACCAAAGACCGCCCCTGCGCTTGCGTCCGCATCCGCTCTCGAGTTGCCGGTTCCAGTCCCAGCGACGCCCTCTCCCCCCACAACGCAGCCACCCTCCTCGAAAGACGTCCCCACTCCGCCACCTTCTCCAGCGGCTGCGCTTAACAACCCGCTGGACGACATTGCAGACGGTCCGGCCCTGCCCGCTGCAAGTTCCAGGGGGGGCGACACAGCCGCGAAGGCGCATGCATTACCCGAGTTGCCCGATGATGGCTATTGGATCGAGAACGCGCCGCTCAACGAACTCTTCCAATACCTTGCCCGGAGTGCAGACCTCCAGTTCTTCAGAAATAACGAACTCAACGACCCGAAGTATAATGTCACAGGTCACCTGAAGCTGAGCGATCCCCTCCGCCAGATGGACGATCTGGCGGTCGCTTACGGGCTCACTGTTTATCGGCAGGGGCAGGCAGTGCACCTGATGAACGAGCAGCAGATGAGCCGTCTGCCAGTCGAGTTCATGTCTTATCAGCTGAAATATCTCCGGGGCTCGACTCCCTCCCGGGGCAGCAGCAGCGGAGGCGATGGACCGGCCTCGCCCATCGGCCCCGCGGACTTCGAGAAGTTGAAGGGGATTATCAAACCCATGCTCACGCGCGATGTGGGCCAGATCGAGTTCGAGGAGAAAACCAACACCCTCCTCGTCACCGACAATAGCGTGAAGCTCAGGAAAGTGAGGGAAGTCCTCGACGCCCTCGACAAGGCAAAGAAACAGATCGCGATCAACGTCCGCATCCTCAGGGTCCGCAAATCCAAGGCATCGAACATCGGCATCGACTGGAGTTCCGCGCTCGGGGGGGGGCCCGGAGCGGGCGTGCCGCTCAACGTCAGCCAGAGTCTCAACGCGCTGTTCCGCCTCCCGGACACCGCCAAACTCGCCGCGAATGCGAGCCAGGTGGATAATACCGGCCAAGGCATCGTCTTTGATGCAATGCGCGTGCAGGGCATCCTGCGGGCCTTGCGCGAGCACGACCTCGTCTCCCAGGAGTCCTGCCCCACAGTCATCACAGAGGACAACGAGCAGGGCATCATCTCCTTCGTGGACCGGTTTCCGGTCATCACCTCGACCGTCACCGCAACCAGCGCGGGCCAGAGCATCTCCGACAAGGTGCGTTATAAGATCGATGAGGAGGACGCGAGCTCCGTGGACAAGCCGGATAAAAGCCGCGAGATCGGGGTCACCCTTTCGGTCACCCCCACCCTGCTTCCCGACGGGACCGTCCGCATGCGTCTGCGCCCGCGTGTGGCGAACGTGGTCGATGTGGTCACCGGGAAGAGTGGCAACGTCTTCCCCCGGGTGAGTGAGTCGACCGTGGAAGGCATCAGCCGCATCCCGTGCGGGCAGTCCCTCTTTCTCGGTGGATTCTACGACTCCAGCTCGAAAAAGAGCAGCCGAAAGGTGCCGGTGTTGGGCGCGATCCCCCTGCTGGGGAACCTCTTCAAATCAAGGGGCACAAGCAACGAGCAGGTCAGCCTCGTCTTCATCATCACGCCCACGGTCTATGATGCCTCCAGCGTTTCCGCATCCCAGGAGACGAGTAAACGGATCCGTACAAATTCAGGATTCAACCGGACGAACCCCGCGGGATTAGGCACGCCGCTCCTCCCCGAGGCCGATCCGTCCAACGACAACCTCCCCCTGCCTTACGACGGCCCCGCCCCCGGCCAGAGCAAGAAATCCACGGGCGGCTTCTTCTTCAAAACCAGAACTGCAGGGGTGGTGCCCAGGGAATTACCCGCCTCCCAGGCGCTGCTCGTGAAACCCACTCGCCCTTAAATCACACGGCGATGCCTGTTGAGAAAATCCTCCGCCCCTTGTTCCCGGATTCAGATTCGCCGCAGGATCCTGGCGCGTGGATCCTTGTTCTGGAGGCCATCGGGAAATATTGCGCCGCGCGACTCGATGACGCCGGCTTCTTTACAGCAGGCGCCGCAGACGAGGTTTTGGGCGCCTACCAACACGGACTACGAACCCTCTGCGATTCCGAAAATCCGACAATGGATTTCATCGCATTCACCGCCGAAACGCTGGCCGACCGCCAGGGACACGCCGTCGAGGGGGAGGTATCCAGAATGCAAAAAATCCTTTTATTAAGCCTCAGGGATCGTGTGCGGCTCTGGAGCTTTGGAATGTTACCCGGGGCGGTGGATGGTTTGTATTGCCACTGCGTCCGCACCCGCGCGGCCTGCGAGTCGCTCGGCTGCCCGTCCATGCTCGGGGGCGAGGCCAGCATCGTGCATGTCACGGCGCTGAATCCGGTCACGGCGCTCGCTGCCGCTGCATGGATCAGACAGGAGCTGTCTGCGCTGGCTACAGGTGAGGCACCATTTGTGTTTTCCCTCGTGCTCGATCTGCCCTCGTGGCGGGGAATGATGAAACGACACTTCGGCGACGCATGAACCTGAACCTCGACATCAGGTTCAACAGGACGATTGAGCAGCTCATCCTCAACGAGCTGCGCGAGGCCCACCTGTCGGTGGATCCTATTACCGACGAGAGCCTCGTTCACAAAACCTCCAAAACCAGAATGCTCGGCGCCGTGGGAAAGGCCGCGGCGCTGCCTGCATTCGCCAGCGTGAGGGCAATGGCCGAGTTAAGCTTCGTCCGGACCTGCGACCTCGCCGTTTTATCGAGGGACCTCTTCGTCCCCCTCCGCCGCAGCGAGGAACAGATTCTCGTCGCGGTCGCGAATCCGTGGAATTACCGGGCGGACGAATATTGCTCGGCACATTTTCCCAATGCGGAGCTGCTGAAGATTGTCACGCTGGCTTCCGAGATCTCGGGGATTATCGAGACCGCTTCGAGCAGCTCCAGTCCGAGCCGCGCGACTCTGGAGGCGGTCGAGGTGGATGAGTTCTCCGGAGAGATTCCGGACTTTCCCGTGAGCCAGCGGCATGAGGAGCCCATCGCCCAACTGGTCGCCGCGATGGTTTCAGATGCCATCAAACAGCACGCCTCCGACATCCACATCAAGACGGAGAAGATCAGCTGCCACTATTGCTACCGGATTGATGGCGACCTCGGGCCCCGGGTCGAGGTGCCTCTCAAACTGCGCAACCGGATCGATGCGTTTCTGCTCAACCTCATGCGCCTCTCGCCTGAGGAACGCACCAAACGCCCGGGCATCTCAGGCCGATTCACCGCCAGCTA
Source organism: Chthoniobacter flavus (assembly GCA_945861435.1). GTDB lineage: Bacteria > Verrucomicrobiota > Verrucomicrobiia > Chthoniobacterales > Chthoniobacteraceae > CAIURC01. The sequence goes on along the minus strand of CAMAUX010000080.1, from coordinate 8,826 downwards.
TTATGGCCGCTCCGTGGGCATCCGTTACGAACGGCACCGCACCTTCCGCGGATACCACGTGACCATGCGCCTTCTCGACAAGGCCCATCTCGAAGCACGCCTCGGAATGGGCACCCTCGCCTTTGATGCAGAAACGCTCTTCGCACTGGAAAAGGCGCTGGCAATCCCCTCCGGAATCATCGTGATGTCGGGCCCCACAGGCTCGGGAAAATCCACGACGGTCAATGCGATGCTGCGGCAGTTGAACCGGCCCGAGGACAACATCCTCACTCTCGAAAATCCGGTGGAGGATGAAATCGCCGGAGTCACCCATTGTGAATTACGCGACAGCTCGGAGTTCAAGCCGATGATCGCCAGCTTCATGCGCAGTGATCCGGACGTGATCTTCATGGGCGAGGTCAGGGACCGCGACTCCGCAGAGCTGGCCATTGAGGCCGCGATCACCGGGCACAAGGTGCTCACAACCATTCACACGCCGACCGCATCCCAGATCATCGAGCGGTTCCAGCAACTCGGAATGGATCGCTGGAAGATCGCACAAACCCTCAAAGCCGCATGTGCCCAGCGACTGGTGAAACTGCTGTGCCCGGCCTGCAGGGAGCGGCAGGAGGGGGTCGGCGCGCATGAGATCCGCCTCTTCCAACTCGGGCCGGAATGGGCCGAGCGCGCGGTATATCAGCATCACAAAATGGGATGCACCGAGTGCCATGGAAGAGGCTATGTCGGCCGGACCGCCATCCTCGAGATCCTCCCCATCAGCCCTGCCCTCGGCGACGCGGTTTCCAAAGGCGAGCTGACCCCGTACGAACTCGAACAACGGGTGCGCCGCGAGACCGGGCTCCCCTCCCTCCGGGACAACGGACTCAAATTACTACGGGACGGGCGCACCGACCTCGATGCGTTGAGAAAAGTCCTCGATATGACGGCCTCAGACTAATGCCGACCGAGCCGAGGGGCGTTGCCTGACACGCGCAGGATCCATTCCAAAAATCACCAGCCACCCACCCAATGGCGCTATTTCAGGTCACACTCAGAAGCCTCAAAGATCCTCACGTTTCCAAGAACGTCGAGATTCAGGCAGCGGGTCGCGAACAGGCCGGAGGCATGGCGGCGCGCAGCGGCTTCGCCGTCGCCTTGATCAAGCCGGTGTCCTCGCGCGTCCGCTCGGAGGGAACCTCTGGGAATTTCCCGCAAAAGGCCCAGATCAAGCTCTTCAGGGGCCTCGCCTCCATGCTGAAGGCGAACATTACCACCGCGGACGCTCTCCTTTATTACTCCCAAGGCCTCCCCGAACCTGAATTACAGTCCGCTTTGCTGAATATCCGGGAGCGGGTCGAGAGCGGGCAGCCGGTCCATCTGGCCTTTGCGAAGGAGCGGAAGTTCGACGGCACCATCCTCGCCATCATCGAGGCGGGCGCGGATTCCGGTCAGTTGGGGCAGGCATTCTCAGCGCTCGCCCGCCGCATCAAGACGGAGAGCACCTTTCGGGGTAAATTACGAACAGCCCTGCTCGTACCGGGGCTCGTGATTCTATTCCAGATCGGCCTCTTCATCTGGTCGCAGACCAGCGTGGTTTCCAAAGTCGAGGCAACCATCAAGGAAATCCATCAGGAGCCGGACCCCATCTCGAAGGTGATCTTCTCCTTCAGCCATGTGGTGCAATGGACGTGGCCCTTTTTCATCGGCGGACTCGGCGCCCTCGGACTGGGCCTCGTCCGCTCGCAGGAACTCAGGCAGGGCATGCTGCGGATCCTGATGAAACGCTGGTTATTATTACGGCGTCTGGTGATGGGGCTGCGGCAGAGCTCATGGGTCGGCACCCTGCAGATGCTCTACGCCAACGGGATCAACCTCGCGCGCGCGTCCGTGCTGGCTGCCAAGGTGATGGAGGGCACCGCCCTCCATGAAGGCCTCATGCGCGCGAGCAAGACCTATGAGGGCACCGGAATTCCCTTCGCAGAGGCAATCCGCCGAAACACCGACCTCGATCCGCAGGTGATCCACATGATCGGCATCGGAGAGAAGTCCGCATCCCTTCCCCAGCAACTCGAACTGCTCCGGGATATCTATGAGGAGGATACCGCGGCCTACATGGCGGATTTCACCGAGGTTATTAATTTCATCACCCTCGCTATCGCAGTCGTTCTGATCGGCCTGGTCTTCTCCGGAGCCATGCTCCCCATTTTCCTGATGGGTCCCAAGATGATGAACGCCGGTTAGTAACGCGCCATTCCCGATGATGCATCATCTCCCAGCCGCCTTCTTGAGTATCGCAGTCGCCGCGCTTGCGATGCCCCCTCTCCGCGCATCCGAGCCCTCAAGCCGCCCAGCGAAGACACGCATGGTTCCCCGCCCCCTTCCAGGAGGAGCAACCGGTTTGGGAAACACCAGCCCATCGGAGGATCCGCAACTGCGCAAGCCCGTCCGGGCCGATGCTCCCAATGGGGGCGCCACTGCTGCACGCACCGAAGAGAAAGCACGGATCCTCGCGATACGCAGAGCAGTGCCGGCCGCGGCGGTGGATGGGAACGGTTCAACCGCAAAGCCCGGCCCCACCGCTCAGTCCTCCGATGAGAATCCAAAGAGCCGCGTGCCGAGCCGGATCGAATTACCGCAAGTGCGGCCGGGACAAATCCGGGTTCACCCGCAGACGGAGGTAAAAGCCAGTTCCCCCGCCGAAGCTAAGGCACAACCCAACCCCTAATACGCCACACCACCCCCCAACAACCGGCAGTGGCCGCCGCCGCGGCTTCACCCTGCTCGAGATCAGCCTGGTGATGGGTTTGATCCTCGGATTAACCGTCATGATTGGGTTCGGTTATCATCTGGTATCCGACTGGCGGAAGGGACGGGACGCCGGGTTGTCCCTGCAGGCCGTGTACGCCGCCCAACGCGCATACATGGCTGACAACCCGACTGCAGATATCTCCGCGGTCACCGCCCCACAGCTCAGTCCGTATCTGCCACAGGGATGGTCTGCCCTTCCCATAGTTGTCGGCCTGAGCGGGGAGGTCTTGTCACTGAATTTCACCGTGATGCCGCCAGTCCTTCTGAACGGGTCTCTTCGGTACGATCCCTCCGCCAAAACAGCGGATAATCTCTGGGACGTGGGCGAGTAATCCGCCGGTACTATGCTGATGAAAGAACATCCCCCAGCGATCCCGACAGATGCCCTCCAAGGACAATCCCCGTCTCCGCGCCCCCGCTTGCGGATTGAGGCGGGTGCTCAGTTCGGCTACCGCCGGAGCTTCTGGGGAAGGGCGAGGGAGCGCGTCCTTGTGGAGGCGCATTCCATGGTGCTTTTGGAGGCTGGTTTGCATTTGGTAGTCGCCCCCAACGGCTCCGGGAAAACCACGCTGGTGCGCAGCCTCGCGGGACTCCATCCCATGCTGCGGGGGAGGCTGAGCGTGTCCGGCGTGGTTCATTACGTGTCCGATCAACTCCAACTCGATGCCGAACTATCCCCTCGGAAGTTCTTCAACGCTTGGTTCGCCGGAGGCATGGCATTGGATTTCTGTGATCATCTCGTGGACAGGCTTGGGCTCGATGTGCACTGCGCGGTGGGGAAGTTGTCGCGCGGGAACCGTCAAAAGGTGCTCCTCATTGTCGCCGAGACGCTGGCCGCCGTTTCGGGACCGAGCCTCTTATTTCTGGATGAACCGCTCGCGGGAATGGATGCAGAAACACGCGAGGTGGTGGCTGCATTCTGGGCGGCCACCAGCGCCTCCGTGCTCCGCGTGGTGGTGCTGCACGAATTAGAGTCTGTGAAAAAGGCAGACTCCCTTTTCACACTCAGTCACGGGCAGCTCCGACATACGGATCAACAGACAGGCTCGTGGACGGACACCTGCCGGAGGTTGCGCAATCCATGACCACTAAAGAACGGCATCTGCCCTTGTTCCGGATATCACTGGCGGGATTTCTCAAGCGCGGCAGTTGCTGGCTGCTGCTGGCTGGGATGTTCGCGTTTGTCTGGTTGATGCCGCTCCTGACCCCGTGGGAGGAGCAGCCCCAAATCCTGCAGCCCGCACGCGCTCAGGCCGCATGGATGTATGTGTGGATCGCACTCCTCACATGGATCCCATTCCAATCTGCTGTATTGGGAAGAAGGTTGCGGACCGAGGGACTGTTGGAGTTCTTAAAAGCCAGAGGCAGCGGAGCAGGGACGCTTTATCTCCAAATGGGGATGGCCGTTGCAGTCTGGTTGATGGCGCTGGTGTCCCTCGCATCGCTTTTCAGCGTGGCGTTCTGCTCCCCGCGCGACGCGCTCGAATCAAGATCATGGCTGGTGCTGGTTGCTCAATATGCCGCCCTGCTGACGATCGTCGGAGTGCCTCTCTCCGCCCTCGGTGTGGCCCTCGGAACCCGTGCCGGCGAGGTCGTCGCGTATCTGCTGCCAGCGTGTCTCTTATTTTGCGGACTGATCGCCGCCTCGTGGCTGGCGCCTCTCTTGTCGGCAAACCCATCCCCACAACTGCGGTGCCTCTGGCTGCTCCTGCCTCACTATCATCTCGCAGATCTCACCCCCCGACTGGTGTTCAAGATGGGAGCTTTGCATCCGGCCGCCTTCTGGGGGTCGCTGCTCTGCTTATCCCTCCAAGGTGCTTCACTTACGATCCTCGGAAGATGCCTCATCCGTATTCGCTCCTAGGGATTGCTGCAGCAACGGGCTTCTGGGTCCTCGCAGGCCTCGGCGGCGCGCTCAGGCCCAACCCCAGTCCCGCGCCTGCGCAGCCGACGGATGCCGAGAACCCCATGGCGCTCAGAAGAAGCCCATACGGATGCCTGCTGGCACGCCTCATGAAGGATTCCATGCACGAGTACTGGCACGCGGGCCACGCCTCCGAACATCCATCCAAGCTTCAGCCACTGCCTCCCGCGCAAACCAGTCCTCGTAATCAACCTTCGTTGGATTGGGCAATCAACCGCCTTGCGCAACTGGACGAGGCCCGCATGCATCCCGTTTCAAACAAGCCCCTCAGCAAAGCACACCGGAACTATCTCGATGCCACCGCCAACTGGCACCTGCGCGTCGCGTACCGTCTCGATCCGGGTGATGCCGCGCTTTACGAAATATCTCATTACGCGGTAATGACGGGCGCCACGCGTCCGGAATTGGCGCGCCTTGCGGCGGAGCGTCTGGCCGCTCGCACCATTGAGCACGCCTTGTCGGATCAGGGAGGGCTGTCAGCCGCACTCACCGGAGCAGGGGCGGCAATTAATCTGCTGAATAACGACATGGTGCAGGGGAGCGGTGTGGAAAACGACGTCGTCCGTGTGCATTGGGGACTCTTATCGCAATGCCTCCAGCGCTACAGGGCACTGAGGCTCGAGGCGGTGACCGACGGATGGTGGGAAGAAGTCCCCCCTGTACGGCGGGCCGAACTCGTCTCCTACGCTGCCCTCGTCGAGAAACTCGCGGGCACCATTAAAAGAAGGCTGTGCAGCACGGGCGCGCTGTAAGCGGCAAGCCGCACAACGCGAACCGCGGTCCGGTGGACGGCGTTTGCCACTCTCACCAGTCATGCATGCGCAATGGGCTGCCCCGCCACGCTCAAAAGCTGCGCCCTTTCCCGGTGTCGCCCTAATGACCCCGCTCAATGGTGAAGGCATCGATCACGACCCGCTGAGGAGACCTTACAAAGAAAAAGCGCCCGCCTCCCAACCTCCCAACCTCCCAACCTCCCAACCTTGCAACCTATCCACCTATCCGCCTCCCCATGCCGGAGGCATGAGAGCGATTAGCCGGTGGTGATCGCAGTCCGCAACGCGGACGCAGGGAACCACCGGATTCCATGTCCCCACGCAACGCGCCCCGGAAGCGGGCGCGAGAAGGGCGATGATGCGAGAAAGTGTTTCCGGCCCCTGTCGGCTCCACTACTGGCACTCGCCTACGCGCCATCGTCGTCCCAAAAAACCACGGTGAATCCCCTTAAGTAAGTGCAATTGATGACAAGCACGGAGGTAAGGCACGGAGGTAAGATGCTTCGCCGTGGCATTTGGGAGCGACGCCTGCAAGGCCCCTCGCAAGTGAGCGGCATCGCCTTCCTTCTTGGGACGCTTGGAAGTGGTGGACCATAGGGACTGGGCCGATAGGGACGGGCCGATAGGGACAGGCAAAATCTCCATCCATCACCGCTTCTCGCGCTCCAGCCCCGGGGTTGCGCCGCGTGGGCAAACGCGATCCGGTGGTTCCTGCCATCCGCTTTGCGGATTGCGTTCACCGACCGGCTATTAGCTTTCATGCCTCCGGCATGCTGACGGGAAGAACGCTTGTTACTTACGCGGCCCCCCTACACGAGGCACGCCCGGTGCCTAGCCAATAGGGACAGGCAATCTTTCCTACTACCGACCGGCTTTCATTCCTCCGGCATGGCGGGAGCCGATAGGAGCCAATAGGGACAGGCAAAATCTCCTCTCATCATCGTCCTTCATCATCGTCCTTCTCGCGCACCCTCCCGGGGCGCGTCGCGTGGGCAAACGCGATCCGGTGGTTCCCGCCATCCGCTTTGCGAATTGCGTTCACCGACCGGCTATTAGCTTTCATGCCTCCGGCATGCTGACGGGAAGAAGGCAGAGCCGGTAGGGACAGAGCCGGTAGGGACAGGCAAGATTTCTCTCTCTCTCGGTAGGGACAGGCAAGATTTCTCTCTCCTCTCGTTTCTTTCTTTTTCTTTTTCTCTTCTCTCCTCTCGGTAGGGACAGGCAAGATTTCCTCTCATAGGCGTCCTTCTCCCCTCCCATGCCGGAGCGCGCCGCGTGGGGAAACGGGATCCGGTGGTTCCTGCCATCCGCTTTGCGGATTGCGGTCACCGCTCGGCTATTACCACTCATGCCTCCGGCATGGGGGCGTCGCGGAGGAAATGTGGGGCCTGTTTCTTGCCGTGCTCCATGCACAAGGCGCGAGCGATGCCCTAAACTCCGCGCCATTGAGGACAGGCCTTTTGAGGAGGTGGATGGGCCTCCGAGACGAGCATCCGGGGGAGGTTTCTAAGAAAAAAGATCGAGCAGCGGTTTGCCCTCATCCAGCAGGTTGTACGGCCGTCCCAGAGAGTCCGTGGCCTCCAGATTGTGGATGCCCATGGCGTGGTAGACGGTCTTTGTGACGTCCTCAGGACCAAAGGGCTTTTCAGCCGGGTAAGCCGCGTGCTTGTCGGTGCGCCCGCACACCCGGCCGCCCTGAATCCCGCCGCCTGCCATGAGGACACTCATGCACGAGGTCCAGTGGTCGCGCCCCGCGCCGCCGCGTCCGCCGGAGCGGGGATCCCCGATCTGGGGTTTGCGTCCCATCTCGCTGGAGACCAGCACGAGCGTTTCCTCGAGCAGACCGCGCTGGTGCAGGTCCTCCAGGAGCGCCGAAAAGCCGCGGTCGAATTCGGGAAGCAAATACTCGCGCAGACAGTCGAAGTTGGAAGCGTGCGTGTCCCATCCACCAGCGCTTTTGCAGCGGTTTGCGATGGCTTCGTTTTCCTTCCAAAAGACGGTGATGAACGGGACTCCCGCCTCCACAAGGCGGCGAGCCATGAGCAGGCTGGTGCCGTTGATAGTGCTGCCGTAGCGCTTCCGCACGGCTTCGGGTTCGGAGCGGATATCAAAAGCGCCCGCGGTGCCCGAGGCGGAGAGCAGTTGGAAAGCGCGCGCCTGCTGGGCCGAGTAATTGCGGACAAACTCGTCGTGGTCGAGCTCCCTGCGCATCGAGGAAAGGGCCTCCAGCATCGCCTTGCGGTCCTCGATTCTGCCCGGAGTGGAATCGGCGTTGAGCGTGAGAGTCGGGGCGCTGAAATTCAGCGGGCTCTCCGAGCTGCCGTTCAAGAAAAAGGGGTCGTGTTCCAAGCCGATCCGCCCCGCGAACTGCCCGGGCCTTGTGTAGGGCGCCTTGCTGGGTTTGTGGGGAAGTGTGATCACGTTGGGCAGCTTGCCGGCCGTCTTGCGTTGAGCGCCAATGACGCAGCCCATGTGCGGCCAGTCGGTGGACTGAGGTCTCCGATCGTTCCCCTGCAGCTTGAAGGACGGGTCCGGCGCATGGCCCGTCAGGTTGTAATAATAGCCCGCGTGGTGATCTCCGGTCGCCCTTCCGTAATCGGTGACCCCGTGTACCAGGGAAAAGTGGTGCGCCTGCCGGGCAAGCAGCGGAAGGTGTTCGCAGAGCTGGATCTCAGGAGCCGAGGTGGCTATCGGCGAGAATTCGCCGCGATACTCGATCGGCGCCTCCGGCTTCATATCCCACATGTCGATGTGAGAAGCGCCCCCGCACAGGAAGAAGAGGATGGTGGATTTTGCGGGCTTCTTGCGCTGAGGCGCAGAGCCGCTCCCGAAAGCCGCCTTGCCCATGGGCAGGCCGAAGCACGCGGCGGTTGAAGCCGTGATGAAAGAGCGACGGCTCAAGGCAGATGAAAACAACGGGCGGGAAGGAGGGGTGTTCACGACCTCGGGGGGTGGGAGGGAGGAGTTCCGACAGGTAGAAGACTAATGTCCCGGCAGGTGCATTAGAAGGAGCAAGTTGGAGCAGTCAGCGAGGGGGGGGAATGAGCCGTTCTGCATCCCTGAAAGCTGGGCTGCGGGCGAGATGAGGGGCGCAACCCATGCGATGCAATGCAATGCGGCGCGTCCGGAAAGTGGAATTGAAGCCACCACTGTTCGGGAATCACACGATTCAGATGGGGGAAGGCCCGTGAAGGCCGTCCACAACCTCACAACCTCACAACCTCACAACCTCACAACCTCACAACCTCACAACCTCACAACCTCACAACCTCACAACCTCACAACCTCACAACCTCACAACCTCACAACCTCACAACCTCACAACCTCACAACCTCACAACA
>CAMAUX010000079.1 GCA_945861435.1 Chthoniobacter flavus | reverse complement strand
ATCATCGGGCGCGGCACACGGATCCGGGAGGACTACAACAAGCTCTTCTTCACCATCATGGACTTCCGGCGGGCGACCGCCCTCTTTGCGGACCCAAATTTCGACGGTGATCCCGTGCAGATTTACGAGCCGAGAGACGAGGATTCCGTTGTCCCGCCCGACGAGGATTCCGCGAGCAGTGTCGTCCGCGAAGAGCCTTCGGATGTCATCAGCGACCCGCCCGGCCCCGTCCCCACGAAATACTACGTGAACAACGTCGAAGTCCGCGTCGCTACCGAGCGCGTCCAATACCTCGACGAACACGGCAAGCTCATCACCGAATCGCTCAAAGATTACTCCCGCAAAACCGTCCGCAAAGCCTACGCCTCCCTCGATGCCTTCCTCACCGTCTGGAATGACGCTGAGAAGAAGCAGGCCATCCTGGAGGAACTCGCCGCCAAGGGAGTCTTCCTCGATGAACTCGCCGAGCAAGTGGGCCGCGACTACGACGCGTTCGATCTCGTCTGCCATATTGCTTTCGACGCGCCGCCGCTCACGCGGAAGGAGCGGGCCGAGAAGGTGAAAAAGCGCAACGTCTTCGCCAAGTATGGCGACAAGGCCCGCGCCGTCCTCGATGCGCTGCTTCAGAAATACGCTGACAGCGGCATCACCAGCGTGGAGTCGCTGGAGATTCTCAAAGTGGACCCGCTCACCGCCCACGGCACCCCTGTGGAAATCGTCAAACTCTTCGGCGGACGCGACGGCTATCTCGCCGCCATCCGCGAACTCGAAACCGCCCTTTACCAGAAAGCTGCCTGATGAGTGACGCTAGAGAGAGGAGCTGGGAAGAAATGGAGCAGGCAGCCGCCAAAATGTTCAATGTTTGGGTCGACGGCCATGAATTGGACTGGGCCAAGGAAGCCTGGGGCCATTTGCATCCTGATGGCGTGGAGGACGGAGCAACTATTCTCGAAATCACCGTAGCGCAACTCCACCTCGTCGCACTCGCCCAAATCTACCAAGAGTTCTGTGGCCTGGCATGGGAGGAGGACCCAGAAACGCCGCTCGATTACCTGGCCGAGAATCTCGAGATCAACCCCCTCGCCTTGGGTATCCTAGCGGCAAAGGGTAAGGCCGATCAGTTCGATGATGCCTTGGACGAATGCGAATTACGCGAAGCGGCGTTGCTTGCGGCCACAAGAAGCCAGCAAGGCGAAATCTTCGAGTGCCTCAAAGCTGCCTACGGAAGCGATGTCAAGCTCTACACCCGTCTGTGGCATACCCGCTCCATTGCCTCTGAAAAAGACAGCGAAGGCGAAGAATTTGCCGTCGCCCCCGCAAACGGCGCCGCCCTCAACTACGTCATGAACGGCTTTCACAAACGCTAATTCCCATGCCCAACGTCTCCAATCTCATCAAAACCATTCAGGACATCATGCGCAAAGACGCCGGTGTCGATGGCGATGCGCAGCGCCTGGCCCAGCTGGGCTGGATGTTCTTCCTGAAAATCTTCGATGACCGCGAAAAGGAGATGGAGATCGTGCGCGAGAACTACCGGTCCCCGCTCCCAAGCGAACTCCGGTGGGTCCACTGGGCCACCGATGAAGAAGGCATCACCGGCGACGCCCTTCTGGATTTCGTCAACAACACGCTGCTCCCGAAACTCAAGACCATCTCGGGCAGCGGAGAGATCGTCGTTCTCATCAAGGCCGCCTTTGATGGCGCCAACAACTACATGAAGAACGGCACGTTGATGCGGCAGGTCATCAACAAGATCAACGGCATCGACTTCAATGCCTCCGATGACCGCCACCTCTTCGGCGACATCTACGAAAAGCTCCTCAAAGACCTCCAGTCCGCGGGCAATGCCGGTGAGTTTTACACCCCGCGTGCCGTCACCCAGTTTATCGTCGAGCAGGTCAATCCCCGGCTGGGCGAGACCCTCCTTGATCCTGCCTGTGGCACCGGCGGGTTTCTCGTCTGCGCCATCGAACATCTGCGCAAGCAGGCCAAGACCGAGGCCCACGAGCGCACCATCCAGGAGTGCTTCGGCGGGATTGAGAAAAAGCACCTCCCGCATGTCCTGTGCATGACCAACCTGCTCCTGCACGGCATTGATGTCCCCTCCAATGTGCGCCATGACAACACCCTCGCACGCCCCCTGCGCGACTGGAGCCCCAAGGAACGCGTGGATGTGATTGTCACCAACCCGCCCTTCGGCGGCATGGAGGAGGACGGCATCGAATCCAATTACCCCGCTGAATTCCGCACCCGGGAGACGGCGGACCTGTTTCTGGTGCTGCTCATGAAGATCCTCAAACCCGGCGGACGGGCGGGGTTGGTGTTGCCCGACGGCACCCTCTTTGGCGAGGGCGTCAAGACCCGCATCAAGGAAGCGCTTCTGACCGAGTGCAACCTCCACACGATCGTCCGGTTGCCCAACGGCGTGTTCAATCCCTACACCGGCATCCGCACCAACCTGCTGTTTTTCACCAAGGGGGCGCCCACCAAGGAGGTTTGGTATTACGAGCATCCCTATCCGCCCGGAGCCAAGAGCTACAACAAGGGCAAACCCATCCGCATCGAGGAATTTGAGGCGGAGCGCGCGTGGTGGGGCGACGAAGCCGACGGCTTTGCCTCCCGCGTGGAAAATGAGCGGGCCTGGCGTGTCTCCATCGACCAGATCAAAGCCGGCAACTTCAACCTCGACCTCAAAAACCCGCATTCCACCGACACCGGCCCCGGCGATGTGCACCACCTTTTGCCAGAATACGAGAAGCTCCTCGCACAGATCGCCGAGACGCGGTCCCTGCTCAAGGCCCAACTCCTGGACGCACTCAACCGATGAAGCGGAAAATCGCAAAAAAGCCTGCCTCTGAGGGCGACTTCGAGTCGCTGGTCGTCTCGATCATTCAGATTCACCAGCAGGCGCGCGAGTTCGCAGTCAAGGCCGTCAATGTCGGGCTGACCCTGCGGAACTGGCTCATCGGGAATCGCATTGTCGAGTTTGAGCAGCAGGGGCGCGACCGGGCACTTTATGGCGAAAGCCTGATGGAATCTCTCTCGCAACGCCTTGGAGCCCATGGCTTGCCCCGAGTCACACCGCGTGAACTCCGCCGCTATCGCCAGTTCTACCAAGTCTATCCCCGAATTTGGGAGTCAGTGACTCCCAAATCTCTCTCGGGGGCGGACTCGATCCTGCCACTGGCCTCCGACCTGTCCGCGCTCATTCGGGAGTCACTGACTCCCGAATCTCAAAACGCCGAGGCAACTCCCTCTTTGATTCAGCGCCTCTCGTTTACCCACCTTGCCGAGCTGATCCAAATTACAGACGACACCCAGCGCCGCTTCTACGAGTTGGAGTGCATCCGAGGCAACTGGTCCGTCCGGGAACTTCGCCGCCAGATCGACAGCCTCTACTACCAGCGCAGTGGCCTTTCAAAAGACAAAGGCAGGCTTTCCGTCCAAACCCACGCCAAGGCGGAGCCCCTCCATCCAGGCCAGATCATCCGCGATCCGTACATCTTCGAGTTCCTCGGCCTGCGCTCCCGCGATGTCATGGGCGAGTCGGACCTCGAAGACGCCTTGTTGGATCGCCTCCAAGATTTTCTCCTCGAAATGGGACACGGCTTTTGTTTCGAGGCGCGGCAGAAGCGGATCCTCATGGGCGACGAGCACTTCTTCGTGGACATGGTCTTCTATCACCGGGTTCTCAAGTGCCATGTGCTGGTCGAACTCAAAACGACCGCATTCACCCACGAGCACCTCGGTCAGCTCAACACATACGTCGCCTACTACAAACAGCACGAGATGACGCCGGGCGACCAGCCCCCCGTTGGCATCCTCCTTTGCACCCGCAAAAACGAGGCCCTTGTGGAGTTCGCTCTGGGCGACCTCTCCAACAAGCTCTTTGTCTCGCGCTACGCCGTCGAGATGCCAAAGAAGCAGGAGATGGAACGCTTCCTCAAACAACTCGTGAGGGAGGTTGGCCATGCAGACTAGGGCGCGATCCAATGCACGGGTGGCGGCTCGTCGCGGATGGTCGCCAGGACAGGCGCATCTGGGCTTCAGCGTCTTTGTCGAACTGCAGCGCCGCGCTGAAACCTGCCGCGGACTGTGTGGACGCCGTGACGAAAAGGAAAACAACGCATGAATCTGGAAACCTTTTTCGAGAAGTTCGAGCTGTTCGCTGATGCGCCCGATGCAGTGGCGAAGATGCGGGAGATGGTGCTTCAACTGGCGGTTAAAGGTAAGTTGGTGGATCAAGACCCAACCGACGAACCGGCCGCTTTTTTTCTGGAGCGAATTTTGGCGGCGAGAACTGAGCTTTCAGCGAATCGACGCTCGGGTGATGTCTCGGTCACGCCAGAGCTTGACGAAGACTCCATTCCTTTTTCTGCGCCACTCGGCTGGACTTGGACTTCTCTCGGCAATGTGCAGATTTTTACAAATGGCTATGCCTTTAAGAGTGAAGACTACCAATCATCAGGCGTAGGCATCATTCGCATGGGCGAACTCGGCGCGAATGGAGAGATCGACGAGAGGAATATGAAGTATGTCTCCGACGACATTGCGACGTCGCTTCCCAACACATTTCGAGTAGAGCCGGGTGATTTATTGACAAACTTTGAAAGGCTACCGGCGCAGCCAGAAGGCGCGTATGGCGGCGTTTGTGGACATGGTATGCAGAGCGTCTCGAGCCGGGGAGATGAAGGGGATCCGCGAGTCTTTGAAGGCACCATTCCACCTAGCTCCCGGAGTTTTCCCCTGAAACAAATCCAACCCATCAGCATGCCAGACTAAAACTCACCTGCAGCCGCCCGGCGCAGCCCTGAGCGGTTTGCTGAACCTTCACGGAGGCAACCTTTTGGGCTTGGCCGTGACAGCGCTTCACTGCTAGCTATGAACTTGGTTGCCGCCATAGGTTATTGGAAGAAGCTAGGGGCGGAAAACAGGTTCAGTTCGCCCGTCGTTGCCCGTATAGATTGCGTATTCTGATCAATGAGCGTTGAAAGCGAATTGCCGGACTCCCGGAAGGGGGAGGAGCTTGTGGAAAGTTCAATTACTGAAATTGCTGCAACCACCCGTGGTCGCAGCGATCGGTTGGAAATCCCCGAGTCGGTCCGACCCATCCGGATTGATCAGCACCAATTGATTGTCATTGGGTTGGTGCACGTGCTGGCTTTCCTAGCCTTCATCCCATGGTTTTATAGCTTCACAGGGGTGGTGATGGGTGTTGCCAGCATTTTCCTGTTTGCATTGATGGGGATCAATATTGGTTACCATCGACTGCTGACGCATCGCGGTTTCTCCTGCCCCAAATGGCTCGAGCACACGTTGGCATTGCTGGGGCTTTGCATGCTCCAAGGCTCGCCCGCACGCTGGGTGGCGATTCATCGGTTGCACCACAAACATGCGGACAAGCAGCCGGACCCCCACACCCCGTCTGTAAGCGCCTTTTGGGGGCATGTGGGCTGGGTGTTTTTGCGCAACCGCGAGTTCTATGAAGTCGGTAATTTTGAAGTCTATGCCCGCGATCTTCTGCGTGATCCATTCTACGCGAGGCTTGAAAGGGAGTTTTTATGGTTCTGGATCTATTTTCTGCACGCCGTGCTGTGGCTTGTCGGTGGCTGCACGATTGGGTGGTGTAGAACAGGAACTTTTGCCGGCTCCATCCAGTTAGGCTGCAGCCTTTTAGTTTGGGCCGTTTTTGTGCGCACGGTATTCGTCTGGCACAGCACATGGGCCGTTAACTCCATCTCGCACCTGTGGGGTTATCGGAATTACAAAACAACAGATAATAGTCGGAACAACTGGTTCGTTAACTTGCTTGCCCACGGCGAGGGATGGCACAACAACCATCACGCTGAGCAAGTGTCGGCATCCCACGGGCATCTTTGGTATGAATTCGACCTCTCATGGTGGGTGATCCGCGGGCTTGAGTGCGTGGGTCTCGCCAAAAATGTGGTCAGGCCGCGCTGCTGGACAGCGCCTGACTCCGCGCAGCAATCTGCGCCTCCGCTCCCCTGAGTTTTAGCGGCAAAAAAACCAAACCGCCCGGATAGTGAGCGGGCGCTCCGAACTGTTTGAAAAGGGGATCCGTGCCCGGAGCTGCGCACCCGTTTTTCGGCGGTGCCATGCCGCCCATGGCATTCTTCGCTCACGGATGCGTGCTGAGTCTCAATGACATCTTTGATTTGGAACCCTCTGGCGGGGACGAGTCTGGACAGAGAAGGAGAGGCTTAGTCTAATGGCGAACTAGTGCGTTTGGCCTTACAGAGGGCTCGCACTCCCTGGATTGAAACCGATGAGCACTGCGTCCACAGACAACGCTGACCGTGATGTCCCATGGATGGACAGCGCGGCTTTCCATGGACTCATGGGGCTTCACGAGGCATCGCGTGGGCGCTCGGAGGGATTCGCGTTCGCATGAATAGCGCGGATCACATGGCGGGCATGGCGGGTGCACCGGGATGGCTGGCGCGTTCTGCGTTTCACGTGGTGGGTGTGCTTTTCATCCTCTCGGAAGTGGCCTTGGCGTTGGGCGTCCAGCAGGGGTGGTGGTGGCTGGTAGTTTCGCTTTCGGTGGTGACCAGTCATCTCATGCATGGCCAGTTGATCGGGCTTCACGAGGCAGCGCACGGGTCGTTGCATGGCAACCGGCGTTTCAACGAGATCCATGGCGTCATTCTTGGGCTTGGGAGCCTCATGAGCTTCAGCCTCTACCGCGCGGCGCATCAGTCCCACCACGCGAACCTTGCCTCCGAGCGCGACGAGGAGTTGTGGCCCTTTGTGCATCCGTACAAGCCGCGCTGGTTTCGCGTGGGGGCGGCGGTGCTCGAACTCGCACTCGGGCTGCTGTTCACGCCGTGCTTGTTCCTGCGCACCTTCCTGCGAGCGGGATCGCCGATCCGCAACCGCAGGGTCCGGCTCCGGATCTGGTTGGAACTGGCGGCAGTGGTTTTGGTGTGGGGCGCGGTGCTTGCATGCTGCGCGGTCTTTGGAGGTTGGCGGTATCTGCTGTGGATGTACCTGATGCCCGCGTTGTTGGCCGGCAACATGCAGAGCCTGCGCAAGTACGTGGAGCACGTGGGGCTGTGTGGTGCGGGGGTGAGTGCGTCCACCCGCAGCATCGTGGCCGAGGGCTGGCTGGCGCGCTTCATCAGTTTCACGCTTCTCCACGAGCCCTATCATGGCGTGCATCACTGGCGGCCGGGCTTGCCGCACGCAGCGCTGCCATTGAACACCTGCGTGCTGGAGCCTTCGAAGGCGGATGATCTCCCGCCGTTTCGTACCTATCGCGCGGCACTGACCGATCTGTTCGCCGCGCTCCCGGATCCGCGCGTGGGCGCTCAGTGGCTGCGCAACGCCGAACCCCACAATGCGGAGGCCGCGCGCGGTGGTGTTCCGGTGTGAGGGTGGCGGCGACTTCCCCCTTTGAGCGCCCTGTTTTAGATCATCCCGTGTCGACCACGAAGGAAGCATCTTCAGCATCTTCAGCATCAGAAGCCCCGCTCTGTGTGTGGCACGGGGCGTCGCTTGGGGTGTGGCTGCGGTTGCTGGCGAGCCGCCCACCGCTCAGCTGGGAACACTGGCTGCGGATCCTCTCGGTGACGGCGCTGGCGCCGGTCAACTCGCTCGCGAACCTGCTCGAGTCGCTCGTCTTCGAGCGGCGCATCGCGCGGACTGTGCTCGAGCATCCGCCGGTGTTCATCCTCGGGCACTGGCGCAGCGGAACGACGCTGCTGCACAACCTCATGGCGCTGGATCCCGGGCTCACATTCCCGAATTTGTACCAAGTGCTCGCCCCGCGTCATTTCCTGCTCACGGAACAGTGGGTGACACGGCTGACCGGGCACATGGTGCCCAAGACGCGGCCGATGGACAGCATGCCGGCGGGTTGGGGGCTGCCCCAGGAGGACGAGGCGGCGTTGATGCTGATGACGCTGCTTTCGCCCTACCTGATGACGGTGCATCCGCAGGATTCCTCAGTATACAGGGGGTACTTCGAGCCGGGCGGGCTGCCTCCCGAGGAGCTTCAGGAGTGGAAGGAGGCGCTGCTGTATTTCCTGAAAAAATTGACGCTACGGGCCAATCGTCCGGTGGTGCTGAAGTCGCCGACGCACACGCGGCGCATCCCGCTTTTGCTGGAGATGTTTCCCGGTGCGCGCTTCGTGCATGTCTGCCGGGAACCGTACGCAGTCTATTCTTCGACGGTGCATCTGCGGCACACCATGGCCGCCGTGAATGGGCTGGGCCGTGCGAGTTGGGATGGACTCGAGGCGGATGTGCTTGGCGGATACATGGACTGCTTTGAGCGGTATCAGCAGGATAAGCATCTGATCCCCGCGGGGCGGCTCTGCGAGGTCCGCTTTGAAAGCCTTGAGGCGGATCCTCTCGGGGAGATGCGGCGCGTTTATGCGGAGCTCGGGATGGAGGGGTGGTCGCAGGTCGAGCCGCGCATCGAGGGGCAACTCCCGGACCTCAAAGCGCATCGCAAGAACCGGCACACGCTGGATCCCGAGCTGATGCGGCGCATTTACTCGGCGTGGAGGCCGGCGTTCGAGAGGTACGGGTACCCGAGCCAGATTGGAGAGGGGGAAGGGGGGAGTCGAAGTAAAGAGTAAAGAGGAGGAAGTAAGGAGTAAGGAATAAGGAGTAAAGAATTGGGGCGAGGACGGGTTGCCTGTGGCCCGCGCGATTTCTAGGATTGGGGAATGAACGCAGAAGCTCGCAGACCGTTTGTGGGGTTCCTTTGGATTATTGCGGTGCTCGCGGCTGGCGCTTCGGCGCAGGCTGCGGGGCGCTCGCCCAACATCCTCTTCGCCATCGCGGATGATTGGGGCGCGCATGCAGGGGCGTACGGAACGCGCTGGGTGAAGACGCCGCACTTCGATCGTGTGGCGAAGGAGGGGGTGCTCTTCACGCACGCATTCACGCCGAATGCGAAGTGCGCGCCGTCGCGTGCGTGCATCCTCACGGGGCGCAATTCATGGCAGCTCAAGGAGGCCGCAAACCACATCTGTTACTTCCCGCCGGAGTTCAAAGGCTGGGGCGAGGCGCTTGCAGAGAACGGATGGACTGTCGGCCATACGACCAAGGGATGGGGGCCCGGAGTGGCAAAGGATGCGGCGGGACAACCACGCCAGATGACGGGGCGCGCATTCAATGCGCGAAAGGCGGAGCCGCCAGCGAGCGGGATCGGGAACGCAGATTACGCCGCGAACTTCAGCGATTTTCTGGACACGACGACGAAGGACAGGCCTTGGGCATTCTGGTGCGGGGCGATTGAACCGCATCGCGGCTACGAGTTCGGCTCGGGAGTGGCGAAGGGCGGCAAGGCGCTGGGGGACATCGACCGGGTGCCCGCTTACTGGCCCGATAATGAGACGGTCCGCAACGACATGCTGGACTATGCGTTTGAGGTGGAGCACTTCGACCGGCATCTCGGAAGGATGCTGGCAGAGCTCGCGCAACGCGGGCTGCTGGAGGACACGCTGGTGGTGGTGACCTCCGACCACGGGATGCCGTTCCCGCGTGGAAAGGGGAGCGCTTATGAGGCCTCCAATCATGTCCCGCTGGCCGTGATGTGGCCGCGCGGAATCCGCAGTCCGGGCCGCGTGGTGGAGGATTACGTGAGCTTCATCGATCTCGCGCCCACCTTCATCGAGCTCGCGGGAATCCCATGGACACAGAGCGGGATGGCGCCGAGTCCGGGGCGGAGTCTGACGGATATCTTCCAATCGGAGAAGAGCGGTCGCGTGAATCCGGCGCGCGATCATGTGTTGGTGGGCATGGAGCGTCATGACATCGGTCGGCCCGGGGACGTGGGCTATCCCATCCGCGGCATCGTAAAGGACGACGTGCTTTTCCTGCAAAACTTCGAGCCCACACGCTGGCCCGCGTGCAATCCGGAGACGGGTTATTTGAACGTGGACTCGAGTCCGACGAAGTCGCTGATCCTCGATGCGCACAGGGCGAACGCGGGGGATGCGCCTTGGGCGTTGTGTTTTGGAAAACGGCCTGCGGAGGAACTCTATGATCTGCGCAAGGACCCGGATTGCGTGAGTAATCTTGCGCAGAAGGAGGAGGGGCGCGCGCGGATCGTCGGGCTCAAGGCCCAGCTCCATGCAGAACTCAAGGCGCAGGAGGATCCGCGCATGGAGGGGCGGGGCGACGTGTTTGACAAGTACCCGCACGCGAACAAGGGGCACGTGGGGTTTTATGAACGCTTCATGCGCGGTGAAGCGTTGAAGGCCGGATGGGTGGCGCCGACGGACTTTGAGAAAAAGGCGCTCGACTGACCGCGGTGGGGCGCGGCTGCAGTTCGGGACCGTTCGAGATTGGCAGGGGCTTTTCCCCGACAGGAGCCGATGGAGTCTTAGTTGCGGGTTTTCTCTCGGGAGAGAATGCGGAGCGCGTTGGTGGCGGAGTCCCAGCGAAAGTGGATGGTGTGGCTGAAGGTGTCGGCGTTGGCGGCGGAGGTGGCGTATTCGAAATTGAATTCGAGGGCGTCTCCCTTCCATGCGACGAACTCGCTGGTCTGGCCGAAGCCGCCTTCGACGTTGTCGGTACTCGTTGTGGCCGCCTTGAGGAGGTCGTCGCAGGTGAATTGGCGCAGGCCCGCGGCATCGCTCCAGACCCAGAGGGAGGAACTCCTGCGGCTCTCGAGCATGTCCATGGCAACCATGTCTTTCCTTGGATTCCAGTGGAGGGAATCCGCGAGAGGTCCGTTGCCCCATGAGCAGCTGAGATTGGAGCCGCTCTCATAGCCGAGAAGTTCCTCGGTGCTGTTGGAAGAATCGATGACGCACGGGAGTTTGTAGCGTTCGTAAACGATCCAGCGTCCACTGGGGCTCGCTGAAACCATGGGCCCCTGGTAACGCCTCTCAAGAAGTGCGATGCCGCGGCGCGCCATGTTTGCGAGGCCATCATTTTCGCTGCGGGTCAGGGCGAGAAGCGCTTTGGTGAATACCGGAATGCGAGCCCGTGGGATCTGGTGCCAGCGGCTGCCGATGGCTCGCGCTGCAAGCCGGCGCACCGATTCCCCCTTCTTGCTCAGAAGCGGGAGGCAGGCCTCGGGAATGCGTGGATCCAAGGAGGTCTGGAGGACTGTGATGGCTTCAAGGCGGACCTCAGGATCGGCATGCTGAAGCTTCTTGAGCCACTGGTCGGCTGCGGGATCCTTCGCGGCGGGAGTCGACGCGACGGTGCTGTCGCTCGCGCCAGGACTGTTCGCGCCAGAACCCGTAAGCATTGCTTCCAGTTCTTCAAGACGGCTTCGGAATGCGAGGGAGAGGTACTTGGTTGGACGCCCTTCCGTTTTCACAGACGCGCTGCAGTCCTTGACCCATTGGAGTTGTTCTTTTTTGAGTCTCGCGGCGCGTTCGGCGGGCAGGGTTGCCAGCAGCTTCTTGTAGGTGGCGTTGAGTGTCGCATCGATCTCGCGGAAATCGTCGTCATTTTCCATGAGCGACTTGTGGATCTTTTCCATGGTGTCCTTCGGACCCGCGAGGGCGGTGAGTGTGAAGGCTCCCATGCATCCGCAGATGCAGGCGATGACAGGCAGGTTCCATCGGAGTCCTCGGAGTGTGGCTGTTTTCATGGGGTGGTGTGCAGGGATGAGGTGTGCGTTTTACGGAACGAGTTCGCCGACCAGAAAAATCGCGCCGGCGTACCAATTGCTGCCGTTGTACTTCGCGGGGTTTTTCTGGAGGTCGCCACGGTTTTTTTCGAAGAGCACCGCAGCCTTGTCGACCGGCTCCGCGAGCACGCGGATGGTGACGTCGTGCACCGCATTCGTATCCGCATCGGCGGCGATGCTGAGAGTGGCAAGACGGTGGTAGGTGCAGTAGCCGTCGATGCGCTGGCGGGCTGAGGATTTGCCATCGAGGAGGACTTCCAGCTTTCCACAATCGGGCCCGAGGAGGTCGTAGATCTTTGCGGTGGAGCCTTTGAATCGGAAGGAAAGCTCGGCGCCGGGTTCGCCCTTCCAGAGGCTGTCGACACGGCTCCCGAAGTTTCTGCCGAGCCCGTCATCACCCGGAAGCTTTGTCCACGCGCCTGTGCGAGTGGCCTTCTCCAGCGGGAGCATGACGGTGTTCTGGTAGTTGAGCGGGTCGATTGGTGCGGGAAGAGAATGGGACTGGGGCTGGCCGCCCGCCTTTTGGATGAGCGGCAGGGAGCGGATGACCGCCTCGGTGTAAAGCCTGTGGCCTGTGTTCAGGAAGGGGTGGACGCCGTCGGGAGAGAACGGGATTTTGCCGTCCGCGTTGACTGCGAGGGGTGAGGGCGTGTTGAGTTGGTCCCCAGAGACGCGTTCGGGAAAAGCTTCTGCGCCCTTCATCACCAAGCGGCCTTCGGACTCGAGACGCACGGCTTCGATGCCCATGTGAATGGAGGGGATTCCGTAGCGGTCCGCGACAACCTCCATGGCGGCGGCGGAACGGTTGAGGTTGCCGGTCTTGAGTTCGGGGAGGAGGAGTTCGGTGAAGGTGTAGACGAAGCACACATCGCAGTGGGGGAATGCGTGCCAGGTTTTGCGGACAATGCCCTCCATGGAACGCACGATCTCGGCCGGCTGCGCACTGGCGTCGTTGACTGCAAACTCGACGAAGAGCACGTCGGGTTTTTGCGGGAACACGTCGTGGTCGATGCGGAACACACCAAGGTCGCTGCCCGTGCCGCCAATCGCGGCGTGGATCTCACGGAAGGTACAGTCCGGATATTGCGCGGCAAGATGGGCGCGTGTCTTCACCCGGTAGCCAGGCTGAGCCGTGATGCTGCCTCCAAGATAGGCGACACGGATATCACCCCGGCCCGCCGAGGCTTTCGCGAACAGGTTTGGCATCCCGTTGCGCGGCGTGCATTCCACCGCGCGGCGTGCAGGTGGAAACTCAGCGGAATCAGCAGCGATGAGCGTTGCGGATCCGATCTGGAGGACCGCGAGGAGCGGGAGGAAGTGGTGCGAACGCATGGGAGGGGTTAGTTTTTCTTCGGGCTTGGGTTCTGGGGAGACGTGCTCTGGACGGAGGGTTTTGCGGAGTCCTGTACGGATGATTTTTTTGGGGGCGCAGGTTGCGAGCTCTCGAGTTTTTTCTGGAGGGACTCGACGTCTTTTCGCAGGTCGCGGCTGGTCTTGGTGAGTTCGCTCACCTCCTTGCGCAGCGAAGTGAGTTCCTCCACAGGGCGGCGGGCGGCGCGGATTTTTTCGAGGGCGGTGTCGGCTGCCGCTTTCTCGGGTTTGTATGGGCTGGCTGTGGAGAAGGTCTCCAGAGCAGGGATGGCGCGTGGATCTTCAAGGTGGCCGAGTGCGGCGATGGCGGCTGTGCGGATGCGCTCCCGCGGATTGGTGAGGTGCTCGAGGAGGACCTTGCGCACGGAATCCTTGTTGGTCTCGTTGCGTTGGAGTCGGCCAAGGGCCTCAAGTGCTGAAGCGAGCGTCGAAGTGGGCCAGCTTTTCTGTCGGTCGGCGACCGCGTCGAGGAGTGCGGGAACGTAGGAGGGATCGTCCTGCGTCCGCATGGCGGAGATGGCGCCCTCCGCAGTGCGCTCGTTATAAGAAGGGGAGCCGAGGGCTTTGATGAACAGGTCGTGTGTCGGGTCACCGGCGTGTGGAGCGAGCCCGCGCAGCGCGGATGCCAGAATGCCCGGGTTTTTTTCGGAACGCATGACACTCTCCAGCGCCTTGCGTGCAGCCGGTTCAAGCGAGTTGCCGAGAGCCTTGACCACGGCGTTGCGCACGCGGGCGTCGGGCTGTGAGAGGAATGCCTGCAGGGCTGCGAGGGACTCCTCGGAACGGGCCTTCCCAAGAAGTTCTGCGGCCTGCGCGCGTGCGGAGTAGTGACTCGTGCTCTCGAGGAGTGCGCGGATCGCGGCCACGACCTCCTTGTCGGGTCTCTCAGCGAGGAGATCGAGGGCGTGAAGCTGGCCGATGAGATCGTCGGAATCGGCGAGCTGCGCGAGGAGCATGGGACGCGCTGGCTTGAAGGAGACCTTGGCGAGAAGGGTGTAGTCCGGATCGATGCGAACCACTTCCGGTGCGGCGGCGAGTGGGATGAAGAAGTCGTCCTCCTTCGCGAGAACCTGCACGACGTGGTCGGTGTGTGCCTTCTTGGTCTTGAATCGGAGAGTCAGCGGGAATTGGAAGAGCGGCGCGTCCTCGGTGATTTTCTGGGTCTGCTTGATGGAGACCTTGGCGAGCTTTGTCTTCTCGTCCCAGCTGTAGCTCACGTCCAGGGCCGGGGCGCCGACGCCGTAGACCCATTGGTCGAAAAAGCGGTCGAAGCTGCGGCCCGAGAGTTCCTCGATGACGGAGCGAAGTTGGTCGGTGGTGACGTTGGAGTAGGCGTTGCGTTCGAGGTAGGTGTGGATGCAGCGCCGGTAGAGGTCGGGGCCAAGCTGGGAGCGGAGCATGTGCAGCACCCATGCGCCTTTGGGGTAGGCGAGGTAATTGAACATCTCCTGCGGTTTATCGAATTTGCGCCAGACGATCCCACGGGTTTCCGAGGAGTTGGAGAGGATGTTCTTGGCTGCGTTGTGGAGTTCGCAGAGGAACTCCTCACGTCCGAAAAAGTCGCCCTGCCACAGCCAGTCGTAGAAGGTGGCGAACCCTTCGTTGAGCCAGAGGTGGCTCCAGTCCTTGCAGGTGACGAGGTCGCCGAACCACTGATGGGCGAGTTCGTGTGCGACGAGGCTGTCGCTTTCAAAAAGATTCTCGGTTTCCAAACTGAAAAGGGTGCGCGCGTTGAGGGTGGTCAGACTGGTGTTTTCCATCCCGCCAAAGTGGTAGTCGCGCAGCGTCACTTGGGCGTATTTGGCCCACGGATACGGAATGCCGGTTTCGCGCTCGAGGAACTCCATGATGCGCTTGGTATGGCGGAAAGTGTTCTGCGCGTGGGCGGCGTCGGAGGGGATGGTCCAGAACTCGAGGGGGATGTCGCGGTGGGTGTCGGAGAGCTTGGTGAGTCTTCCCGCAACCAGGGTGATGAGGTAATTCACGTGCGGCTTGTCCTGAAGCCAGTGAAAGGCCGTGAGACCGCTGGGATCCGCATCGGCATTGAGTTGGCGGCCGTTGGAAAGCGCGACCATTCCGGCGGGCACATGGCAGATGATCTCGCTTGTGAACTTCTCCGTGGGATGGTCGAAGGACGGGAACCAGTGGCGGGATTCATCGGGTTCGCCCTGGGTCCAGAGATGAGTCTCCGGATAGCCCATGGCTTCGGTGCGGAAGTACAGGCCCTTCACGGGTTCCGCCGAGTACTCGATGGTGACGCTGGCTTCGCGGTCCGCTGGAATCGGGGTGGGAAAATGAAAGACGATCTCCCGGTCGTCGGAGTGCTGCCGAAAGCCGGCTTCGCTGCTGCGGGTGGAGAGGATGCGGAGGTCGGCGGCATCGAGGCGGAGTTCCTCAAGCGGCATGGCAATGGGCTTGAAGCGAAGCGTGGCCGTGCCGCGGATCGTGCGCTGATCGAAGTCGGGAGTGATGTCGAGAAGCAGGTGGAGGATGTCCACCTTCCGGTCGGGCGCGTACTTGCGGTAGTCCGGGGTTTCCGGAGAGGCGGGTGCGGCCAGCTGCGAGTGGGCGCAGAACCTGCACAACTCGGCGCCGGTCTCGGAGGACGCAGCCCGCCCTTGGTTGCATGCAAGGATCAGGGCCAGCAGCAGCGCGGCAGTCGCCGCAGGGGTGGGGTGGGACATGGCGCGGAGGCTAGGAGAGCCCGGTGCGGTGTGCAACACGCGGGCGCGGTTCGCACCCGAACGGCCGGTTTTATGACGCAAAGCGGATTTGCTCCATTCGTTCGCTAAATATAAAACTAAACGTATGAGCAATGAACCAACTCAAGGCGAGCCTCTCACGGTGTTCTACAGCGATAATTATGTGGTGAAAGGGCTCTCCGAGACGGTGACCAAATCGGGAATCGTGGCGGCAAGAATCCGGGCCGGGGCTGCCGGGAATGTGCGCCTGGTCGCGCCCTCGCCGGCGACGCGCGAGGAACTGGCGGCGGTGCACACCGAGGAGCGACTGCGCAGCCTGTTCGACGAGCGCGGGTATCTGGAGGTGGGCGATTGGTCCGCGCCCCTGTTCGCCAGCATTCTTGCAAGCACCGGCGGAATGCGCGATGCGGTGAATGAGGCGCTGCGCACGGGCCGATCCGGAAGCCTTTCGAGCGGGTTGCATCATGCGGGGCGTGATTACGGGACCGGGTTCTGCACCATCAATGGGCTTGCGCTGGCGGCAGTGGAGGCGCTTGGGAAGGTGGGGAGCGTGGGCATCCTGGATCTCGACGCCCACTTCGGCGGTGGCACGGCGGACATCCTTCATGACAATGACCGGGTGGCGCTCGCGGACGTCGCGGTGAACGGTTTCGACGCATGGGAACCCACCGATACATGGCGGCATTTCGTGGCGCGGGTGCGGACGCCAGATCGCTACTTAAAAGCGGTGGAGTCTTCCCTGAAGGTGCTCAAGGATGTGGAGTTGCTCATTTACAACGCGGGCATGGACACGCACGAGAACGCGGGTGGGCTCGAGGGTGTGAGCACCGAGATCATCCAAGAGCGCGAGGCGCTGGTGGTGGAGTGGGCGCGCAAGCGCGGTGTACCGGTGCTGTTTGCCCTCGCCGGCGGTTACCGCTGGGATGGCCTCACGCTGGAGGATGTGGCTGAGCTGCACCTGATCACGGTGCGAGCCTTTGCTGCGTAGTGGCTGGCGGCCGCGGTGCGCCGTCGCGTGAACGCACGCATGGGCATGACTGATATTACCACGCGTGCGTTTCGCTCCGTCCGCTTATTATTAATCCGGCCATTGAATACCCGCGGTAATTATGCGCCGCACGCAGTATCTCGATACCCGGCGAGCGAGGGATGACGCTAACCTGCACTGCCAAAGCCTAAGCAAATCGACCCGCGCGATCGCTGGTGTTTTATGGCCGGATTAATAGTACTGCCATTTGATAGTCGCGGCCATTTGATAGTCGCTGACATTATGCGGTGCACGGAGTGTCTCGATTCCCCGCGAGCAAGGGATCAAAGCAATGCACACGGCTAAAGCGTCACTGAATCGAAACGCGCAGCCGCCGGTGTTTTGTGGCGCTTCGCTAAATCGAGTGGGCGGAAATTTACCGGGGACGCCCTGACCGCTGGCATTTCTGAGGAGGATGGTCCCGTTGGTGCCGCTGAGTTTTGGGTGTGGCTGGACGAGCGCAGGTGGCTATGGGATTGGCATGAATCAGAACCTTCTTTTCGCCGCCGGCCTTGGATTGATGCCACCCTGGAAGGTCGTCGACAGCGGGCTCAAGCAGGAGGGCGAGGGGGCGAAGCACCTCTATGTGGATATCGATCTGGAGTCCGGCGCCAGAATGCCGTGCCCCCGGTGCGGGCAGGCCTGTGCGCTTTACGACCATGAGATCAAGACCTGGCGGCATCTCAACTTCTGGCAACACGCCACAGTCCCCAGTGCCAGGGTGCCGCGGATAAAGTGCGACGAGCACGGGGTGCTGCAGGTGGGGGTGCCATGGGCAAGGCCCGGCAGCGGATTCACCCTCATGTTCGAGGCCTTCGCGATGGCCATGGCCCGCGAGATGCCAGTGTCCGCCCTCGCCAGACTGATGGGCGAACATGACACGCGCATATGGCGCATTGTGCGTCATTATGTGGCGCAGGCCCACAGGGAGCAGGATTGGAGCACGGTCAGGGACGTGGGCATCGATGACACGGCCACGCGCAAGGGGCACCGATACGCGACGGTGGCCGTGGAGGTCGACCGCACGGGCAGGCGTCCGGCACGCATGCTGTTCATGACCGCCGAGCGCACGGCCACGAGCGTGGGCGAATTTGTCAGTGCGATGCCTGCGCACGGAGCCAAACCCGGGCAGGTGCAGATGGTGGCCATCGACATGAGCGCGGCTTGCCAGAAGGGAGTGGCTGAGCACCTGCCATCGGCGCAGGTGGTGTTCGACCGCTTCCATGTGATGAAACTGGCCGGAGAGGCTCTGGATGAGGTGCGCAGGCAACTGCAGCGCGAGGGGGCTAACCTCAAGGGCGGGATGTGGGCGCTGCGTGGCAACGAGGCCCGGCTTTGCCCGGAGCAGGTGGAAGTGCGCCGGCAACTCTGCGCGCGGCACAAGGAGCTTGGGCGGGCGATGGCGCTGCGCGAAGACCTGCAGGAGACTTGGGAATGGCTCGGCGCCCTGAGCGCGGAGATCCATCTTCGGCAGTGGTGCAGTTGGGCAATGCGCAGCAGACTGGAGCCCTTCAAGAAGCTGGCCCGGACCATCCGCCAGCACTGGAAAGGCATCCTTGCGTTCTTCCCGCACCGGATTACCTCGGCTGCCATCGAGTCGATCAACTCGATCATCCAGACAGCGCGCCGCCGCGCCCGGGGTTTCCGAAACTTCGAGAATCTCAAGGCCATCTCCTACTGGATGGCAGGCCGCCTCGACATCAGGGTCCCCTCAGCTTTCACCCACCCAATTTAGCGAAGCGCC
>CAMAUX010000078.1 GCA_945861435.1 Chthoniobacter flavus | reverse complement strand
ACTCTGGACGCTGCGCGGTCACCCTATTTCGCGATTCTCAATAGTGACGCCGAGACGATTGACCGATGTTTCGATCTCGGCTGGGCGAAACGTTGTGCGTCGGGCTTCTTGATGTCCCGAAGATTACTGCACCTTTGTGCCTTTGTACGCTTGTATGAACGCCTGCTTTTGCCCACGCGGCGGGCGTAGGCACGAGTAAGAGTAAGAGTAAGAGTAAAAGTAAGAGTAAGAGTAAGAGTAAGAGTAAGAGTAAGAGTAAGATTAAGAGTAAAAGTAAGAGTAAGCAGGGGACTGGGGAAGGGGACAGACGAACTGTCGGGTTTGGCTGTGATTTGACCGCTCGTGAGTTGGGCGCATGCAGGCTGCGCGACCACCGCGACCTTATTGGGCATCGTACATTACGGTGACATCCGGAATCCCCACACTCTGGACGCTGCGCGGTCACCCTATTTCGCGATTCTCAATAGTGACGCCGAGACGATTGACCGATGTTTCGATCTCGGCTGGGCGAAACTTGTGCGTCGGGCTTCTTGATGTCCCGAAGATTACTGCACCTTTGTGCCTTTGTACGCTTGTATGAACGCCTGCTTTTGCCCACGCGGCGGGCGTAGGCACGAGTAAGAGTAAGAGTAAGAGTAAGAGTAAGAGTAAGAGAACAGAGCTTCTCGTGGGCAGCGGGGTCTTCTCGGCCTAAAAACGCGAATGGACGGCCCACGGAATTCACGGACGGCACGGAAGAAACGGGGGGATGAGGGGGGATGAGGGGGCTGAGAGTCTGTTGCGTGGTCCGTGCATTCAGTGCGTTCCGTGGGCCATTGGGAACTCTCCGGATTCAGGCGACTGCTGAGTCCTGCCAGTGCCTGAGCACTTGAGGGTAACAGCCATGTCGTTACCGGCTTTGAAGATCGCTCAAAGAGACTCACCCAACGGGTGAGCCTGAAACGGGATGGGTTTTCAGCTGCAAAATCCGTTTCCACAGAAACTCACATCAGATCCGACAAGTTTTCATCGCCGCATTGAGGTGCAAGGTTTGGCCTTGGCATGGACGCGATCTCTGGATCGCAAACTCGTCCGATCTCACCATCGTGCGCGATCTCGATGGCGATGACGTGGCCGATGAATACGTCCGCGTCTTCGCCAACCTCGGCAATATCGAGCACGCGCTGCACGGTCTGAACTGGGGGCCCGAAGGCAAACTCCACATGAGCAAAGGCAACTCGAAGGGACAACACCTGCCGGAGTGTTATGCACCGCAGTCGTTCCGCGAACTGTGGTGACTGCCCGCGCCTGCGGGCGCGGTGGCGGCAATGCCGCCGGTGGTTTTCAAGAAGGGCGAATACCGCGCGGCTTATCACGATCCGGCGGATGACTGAGGTCGCAGCGGCGGAGTGCTTCGTTGCGCTTATTCGGGGGCGAATCTGGAGATCGTCGCGCGCGGCTTGCGCAATCCGTGGGACATCACGTTTGACTCCGGTTTCAACTGGCTCGTCACCGATAACGATCAGAACGAAGGCGACCGCAATTTCATGCCCTTTTTTGGCGCACGCTTTGGCTGGGGGCACGGCTGGAGCGCCGACTGGATAGGAGCAAATCATCCTTCCACTGTGCCGATCACCCTGGGGTCGCGGATACTCGGCATGGCGGCGTTGGCCAAAAACACATCGATCGCCTCAAATCCCAATTCGGCGTGCAGATTTTTCCACGGAGGTGCGTCCGAATGCGGATCACTTTCGATTCCTGATGTAAAGCTCAATCTACATCATTTCACCGATTTTTCCATGACAGACATAAAAAGTAGAATTTACCGGACAGCGCTCTCCCGACGCCGTTTGTTCCAACTCGGTGCGGCTGGCGCCGGTGGTGCCGCCCTCCAGATCCTATCGCCCCGGCGCAGCCACGCGGCAACTGCCACAGCCAGCAGTCCAGCGACTACTCCTTTCGCTATGCCGCTGCCGATTCCACCGGTGCTCCAGCCGGTCGCGGCGCTGAGCCCGGCGGTGAATCCAGCAGCACATCAGCTGTATTCGAAATATCTGCCGAAGAAGTTTTACAACTTTAGCGTCCGGGCGGCGTCGCACAGCTTTCACCCGAGCCTGCCCTTGCAAACGATTTGGGGCTACAACGGCATCACGCCGGGGCCGACAATCCATGCCCGCTACGGGGAGCCAATTCTGGCCCGCTTTGCCAATCAACTGCCTCCCGATCACATCGGTTTCGGGGTGCCCCAGATTTCGCCGCACTTGCACAATCTGCACGACGCACCGGAGAGCGACGGGAACCCGGTCAACTTTTTTGATCCCGGCTTTTTCTGGGATAACCATTACCCCATGTTCGTTCCACGGAACGACTCTCGGGAAGCGTTAGGTACGCTCTGGTGCCACGATCACCGATTCGACTTCACCGCCCAAAACGTTTACCGCGGCTTGGCCATGTTCTTTTTGGCGTTTGACGCTCTGGATGCGGGTGTGGAGGTCGCCAATACAACCTATCCGGACGCGCTCCGGCTGCCTAGCGGCCCGTACGATGTGCCGCTCATGCTGGCTGACAAGCGCTTCGACTCGAAAGGTAATCTTGCTTACGATGTGTTCAACTTGGATGGCGTGCTCGGCGACAAGTACACGGTGAACGGCAAGATTCAGCCGTTCTTCAAAGTGGCGAGGAGGAAGTATCGATTCCGAATCCTGGATGCGGGTCCCTCGCGCTTTTATCAGCTGCATCTCAGCAACAACGCCCCCTTCGTCTTAATCGCGAACGATGGCAACCTGCTGCCGAGCCCCATCACCGTCCCGCATTTGTATATGGGAGTCGCCGAGCGCATGGATGTGATTATCGACTTTTCAAAGTATCCGCTCGGCAGCGGAATCATTTTGGAGAACCGACTGGTACAAACCGATGGGCGTGGCCCGTCGGGCGAGTTGATGGTTCCCGGCACGCCGCTTCTCAAGTTCATCGTCGATCGGGACGCAGCGGATCCGAGTATCATCCCAGCCAACTTGCGCCCGCTACCGCCGATCACCCTGAGCGAAGTGGTCGCGACTCGGCGATTCAAGTTCGGCCGCACCAACGGCGCCTGGAGCGTGAATAATGAACTGTTCGACCCCAACCGGGTGCAGGCCACGGTGAAGCGTGGGACCGCGGAAATCTGGTACTTTGAAAACGGCGGTGGCGGGTGGCACCACCCGATTCACTTCCATCACGAGGAGTTCCGAATCCTAGAGCGAAACGGGATCGCCCCCCAACCCATTGAGCAAGGGCGCAAGGACGTGGTGGTGCTGGCCCCCGGGGAGGTCGTCAAAATCTTCATCCGCTTCAGCGACTTTCTAGGAAAGTACCCGATTCACTGCCACAACACCGTTCATGAGGACCACGCGATGATGACGTTTTTCGAGGTCGTGGCTTAGCCTGGAAACTATATATGGTAAACCGTCGATTCATCATCACCCAAGGCCTCCGCGCGTTATCTCTCGGAGCGGGAGCGAAAGCCTTGCTCGCTCGTGCAACTGCCTCCGCCGGGGGCAACACACCTGATCACACAGGGCTGCGTGCAGGCTATTTTCCAAATGTGCTTTTGCGCACCCATGAGGATAAGCCGATTCGTTTCTATGACGACGTTATCCACGGAAACAGGACCGTGTTGATTAACTTTATGTACACCATTTGTGCCGGTAAATGCCCGGGGACCACGGGAAACCTTGCCAGAGTTCAGGAACTGCTTGGAGATCGTGTAGGCCGGGACGTTTTCATGTGGTCAATCACGCTCGATCCGGAATTCGATACACCAAGCATCCTTCAGGATTACGCCTCGTTTCATAAAGTGAAGCCCGGCTGGCAATTTCTGACGGGCGAAAAGGACGATATCGAGACGCTGCGACGTAAACTTGGCTTTGTGGATCCGGACGCCAGGCGCGACGCAGATCGCTCCAATCATGCGGGCGTGCTCGTGTATGGGAACGAGGCCATCGATCGGTGGGCGGCCTGTCCAGCCAATGCCAGGCCGGAGAATATCATCGATCTTATCGATTGGATGAATCGACGCCGAACGCCGAGTTACCAAGGTGCGAACCGCCCCCGGAAAATCGAATCCTAAGAAACCCGAAAAACCAGCTGCCACGATCATGTTGCACCACTTCAAACGAAATCCACGAGCTCTCTTGCTTGTAATGCTTGTCACACTTGGCGTCACCTTGGCCGGCCGGGTAGCCTTGGCCTCATTCGCCACTCAAAACACGACGCTCATCGGGCCGATGATCGCCGGCTTAGTCCCTGAAGGATCGGCAACGATCAATCAGAACGCGCAACCGAGCAGCCCGGGTATCCTCACGCTGCATGTGAAAAACGTCGCGTTGGAAAACGGTACTATCCTCGGTGTGACGTTAGACGGAGAATCGGTGGGAACGATGGTGGTTCACGGTGGCACGGGAACATTATGGGCCAGGTTGCCGTTACAGACGGGACGCCTGAGCAGTTTGAAAGTTAACTTTGGCACGACGATTGTGCTGAGCGCGGAAACTCCGTGGGTCGTGCCTTGGCCGATCACGCCTTAGCGTTCGCGAGAGGCCGCAGCACTCCGGCTGGGACAGCCGGTCTCAAGTCCAGACCTTAAACGTGTTGACTCACGACCAAAACATCAACCTACACATGAAACTATTATTTCCACGATTATCATCATTATTGGCCATCTGCGCGCCCCCGGTCTCCCTCCTGCTCTGGAGTCTCGTTGGGCAGCCGCTCAACGCTCAGACGGTCGTGCCGTCAAATCCCCTCGGCCCGCTTCGGACCGCGCCGATCGCTGAACCACCGAACTTGTCGGAGTTTGTTCGTGATCGGCAAACCGCCATCCAACTTGGAAAGGCGCTTTTCTGGGACATGCAGGTCGGCAGCGACGGCGTGACTGCGTGCGCGTCCTGCCACTTCAATGCCGGAGCCGACAGCCGCGCCATCAACCAACTCAGCCCCGGCCTGCTACGGGTGTTCGCCGACGGGACTGCAAACCCCGATAATACGTTCACATTACTGAAGCCGAACCAACAATTGCTCGCCTCGGACTTCCCGTTTCGGAAGTTGAAAATTATAACTGACCCGAACTCCCAAGTCCTGGCAGACAGTAATGACGTGGCCTCATCGCAGGGTGTCTTCGCCACCAAGTTTGTCGCGGTTGTCCCCGGCAGTGCGTTCGAGAGTGGGGCCGCGTACCCGGATACGGTTTACAACGTGGGGGGCATCAACGTGCGGCGGGTCGCGGCGCGCAACGCACCCAGCGTGATCAACGCGGTCTTCAACTTTCGTAACTTTTGGGATGGGCGGGCCCAGAATGACTTCAATGGCGTGAATCCTTTTGGGTCGCGAGATCCAGACGCACGCGTGCTGGTCGCAGCCATTGGCGGCGAGTTGAGCGGCGTGCGCGTGAGCCTTCCAAACTCGTCGCTTGCGTCACAAGCCGTCGGGCCGCCGCTCAGCCATTTTGAAATGACATACGAGGGGCGCACCTTTAGCGATATTGGCGACAAGCTGGGCGCGGTCAGGGGGAAGAAGATTCTGGCGCTGCGCCCGCTCGGCCAGCAACTCGTTGCCCGGGACGACAGCGTGCTAGGATCGGCGTCTCGCAACCCCTCCCCTGGTTTAAGAACGTCCTACAGGCAGCTTATCCAGGCGGCCTTTCATTCCAAATGGTGGAAGTCGCAGTGGGTTGTCCAGATCGGAGCGGATGGAAGCCTGACATCTGTGTACCGCGCAACTGGCCCGCAGAGCACCACCGAGTACGCGATGGACGAGTATAACTTCGCGCTTTTCTTCGGGATCGCTGTGCAGATGTATGAGGCCACGCTCGTATCGGATGACACGCCGCTCGACCGATATCTGGCGGGCAACACCGGTGCTTTGAGCGCTGAGCAAAAGAGCGGGCTTGACCTCTTCACCGGCAAGGGCCGGTGCGTGAACTGCCATGGCGGGCCGGAATTGACCAACGCATCTGTGCGCAACGTCACCAGCCAGCGTCTGGAACGCATGTTGATGGGCGACGGCAGCCAGGCCGTTTACGATAACGGCTTTTACAACATCGGCGTGCGGCCCACCCTCGAGGACCTGGCGCTTGGTGGCGTTGATCCGTTCGGCAAGCCATTGTCCGACACCCGTATGGCCCAGATCGGGCTGTTCACCGACCCAAAGCTGTCGCCTCCGATTAATCAAACTGAGCGCGCTGCTGTGGATGGCGCATTCAAGACACCGAGCCTTCGCAACATCGCGTTGACCGCTCCCTACTTCCACAACGGCGGCCAACTGACGCTCGATCAGGTTGTGGATTTCTACGACCGGGGTGGAGATCGCACCGGCTCCGCGCGTGTTAATAGCACTGGATTCGGAGCGAATAAGAGCAACTTGGACGCTGACGTCGTCCGCCTTGGCCTGACTTTGTTTGAAAAGGCGAATCTCGTCGCGTTTTTGGGAGCGCTCACGGATGAGCGCGTGCGTTATCGTCGTGCGCCCTTCGACCATCCACAGCTCTTTGTTCCCAATGGTCATCCGTGGAACCCCGCCAATCCCACTGGTGACGTTCTGCAAAATACCAGTACGGGCAACGCGCAGGACAGCTTCATTGAGATTCCTGCAGTGGGTCGATACGGGGGAACTACCCTGAAAACATTCCAGCAGAACCTTCCACTTTCCCGGTGATCATTGGAGCTCGCTCCAGGTCTCGCCGCAAAGGGCTTGAAATCACCGGGCCGCTCGCCGCAGCAGGCGTTCGTGGGGAACAATGGGGAAAATGTTTTCCGGCAAACGGTGAAGATATGGCGTTCGTCCCGCTTCCGGTTCGCGGTTCTGCACCGGCTGGAAGAAGTCCTGAGGGCAGTGGACTATGCGCGGGCGGTAGTAGAAATGTCGGCAATCCTAAGGGGGCAGGGGATAGAGCAGGGGATAGACAAACAGTCGGGCTTGGCTGTGATTTGACCGCTCGTGAGTTGGGCGCATGCAGGCTGCGCGACAACCGCGCTCACCGCGACCTTAGTGACGCCGGGACGATTGACCGATGTTTTGATCGCGGCTGGGCGAAACGGTGTGCGCCGGGCTTCTTGATGTCCCGAAGATTACTGCACCTTTGTGCCTTGTGCGCTCGTATGAACGCCTGCTTTTGCTCAAGCGGTGGGCGTACGGACGAGTAAGAGTACGAGTAAGAGTACGAGTAAGAGTACGAGTAAGAGTAGAAGTAAGAGTAAGAGAACGGCGTCTCTCGTGGGCGCTGGCCCATCTCAGGTGTCTGACGGCGAGAGGGGGTCGAGGAGTTGGAGGATGTGGCGGACGAGGTAGGGACGGTGGACGAGGCCGCTGGTAGCCGCGGAATGCCACTGCATCATGCAGACGTGATTGGAGGTGCCGAGGATCACGGGGTCGCCTTGGGCGGTGTTCAGGAAGGCGGATTTAGACGCGAGAATGGTGCGGGCATTCTCGGGTTCCTGGATGTTGTAGACGCCGCCGGAACCGCAGCAGTCGCGGGCGTTGGGGGCGAGTTCCCATTGGTAACCCGTGGCGTCGAGGACGGAGGCGGGGATGCCGGGTTCCTTCTGTCCGTGGACGAGGTGGCAGGGGAGGTCGACGTAGAGGCGCGCGTTGGAGGATGGGCGTGCACGTTGGATGGGACGGAGGTCGCCGAGGAAGGAGAGGACATCGCGGGCCGGTGTGTCCGGTGCGAGGGAACGAGCGAGAGCGTAACCGCATCCGGCGGAATTGCTGAGGACGGCGTCGACGTCGAGGGGTTGAAATGCGCGGCGGTTGGCTTCGTGAAGGGAGGCGGTGTTGCCGAGGCCGGTGTGTTCGTGGAATGCGCCGCAGCATCCCTGGGATTCGGGGATGAAGACTTGGACGTTGTTCTCGATGAGGACGCGGACTGTGGCGGCGTTGATTTCGCGGAAGAGTCCTTCCATGAGGCAGCCGGTGAGGAGGGCGACGCGCGGGCCGGTGGGGCGGTGTCGTTCCATCAAAGCGCGGGCGTAGGAGGCGGTGCTTTGGAGGACTGGAGGGCTTCCGCGGAAAAGGAGGCGATGGAGCGGAAGGCCCGTCCAGCGCAGGATGCGCGCCGGGAGGAGGGCGAGGTTGAGCAGGCGCGGGTGACGGACTGCGGCGGCTGCGAGGCGCAGGAGTGGGTGTGGGGAGAAGCGTCCGGCTTCGACGTGTGCTTGGCGCGTGTGTTCGAAGAGGCGGCCGTAGGGGACGTTGGCCGGGCAGGCGGATTCGCAGGCGAGGCAGCCGATGCATTCCGCGGTGTAAAAGTCGGTCCACGGGTCCTCGGGAATGCGGCCCGCGGCTTCTTCGCTCCAGAGGCGGAGGCGTCCGCGGGGCGAGTTGTTTTCGTCGCCGGAGAGTTGGTAGGTGGGGCATGCGGCGAGGCAGAAGCCGCAGTGGGTGCAGTTGGAGAAGGCGGCCGCCGGGTTGGGAGCGGATGCGGCGGATGGCGTGTCAGTGGGCATGGAGAGCGTCCTCGAGTGTGCGGAGCCATGCGGCTTCGGCGGTTGCAGGAGGCGGGGGAGGGAGATGTCTGGAACGCCAGTCCCCGCCGAGTGCGTGGAGATCCGGTGCGAGAGGTTGGATGAGAGGAAGGATGTGTTCTGCGCGGGCGCGTTCTGGGGGGAGGTGCGCATGGACGACGCCGCTGTAGCAGAGCGCGACGCAGCGCACGGAGTGGCGTGCAAGGGCGTCGGCGAGCGCGGTGGTGCGGTCCGGGGTGGTTTTCAGGACGATGTCCGGAAGGCCGTCGGTGGATGGGGCGGAAGGGAATGCGCTTGGGGTGAAGGTGAGCTGTGCGCGCGATTGCGAGGCGATGCGGGAGAGTTCGTTTTGGAATGCGTCGGCCTCGTGCGGTGGGCAGTGGATGGCGATGCGAAGGAAGGGCGGTCCGTCGCCGGCGATGTAGTCGACGGCATCCCACCAGTGCATCCAACCGCCACGGAGGAGGGGGTGGAGGCAGGCATGGAGGGAGGTGGCTGAGCCGTCGATGCGCGCGACTGCGTGGAAGCGGGAGTCCGGGCGGAGGCGGAGGACGTAGTCGAGTGGTTCTCCGAATCGGGAGCCGGAATGGAGGAGGAAGCGGAGCCAGTCGTAACCGGTGGTGGTTTTGACGACGCGTTCGCCGATGCGTGCGGTGCGTCCGCTGGGAAGGCGCCAGTTGATGCCGAGGACGTTGTCGCAGTGGGCGCCGAAGCGGTGGGAGGCGGGGGCGTGCGTGGCAGCGGCGAAGTGCTCTGCGAGGGATGCGGCGGGGTCGGCGAGGAGGGGGAACCGGAGGTGATGTGTGGCGGTCTGGGCTTGGAGTTGGGCGGCGGTGGTGTTGGCGGGGACGCAGAGTGTGGCGTCGACCGGGTCCACGAACTCGGTGAACAGGCGTTCGGAAGTGAGTGGCTGCGGCGCTTTCATGGGGTGAAGCGGCGTGCGGTCAGGACCTTCAGAGGGTTGAGTTGATGGGCGGGGTTGAAGGCGGCTGGGACGGCCCATTGGAGGCGGAGAGAGTCCGGACCGAAGACGAGGGGCATGTAGGCGGCCTTGTCGTTGCCGATGCCGTGCTCGCCGCTGAGGGTGCCGCCGGCGTCGAGGACGCGTTGCATGAGTCGGGCGCTGATGAGCTCGACCTTTTCGAGGTCGCCGGGTTTGCGGGAGTCGAAGAGGAAGTTGGGGTGGAGGTTGCCGTCACCTGCGTGGAAGAGGTTCACGGCGGGGATGGAGGCGGCGTCGGCTTCGTCGTAGAGGAACTGGAGGATGTCAGCGAGTGCGCGCTTGGGGATGACGGCGTCTTGGACGAGGAAGTCTGGGCTGATCTGCCCGAGGAGTCCGCCCGCGGCCTTGCGCGCTTTCCAGAGTTTCTGGCGGAGATGATCCTGATCGCTGAAGGCGACGTCGTTGGAGCCGGTGCTGCGGAGGATTTCGGCGATGGGTTCGACGCGTGCATCAACGAGGGGGGCGGGGCCGTCGATTTCGGTGAGGAGCAGGAAGGAATCGCGTGGGAGACCCACGGCCATGGGGCTGTTCTCGACGATGGTGACGGCGCGCGGGTCGAGCATCTCGATAGCGGCGGGATAAGCGGAGTGCGCGACGAGTCCGTGGATGGCGGCTTCGATGGAGCGGAGGTCCGGGTAGGTGGCGCGGAAGGTCCAGACCTTTTCCGGAAGCGGGAGGAGGCGGAGCCAGAAGCGGGTGAAGGCAGCGAGGGTGCCTTCGGATCCGATCATGAAGCGTTTCCAGTCTTCGCGCCAGTGGCCGCGGCCGCCGGCTGGGCCGCCGAAGCGGTGGAGGGAGCCATCGAGGAGGAGGGCTTCGACACCGAGGACGTAGTTGCTGGTGACGCCGTAGCGGAAGCAGTGTGCGCCGCCGGCATTGGTGGCGACGTTGCCGCCGAGGGTGCAGACGGGGCCGCTGGAGGGGTCCGGTGGATAGAAGAGGCCGTGAGGTTTGAGGGCGGCGTCGAGGGTGTTGAGTGGGACGCCGCATTCCACCTCGCACCAGAAGCCGTCCGGGGAGATGGAGCGGATGGCCTTGAGGGAGGAGGTGTGGACGACGACGCCGCCTTGCGCCGCGACGGGGCCGCCGGAGAGGGAGGTGCCAGCGCCACGCAGGATGACGGGCACGCCGAGGGAACGTGCGCCTTGCATGAAGGCGGCAAGCTCCTCCGCATCAGCAGGGAGGACGACGGCGTCCGGAGTGTAGGATTTGTAGCCGAGGGCGTCGGAGGCGTAGCCCGCGAGTTGAGCTGGGGATGAGAAGACGCGACCGCGCGGTACGAGAGCGTGGAGCCGCGGGAGGAGTGCGGAGGTGGGAGCTGGCATTTCCCGGTATCAGCACCAGTGTGCGCCCATGGCCTCGGTGTAAACGGCGTAGAGGCTGCGGCTGCCGGTCATGAAGACGCGGTTGCGGCGTGGGCCGCCGAAACAGAGGTTGCTGCAGACTTCTGGGAGGAGGATCTGGCCGATGCGCTGGCCTTCGGGGGAGAAGATGTGGACGCCGTCGTAGCCTTCGCCGACCCAGCCCATGCCGGCCCAGATGTTGCCATCGCGGTCGCAGCGGATGCCGTCTGCGAGGCCTTCGGCATCGCCTGCGGAGTTGAGTTGGCTGGGGTTGAACTGGCCTGGTTTGGGGGAGAGTTTGGTGGAGACGAAGGTGCGTCCGTTTTTGAGTTTGGAGCCGTCGACGTCCCAGACCTTGATGACCTTTGCTGCCTGCGGGTAGTGGGTGGCGCCGGTGTCGGCGACGTAGACTTTTTTGTAATCGGGGGAGAAGCAGAGACCGTTGGGTTTGAAGATGTCGTCGGTGACGACCTCGATTTTTCCTGCGGGATCGATGCGGTAGACTGCTTCCTTGAGGAAGAGCTCGCCCTTGTGGCCCTCGAAGTTGACGAGGCTGCCGTAGCCCGGGTCGGTGAACCAGACGCTGCCGTCTGGATGGGCGACGCCGTCGTTGGGGGCGTTGAGGGGTTTGCCGTTGAACTTGTCTGCGAGGACGGTGGTGGAACCGCCGGGTTCGTAGCGGACGACGCGGCGGTTGCCGTGTTCGAAGGAGATCTGGCGGCCTTCGCGATCGAAGGTGTTGCCGTTGCTGAAGCCTGCGGGTTTGCGGAGAGTGGAGACGCGGCCGTCGTCTTGGAGCCAGCGGTGCTGGATGTCATTGGGGATGTCGCTCCAGACGAGGTAGTTTCCCCAGCCGCTCCATGCGGGGCCTTCGGCCCAGTACATGCCTGTGTGCAGGCGTTCGATGGGGGCCATGCCGATCTTGTATTTGGCAAAGGCGGGGTCGAGGACGAGGACGTCCGGTTCGGGATAACGCACGGGTGCGGAGCCCGGGGCGAAGTCGCGAGCAAGGAGGGGTGCTGCGGCGAGAGATCCGAGACCGGCAAGGAAGGAGCGGCGTGTGGTGGAGGAGTTCATGGTTGATGATGGCGATGGGTGGAGGGTTTGTGGGAAATCAGACGGCAGTGGAGGTGGGTTCGAGGCGGTCGTCGGAGTTGACGAAAGCCCAGCAGAGGGAGCCTAGGAAATAGGCGGCGGCGAAGAGGGTGATGTTGAGGGGCCAGTTGTTGTTGGTGGCCTTGAGGATGAGGGGGACGGCGATGGGGGCGAGTGCGCCTCCCGCGTTGCCGAGCATGTTCATGCTGCCGGAGAGTGCGCCGGTGTGGCGTCCGCCGATGTCCATGCACGCGCCCCATGAGCCGGGGAGGGAGAGGTCGCTGCAGAGGGCGGCGCAGCCGATGGCAAGGACGGAGGCGACGGGGTTTTGAATCTGGATGGAGAGCAGGAGCATGAGGCCTGCAGCGGCCATTCCGAGGACGCCGATCCAACGGCGGGCGCGCGCGATGCTGCCGAGCCAATGGTCGAGGCGGGCAGAGAGGAGGCCGGCGAGGACGGAGCCGATGCCGCCGAAAAAAAGGGGGACGCAGGCGAGGAAGGAGCGCTGGATTTCGGAGAGGGAGGTGAAGTGTTCACGCAGGTAGGTGGGGAACCAGGTGATGTAGAAGTACCATGCGTAGGAGAAGAAGAAGTACTGGCCCCAGAGCATCCACACCGTGCGCGATGCGAGGAGTCTGCGCCATGGAATGGAGTGGCTGCCGGAGTGGCGTTCCTCGCCGATGTGGGCGCGCTCGGCTTCGGTGACGGAGGGATGGTCGCGCGGATGATCGCGGAACCAGCTCGCGAAAGAGACGGCCCACAGGATTCCGAGGATTCCGAAGAGGAGGAAAACCCAGCGATAGTGGAGGCCGAGGCCGTGGGTTCCCTCTGAGCCGCCGGCGAGCATCCAGCCGACGAGAAGCGGGGTGAACGCGCCGCCCCAGCGTGCGCTGAGCCAGAGGAGACCTTGGGCGCGGACGCGTTCGGTGGGAGGAAACCAGTGGGAGAGGGCCTTGGTGATATTGGGGAAACAGCCGGCCTCGCCGATGCCGAAGAGGAAGCGGCAGCAGACGAGGGAGGCAAGGCTCCATGCCCAACCCGTGGCGATGGTGAAGAGAGACCAGAGCGAGACGACGCGGATGAGGACTTTGCGCGGGCCAATGCGGTCGCCCATCCAGCCGCCCGGGATTTCGAAGAGAGCGTAGGCCCAGCCGAAGGCGGTGAAGGCGTAGCCCATCTGGATTTTGGTGAGGCCGAGGTCTTCTTGGATGAAAGAGGCGGCTTGGGAGATGCAGACGCGGTCGACGTAGGTGATGATCGCGAGGGTGGCGGCGAAGAAGAGAACGATGCGGCGTGCTCTGGACGGGGGGGACATGTGGGAGGGACCGCGGGTGGGGGTTGGGGCGCAGAGGGGATGCGGTCCAGTGGTCCTACCAGTGGGACGCGTGCCGGTCAACGGCCGGGGGGCGTGGGTCGGCAGTTATTTCTCGGTCATGACCCAGACACCGGTCCATTCGCCTTCAGGGGGGTGGCTGATCAGGCGCTGGCAGCGGTTGATGTAGATTTTGGAAAGACGGTCCCTTGGGTTCAGTGCGAGGCACTGCAGCCAGTGGGGGATGGCGCCCGCGAAATCCCCGTTGCGGTAGAGGCGGAGGGCTTCGGCAAAGTGGGGAAGGAGTTCCTCCATGCGCGGGAAGGTTTCCTCACTGTGGTGCTCGAGGATTTCGTAGACGGAAACGGGCTCGGTTTTTCCAAGAACAATGACGCGGTCGATCTCGCGGTGACGATACGAGCACTGGAGACGGCTGAAGGTGCTTTCGCTGATGAGGAGTTCGGCGGCGTAGGATTTGCAGGCCTGGTCGAGACGGGACGCGAGGTTCACGCCGTCGCCGATGAGGGTGTAGTCCATGCGGCGGGCGGAGCCGATGTTGCCCGAGACGACCATGTCGGTGTTGAGGCCGATGCCCATGGCGACGGGGTGATGGCCGTTGCGCACGCGCTGCTCGCTATAGTTGCGGCAGCCGCGGATCATGGCGATGGCGGCGCGGACCGCGCGGTCTTCGTCGTCCGCGTGTCTGATGGGGAGGCCGAAGGCGGCCATGACGGCATCGCCGATGAACTTGTCGAGCATGCCCCCTTCCTGGGTGATGCAGTCCACCATGATGGTGAAGTATTCGTTGAGGAAGGCGACGGTGCCTTGGGGGCCGAGTTCCTCGGAGATTCTGGTGAATCCGCGGATGTCGGAGAAGAGGACGGTGGCGCGGGTGTTGGATCCCTCGAAGAGGCTGGATCCGCGCTCGTCGAGCATCTGGGCGGCGATGGTGGGGTCCATGTAGCGGGCCATGGTGGCCTTGACGCGTTTCTCGGTGGAGATGTCCTCGATCATCAGCATGGTGCCGATGCTCTGCTGTTCGCCGCCATGGAGAGGGAGGACGCTGAGATTGGCGGAGACGACGGAGCCCGGGAGTTCGAGTTCTGCGTCGACGACGACATCTGCGGCCTGCTGGGAGCGGACGTGTTGTACGCGGTCGATGACCCATTGGTTTTTCCCCTTGAAAAGGTCCCGGGCACCGCGGCCGATCATCTCGCTGGGGGCGACGCGCAGGATACGGCCGCCGGAGGCGTTGCAGGTGACGATGCGTTCGGCGCCGTCGAGGGTGATGACGCCGTTGGACATGCTTTGGAGCATGCTCTCGTTGTAGTTTTTGATTTTCTGGACGTCGTCGAAGAGCTTGGCGTTTTCGAGCGCGATGGCGACCTGGCTGGTGAGGGCCCTGAGGCGGGTTTCGTCGGCGCTGGTGAAGGGGCCGGAGCCTTTGTTGAGAACCTGGGTGACACCGATGATTTTACCGAGCTTGTTGACGACGGGGGCGCAGAGGATGGAGCGGGTGACGAAGCCGGTCTGCCTGTCGAAGTTCGGGTTGAAGCGCGTATCGGCGTAGGCGTCCGGGATGTTGATGGTCTTGCCGCTGGTGAACACGGCGCCTGCGATGCCGGCGTGGTTGGGAAAACGGATTTCACCCAGCTTCTGCCCTTGGGCCACGCGGGAGAAGAGGGTGCCGGTCTCCTGATCGTTGAGGAAGAGAGTGGAGCGCTCGGCTTCGAGCATGCGCGTGGCCTCGGCCATGACCTTCTGAAGGAGCGCGCCGAGGTCGAGCTCGGAGGTGATGTCGGCCACCATGTTGAGGAAGTTCATCGCCTGCTCGGTCTCGCGCGAGATGCGCTCGACAAAATGCATTCCGACGAGCGCGGGGATCGCAGGCAGGCAGATTTCCTCGAGAAGATTTTTATCGAATTCGGTGAACCCCCCCTCGGTCTTGTTGAGGCATTGTGCAACGCCGACGATCTCCCCCTTGGCGGTGCGAAGGGGCACGCAGAGGAGGTTGCGCGTGATGAATCCGGTTTGCTGGTCGATGGCGGTGTTGAAGCGCGGATCGGCGTACACGTCGTCGACGGCCAGCCATTCGCCACTCGCAAAGACGGAGCCCGCGATGCCAGTGGTGTTGGCGAAGCGCAGTTCCCGGAGCACCACGCCCTGAGCCACCCTCGAGAACAGCTCGCCGGCCTTGGCATCGTTCAGCATGAAGCTGGAACGTTCGCATCCGAGTTCCCGTGAGGTGAACTCCACGAGCTCCACCAAGATGGTGTCCAAGGAGTCGTGCCGGGAAACGATCTGGGTGGCGCTGTAGAGCACCTCGAATCGGCGTTGGTAGTCCGAGCGGACAGCCTTCGGATCGGGTCGCGCATCCTGACTGCGCGCAGGGGCGTTCGCGGCGGACGAGTTGTCCGGCCGGGCTCTGCCATTCTGCGCTGCGGAACTGGGGGCCATTACGTCCTGAGGGGTGGAATGGGCAAATAGCAGGAATCAACACCCATGGGAACGCGATACTGGGGGCCTCCCCGGTATGCGGGTCGGGTAAAACACGGAGCGTGTGAATGGGTTGGGTTTACATATGCATAAAATGTTGTAAATGATAGCGTTGTATCGCGTTCTATTCGCGCGTTCCGCCCCCCATTTACACGATGAAAACAAACACGGTTTTTCTTGCACTGCTGGCGCTTGTCCTGAGCCCCGTTGTCGCCGCCGAACCCGAAACGCCCGCCGGATTCCGTGCACTTTTCAACGGGAAAGATCTCTCAGGCTGGCACGGGCTCAACCCGCACAGCGTGCAGAAGCTGGAGGGGGAAAAGCGGGGGCAGAATCTCGCCGCCCAGCGCGCGGAGTTCCCAAAGACATGGCGGGTGGAGCACGGGGAGTTGGTGAACGATGGGACGGGTCCCTACGCAACCAGCGACGAGGAGTTCGGCGACATCGAACTGCGGCTGGAGTACAAGACGGTGCCCAAGGCCGACAGCGGGGTGTATTTGAGGGGCACCCCGCAGGTGCAGATCTGGGACATCAACCAGCCCGACGATCCCAAGCGTCCCGATCGCCGGCCGCGCCTTGGTTCAGGCGGCCTCTTCAACAACACCCCCGGTGCGCCGGGACGCGATCCGCTCGTGCTCGCAGACAAACCTTTTGGGGAATGGAACCAGCTCCGCATCCGGCAGGTGGGCGCTCGGACTTGGGTCTGGCTCAATGAGAAGCTGGTGGTGGATGGAGCGGTGATGGAGAACTACTGGGACCGCACGCAACCGCTGCCCTCCCGCGGCCCGCTGATGCTGCAAACGCACGGCGGCGAGATTCGGTGGCGGAGTATTTTCGTGCGGGCGCTGGCTGCGGGGGAGGCAGGGCAGGGGAAGTAAGAGGGCAGGACAGAGGAAGGGGAAGTAAGAGGGGGTGTCGCCCTGCGCTCTCTGCGATTGAACCTAAAAACGGCGATTGGGCGAGGCGTCGAGACGGAAGCCGTTCGAAGGCAGGAAATTCGCATTGCTCCGCGATGAACTCATTGGGTGGTAATGCACTCCGTCATAAAACATTGCGTTTGAAGCGCACGCCCCCGTTTCGGGAAGTTCATTCACGTTTTTAGGTTGAATTCACACGCCGCCG
Source organism: Chthoniobacter flavus (assembly GCA_945861435.1). Lineage (GTDB taxonomy): Bacteria > Verrucomicrobiota > Verrucomicrobiia > Chthoniobacterales > Chthoniobacteraceae > CAIURC01. Next base: position 1,831 of record CAMAUX010000078.1, on the reverse strand, counting down.
TTTAAGTGGGAGGAGCTGCCGTCGGGGCCGTCCGGTCGGAGCCGCAAGGCGTGCAAAGACAAGCTCGCATGAATCATTGCTCATGCAGGGGTCTATTCTCGGCGGCTATTCTGGCCGGAGCGTTCTGGTCGTTTGCGTCATCACGCCACGGGGTTGGTACGCCGGATCGGCGCGCGGCGCAGATCGCGTACCGTGAACAGCCACGGCATCTCCACCCCGCGCAACTCCCGTGCGCCGCTCGGCCGCCGGATCCCAAACCTCTCCCGGTTTTTTCCGAAGAACCCGTCGACGAAGGACCGGCATCCCAGCACGCACCCGTCTGTGAAATACCGGACACGACATCGCACCGCCTCGAAGAAGCCCAGACGTCCACCCACTTGAAGCACCGCCTCCACTTCCTGCGAGGTCATGCCCCGGCGTCCGCCCCCTCCGCCATGTCCCCCTCGTCCTCTTTGTCCTCTTTGTCCTCCTTGTGCGCAGGGTTCCGGTGCCCGTTCCACCCCGTTCTCAAAAACGTACATCCGGTACGCTGACAAAACCCGGCGCGTCTGTTCGCGATCCTCGCGGTCGGCTCTGAAGTCGCGACTGCGCTTGTGATGGCTCTTGCGGACTTGGTGTGTGATGGATCGAACGGGCCCATCGTCCACCAGCACTCCGAGCACCACTCTCCGCAGCCTGCGACGCGCCAGTGGTCGTCCTGCCATCGCCTCGCCGTACCCGCTCCACCGATAGCGGCCGGGCTCCCGCACGATGCCCGCGCGCACCGGGTTCAGATCAATGTACGCCGCCATGGTCGCAAGCGTCCGTCCCACTCCCTCCACGAGCACGCTCTTGAAGCGCCCCTCCCAAAGCGTCCCGGCGCGCCCATCGCGGGTGTTCAACCACTGGCTGAAGCGCTGTTTCACCGCCTGCATGAACGCGCTCAAACTCCACATCCTGCGGAGAAACCGCTCTCGCAACTTTTCCGCCCCGGGATGATCGCCCATCGCGCGCATCACACGCAGGCGGGCTTCGAGTTCGTCCGCGGGAAAGCACAAGGCCGCTCTCCTCACCAGGCGCACGAGTTCTGCGTCATCTGGCAGCGAGTCCGTGGCGGGGCGGGGCGGCACGTGGACGAGCACATGCACATGGTTGCTCATCACGCAGTAAGTCAGAACTTCCACCCCGCAGAATTCCTCATACGCGCGCAGGATTTTCACGAACTTCTCCTTCTCCGGATCGCCCAGTGCAAACCGCCGGTCGACCACCCGCGTCACGCAGTGGTAACACGCCCCCGGAGATCCCTCTTCTGAAAGCACCCGCCTCGACCTCATGCATCAACCCCTCGCCCACATCGAGCGACGGGTCAACAGGCTTTTGAGAGATTGCCTACGCACCCTATCTGGTAGCACCCACGATAGATTGCCTGTCCCTACGCACCCGCCTACGCACCCGCCCGATTCGCCTACAAAACCGGCTCACCTGTGTTTATGCCCCCCGTTGGGCGAACTCCGGTTCTTCAGTCCAGAAAGACCCTGCAAATCAACACCCCCGTTTTCTCAGTAACCCCTTGGCCATGTCCGACGGGCTGCATGTTGACCCGTCTGGTTTGCGCAGTGGGAGAAGAATTCCGCGGAGGATGGGGCGCAGGTGGGGTTTGTTTGCCAACCGCCAGTGCCAGTGCGCCGGCGGCCTCCCCTCAGCTAGCAGCCCGTCGGACTTAGGAAACGGGATTCAAGGAATGATGTGGAGGCGGATTCGGCGAGGGTAGCGGCTTTGGGGCATTGCGAAGTGTTTGTTGGACTTTGCCCGAGCGCTTTCACCAAAAACCGCAGACAAGACTGTCTTGAGC
>CAMAUX010000077.1 GCA_945861435.1 Chthoniobacter flavus | reverse complement strand
GCGGCCACTGCCGGCACGTTGCGGCTGCGGTTGTTGAAGATCGCGGCGCAGGTCACCGTGAGCGTGCGCCGGGTGCATGTGCGGTTGTGCAGCGCCTTTCCGCTCCAGGCCCTCTTCGCGCAATGCCATGCACGACTGGCCGCGCGAGCTGGTCCCTGACACCCGAGCCCGACCGGCGCAGTCAAAAGTCAGCGAAAGAACGGCCATCATCGATGACCGTGGAATGTCCTGCCCTCGAGGTGGAAGAAAGGCTGCTCCGCGCCTTCCAAATCTGCCAACCGAGCGAGAAAACCCGGTCATCACCGCGCAGCGGCGCCTGATCGCGTCACGCCAAGGTCGCTACCCCACCCAAATCTGAAATTACTGACTCCAAACTCGCACGCCGTGATTTATGCGGGCTAATGCGCGCCGGAGAGGCTCACCTCCCCTCCCAGAAGCGTCTCGATACGCCCATCGCCCAACCGCAGACGCAGGCGCCCCTCCTCATCAAGGTCCTCCGCAAAACCCTCGAGCGCCCCACCCGGCGTCCACAGCCGCACCCAGCGCCCAAGGAGCGAACTGCGACGCGACGCCTCGGCCACCACGCCCGCAAATCCCGCATCCAGACTCGGAAGGACCCGCTCCAACTCCTCCAATAAAGCCGCCGCAAGAGCGGCACGGCAGGCCGTCCGCCCGGAAGCGCACAGCACCGACGTCGCCAACGCCGCTATCTCGTCAGGAAAATCCCCGGCAGCATGGTTCACATTGATCCCGAACCCCAACACAGCAAAGGGCTGCTGGAAACGATCGATCCCCGTCTCCATGAGAATCCCGGCAACCTTGCGCCCGCCGAGCTGCACATCGTTGGGCCACTTGATCTGGGTGCTCAACCCGGACGCCTCCTGCAGCACACGCGCGATCGCCACCGCAGTCCCCGTAGTTAAACGAGGCCAGTGCGCGACAGCCAAGGTGGGGCGCAGAAGCAGCGACCCCCAGATCCCAAGATGCGACGCCGAATCCCATCGGCGCCCGAATCGCCCGCGACCACTGGTCTGCCGCTCGGCGAACACCATCACCCCGCCCGCCACCGCATCGCGTCCCAGTCGCGCAGCGTAGTCGTTGGTGGAGTCTGTCTCCTCGAAAACCACAACCTCGCGCACCAATTCCCCCCCTGAGGCCATGCGCGCAAGCACGTCATCCGCCACCAGACGATCCGCAGACCCTAGCAGTCGGTAACCAAGTCCGGGGCGATCCTCGATCTGAAACCCCGCCGCCATCAACTCTCTGATTCTGCCCTCCACTTGAGAGAGAGCAGCGCCAAGTTGCCGGGCCAGATCGCCCGCGCTCTGGTGGACGCGCGTAGAATGCAGCAACCTCAACAGAGCAACGTCCAACGCGCTCACGCGACCAGTTCGAGCGAGAAATCCACTGCGGGCGCGGAATGCGTCAGCGCACCCACGGAGATAAAATCGACGCCCGTCGCGGCAATCGCACGGACATTCTCCAGCGTCACCCCCCCGCTCGCCTCAAAACGCACCCGCCCCCCCGCAAGCGCGACCGCCTCCCGCAGTTCACCAGTCGTCATGTTGTCGAGCAGGATGGTGTCGACACCCTCCAGCGTCATGAAACCGCGCACCTGCTGCAAGTTGTCTGCCTCCAGTTCAATCCGTATGTCCGGTTTCTCCGCACGGAACTTCGCGATGGCAGCCCGCAACTCCTCCAACGAGTCATTGGCGAGCAGATGGTTGTCCTTGAGCATGACCATGTCATACAGCCCCATCCGATGGTTCTGTCCACCACCAGCCACCACTGCGGCTTTCTGAAGCGCCCGCAACCCAGGCACCGTCTTGCGCGTATCCAAAATCCGGGCCTTGTTGCGTCCCACTGCATCCACAAAGCGCCGGGTGAGCGTGGCCACACCGGAGAGTTGCTGCACGAAATTCAGAGCAACACGTTCTGCGGAGAGAATAGAGCGCACCGACCCGTTTACCTCCAGCACCGCCCCCCCCTCCTGCAAGCGCGATCCGGATGGTGCGACCACCTTGACCTCAAGACGCTCGTCCACCCTGCGAAACACCTCCGCGGCCGTTTCCACGCCAGCGGCAACCGCAAACGTCTTCACGAAGATCCGCGCGGAAACCGTCTTCTCAGGGAGAAAATAGATCGACGTGACATCTCCGGAGCCAATGTCCTCCTCAAGCGCAATGGCAATCGGATCGTGTGTCATGCAAAGTGACGCTTAGCTTCGCAGGGAACTCTGCACCCCGCAACCGCCGCGTTGCCTCAGAGATCCAGCATCAAACGGGACGGGCTCTCAATGCACTCCTTCACGCGCACAAGGAACCCCACCGCTCCTTTGCCGTCCACGATCCGATGGTCATAGCTCAGCGCCAGATACATCATCGGCCGCACCACCACCTGCCCGTTCACCACCACCGCACGCTCCTGAATCTTGTGCATCCCCAGAATCCCGCTCTGCGGCGGATTGAGGATGGGCGTGCTCAGAAGCGAACCATAGATGCCACCGTTGGAAATGGTGAACACACCACCCTGCAAATCTTCAATCTTGATCCTGCCCTCACGCGCCTTCACTGCGTACTCGGCAAGGTCGCGCTCGATCTGCGCAAAAGACTTCTGATCCGCATCGCGAATCACAGGCACCATCAGCCCGCGCTCCGTCCCCACCGCCACACCGACGTCGAAGAAATGATTCTCGACCATGTCGTCCCCTTCCATGCGGCCGTTGATCTCCGGCACCGCTTTGAGCGCACTCACCACCGCCTTCAGAAAAAACGACATGAACCCGAGCTTCACCCCGTGCTCCTTGGTGAAGCTGTCCTGCATCTCAGAACGCAGCTTCATCACCGCACTCATATCGCACTCGTTAAAAGTCGTCAGGATCGCCGCCGTGTGCTGGGCCATCACCAACTGGGCCGCAATCTTACGGCGCAGCGGCGACAACCTCCGGCGCGTACTGCGCCCCTCGCGCACGGGCGCCGCCGACTCCACCACCGGTGTAGCCTGCGAGGCGACCTCAAGAGCCGCCGCAATCCGCGGAGCCTCGATCTTCGGCGCAACTGCCACCGGAGCTTGCACGAAAACGGGCGCAGGAACTGGTGCCGGAGCCTCGGCCTTGGCCGACTTCTTGGGCTCCTCAGCCGCCTGCTTGGCTGCAGCCTCTGCCGGTTCCGTGGCAGCCTCCTTGGGGGCCGGCGAACCCGCCCCTTCCTCAAGCAATGCCACCACGTCACCGATGCGAACCTCCTCACCCGCGGCCACTTTGATCCGGAGGACGCCCGCCTTCTCGGCGGTGATTTCCGTGGAAACCTTGTCGGTCTCCAAAGTAAGCAGCGCCTCGCCGGCCGCCACGCTCTCGCCGTCCTTCTTGTGCCAGACGGAGATCAAACCGCTGGTGATGGACTCGCCGACTGCTGGAATTTTAACTTCGCTGCTCATGGGTGAAAATTGGGTGGGTTAAATCAACACGGCTTGCCGGGGCAGGCCAGAACTATCCTTTTCTATGCAACCGCAAAGGCCTTCTCAATGAGTTCGCGCTGCTCGCGTTTGTGCACGCCCAGCGATCCCACCGCAGGGCTCGCGCTGGCGCCACGGCCCGCAAAATGGATTTCCTGCCCCAGCACCTTGCGCAGTGGTTCGTGGATGTACGTCCAGGCACCCATGTTCTGGGACTCCTCCTGGCACCATACCAACGTCTCCGCATTGCGGTACTTCCGGACGGCGGCCTTGAGCTGCTTCTCATCCAAGGGATAAAGCTGCTCCACGCGCACGAGCGCCACGTCCTCGCGCTTGGTCTCATCCCGATGCTTGAGCAGGTCGTAGTACACCTTGCCGCTCGAGAAAATCACCCGATTCACCTTCTCCGCCTTACCCAGAAGCGGTCCGGGCAGGATCTCGTGGAAGCAGTCCTCAGTGAAGTCCTGCAACTTCGAACTCGCAGCCTCAAGGCGGAGCATGCTCTTGGGCGTCATCAGCACCAGCGGCTTGCGGAACTTGCGCATCATCTGGCGACGCAGCAGATGGAAGTACTGCGCCGGCGTGGTGACGTTACAGACTTGGAGGTTGTCCTCTGCGCACAACTGGAGGAAGCGCTCGAGGCGGGCACTCGAGTGTTCCGGCCCCTGCCCCTCATATCCGTGTGGCAGCAACAATACGATGCCACTCGGACGCTGCCACTTGCTCTCCGCCGAACTGATAAACTGGTCGATGATCACCTGAGCCCCGTTGCCAAAGTCGCCAAACTGGGCCTCCCAGATGCACAACATTTCCGGGTAGTCCAGCGAGTAACCATAGTCGAACCCGAGCACCGCCTGCTCGCTCAACAGAGAGTTGTAGATGCACACCCGCGCCTGTTTGGGCCCAAGATGCTGCAGCGGACAATACCGATCCCGCGTACGCTCATCGTACAGGTACGCATGCCGATGGCTGAAGGTCCCTCGCCGACAATCCTGACCGCTCAAACGCACCGGCACTCCATCCAGCAAAAGCGATCCCATCGCCAGCGCCTCGCCGAAGCCCCAGTCAAACCCCTCCCCGCGCTTGAGAACCTCAAGGCGCCGCTCGAGCAGGCTCTTCCTCAGCTTGGGCAACACATGGAATCCATCCGGCACCGTCGTCAACCCGCGCACAATCTTCTCAATGCGCGCCTTGCTGATGGCCGTGTCCACCGGCGCATGGCTGTAGGCAGGCTGAAATACAGCCGTCGACTCGCTGAACTTGTTGATGTTCTGATCCTTCTCCGCAGCCTTCACCTCCGTGAACGCCGCCTCGTACTGGGCATCCGCATCCTTCTGCAGCTTGATCGCCTGCTCCTCAGTCAGCACTCCGGAACCCACCAGCTTCCGTCGGAACATCGTCCCCACCGAGGGATGACTCTGAATCTCCGCGTAGAGCGAGGGCTGGGTGAACAGCGGTTCGTCCGTCTCGTTGTGCCCGTAGCGGCGGTAACAGTAGATGTCCACCACCACGTCGGACTTGAATTGCTGGCGGAATTCCAGCGCCAACTCCGCACAGAAACGCACCGCCACAGGATCGTCCCCGTTCACATGGAAAATCGGCGCCTCGATCATCTTCGCCACGTCCGTGCAGTAGCGAGAGGACCGCGCATCGGCGGGCAGCGTGGTGAAACCAATCTGGTTGTTGATGACGAAATGCACCGTCCCCCCCGTGCGGTACCCCTGCAGCTGCGACATGTTAAACACCTCCGCCACAATCCCCTGCCCCGCAAAGGCCGCATCCCCGTGCACCAACAGCGGCACCACCTTCCCGCGCTCCGTGGAATCCTCACGGATCCGCTGACGCGCGCGCGCCATCCCTTGAACCACAGGATCCACCGCCTCCAAATGACTGGGGTTGGCCGAAAGCCGCACATTGACCTTGGATCCGTCAGCCAGTTTGCGTTCGGTCACATAGCCAAGGTGATACTTCACGTCCCCGTCCCCACCCACCGCGTTCGGAACAAAGTTTTCTGAAAACTCCGCAAACATCACGCGCAAGGGCTTCTGCAGAAACTCACGGATCACGCTAAGGCGCCCACGGTGAGCCATGCCCATGACCACCTCCTCCACCCCCAGCTTCGGGCAATTCTCCAGCACGCCATGCAGCGCCACGATGAGCGACTCGCCACCCTCGATCGAAAACCGCTTCTGCCCCACGTACCGGGTGTGCAGGAAATGCTCGAACGTTTCCACCGCGCTCAACTGGTTGAGCATCCGTTCCTGCACCTCCCCGGAAAGAGCATAACTCGGCAGGGCAGATTCCATCTTCTCCCTCACCCAGTTGCGCACACGCGGATTCTGTATGTGCATGAACTCCGCGCCGATGTTCCCGCAGTACACCGCCTCCAAGCGGCTCACCATCTCCCGGAGACGCATCCTCCGGCCTCCAAGGAAAAACTTCGAGCCCACCTCCAAATCCAGATCTCTCTCGCTAAAACCAAACTCCGCCAAGCTCAGAAGCGGATTCTCAGGACGGGTCTTCGCAAGCGGATCGACCGACGCGATCGTGTGCCCAAGCGTCCGGTACGCGTAAACCAAGCCGTCCACCCTCGTCTGCAACGGAGCGTCAACCCCACCGTCTGCAGCGGCACCGCTCTTCTCTCCACCACCAGTCGAATTGGGCTGGATGGAGCCGAGCTCAAAACCCTCAAAAAAGGCGGCCCAATTCGCATCCACTGATGCCGGGTCCTGGCGCCAAAGGGTGTAATTTTGTTCGAGAAGATCAGCGTTGAAACGTGTGGCAAACGAGATGGCCATAGGGGTGATCGCAAATCTATGCGCATGCAGCCCCACTCAAAAAAGAAAATTCTCCAGCAAAGCCAACTCCCCCACGCGCATGGGCATACCCAAGCCTCCAAAAGCTACAAGGCTTGCCTCCCGGCGGCCTCAGGAGAAAATTGAGCACAAACCGCCTTCCTCTGTCACAGGAGGTCGACACCAGAGGTCGACACCAACCTCCGCACTCCATGCCCCCATCCCATCGCCCAATCACCTCCCGCCCACCAACACCCCTCTGCCGCATCTTTGCCCTCGCCCTCGGAGCAGGGCTGGGACTCGGACTCGGCCTTGGCACACCGGGAATCACACCGCCGGCCGCCGCGGCAACTGCGGACCCCGCCTCCGAACCCAGCGTAATGGCGGTCGCCAAGACAATGCCAGCCGTCGTCAACATCAGCACCGAGCGCGTCATCAAGCGCACGGTCCACGACCCCTACGACGAGTTCTTCAACAACTTCTTCGGCGGCCCCATGCGCCCTCCCCGCACCCTGCGTCAAAAAGTCCAGAGCCTCGGCTCCGGATTCCTCATCGACTCGGCAGGCTACATCATCACCAACGAACACGTCGTCGAACGCGCGGCCGACCTCAAAATCACCGTCACCATGGCCGACGGAAAAACCTTCGCCGCCCGCTACATCACCGGCGCCCCAGAAAACGACCTCGCCTTTATCAAAATCGACAGCCCCACCCCACTCCCCTTCATCAGTCCGGACGAACTCTCCCAAAACCTCCTGGGCCAAAGCGTTCTCGTCTTGGGAAACCCCCTCGGCTACGGGAGTTCCGTGGCCCGCGGCATCCTCAGCGCCAAAGGCCGCACCGTCGCCGTCGGCGAAACCGAATACAAGGACCTCATCCAGACAGACGCCGCCATCAACCCCGGCAACAGCGGCGGCCCGCTCGTCGACCTCGCCGGAAAACTCATCGGCGTGAGCTCCGTCAAACTCGCATTCACGCCCCAAGGCGTTCCCACACAAGGCCTCGGCTTCGCCATCTCCGGTGAGATCGTCCGCAAAAAACTCGCCGACTTCCGCAAGGTCGCCTCCGCCAAGCCCCTCGCCAAACCCGCCGCCGCAAGCCTCGCTCGCAAACGCTTCGGCCTCCAACTCCAAGACCTCACAGACGAACTCCGCGCCAGCTTCGGAGAAACCCGCTCCACCGGCGTCCTTGTCACCGACGTCGACCCCGGCAGCCCGGCCGCCGAAAGCGGCCTCCGGCAGGGCATCGTGATCTACCAAGTCGGCCGATACGAGGTCTCCTCGATCAAGGAGGTCGAGGAATTGCTTGAGCAAGTCGCCCCACGGGCCACAGTCGACTTCACCGTCGGAGTCATCCGGAATGTCGGTGGACGCAACTACCGCCAGATGCAGGCCGTCCCCCTCACCGCCCGCTGACCGCCGTTCCCTCCCCACCGAGTGGGATCCCTACGCATCCAAGCACCCCATCCTCTTTCCCATGATCCAAGTCGAAAACCTCACCAAGCGCTACGCGGGCTTCACCGCCATAGACAACCTCAACTTCGAGGTCGAGCGCGGCGAGATCGTCGGTTTCCTAGGCCCCAACGGCGCCGGCAAAAGCACGACGATGAAGATCCTCACCAGCTACCTGCCTGCCACCTCCGGCACCGCACGGATCGCCGGCCACGACGTCTTCACCCACTCCCTCGAGGCCCGCAGGCACATCGGCTACCTGCCGGAAAACACCCCCCTCTACCACGACATGCGCGTCGCCGAGTACCTGCGCTACCGCGCCAACCTCAAGGGCGTCACAGGCATGCAGGTCCGCAAACGCGTCGCCGACGTGCTCGAACTCTGCAGCCTCCATCAGGTCGAACGCAAACTCATCGGCGCTCTCTCCAAGGGCTACCGCCAGCGCGTCGGCCTCGCAGACGCGCTCGTCGCAGACCCGGACCTCCTCATCTTGGATGAACCCACCATCGGCCTCGACCCCAACCAAATCCGCCAGGTCCGCGATCTCATCAAGAACCTCGCTCACAAACGCACCGTCCTCATCTCCACCCACATCCTCCCGGAGGTCGAAATGACATGCTCGCGCGTCATCGTCATCCATAAAGGCCAGATCCGCGCCTCGGACTCCTCCGAAAACCTCCTCCGCAACAGACGCACCAGCGCCATGCTCCGCCTCGAGGCGCGCACTGGCTCCGACGAAGCCAGGCCGCTCCTCGCCCAACTCCCGGGCGTCCGCGAGGTCGCCGAGGAAAAAGATGGCGACTTCAGCATCTTCCAACTCCGCCTCGACCCGGGCAACGACCCCTCCGACGAAATCCTCCGCATGGCCGTCGAACGCCGCTGGAATGTGCGCGAACTCATGCGACGCCGCCCCACCCTCGAAGACGTCTTCGTAGAACTCACCCACACCGACAGCTGAGCCCCGCCAGAGCCACGCGCGCTCAAAGCCGCTCCTTCCGTCCCATCCACCCTCGCCTTTTCCCAACCCTCCCGCACTCCTCATGCACACCTTTCTCACCCTGCTCGGCCGCGAGCTCAGATCCTACTTCTACTCCCCCATCGCCTACGTGGTGATCTTCTTCTTCCTCCTCGCCTCCGGCTTCAACTTCAACACCGGCATCCGCTTCCTCAACCGCACCGACGCCGAGGTCACCGTTGTGGAAGCCGCCTTCAACACCGTCCTCTTCTGGTTCCCCTTCATCCTCATCTTCCCGCTCATCACCATGCGCACCTACTGCGACGAGTTCCGCATGGGAACCTTCGAAACGCTCACCACTGCCCCCGTGCAGGACTCGCACGTCGTGCTCGCCAAGTTCGCAGGCGCATTCCTCTTCTACTGCGCCCTCTGGATCCCCAGCTTCTCCTACTTCGCGGCCTTCCAATGGATCAGCGGCAAACAGGCTGCCCTCGCCGCCGGTGCCTACGGCGGCAGCTACCTCCTCCTCGCACTCCTAGGCATGTTCTACTGCTCCATCGGCTGCCTCGCCTCCGCCCTCACCACCGAACAGATCAACGCAGCCGTCATGACCTTCGTCGCCATCTTCGCCGCCTTCCTCGGCGGCCTCAGCCCCTTCATCTTCAACATCACAAGCCCCGCCTCCCGCGACCTCATCAGCTACGTCTCCGCCATTGACCACATGGCCGACTTCTCCCGCGGCCTCATCGATTCACGCCCAGTCGTCTGGTACCTCTCCATGACGTCCCTCATCCTCTTCATCAACCTCCAGGTGTTCCAGCACCGCAAGTGGAAGGCTTGATCCCCTTTCCGCGCACTCCGCCACACGCCACATACGGCTCCCCACGCTCTTCCCACCATGGAAACCGATACTCCTTCCGCCAGCGACCAGCCCCCGTCCACTCCACGCACACCTCCGGAAAAGCCCTCCACCCCAACCCACATCCACCGCTTCCGGATCGGCGCCAACGTCCTCGCACAAGTCGTCTTCTTCGCCGTCATCGTCCTCCTGGTCAACTTCATCAGCACGCGCCACTTCAAACGCTGGGACCTCTCCCGCAATCAAAAGTACGCACTCAGCCCCCAGACCATCCAACTCCTGCGCAGCCTCGATAAACCGGTCAAGGCCATCGTCTTCTTCAACCAAAACGTTCCCGTCGCCAACGACGTCGGCCTCCTCCTGCGCGAATACGAGTTCGCCTCCAAAAAATTCGAAAAGGAAGTCGTCGACCCCTACAACAACCTCCTCCGCGCAAAGGAACTCTCCGTCCAGTACAAGTTCGGCGACAGCGACAACATCGTCATCCTCGATTACAACGGCCGCACCAAGTTCGTGAACGCCCGCGACATGGCCGAATTCGACCAGATGGACCAGTTCGCCGCCATGTCCGGACAACCCCCTCGCATCCGCGCATTCAAGGGCGAACAGGCCATCACTTCCGCGCTCCTCGAAATCACAGAAGAAAAGCAGAACAAGGCACTCCTCGTCGCAGGCCACGGCGAACAATCCCTCGAAGGCCGCAACCTCGAGGCATTCAAAGCCTACTGCCAACGCCAGAACGTCAAACTCGAACCCATCCGCCTCAGTGGCGTCGACAGCGTTCCCGCAGACGCCTCCTGCCTCGTCATCATCGGCCCACGCTCCGATTTCTCAGAGCGCGAACTCTCCATCCTCTCCGATTACTGGAAGAAAAACGGCCGCCTCTTCATCCTCCTCGATCCAGAGGCACGCACCCCGCGCCTCGACTCCTTCCTCTCCGACAACGGAGCCGCCCCCAACCACGACCGCGTTCTGCGCACAGGCACCGGCCTCACACGCGATGAAAGCCAGCAGATCGGCGTGCGCACCGTCGTCGTCAGCTCCCCCACCGGCACCTTCTCCGAACGCGGCCGCGAAATCTCCAAGGACCTCGTCGGCGTCGAAACCCAACTTCTCGGCTCCACCCAATCCATCCGCCTCGAACCCCAGACCGCTCAGGCCCTCAACATTCGCCTCACCCCACTCCTCGAATCCTCCAAAGAGTTCTGGGGAGAAACCCAGCTCTCAAAAAACCCCGCCGAAATCCCCTTCTTCGACCCACAACACGACAATCAGGGCCCGCTCGTCCTCGCCGCCGCCCTCGAAAAAGGCGCCGTTGCCGACCAACGCGTCAAGGTCGACACCGCCCGCCTCATCCTCGCCGGCAACGCCGCATGGCTCACAGACCAAGGCCTCCGCACTTCCGATGTCGGCATCGACTTCGCCGTCAACGCCCTCAACTGGCTCCTGAACCGCGAGGAACTCATCGGCATCGCACCGAAGGAGAAAAAGCCCGTCCGCCTCGACCTCAGCGAACCCACACTCAACTCCATCGCCTTCGCCGTCATCGTCCTCATCCCAGGCCTCGTCGCCCTCTGCGGCTTCGGCACATGGCTGAGCCGGCGCTCCTGACACCCCGTCGCCCCCTGCCTTCCTCTGCACCATGAAGTCCCGCTCCACCCTCCTCCTCTTCCTCATCGCCACAGGCCTCGCCGCCTACATCGTCCTCGTAGAAAGCCAACGTCCATCCACCAAAGAAGCCGCAGAACGCAGCAAACACGTCCTTCAGATCGACCGCGATAAACTCGACTCCATCACCCTCAAAAATACCGACGCCAAAATCGAACTCCGCAAAAAGGACAACACTTGGTTCGTAGAGGAACCCGTCAAGGACCGCGCCGATTCCATCGTCCTCGCACAGCTCTTCACCTCCCTCGAAATCCTCCGCCACGATGCAGCACTCGGCTCCGATGGTAATTCCCCGGACCCTGCAGCGCTCAAGGAATTCGGCGTCGCTAGCTCCGAAACTTGGATCAAACTCAATGGCCCGGGCCTCAAACCCGTGGAACTCATCCTCGGCAAAGACGCCGCCGTCGGAGGCAAGCTTTACGCCAAACTCGCAAGCTCCCCAACCGTCTACGTCGTCGGTAACGATCTCAAAAACCAGATCTCTAAAAAACCCGACGACTTCCGCGACCACAGGCTCTCATCCCTGAGCGCTGAGGAAATTCATCGCACCGTCTTCAAAACCAAGGCCGGCGAAATCGAACTCGAGAAAAAGGCCGGACTTTGGTCCCTCACCAAACCCCTCAGAGCGCGCGGCGACGCTTCACGCATCAAGGACTTCATTTCCAAAGCGACCACCACCCGCATCGAATCCTTCGTCTCCGACTCCGCTGCCATCGCCTCCGCCGGCCTTCAGGAACCACGAGCAACCATCAGCTTCTTCACCGAAGGCTCCAAGGAGCCTGTCCTCCTCCAGATCGGCTCCAACCCCGCCGATTCGAAAGAAAAAGAAAAGACCTACGCCAAACTCTCCACCCGCGATTGCGTCGTCCTCCTCCCAAAATCCATCGAACAACTCCTCGACACCCAACCCAACGACCTCCGCGACCGAAGCCTCGTCCGATTCGAGCGCGATATCGTCGACCGCATCCACCTCGAAAAACCCGGCACTCCAAAGCTCACCCTCGCACGCAAGGCCGAGGGGTGGGTGCGCAAATCCGAAAAGGACGACCTCCCAGTCAACTCCTCCGCCGCCAACGCCCTGCTCGACAGCCTCAGCGCAGAACTCGCCCGTAACTTCGTCGCAGACAACGGCAGCGACCTCCCCAAGTACGGCCTCGACAAGCCCTCCCTCAAACTCACCCTCAGCTCCTTCGCCTCCGAAAACACCTCAGAGACCGCCGCCGGCGACAAACCCATCGCCACCCTCCTCTTCGGAAAATCTGAGGACGACCACACTTACGCCAAACTCGATGAGGAACCCTTCATCGTCTCCGTCGACACCGCCTTCCTCGACCGCTTCTCCACCGAACCCTCCCTCTGGCAACCCCTCGAAATCTTCTCCCTCCAACCCGCCGACATCACCTCCATTGAGGTAACTCCCGCCAACCATCCGACCGTCTCTTTCCACAGAGAAAAAGACCAGTGGAGCCTCGCCAAAGGCCAGGGCAAACCCGACCAGAAAAACATCGGATCCCTCCTCAAAACACTCACCCGCCTCCGTGCTGTAAAATGGGTCGACCCGGCCACCCACGCAAACGCAATCAAGTCCCTCCAATCCAACCCCGCCATCGTCCTTCGATTTAAGACAACCTCCGGCACCGAAGCCACGCTACGGCTCGCAACGCCTTCCGAAACCAACCCACTCCTCGGCTCATCATCCACCACCCTCGGCGTATTCGAACTATCCCTCGCAGACCGTGTCGTCTTCGATCAAAGCCTTCTGGAACAGCCCGCCCCATCCTCAACAACTCCTCCGCCCGCCACCACCCCCCCCCCTCCGGCCGCAAACGCTCAACCATAACCAACACAACAAGCCACCCCGCTCTGTTCAGAGCCGCACCCGCCCTTCCAAGGCTCGTGCGGCTTTCTTTTTTCCATCGTTCGACTGCCACCCCAAACATATCCTCCCCTCCCGCATGACCACCCATTCCCGCACGAGGGAGACAATCTGCGTCCTCAGCGGCGCGGGAATCAGCGCCCCGAGCGGTATCCCCACCTTCCGCGCCAGCGATGGCCTCTGGGAAAACCACCGGATCGAAGACGTCGCCACACCAGACGCATGGCGACGACAGCCCCAACTCGTGCTCGACTTCTACAACCAGCGCCGCACCCGCGCCTGTGCTGCACTGCCCAACGAAGGCCACAAGGCCCTCGCACGCCTTCAGGCACGATTCGACGTCCACATCATCACCCAAAACGTCGACGACCTCCACGAACGCGCCGGCTCCACCAGCGTCCTCCACCTCCACGGCGAACTCACCAAAGCCCGCAGCACCAAGGACCCCTCCCTCACCTACCACATCGGCTCCGCACCCATCCGTATAGGCGACCAATGTGAACTCGGAAGCCAGCTGCGCCCCCACATCGTCTGGTTCGGCGAAGATGTCCCACTCATCCCTCGCGCCGCCCAACTCGCTCAATCTGCCGACCGCCTCCTCGTCGTCGGCACCTCCCTCGTCGTCTATCCGGCCGCGAGCCTCGTCCACTTCGCCACTCGCGCCTCCCACAGGGTGCTCATTGACCTCGATCCCGCCTGCTCAAACCGGGACTTCGAAATCCGCCACGGCTCCGCTGACACCCTCCTCCCCCAACTCGCCGAAGAATGGCTCTCTCAATAGCCTCGAAAAGGCCGCACAAGCGCACAGTCCAGTGATTCGCGGCAACGCGCTCTTCCCTCCCCCGGCCCGCAATCCACGCAGCAAGCCTCACTCCGCCGCCGGTGTTCCCAGAGGATTCACCGCCGCCACCCACTCCCGCACCACACGTCCACCGAGCACATGCTCGTGGAGAATCCGGTCAAAACGCTCCGGCGTCACCTCCCGATACCAAACCCCATCCGGATAAACCACCAGCCACGGTCCCTGCGTGCAGATCCGAAAACATCCCGCCTTCGTCCGCATCACCGGCAGACCGCTCTCCTTCACCCGCGCCTTCGCATGCTCCCACAGCGCCTCCCCCTCCTTGCCCTGACAGCAGTCCGGCCCAATGCACAAAAACAAGTGGTGCATCGCCCCGTTCAATCCCGCCTTCGCCATCCCCATCTCAAGCTTGCTGCTCATACCCTGCACACTTTCAGCACCCGCCCGCGCACCTCAACCGCAATCTCTGGACGCAAACCACAAAGATATTCCAACTCACGGGCGCATGACCTCATTCACTCGCTGCCGGACGAGTCGCAAAACACACAGAAGGTGATGCCTCTGAGGAATCCGACGCGCTCGAAAAAAAGAAAACCCGCGCTGCACACAAATAGGCGTGCAGCGCGGGCTTCGAGGAGGAAATACCAAGCTGTCGGAACCGACCGACCAGCAATAATCCCGTAAAATCTTAGCGCTTGGAGAACTGGAAGCGCTTGCGTGCACCGGGCTGGCCGGGCTTTTTACGCTCGCGCATACGAGGATCGCGCGTCAACAAACCCTCAACCTTCAACGCCCCGCGCAACTCAGGATTGGCCTCAGTCAGCGCACGGGCAATCGCGAGACGCGTCGCACCAGCCTGACCGTTCACACCACCGCCGTGCGCGTTCACCGAAACGTCGAAAGCGTTGGCCACATGCGCCACCTCAAAGGGCTGCAGAACCGTGTTCTGCAAATTCACAGTCTTGAAATACTCTTCCAACGACTTGCCATTAACCTCCACCTTGCCAGTGCCGGCGGTCATCCGAATACGAGCAACCGCCGTCTTGCGGCGACCAGTGGCGATAAATTCCTGAGACATGAGAATGTGTGGGCTTGAAAGGGGCTACTACTTGATTTCCTGAACGACCTGCGGTTGCTGTGCACTGTGGGGATGCTCCGACCCGCGATACACCTTCAACTTCGTGAATGTCGCACGACCCAAGCGGTTGTGCGGAATCATCCCCCTCACTGCAAGCTCAATGAGCAACTCCGGATGACGCGCACGCCGCGACTTCACCGATTCCGACTTATGCCCACCCACGAACCCGGAGAAACTCGTGTAAATCTTCTGCTCTTCCTTTTTGCCGGTCAGCAGCACCTTCTCGGCGTTGATCACCACCACAAAGTCACCAGTGTCCACATGCGGAGTGAAGATCGCCTTCCCCTTCCCACGCAGCAGGTTCGCGGCCTTCACGGCTACGCGCCCCAGAGAGTTGTTCGATGCGTCGATGACCCACCACTGACGCTTCACTTCGTTCGCTTTGGCTGAAAAAGTTCTCATGAAAATCCTTGCTTCGGTTGGTTCGGAAGAGCCGGGAAATCTAGTAACCACAGACCCGGGTGTCAACGGATTTATGCATCATGCCACCCCCTCTCCAAAGACCCTTAAAACAACACTGTAAGTCCCTTGAAATGAGAGGAAACCGACGGAAAAAGACATCGGTAATTTTCACAATGGGTACGCTCAAAATAAATTCCCGCACCAATCTTTCTCAACGATCAGGGCGATCAATACGCAGAGCTTCCACAGACACGAGAGGTTGCATCCGCATCGAACGATCGCCCCTCGCGCGCCCCACCCAGCGCAATGAACTCATCGCGCCCCTCCGAACCACCCAAACCACGGACACGTGCCCTTCAAGACCAAGCGCGCCTGCACCAGAGCACTCCCCACTCATCTCTCCCCAACGCCGCTGCGTGTGAACCTGCGACGGATCACCAGAGAAGCAAAGGTGCCCGACTGCCCACCAAAACCGAACGCTCAGGCCAATGAGTGACTCCACCTCGATGCGACTCCGCGGCGCCATCCGTTAGCCCACCGCGATAGGAGCAAACGCAAGCGGGCAGGCCGCTCCCGCCTCAATGCGGAGTCGCAACACCGCCCCCATCACCCCCAGCCTCCAACCGCGGGGGATGGAACGCCACCGCAAGCAGCACCGCCGCTGCAAGCGCCATACCGGTCGGCACCAGAAAGAGCTGATGATAGTCGGTCGTCCCGTTCACCGTCAGCCGCTCCTGGAGCGGAAGGAAAATCCACTTCGCCGCGAGATCACCCAACCCCAGCACCAACAGGTTGAAAAGGCCCTGCGCACTCGTGCGCACATCCTTCGGGAACGCCGCGTCGATGAAGATGTACAACGTCGCAAAGAAAAACGCGTAACAGATCCCGTGCAGCAACTGCACCGCGATGATCAGCCCCTGACTCTGCGGGAAGAACGCAAACACCGCGAAGCGCGCCGCGTGTCCCAAGATCCCCACGGTCATCGTCAGCTTCCATCCAAAGCGCGCCAGCACCCCACCCAGCATCGCCATCGTCACGATCTCCGCAATCTGGCCAATGCTCGTGATCGGCGTGATCCACTTCGGCTCCACCCCAATCTTCGCAAGGAAGTTGAACACCATCACGAAGTACCCGTTGTGGATCGTCGAATCGATGAACGTCACCACAAAGAGCACCAGCAAAAACGGGTGCCGCAGCAGCTTCGCCGCCTTCAACCATGCGAGCCCCTCCCCACCACCACCGGCCGAGGCAGCCACAGGACGCGGCGGCGTGTGCGGAAGCACAAGACAGAAGAGCGCCAACGCAAAGGATGCCCCGGCTGAAATCACAAACACCCACTGCGTCATATGGATGGCCTCATCCCCCTTCAGGTTGCCCAAAACAAAATACAGCGGCCACTGCGCCGCGATCCAACCAATCGTCCCCCCCATGCGCACGATCCCAAACTCCCGCTGCGCATCCTTGAGGTGCGAGAACGCGATCGAATTCGCCACCGAAATCGTCGGCACATAAAAAAGCGAGTGCACCAGCATCAGCACGAAGAACGGCACGAAGCTGCGCGTGAAAAACAACCCCAGCATCGCCGCGCCGCCCACCAGATGGCTCACCGCCATGAACTTCTCCGCCGCAAAACTCCGGTCCGCAAACTGGTTGGAGAAAAAAATCCCCACCAGCGACGCAATCGCAAACGCACTCCCAATGAGCGCCTGCTCCGTCCCACTAAACCCAATCGCCGGCATGTACCCGAACACCGGTGGCAGCCACGCCCCCCAGATGAAAAACTCGAGCACCATCATCAGGAACAGCTTGTTACGAGCAGGGGCGGCGTTCATAGCACGGCCAAAAAAACACCGCACCATCTTGTTGTCGATAGACAATCGCCACCCGCGGCCCGCGACGACCGTCCTCTTCTAACGAGCCGCCTCGTACACCTTCGCCAACTCCAAGAGCAACTGCTCCAGCGCCTTCGCGTACTCAGCCGGATCAGCCTTCGCCTTCGTCTCGCGCAACCGCTCAAGGCCGGCCTCCAGAAGCTCCCGCCTGTTGCGCTCCTCCGCGCTAAGCGCAGCCTCCGCCGCACTCTCCAAGAGGTGCCACTGCCGCGCCTTCAATCCGTTCCCGGCCCCGCCGGCCTTGCCGCCACCCGTGTCGTCGAGAAGCGCGTGCTCGGTGCAGATCCTGCCTTCCCCCTTGTAAAAGGCCTCCACAGCCTCCTTCGCATGCTGCCACGCCTCCCACACCGATACCTGCCCGTCCTCATCCGCGTCCCCTTCCAACCCGCACACCGCCTCCGCAAAGAAACGCCCGAACCGACTCCAATTCTCCTCGCCCCCGGAACGCGTCGCAGTCACCACCACCCGCCCCGGTGCCGACAGCGGCTTGAGGAATGCTCCCGAGGACGAGAACCCCGCCACCACAATCACCGGACGCCGCAACCGCCCCAGCATTTTGGAGAGCTCCTCCGCGCTCACATCTGCCCCCTCCAATTGAAACCGAGGCACATTTCCCTGCGCACTCCCATGTCCGAGGAGCACCAACCAAAGCGGATCGCCAGACTGCACAACCACCTCCTCCAGCGTCTTGCGCAGACGCTCGATTTGCGCGCCCCCATCCTCCCTCGTCCCCACCATCCTCATCACCGCGCCCCCCTTCTGCGCACCCTCCTTCCACTTCCCCACCGCAGCATCGATCTCCACCCCGTAACGCGCCTCGCCAGCGTGACCCGGCACGAGGACCACCTCCTGCGCAGCCCACGCTCGCGGAGTCATCAGCGCGAATAAACACGCCACGGCCGCCACGGCCACACTCATCAAATCCCGGACCCGCACGGAGCCTTGAGTCCGCGCGACCAGATCCCGCACACCGCCATGGAAGCCTGCTTTGTTCATGATGCTCCGTTCCTGCGCCGCAACACCCACTCAGCAACAAGACACAACAGCGCAAGCCCCATCACAGGGCCCGTGTGCCACAGCGGCCGGATCCGCACCTCCGTCACCAACTGCGCTGCATTCTGCAACCGCCCCGCCAGCCCGCCAATCTCCTCCATGGAAAGCACCGCCCCTCCCGTCTTGCGAGCCACCTCCTCCATCGCCGCGCGGTCCGGCGTGGTGGCATTGAACTCCTCCCACGCGCTCTCCTGCACCCATCCCGCATTCGCAACCCCCAGCTCCCGCCCATCGGCGCTGCGTGCGCTCACCTGCGCCACCAGCGCCCCGCCGTTCGCACTCGGATACTCCAGCACATAAAGCCCGGGCTCACCACCGGCCTCCGCCACCAGCGAGACGGAAGCCTCCTCCTTCTCCCCCACCCGTCGCACCCTCACGCTCACCTCCGCATCTTCAACAGGACGCGCCTGCTCATCGCGCACACGCACCTGCACCTTCGCCGCCTGTTCGCTCGCGGCCCATTGCACCCCTGCCTCCACCCGATTCGGCGCATCCGCCACAAGCCACCGTGCAATCTGCCGCCAAAGTTTCGCAAGGTCCGCCCCATGCTCCGGCTGGCCGATGCCCCACTGGAAAAGATCCCCAGCCAGCATCGCCCCGGACCGCCCCAACCCGTAACGCTGCATCACCAACAACGGACGCTCCTCTCCGTAACTGGCAGCAAGCACCGTCGCCGCCGGCTTGATCCCCTGCACATGATTCAACACCTCCAATGCCGGGAGCCTCTCCGTGCGCGCCGACTCCGCCGCCTCCGTCTTGCGCCTGCGCACCCAAGGCTCCAACAACCCCTGCCGCGTCAGCCTCCACTGGAAGCCGCCCTCCTCCTGCGCCTCCTCCTTCCCAATCCACACCGGAAGCACGCTCTCCACCGCCGTCCCCTGCCAGTGCCCGCCCGCGAAACTCTCCATCCCCCCAAGCATCAACAGCCCGCCACCACGCTCCCCTGCAAAGCGCTGCAGCAACCGCTGCTGTTCCGCCGTAAAAAACTCCGCCTCCACATCGTCCAAGATCACCCCCTTGAACTTGAAGAGCTCCTCCGCCGTCTTCGGAAAACCAGCCGCAAGCTCCCCCGCTTCCTCCACGTTCACACGCACGATCACAGGCTGGTCGTAGCGCTGCAGCTCCGGATCCGCACCGTCCTTGAATCCCCGAAACAACGGGTTCGCACTCTCACCACCGCGCCCCTTGAAACTGAACTTCGGCTCCCGCTTCGCCACCCGTATCAACCCGCGCAACTCAATCTCCCCATCCCCCTCCAATGCCCTGCGCATCGGCCCAAACTCCCAGTTCGGACGACCCGCCACGTACAAAATCGCATGCGGACCGCGCGCCCGGTTCACACAGAACAACCGCGCATTATTGCCCTGCGTCAGCTCCGCCTCCGGCTTCACCGCCGGACTCTCCACGCGCAACCGATAGAATGCCGCCCCGGGCTGCACCGCCTGGATCTGTAACTGCGCCACCGCCCGCCCTCCCCGCACCTCCACCTGGGTCTCGGCCGCAATCCCCTTGCTGCCGGGCGCGGGCGCGGGTTCCACCACCTCCGCCCATACCCGCACAGGCACCACCCCCTCCATACCGCTCACCCTCACCTCCGCCTGCACGCTCACCGGCGCATCCTCAAACGCGGACTGCGTCGCCGTCACCGTCCCAAGACCGATGTCTGGCACCGAAAGCGCGCCTCCGATCAGCACAGGGTAAACAGGCGGCAACCCCGCAAGATCCCGCCCCGCAAGATCCGTCGCCACCCCGTCGGTGAACACCACCAGCGCCGCCGACTTGCCTCCCGCCCGCTCGCGCGCACCCTCAAGCGCAGCTCCCATCGACGTCGGACTCTGCTCAAAGCTCAACTCCTCAGGACCACGCAACTCGCGCACATCCGCACCGAAACGAAAACTGCGCAGTTGGAAATCTCTCTCCAACGAGGCACGCCACACCGGGCCGCTCGTACGCCACATCTCCCGCAACTCCTCACCCCGCGAACGTGCCCCCTGCGCCATCGGCAGACTCATGCTGCGCGAGTCGTCGGAGAGCAGCACCACCGTATTGGCACGCTCCTTCGGCACGCGGCTCACCCACTGAGGCTCCAGCCAGCATGCCAGCAGGATCAGGAACCCGGCCACCTTCGCGCAAATCGCAGCCACCCGCCGCCCGCCACGCATCGGCGAACCCCGATACGAGAGAAGCACCAGCACCACCATCGCAACCGCCGCAGCCGCCACCCATCCCACCACACCGGGTCGCCCAAAACTCACAGAGCCAAGCACCACATCCATCCCTGCCATCATCGCCCACCCCCCAGCGTCTCGTAATAACGCCGCACTGCTTCCTCAAACCGACGCGGCACCGGGTCGCGATCCACCGGCGTCTCCGCCTGACGTCCCTCACGCCGCGCCAACTCCGCAGCAAGCACATCCCGCAACTGCGCCAGCGGAGCCAGAAGCCCCTGCTCCACCTGCTGCGGACTCGGCTTGGTCGCATTGCGCTTCATGTCCGAGCGCAACTGCTCCACCGACTGCTGGGTGCGCGCCACCGCGTTGCGCAGGTTCGGCCGCTCCAGCATCGCCTCCACACGGTCCAGCCTTTCGAGCAACTGCCCCAACTTCTGCGCAGGCACGGAGTCGCCGCCCCCCTGCACAGAGCCTCCCTGCTCGGCGACCTCGCCCGCCGGCTCGCGACGACCTGAAGCAACCTGCTGTCTGCCGCCCTGTCCCGGTTGTTGTCCCGGTTGTTGTCCCGGTTGCTGCCCCGGTTGTTGTCCCGGTTGTTGTCCCGGTTGCTGCCCCGGTTGCTGCCCCGGTTGCTGCCCCGGTTGCTGCCCCGGTTGCTGCCCCGGTTGCTGCCCCGGTTGTTGTCCCGGTTGTTGTCCCGGTTGTTGTCCCGGTTGTTGTCCCGGTTGCTGCCCCGGTTGCTGCCCCGGTTGTTGCCCCGGTTGTTGCCCCGGTTGTTGCCCCGGTTGTTGCCCCGGTTGTTGCCCCGGTTGTTGCCCCGGTTGTTGCCCCGGTTGTTGACCCGGTTGTTGACCCGGTTGTTGACCCGGTTG
>CAMAUX010000076.1 GCA_945861435.1 Chthoniobacter flavus | reverse complement strand
GGATGCAGGTGGAGGATCTCGCGGGTGGGACTTTGGTGAACGGGTATCCGATCTCGGGACGCGTGGAGGTGGATTATCCGGCGTCCGTGCAGGTGGGCGCGGTGACGCTGGTGGTGGAGCGGGTGGTTTCCGAGACCGCATCAGATCTTGAGGTGACGATCCCCCAACATCCGCCCACCGTGAACGGCGGTGGCGTGGATCCGGAGGTGACCATTCCACAGGCTCGGTTGAATGCGGGAAGCGCGAGCGTGGATGTGACCATTGCGCAGACTCCTGCTGCAGGAGTGGAGCGGCGCGGAGTGGCTTCTGGAACTGTTCCAGTCGCTGAAAATGAAGCTCTGTTGACCTGCAAATACACCCTCGTTCGGGAAATTGCGCGTGGCGGGATGGGGCAGATTTATTTCGGGGAAGATCCGCAGTTGGAACGGCAGGTGGCGGTGAAGGTGAGTAGTATCGCGCAGGGTGGGATGGATCCACGGTTCGCTAAGGAGGCGAAGGTGCTGGCGCATCTTGCGCATCCGAACATCGTGCCCATTTATAACATCGGGACGGATGGTGTCGGGCGTCCCTTTTACTCGATGAAGTTGATCAAGGGGCGGACGCTGCAGGCGGTGCTCAGCGCGCTCCGCAAGGGAGACGCGGTTGTCGTGCGCGAGTATTCACGGAGCGCTTTGCTGACGATCTTCCGGAAGGTGTGCGATGCGATGGCGTTTGCGCATTCGAAGGGGATCCTGCATCGGGATTTGAAGCCGGAGAACATCATGGTGGGGGAGTACGGCGAGGTGCTGGTGATGGACTGGGGGTTGGCCAAGGTGCTGGGACGGGAGGAGTCGGAGGGGGCTGCGACAGGGCCTTTGCGGGATTTGGAGGATTATGGAGCGACGATGGAGGGGGAGGTGATGGGGACGCCGCAGTACATGTCGCCGGAACAGGCGCAGGGGATGGTGGCGGAGTTGGATGTGCGCTCGGATGTGTATGCGCTGGGGGCGATTCTTTATGCGATCCTGACGCTGCGCGCGCCCATTGAGGGAAAGACTCTGGATGAGGTGCTGAGCAAGGTGCGGAGCGGGCAGATTAGTCCGATGATCACGTGGCGCGGAGGAAAGGCAGAGAAGAGAGGAAGCGATGGCGTGGTTGTTGACGAGGGAACGGCGATGGGCTCGGAGGTGCCTGCGGCATTGCAGTCGGTGACGATGAAGGCGATGGCGACGCAGCGGGAGAAGCGGTATGCGGGGGTGGAGGCGTTGGTGGCGGACATCGAGTCCTACCAGAACGGTTTTGCCACCAGCGCGGAATCAGCCGGGATGCTAAGGCTGGCGCGGTTGTGGGTGGGGCGCAACCGTGTGCTGGCGGTGTCGGCGGTGGTGCTGGCGCTGGTGGTTGGTGGATTCACGGCGCGCGTGCTGCAGAAGGGACGGGAGGCGGCTCGTGCATTGGCGCGATTACGGGGCACCGCGCCGACCTTTGCGCTGCGCGCTCAAGAATCCCTAAATGCAGGGAGTTTTGCGGAGGCGCTCAAAAACATCGATTTCGCGATCGATCTGGAACGCGACGACGCCGAGTACCACGCGCTGCGAGGCAATTCGCTGCAGGTTCTTGCACGGTGGCCGGAGGCTGTGGAGGCGTATCGGACGGCGGTGCGACTCGGTGCGGATGCAGGCGCCAAGGACAATCTGGCTTTAACGGAGGACTTGCTGGCGCGCTCCAAGAGCGAAGGTGAGGCCAAGGCAAAAGTGGCCTTGTTTGAAGCGCTCAATGGGCAGGGGCGGCAATCGGAGGCGCTGGAGTTTGGGAAAGAGTTGGGCGATTTTTGGAAGGATCGGAAGCGGGACATGAGCGTGCTGCCGGAATTGGTGAAGCGGTTGGAGGCGAAGTCACTGCCGGTACCCGGCACCAAGATTCGCATGAGCAAGACGGAGATGACTGTCGGGGAATGGAAGCTGTACTTGAAAGCGGATGGGTTGCCTGAATGGCAGCAGCCAAGCAAGGACTGGACACAGACGGACGAGCATCCCGTGGTGAAAGTGAGTTGGAATCAAGCGAAGGAGTTCTGCGACTGGCTGAGCGCGAAGACTGGAAAACAGTGGCGGCTGCCGACGAATGCGGAGTGGGAGGCCGCAGTGGGCCCGACAAAATATCCTTGGGGAGATTATTACCCACCACACTGGGACGACGGGAATTACTCGGTGGGAAAAGGTGGCGGGGATGACTCCCAGAAAATGGGAGTTGATGGAATTCTTGGGACAGCGCCCGTGGGTTCATTCAAACCGAATGCTCTGGGTTTTTACGACTTGGGAGGAAATGTGGCTGAATGGATGTGGGATGGAACGGCTCCGTGGAGCGGTGCCGAGCCTGGGAGCAGGGTGATGCGTGGTGGGAGCTGGTTCCACTACGATGTCTTCTGCGCGGCGGGGAACCGGGTCAGCGTCGACCCGACCGGCAGCAACAGCGACTACGGGTTCCGGCTGGCTCTGAGTTCAGATCCCTGAGCGGCTGTGCCGCGGGCTTTCGCGGAGCGAAAGGGCGCGTGGTGGGAGGAGGGAGCAGCCGATGACGGCGGAGCCGGCACCGCCCGGAGGGCGGAGGCTGGGCGGGTGCGCATCGAAGGTGGATTTCTCAGTGAGGCCGATGGGTTGCTAAAATCCGCCGCACAGTGGGCAGCGCCTGCTGAAAGGTCTCGCGGAACCCCTCCACGTTGGGAATGCGCACTTGGGTGAATGCGGGCTCCATCATTGCGGCAGTCATTCGCTCGTGCTGAACCAAGAAAGTGATGTCCTCCATGTCCTGCACATCATTGCCGCGCATCATTTTGGTGAGGATCAAGTCCACGGCGCAGGGCCTGAAAAGTTTGAGCCTCTTGGTGAGGGGTCGCAACACGGGCTGGATGTGAGCGGCCCAGTCTGGCCGCAGGAAAACCTGATCCTCGAGGAAGAGGTGGGTCATGTAGAGGCCGCTGCTTTCCAGTGCGTCGTTGAGTTTCTGTTGGGCGTCCCAGAACTGGTCGTCGCATTCGATTCGTGCGGCTTCCGAAAAGGGGAGGATCACATCCAGATCGAGGGAGCGGCCGACAGCCTCTGGCACATGATCAAAACCGAGGGCGAGCGCAGCCCTTCCATAGACGACGAGGGACACCTCGTGATCGAGAAACTGATCCTAGGTGGTGGCGATGATTTCTGCGTTCGTCACGATGCAACCGCGGTTTTCTGAGGGCGCTGCCACTGAGCGGTGAGCTTCTTTCCGACGCCACGCTGATAGCCGTTCAGCGCGACGAAGCGGGTGGGATGAGGAAGTACGCCGGCCCTTGGAGGGGGGCAGGCTGGCAACAGATCCAGCAACTGCGACCAATAGGGATTTTCAGGTTCGTAACCGCGCGCACATTCTGCGATGAACCGAACGACTATCTCAGTGCGCTCCCGCACGGCGAGTTTCGTGATCTGGACGGGGTTGTTGCCGAGCGCGCCCAGCATCGCCGCACCGCACCGCACGCTGTGTGGGCTGTAGGTTCCCGCCCCATTGAGAAGAGCGATGGCGAGTTCTTCGTTGGAAAAACGCGACTGCGGGACCAACTCGCCGGCCGGTTCATCTCCCTGCCAATAATGGCGACACCCGCGCTGAACCGCGAGTGTGCAGAGGTCTTTTGGGAGGCGAAGCCCCAAGCGCCTCGCCTTTCGGAGTAAAGACGAGACGTGGACCGTGGCGCCCAGTTTTTCAGCCAGCGTCTGCTCTTTCACTGGAGGACACCCTAGTGGGGGGCGTGTGGCGTTGCAACGTCGTCCCTCATGGGAGCCGGCAGCCGATGGGGAAACGGGAGCCGATGGGGAAACGGGAGCCGATGGGGATAGGCAAGATTTCCTCTCTGAGCGGCTGATTTGCGCGGCTTTCGCGGGGCGAAAGGGCGCGTGGAGGGAGAAGCCGATGACGGCGGAGCCGGCACCGCTCGGAGGGCGGAGGCTGGGCGGGTGGGGCGTGACGGGGTTGGACCGGGCGGGCTGCAGTTGCAGCGAGCGCGGGGGTTGTGTGAGCGTGCCGGAGACTCGCCATTCCATGGAGTCCAACCGGCCCCTGCACTCGCCACGCCTCTCGCGCCCGCTGCCGGGGCGCGTCGCATGTGGTTTTGAAACCGGTGGTTCCCTTCGTCCGCGTGGCGGACTGCGTTCACCGACCGGCTAATTGCTCTCATGCCTCCGGCATGCCGAAGTGGCGGGTTCTCATCGCGAGGCGGCGTAAGTGGGTCCTTTACTTCCCAGGATTCGCAACCGGTCTCGTGGGCTGTGGCTGTGGCTGTGGCTGTGGCTGTGGCTGTGGCTGTGGCTGTGGCTGTGGCTGTGGCTGTGGCTGTGGCTGTGGCTGTGGCTGTGGCTGTGGAGGTGGCTGTGGAGGTGAAGGTGAATGTGGTGGTGGAGGTGGGTTGGCGGCGATGATCGCTGCATCCTCGCCGAACCGCAGCGAGAGGTTGCCGCACAGCACCAGATAATTCAGCGCATCCAAGGCGCTGCCTTGCTTGAGCCGGATGGACAGCACAGGTTCGCGCGCCGGCTTCGTGTAGTGCAGCGGAACTTCGCTGAGTCGTGCCACCTCGGCGAACACGTCGCCCGCAGGTTGCCGATGCATCTCGAGCGTGATGTGCGTCCTCGCGGCCCGCTCCCTCACACCAACACTCGTTGCAGCAGAACCGACGGGCTTTCCCGGCTTTTCAGAATCCATGGCGCGCGGCTTTTCCTCCGCGAGCTGTGGAAGCACGGAAGGCAGCGTGGACGGGGCTCCGACGGCGATCCAGCGCCGCACGAGATCCTTCTCCCGGGCGGTGAGCGGCGGGGTCTTGGGATGGTCATCGGGCGGCATCTCCTCGTCGCGCACCATGCGGTAGAGATCGGACATGCGTGGGTTGCCGCGCACGATGTAGTCGGGATTGTCGGCGATGCGCGCCAAGTCCAGCACATGGCCGAACTTCGCCTCCGGTTTCTTCAGATGACTGCCATGACACTCATTGCATTTGCGCTCGAAGAGGACGCGCACGAAGCCCGCGAGTTCGAGCGCCTCCCCGCGGCTCACCTCCGCGGAATGCAGCAGGGAAGCTGCTTGCACGGTGGTGAAGATCCCGATGGCCCGCGCAATCCGCGCCCCGGTGAGAAGGCGGCGGAGTTGTGGGGAACCGGGTGCGCTCATGTCGGTGCCCCTCCTCAGACCACTTCAAACCGGCGCATTTGAATGCCGTTCTTCCCGCTCTTCTGCGATGGACGCGGCTCGGGTTGTACTAAGCCGTTGAGGTCCACCGAACGCGCGCGCACTTCGTAACTGCCGGGCTGCAGATCCCGCAGGATGGCCGTGTACGAACACATCCCGTAACGCGGCGGCCATGCAGCGGGCCTGCCGGACTTCCTGTCAAAGCCGAGCACCTGCTGCGGCTGGACGCCCGGTGGCAGCACATCGATCCACAGCGGTTGCGGTTCCAATTCTGCGGGCGTCCACGGGGCGCTCAGGAGCTCGGGTGCATCATCGGCGAGTGGGCCGGGCTTGCCCTCGACGCGGCGGACCCACACCTCCACGCGCTCGACGCCCGAAAGGCCGCTGATGACCTGCCCGCTGACGTGCACGGCCTCGCCCGCCTTGAACTTCCTGCCCTCGAGTGATTTTTCGACGTAGGCGGCGGTTTTCAGAAACGAGTCGGGATCGTTATTGCCGCTGGCGTAGGTGTCGTTGTTGCGCGCGTCGTTGGTCACAAAGATATGCTGCAGCCACTTGATGGATTTGTAGCCGTGCGACCACGGGACAATCATGCGCACCGGCCCCCCCCGCATCGGGGAGAGCGGCTCGCCGTTGAGCTTGTATGCAAGGAACACGGGCAGGTCGCCCGGTGCCGTCTCCATGCACTGCGTGTAGCTGACGGAGGATTTGAAGACCTGCTTGGGGTCGTTGTTGTGGAAGCCCCAGAAGAAAATCCGGCGGACATTGTTCATCCTGCCGCAGAGCTTGAGAACCTCCCGCAGCGGCACGCCGGTCCACAGTCCCTGGCCGAGTGGCGTGTCGATGTTGAGGCACTGCATCGCTTTTAGAAAATGCACCTCGTGCTTCCGGCCGAGGTTCATCAGCGTCGGCAGATCCAGCGCGGTGCCGTCTGCGAGCGTGAGCGGTTTCGCAAGGGTCGCAGCCACTTTGGTGTGAGGCTCCTCCGTGAACGCATCCGCCGTAATCTCGCAACGCCATGTCTCCGCGGTGAGACCTGCCTCCGCGAGCGCCTCCCCCTTGAGCGCATGCGGCTTCGGATCGCCGCGCGAGACGTCGACAAAGCGGGCGTCCGGCGTGAGCAGCGGCGGAAGCGCGACCCGTGTGCCCGCGCCGGCCATTGCGCCCGGAGCCGCTTCCGCAGTGGGTTTCAGGGCGTCCGCAGCCCGGGCGGAACCAGCTCCGGCGAGCAGAGGGAGGATGCCGGAAGCGAGCGCGGTCTTGGTGAGAAACGCGCGGCGGCCGACGGGATCCATGGGGTGGTTCATGGAGGAGGGGGGCTGTGGATCAGGAGGGATTTTGAGGTTCCTTGATCGGGAGGCTTTTGGGGTGGGAGATGCGGCCTATGGGATCTCAGCGCTTTGGCGCAGGTAGAGGAAGAGGTTGCGCACATCGGGCTCTTCAAGGCCGTTGAGCAGGCCCTCGGGCATGAGCGAGTTCGGACTGAGCTCGCGACTCTTGATCCGATCCTTTGCGACCGTCACGGGGGCGGGTGCGCCCGGGCTCTTCATCGTGACACCGGAGGCGTCCTCAGCCGTGATGATCCCAGCCATGAGCGATCCGTCCGTGAGGTTGAGGTACGTGGTCTGGTAGTCCTTCCCGATCACCGCGTTGGGATCGAGGATGTTCTGGAGCAGGTAATCGAGGTCGGTGAAGGACCCGGGAAGATGCGGCCCGATGTCGCCTCCGGTGCCGAAGAGCTGGTGGCACGGAGCGCAGATTCCGCGGAACAGTTCGCGGCCGCGCTTCACATCCGCACGGGCGACGGCGTCCGCGCTCAGGAACTTTTTGTAGCCCGTGATTTCAGAGGATTTCTGCGCGGAACTGGACCGCAGCATGCCCCAGTTTTTCTCGAGCCATGCGTCGAAGTACGGGTTCTTGAACCCTTGGATCTTGCGCGCGGTGGGTGCGCCGAGGATTGAGCGTGGAAGGGAGCCCGCGTCGATCGCGGCGAGAAGTTTTCCCACCGACGCGGGCCGGGCGGTGAGTGTCTGCAGGGCGTCCTGTTTCTCCGGAGCGGGCAGCGTCGCCATCAGCGGGACGAGGCGTGCTTCCACGCGGGGATCTGCGTACTCGACGAGGGCGCGAAGGACGGGTGCGCGCAGCGGGCCGGGTGTGTCGAGCAGCGTGAGCGCGAGGTCGAGGGCGGGCTGGTCCTTCTGCCGTGCCAGCGTCTGGAGCGCCTCCGTGCGGCGATCGGGCGGCGCGGCTTTGTCACCGAGCAGGGTGCGGAGTTCCGCGAGAGCCGTGGTGCTGCCGAAGAGGACTGCCAATTGCTGCGCCTGCGAACGCACCGTCGGATTGGCATCCTGCTTGAGGACTGCGTAGGCGGCCTCCCAGCTGGAAGGTGCGGGGAGCTGCGTCTGGCCTCGCGCGGCGGCGAGGATGCCCCGCAGCACCGCGGCGCGTGCATCGGAGGTGTGGTCTGCGAAGGTGCAGAGGGGCTCAAGAAAACGTGCGCCCTGTGGTCCCGCAGCGACGGCGTCGGAGGCGAGCCTGCGCGCGGTCCATTCGGCGATGCGCGTGTCCGCGGCCTTCCGCACCAGTGCCAGCGCACGCGTCGGATCGGCTGCCGCAGCGGGCTCAAGCGCGTACCAAAGGAGGAAGGGGATGTTGGGGTCGCTGAGATCGTCGGCTCGGCTTGCGAGCGGCTCGAGCCATGCCCAGCGTTGCACGGTCGGGATGCGTTGCGCGGCGGAGGCGATCCGCCGCCGCACGATGGCGGAGGAATCCTGCGCTGCGAGCGCGGTGATCTGGCGGGTCACGGCTTCGGACGGCTGGCCGTTTTCCGAGGCGCAGGTGACGGCCCAGCCGCGCACATGCTCGCTCTTCGCGGCGAGCGCGCGCAGCCTTGCGGATTCGCCGAGAGCGCCCTGCGACTGCAGAGCCCAGAGTGCGCGGAGCTGGCGCGTCTCGTCCGGATTTTCAAAGAGCATCCGCTCGAGGGCTGCGGTGGTTGCAGGGTTCGGACCGCGCTCCTGCAGGATGCGGCGGGCGTGCCGGACGAACCAGTCGTTGCGGTGGAGTTGCATCGCGACGAGTTCGGCATCCGTGGCTTTGGCGAGATCGACGCGCGTGGTTTTGAGGCCGTCCGGCACGACCTTGTAGATGCGGCCGTTGGAGCGGTCGGTGAACTCGCGCTGCTGATGGCAGGGGACCCTGTCGTACCAGTCGTTGATGAACACGCCGCCATCGGGTCCGTACTGGGGGGAGAGGCCGCGGAACCAAGGATCAGCACTGACGATGAAGTCCGTCCGGCGCTCGCTGCGGAAGCCGCTTCCATTGCGGACGAGGGTCTCGCAGCGCTGCTTGTTCATGTGGATGTCGTGGAAGAAGAAGGCATCGCGCCAATCCTCTGGGAATGCGCCGCCGAGGTAGACCATGGCACCGCAGTAAGCGGCCTTCTCGTAACGTCCCCATGCGATGGTCTGGATCTCGTCGTAGGTGTGGGCGTCGGGATGGGGCCCGGCCTGGCGCTGGTAGCGGCCGCCCTCGACGGCGTGCCAGAGGTGCGGCACCACGCAGGCGGCGAACACAGCCTCGCCGCGGTCGTTCCAATCGAGACCCCATTGGTTGCTGACGCCCTCGCACCAGCGCTCGAAACGTTTCTGCTGAGGATGATAACGCCACACCCCGGCGTCCATGTACGTCCGCTCCGAGGCGGGTGCGCCGGGCTTGCCGATTTGCGAGCGGTTAAACACGCCCTGCGTCCCGTAGAGCCAGCCGTCCGGTCCCCACATGAAATCGTTGAGAGTCTCGTGGGTGTCGCCCGCATCCCATCCATCCAGCACCACCTGCGGATCGCCGGCGGGCTTGGGCGTTCCCCAATCCGTCACGGGGAGGAAGAGGAGATTGGGTGGGGAGCCGAGCCAGACACCGCCGAAGCCCACCGCGATGCCGCTTGTGAAAGTGGCCTTGTCCCAAAAGACCGTGGTCTTGTCGAAACTCCCGTCGCCCTTCGTGTCCTCGAGCACAAGGATCCGGTCCTTCGGTGTTCCTGGGCTTGTGGGATAGTTGGTGTTTTCGACCACCCAGAGCCGGCCCCGGTCGTCGATGGTGTAAGCGATCGGCTGCACCAGTTGGGGTTCGCCTGCGATCAGTTCCACATGAAAACCGGGCGGCACTTTCAATGCCGCGGCGGTCTCGGCCGGTAAGAGCGCCGCGGTGGTCGCCACGGGACGCGCGCGGTCATCCAGTGGAGAATCTTTACGGACGGTCGCTGGCGGCGCTGCATGAGAAGACGCGTGGGCGAGGCACAACAGCAGCACGGAGGGCAGGAGGTGGATGCGCATGGGGGTGGGCTTTTCTTAGCCAGTCCATGATCCGGGCGCAAACGCGCTTTGGCGCATTGGCGCGGCATGGGCGCGCAGGAGTCCTGCGGCCAGTGCGCTGCGTCACCGCATGGATTCCCACCCTTGGTGCCATTGTGCGTTGGTGTGAGCTTCAAACTTGGCGGGGGTCGGATGCCGTCGGAAGATCCCGTTCCATCGCAGCAAACCGCCTTTGGGCGGAGTCGAAGAAGGCCTGGCCCGGCGAGCATGGGGTGCAACTTGTGCCAGAGCGAGGGCGAGTAAAGCAGGGCGGCAGCTGGATCGGTTTCCATTTGCCACCACGGGCAATGCACTCGGATTGAATGCGTAAACTAGTTTAGCTACAGAGCATCAAGTTCGGTGATTGTTTTAGCCGATAACACCCCCTCTGATTTTTATGAAACTGAGATCTCCCGATGCACGCTGGACATTTCTCGCGGCGACCCTCCTGCTGATCACGTCCATCGCAGCTTGGTACAGGGTGAAACAGGATGCCTCACCCGAGCCGCAGCAGGCCCAAGCCTCCGCTCCGGCGCGCTCAGATCGTGCCGACCTAGCCGGACCTTCTCAGGGGAATCCTCCCGGGACGGGAGCGCCGTCCAAGGCCGGAAACATGGGCGCTCCCACCTCAACGAGCTCAGTGCTTCCAACCTACGCTTTCAAGGGCGGGCCCATCGGAACAGCGCTCCCCATCAAGCCACCGGAAGTAACGGAAGGGCCCGAGAAAGGTCGCGTAATCGAAATCGAGCCTCTTTCCCCTGATCAAATCGGGGGATGGACGGCGGGCCAGGAAGTGCGACTTCCAACGCCTGATGGCGAGTTGCGAGGCGTGGTCAACCTTGTGCAGGACGACTTGGACGGCTGGGTGCGGGCGGCCGGCAGCCTGCGCGGGACCGCGGGCTCGTTCACGCTGAGCGCCGGGCCGGACGGGAACGGCGGGCTCCTGACGCTGCCTGGAAGAGGCCTCGCCTACGAGGTGAATACGGAAATGAACGGCCGCGTGCTCATGGTGGAGCGGCGACTGTCCGACAAACAGTGCTTCAGCCCCGAGGTGAGCGGAATGCGGAAGCTCGCGGACGCTGCGCCCAGCACTTCGGAAGCACCTCCCTTGCTGAGCAGTCGGCCGAACGCGCCCGCCGTGGTGTATCTCGACTTCGACGGGGAGACCGTCACCGACCCGGGCTGGAACAACGGGAGCACGATCGTGGCTCCCCCCACCCCGCTGAGTGCGGCGCAGATCACGGAAATCTACAACCGGGTGAAGGAAGACTACGCGCCCTTCGACATCGACATCACCACGAGCCTGGCACGTTACAACGCCGTCGCGCCCAACCGCCGGACACGCTGCATCATGACGACCAACGATGCCGCGGCGCCGGGAGCCGGCGGGGTGGCATATGTGGGCGCGTTTTCTGCGGCGGGTGGCGGCTCGCTCTCGTCCACCGTTCCCTGCTGGGTGTTCAACGCCGGGGTGGTGGGCGTCGCCGAGGCGATCTCCCACGAGGTGGGCCATACACTGGGGCTGCGACACGACGGCCGCACCAGCCCGGCGGAAGGATATTACGCAGGCGCGGGAACCGGGGCGACTGGATGGGCGCCGATCATGGGAGTCGGCTACAGCCAGAAATTGGTTCAGTGGAGCAAAGGGGAGTACCTGAACGCGAACAACAAGGAGGACGACCTTGCCATCATTACGCGCTCACAAAACGGGGTGAGCTATGTGGCGGATGAAGCTGGGAACGATGCCGCATCGGCCGCGGCGTTGACGATCAACGCGGGAACCATCAACCAGACAGGCCTGATCACCGGCAACGGGGACGTCGACTTCTTCAAGTTCACCACCACAGGCGGCAACATCACGATCGCAGCCGCGCCAGACACGGTTTCACCCAACCTCGATATCGCTCTGGAACTGCGCAAAGCGGACAACACGCTGGTGACTGCATCCGGTTCCACCACCAATCCCGCGAACCCGGCGGCGGAACTCGGCGCCAATCTCACGGCCACGCTGGCCAGCGGCACCTACACGCTCAAGGTCGCAGGAACCGGGAAGGGGAACGTGCTTTCGGATGGATACAGCAGCTACGGATCCATTGGTGTCTACACCCTTTTGGGAACACTCGCAGGAAACGCGACGACACCCTCCATCACCAGTGCGGCACAGGCTTCTGGCAAGGTCGGGGAAGCGTTCTCCTATCAGGTGACGGCGACCAACTCCCCCACCACTTTTGCGGCCACTTCCACGCTCCCCAATGGACTGACGTTCAACACCACCAGCGGCATCCTTTCAGGAACCCCGACCGCGGCGGGTACATTTTCCGTGCAGCTGACCGCATCCAACGGCTCCGGCACTGGCAGCGCCTTCACCCTGACCCTGGCCATCCAAGCTGCGACGGCGCTTCTCGCAGACGCCATCGACCTCCCGGGCGCCACCGTCACCACCACCGGCAATGCGGGCTGGAAATCCCAGACCGGGGTGACATTCGACGCGGTAGACGCCGCGCAAAGCGGTGCCATCACCGACAACCAGTCGAGCTCCATGAAGCTGACGGTCACCGGCCCCAAGCTGCTCTCCTTCCGGTGGCGGGTGGACTCCGAAGCGCGTACCGACACGCTCTCGCTCCTCATCGACAGCGCTGTGGTGGAAACCATCTCGGGCACCACCACCTGGGCCTTGCGCTCGTTCCGCATCCCGGCCGGGACGCACCTGGTGGAGTGGCGTTACGCGAAGGACAACTCCCTCTCCGTCGGAGCAGACGCCGGCTACGTCGACACCGTTTCGCTGACGACCCCGGACGTGCAGCGCCTCGAGGGCAATCTGGCCTTCGGGAGTGTCAACGTCGGCAGTTCTTCCACGCGGGCTTTTGTCATCTCCAACGATGGCAGTTCCGCCCTTAATGTTGCCGGGATTACTTATCCCAACGGGTTTTCAGGAGACTATGCCTCGGGTGTGATCGCGGCCGGGGCATCACAATCCGTCACCGTGACCTTCACGCCAACAGGCGCCCTCTCCTATTCCGGAAATGTGACCGTGAACTCCAATGCCGGTTCTGGCGCCACGACACTACCGATCACGGGAGAGGGTGCACAGTCGCTCACCACGCTCGTCAGCGGCCAAGCAGTGACGGGGCTGGGCGGGCAGGCCGCCAGTGGCCGCTTGTTCAAAATCCTCGTTCCAAACGGCAGCGCAAAACTTGAAGTGGTCACCTCGGGCGGGCAGGGGGATGCGGATCTTTACATCAAACAGGGTTCGGCGCCGACCACCTCAATGTTCACCCAGAGCTCCCAGGGACCGAGCACCAACGAGTCGATCAGCAGACTCACGCCGGCGGGAGGAGACTGGTTCGTCCTCGTCTACGGCTACCGCGATTACGCCTCCGTCTCGCTGACGGCCACCGTCACCGCGCCACCCTCGTCCTTTGTGATCGCGGCGTCCTCAGGCGGCCACGGGACAGTGTCTGGAGCTGGCACTTTCCAGCAGGGCAGGACGGTGGATTTGCGTGCCACTCCCGATGCGGGCTATGGCTTTGTGAGCTGGACGGAGGGCGGAGTGGTGGTGAGCAACACGAGCACCTACAGTTTTGTTGTCACCAAGGCCCGCTCCCTCGTCGCCAACTTCAGCGCCGTCATTCCCCTGACGAACAACGTGACGTTGCGTAATCTCATGGGCGCCACGGATGGTGAAGTCACCTACAGGATCACCGTGCCGGTCAACACCCGCAGGCTCATCATCACGAGCACAGGAGGCAGCGGGGACGTCGACCTCTATCTCAAGCAGGGAAGCACGCCCAGTGGGACCGATTTCGCCTACCGCTCCGCAGGCTCCACGAATGCGGAAACGCTCTCCATTGCGAATCCCGCCGCCGGCGACTGGTATCTGCTTGCCCGCGGCCGCACAGCCTACTCCGCCGTCTCTCTCAACGCCGTACTCACGCCGAAGACTACCGCAGAGATCGCAACAGAAACGCCAAACGGAACGGCGCTGGAGCGGATGATCGGCAACTACAATGGTCTCTTCGGTGATGGGGCCAGCCGCCTTCTGGGGCGGCTCCAAATCTCCCTCTCAGCCAAGCGCGCCTTCTCCGGCGTGGCCGTGCTGGACGGAGTCAGCTACAACCTCAAGGGGCAACTCGACACCGATGGCAAATGGAATGGATTCATCAAAGTCCGCAGGGTGCCGGATCCGATCCCTGTCAGCCTGGCTGCCGATCTCGCCGATCAAATCACGATCAAGGGCAGCATCGGATGGGACGGCATTCAGTATGAAGCCCTGGCTATTCTCCAAGCCGCGGGTGCGCCCAACGAAGTCGGAACTTACAGCGTGCAACTGATCCCGAACGCGGACGAAACAGGCGACCCCCTGCCCGCAACGATCGGGACCGGAGTACTCACCGTCCGCAAAAACGCCACCGCCACCATGGTGGCAACTCTCGGAGACGGCACGCGAATCTCGGTGAGCGGATTTGTTTCCATGGATGGCAACCTCGCGCTCTACGTCCCACTCTATCGAAATACCGGCGCCATTGGCGGATGGTGGTCGTTCGACTCTTGGAAAGATCGTCAGGTCGTAAAGGGCTCCCTCCGCTGGTTCAAAGCCGCAGGCGACACGACCACGAATTCGGCCGGGTTCAACGGATTGGTGACGGCAGAGGGAACGATCGTCGGTCCCTGATTGGGCGGCCTGATTCTCTCAGGAAGACCAGAGAGTCGAGGCACCCATCCCGCCGGAGATCTTCAGCCCTGACGCATCCCCTCCAATCGATACCGGCCCCGCTGGAAAGTTGGTTCCACCCAGGGGGTGTGCCGCTCGCACGCTTCTTACCCAGGCATGGAAGCGGATCTCAACCGCCCGCTTATCGCCGCTTCTCGATCTTCGGACCCGTGCCCGCGGGGCCCTCGCCGTTGAGGTACTTCTCCTCAAACTGAATGAACGCCGAGATCCGCGTCCGCAGCTGTGCGGAGACCTCCGGCATTTTCTTGGAAAGGTTGTCGAGTTCGAGCGGATCGTTGGCGAGGTCGAACAGTTGATCGTATCCCGCCGTCGCATAAAGGATCGCCTTGCGCATCCCATCCACCACCCCGAACTGAAAGCCGTCCCGGTCCGAGAGCATGTACACGCGGCCGGGATGCTCGGGGCTCAGAAGGCTGCAGCCCTGCCAGTCCGCAGGCGGTTGCACCCCGAGCAGGTGGGCGATTGTGGGATTCACGTCCACATGCCCCGCGGGCTTCACCTCGCGGCGCCCGCCTTCAAACAACGCCGGACTCCAGAAAAGCAGCGGCACCCGCATGTTCTCGTCAAAGAGCCCGTTCCCATGCCCCATCATCGGATGCGGATGGCCGAACGCCTCGCCATGATCGCCGGTGACCACCACGAGCGTGTCCTTGTCCAAGCCCTTCTCCCGCAGAAACGCAAAAAGCCGCCCCAAATGATGATCCGCCTGCCGGATCGAGTTCAGGTAACGGTTCTTCAACTCCTCCACCGCACCGCCGTTCTCCGTATAATCCACCAGCGGGATGTCCTCGGTGACCGTGTACGGATGATGACTCTGGTCCGTCCAGGCCAGCGCATAAAACGGCTGCGATGGATCCTTCGCGATCCACTCCATGAGCCCCTCCACAAGCGGCCCGTCCGTGCAGCCCCATGACGTCGTCTGATTGCCGGGCGCAAGCTGCTCGGGCCCCAGGACCTCCCGGATCCCCGCCGACTTCGCCATGTAATCCATGCCGCCCCAGTCCGGATTCGCCGCCGCGAGGAAGGCCGTGCGATAGCCGCGTTCCGCCAGCACGCCGCCCAGCGCCTTCGTCATCGGACGCGGTCCGTCGGGTCGGTAAAGCCACGGGAGCCCGGGATACACGGAGAAGGCGAGGGTGATGTAGGAGCAGAAAGTGTAGCCCACCTGCGCATAGGCCCGCTCGAAGAGCAGCGAATGAGCGGCCTCGGCGCAGAGGTTCGGCGTGGTGTCGAACTGCGCGCCGTAAAGGCTCAGATA
Source organism: Chthoniobacter flavus (assembly GCA_945861435.1). Lineage (GTDB taxonomy): Bacteria > Verrucomicrobiota > Verrucomicrobiia > Chthoniobacterales > Chthoniobacteraceae > CAIURC01. The sequence goes on along the minus strand of CAMAUX010000076.1, from coordinate 6,997 downwards.
CTGCGCGCTCGTGCTCTCCATCACATAAACAATCACGTTGCGCGGCGGATGCGCCACGGGCTCCGTGCGCCGGGTCGCCGCAAGCCGGAAATCCTCCAGATGCTCCTTGGGAAAGGGGCCCACCACATCCGGACGGCGCTCCACAAGGGCGTCGAACACGAGGGAGGAGAGCAGTTCCCGGTGCGGGTTGCGTCCGGCGCGCCGCTGCCACGCATCGGCCGGCGTAGAAGAGAGCACGCACGCCCCCACGGCAAACCATGCGGCGCAGAAGACAAGGAATCCCCATCGCCAGCGCGGAACCCGCACAGGAACACGGGCCAGCCATGCGCTTCCCCACCACACAAGCGCGGGCGCTCCGACCAGCGCGACCACCATCTGCCATGTCAGGTAGGTGAGGCAGGACGAACCGATGTCCCCCACATGCTTCATCATCGAGAGCACCCGCGAGTTCAACGGCTGGCGCAGCGCTGCGTTGATCCCGATATTCACCACCCCATAGAGCGCCGCCACGGACGACACCGCCCGCAAACCCAGCACCCATGAGCGCTGCCAGCCGGGACGCGCCTCGAGGCTTCGGTGCACCAGCGAGCACAACAACCAGCATCCAGCCACCAACGCCACATCCTCCGCGCTGATCGCCACCCAGTTGTCCACCCCTTCCCACGGCCCGTACGGCGACGCCAAAGGAAGCTTCGCCATCACGAGGGTGAAGGCGAGAACGACCGCAATCGCTAACAGGGGTGGAAACATGCTGCAGGGGTGGTGGACCGGGCAGCCTTCCGCGACAACCCGGATTCTCATCCTAACACAACAGACGGAGCGCGCGGCGGAAAAATTCACATCCACTGACTGCGCTCCCCCACCCCTGTCTCTCACCACGGCCCCTGTTGTTCTCTTGTTCCCCCGGCACAGTTTCCCAAGCCCGGAGGGAAAGGTGAAAGGGGTGAAATCCGACCGAGGCAGACTCGCTCAAGCATCCTGCGGGAATCGGGTCAGCGCAAAACGACCAACGGCAAACGACAAGCGACCAAGGGGCAAATTTCATTGTCGCGCGGCAGGCCCTGTGGTCAGCATCGTCATGGCGTCCATGTTCCACCTCACCATCCTCGGCAGCGGCAGCACGGGAAACTGCGCCTTGGTGGAAACGCCGGGAGCGCGTTTGCTGGTCGATGCAGGGCTAAGCACCCGCCAGATCCAGATCCGCCTCGCACAGTGCGGGGTGACCCCAGAGCAGATCGACGGCATCCTTCTCACGCACGAGCACAGCGACCATGCGGGCGCTTTGAAGGTGTGGACCAAGCAGTTCGGCACCCCGGTCTACTGCAACAGGATGACCTCCGAGATCCTGCAGAAGGACACCCCAACGCTCAAAGCAGAGTGGCGGCTCTTCTCCACGGGAAGCGATTTTGCGGTCAAGGATGTCACGGTGCAGACCTTCCCGGTGCCGCACGACGCGGTGGAACCGGCCGGTTTCGTGCTGCACAACGGAGCCGCCGCGCTGGGCTACCTCACCGATCTCGGGTTCGCCACCAAGCTCGTCTACGAGCGGGTCCGCCAGGTGCAGACGCTCTTCATCGAAACCAACCACGACGAGAAACTGCTCCAGGAGTGCACCAAGCGGCCGTGGTCCGTGAAACAGCGGATCCTCTCCCGCCACGGTCATCTTTCCAACGCAGCAGCCGCCGCAGTGCTGGCCGAGGTGCTGGACGGCCGCCTCCAGCGCACCGTCCTCGGCCACCTCAGCCGCGACTGCAACAGCCCGGAACTCGCCACCCGGACGGTGCGCGAGGTGCTCGACGCGCGCGGCGGCCAGCATGTGCGCATCTGCTGCGCGGGTCAGGATGCGGTGACGGAACGGATGGCAGTCGCAGGCTGAACGCTGCGCCGCCTCAGGTCTCGCGGAAGCTCTCGCGCAGACCGCGAAGGATCGGATCGAGGATGTACTGGATGACCCGGCGCCTGCCCACGTGGATCTCGCCCGTGACGGTCATCCCCGGAAGCACCTGACGCGAACCTTTCAGCAACGGGATTTTCTCGCTGACGAGCTCGATGCTGACCCGGTGCACCCCTCCGAGCACGGTGCGCTTGTTGGCCACCGACTCCATGTCCACGGGGCCGCTGCCTGGTGCATGCGACTCATGGATGATGGAGCGCACGCGGCCTTCGAGCCCGCCATAGCGCTGGAACGGGAAGGCATCCACTTTGACGATGACGGGATCGCCCACCGCGATGCTCCCCACGTCGGATGAACCCAATTCCACCTGGCACATCAGCGGTGCCGAGGAGGGAGCAAGGATCACCAGCGGCTCGGCATCGCGCAGGATGGAGCCCGCGGAACGGTTGGCGATGTCGAGCACCACGCCGTCCTCCGGCGCATCGATGGTTTCGAACGTGCTGATCTTGGTCGACTTCGAGAGAGCGGCATCGAGCTGGGCTTGTTCAGAACGCAGCCGGGTGAGCTCCTCCAGAAGGCTCCGACGCCACTCCTGCGCGAAGCTCTCTTTCTGCGCGCGCGAGGTCTCCAACTGGTGCGTCTTTTCCACCGTGCGATCCACTGCCTCGCGGTATTCCCGCTCCACATGGAGCCGTGCGCTCTTGGAGTTGAGGAACTCAAGCTGCGAGTTCGTCTTGGACTTGAGCAGGTTCTCCTGGATGCCTTCGATGGAGGTGGCGATGGCGAGTTGTTCCTCCAGCACCCCCCGCTCCTTCTGCACCTTGAGAAGGCCCGCCTCATGCTCCTCGATCGTGCTACTAAGAGCCCGGAGCCGCGATTGGTACTCCGTGGCGCGCTGCGCATAAATCTCCTGCTGCATCAGGCCCGATGCACCCGCGGCAGGATCCAGCTGGTACGGCTTCTGATAGGCCTCGGCTTGCAGCCGGTCAATCTGAGCACCCACGGTGCGCCGCTTCTCCCCGAGCGCACTCAGGTCGGCTTGAATGAAGGTCGGGTCGAGCGTGGCCAGCCGCTGACCCTTGCGCACGAAGTCGCCCGCCTTGATGTGAAGGGTTCGCAAAATGGCCCTCTCGTAAGGCTGCAGAACGATGGGCGGGCTGTCGTAGGTCAGCTTCCCGCTGCCTTGAACCACCACATCGACCTTGAAAAAGATCGCCACCAGAAGGGCGGTGAGCACCAGGGACACGCAGTAGTACATCGTGCTCCGGATGTTCTTTGGCAGCGGCTCCTCGAGCAGCTGCACAAGCTCCCCCTGAAAGCCGAGGGCCTCCTCCATGATCTTCGATTTTGCGTTGAGAGTCGCCACGAGTTTCGTTTCCAGATCAACCAAGACGCAGCGCCGGCGATGCAGACGCTATGGCCGCAGGAGAGCCTGCACCAGTGATGTTGCGGGTCTGCTGATCCCACAGATGCGCGTAGATCTCGCAGCGCTTCACCAACTCCGCGTGCGGCGCAAAGTCCACCACGCGCCCCTTGTCGAGGACCAGAATCGCGTCGGAGGTCACAAGGGAGGAGAGCCGGTGCGACACGACGATCATGCTGCGACCACGCGAGATCTCGCTGAGGTTGTCCTGGATGATGGCCTCGCTCTCGGGATCCAGCGCGCTCGTCGCCTCGTCGAAGATCAGGAACTTCGGCTGTGGCAACAGCGCGCGGGCGATGGCAATGCGCTGACGCTGGCCGCCGGAAAGGTTCGTCGCACCTTCCTCCAACACCGACTCGTAGGCCATGGGCAACTGATCGATGAACTCCTCCGCACCGGCCAGACGCGCGGCCCCCACCACCTCCTGCGGCGAAGCATCCGGATTCGAAGCGGCGATGTTGTCGCGAATGGACCCGCGGAAGAGAAAGCTTTCCTGCAGCACGATCCCCACATTCTTGCGCAGATGAGCGAGGTCGATCTGCCGGAGGTCGACACCGTCGAGCTTGATGATGCCCTCGGTCGGATTCTGAATCCCCTGCATGAGACGGGTGAGAGTCGTCTTGCCGGAACCGGAACGGCCCACCACGCCGATCACCTGCCCGGGCAGCACGGTGAACGACACGCTGGCGAGGGCCTGATGCGCCGCGCCAGGGTAACGGAAACTCACCCCCTCAAAGTCGAGGCGGCCTGTGACCCTCGGCTTGCTCCCATGAAACTGGGCGTCGCGCTCGGGCGGATGGTTCATCACAGAACCCAGCATGCGCACGGAGAGGGCTGTCTCTTGGTACTCGTTGATGAGGCGCACCATCTGAAGCAGCGGCGCACTTACGCGACTGGCAAGCATGTTGAAGGCGATCAGAGCACCAAGGGTCATTCCCCCGCCAAACACCTCCACCGCACCGAAGCCGAGGATGGCCAACTGCATCGTTTTTTCCAGGAAGCTCGTCAGCGAATTCGCAACGATTCCGAAATGGGCCACCTCCCCAGACTTGCGCACCGAGGACACGACTCGGGACTCCCAGCCCTTCTTCTTTGAGGGCTCGAGGCAGAGGGATTTTACGGTGCGGATTCCATGGATGGTCTCGATGGAATGGGCCTGACGGGAACCCTCGGCGCTGAACAGTTCGTTGAGCTTCGCCCGGAACATGGGGATCATCAAGCCGATGATCGCCGCGATCGAGGCGGTGAAGAAGAGGACGACGAGCGTAAGCGTGCCGCTGTAACTCACCAGCAGCACCAGCAGCATCGGCAGAGAGATCATCTGCAGCAGCGTCTGAAACAGGCTTCCTGTGAGAAACCCCCGTATCCTCTCCGTCTGCTGGAGGTGGCGGAAGATCACGCCCGCGGGCATTTTCTCAAAAAACTCCATCGGCAGTCCGAGAAGCTTGTGAAACATCTTCGCCGAAAGCGTGGCGTCGATCTTGTTGGTCGTGCAGAGGGTCAGATTCTGGATGAGGTATCCGAAAAGCCCCTCGAAAATCGCCGTGCCCGCCGCCACAGCCATGACCACATACAGGGTGTGGAAGGTGCGGTGAGGGATGACCTTGTCGACGATGATGTTGAAGAGCAGGGGCGTCACCATCCCCAGCGAGCTCGCCACAAAGGAGGCGATGGCGATGTCGCGGAAATAGCGCTTGTAGCGAAGGATCTCCGCAAGGAACCAAGAGAAACCGAACGCCGGCTCCTTCGGCTCCTCCCGCCTCTTCGGGGCAAACAAAACGACCACGGACGCCCAGTCCCTGGCGAGGTCCGAGTAGGGCACCTTCTGGACGCCTGCAGCCTCGTTCGCAACCTCGAGCACGAATGCACCCGGCTCCTCTCCATCGGCGGCCGCGCCGTAAAGATCCACAACGATGACCCAGTGGCCTGAGGTGCGCTTGGCAAGGAGCGGGAACGAACCGCCGACGCGGGAGAGGCTTCCCACATCGCATGGTCGCACGACACGCGCCTCCATCTCGACCGCATTGAAGAACTTCAGCAGGGTGCCTTCGGGATCGCCTTCAGAACCCGACTGCAGGAGTTCCTCCGGGAACGAGCGCTTGTGATGCGCCGTCGCAAGGATGAATGCACGGAGCGCTGAATGGTAGGGAAGCACTTGTGAACGCTGCAGATGCACCCCTCAGTAAGGGGCCTGTGTCGTTGAAGGAAACCGGGCTCTGGCGATCCCAGAGCCCGGCTCCATGAAGGGTCAGCTCCCGTGTCCGCGGGCGCCTTTAATTATTGCCACTCAGCAGCGCGTTGATCTGAGCGCCAGTCAGCACTCCGAACTGCGTCGAAGTGAACGCATTGACCTGAGTGCTCGCGAAGACCTCGAGGGTGGTGGAGGTCAGGGCCGCGACCTGGTCGGTGGTGAACGATAGGATCTGCGTGCTCGTGAGTGCATTGATGCTCGCCGTGCCGAGCCCGTTGAGTGCGTCAGTACTCAGGGCCGTGATCGTCACTGTGGTCAAGGCTGCGAGAGCGCCGGTCGTAAGGGCAGTCAACTGCGCGCTGGTCAGCACCGCCGCATCCGCAGTCTCGAAGCCCAACACCTGAGAGGTGGTCAACGCACGCATCTGGTTGGTGGTGAGAGCTGTGACCTCGGCCGTCGTCAGAGCCGCAATCTGAGCCGTGGAGAACGCACGCACCGCGCCAGTGCTCAGAGCATCCACGGCGGACAGGACTTGGATCTGATCGGTCGTGAGACCCGACACCGCTGCAGCAGAGAGGCTGCCAAGCTGACTCGAAGTAAGAGCGGCAAGATCGGCAGTCTCAAACGCGCCCACCTGCGTGGAGCTCAGCACACCAATCTGACCGCTCGTCAGACCAGCCACAGAATCCGTCGTCAGCGCCACAACCTGACTCGTGGTCAACCCTGCAAGCGATCCCGTCGAAATCGCACCCACCTGATCGGAAGTCAGGCTGCCAACCACTCCGGTCGACAGAGCCCCAACCTGCGCACCAGTGAGCACCCGCACTTGGCCAGTCGTCAGACCAGCCACTGCATCGGTCGTGATTGCACCAATCTGGGTCGTCCCCAGCGCAGCCAGCTGCGTCGAGGTCAGTGCCGCGATATCCGTGCTGTCGATCACAGCAACCAAGGTCGTCGTCAGACCAGCCACCGCAGAAGCGGACAGCTTCCCGATCTGCTCGGAGCTCAGCGCCACGAAGTCGTCCGTCTCAAACGCACGCACCTGCGTGGAGCTCAGCACACCAATCTGACCGCTCGTCAGACCAGCCACAGAATCTGTCGTCAGCGCCACAACCTGACTCGTGGTCAACCCTGCAAGCGATCCAGTCGAAATCGCACCCACCTGATCGGAAGTCAGGCTGCCGACCACTCCGGTCGTCAGAGCACCAACCTGCGCACCAGTGAGCACCCGCACTTGGCCGGTCGTCAGACCAGCCACTGCATCGGTCGTGATCGCACCAACCTGAGTCGTCCCCAGCGCAGCCAGCTGCGTCGATGTCAGTGCTGCGATGTCCGTGCTGTCGATCACAGCAACCAAGGTCGTCGTCAGACCAGCCACCGCAGACGCAGACAGCTTCCCGATCTGCCCGGAGCTCAGCGCCGCAAAGTCGTCCGTCTCAAACGCACGCACCTGCGTGGAGCTCAGCACACCAATCTGACCGCTCGTCAG
>CAMAUX010000075.1 GCA_945861435.1 Chthoniobacter flavus | reverse complement strand
TTACGGCCTGGCTGTCTTGGATCGGTTGCTCCCCACCCCGCCTCACGGCGACGCAGTTACCGACCCATCACTGCCGCATACAGCCAACTCGGCAGACGGGACTTTCACCCGCTTGAGCACCGCATTCACCGGCGCACGCCTGTCCCTATCGGCTCCAGTCCCTATCGGCTCCATCGGCTCCACTGTTTGCAGGCGTCTGCCTGCCGGCGTCGGCCCCCTCAAATACCACGGCGATGCCCCTTATCTATTGGGCGCCGTACATTACGGTGACACCCGGAATGCCCATATTCTGTACGCTACGCGGTCACCCTATTTCGCGATCCTCAATAAGTGCCATTCGGGACGGGTAGTATTGCCGCCCGCGAGCACCGTCTCAGGGCGCGTCTCGTGGAGGTTGTTTCCACGGTGGTGGACGTGAAGGGTTTTGATGAAAACGCCCTCCTGCCTTTATCCGCCGCGGGTCAGAGGTACTGGTCGAAGTCGCGTTCGCGGCCTGCCCAGCGGCGGACGCGGAGGATGTGGGCGGGAGATTGGTGGGGGTCGAGACGGACGAAGTTGCGGCGGCCGGTCCAGACGTAGCGTTCCTCGGTGAGGAGATCGTGGACCTGGTAGCGGTCGCCTTCCATCCAGCCGAAGAGCTCGACGGGCACATCGATGTGTGCGCCGTGGGTGTGATGGGGGTCGAGGTTCACGAGGACGAGCAGCACGTTGTCGCGCGCCGCAGTGACCTTGGAGAAGAAGAGGATCTGGTCGTGCTCGGCTTGGTGGAAGCGCAGGTTGCTGTACTCGTGCAGGGCGCGGTTCTCGCGGCGGATGCGGTTGAGCTTGGTGATCCAGTCCTTGATGTTGCCCGGGGCGTTCCAGTCGCGTTCCTTCCACTGATATTTCTCGCTGTCGAGATACTCCTCGCGGCCCGGGAGGGCGGCGTTTTCGCAGAGTTCGAATCCGGAGTAGATGCCGTAGATGGGGGAGAGGGTGGCTGCGAGTGCAGCGCGGATGAGGAAGGCGGGGCGGCCGCCGTGCTGGAGGTAGAAGGGGAGGATGTCCGGGGTGTTGGGCCAGAGGTTGGCGCGGAAGTAATGCCGCATCTCGCTTTGGGTGAGCTCGGAGAAGTACTCGGAGAGCTCGTGCTTGGAATTGCGCCAGGTGAAGTAGGTGTAGGAGTGGGTGAAGCCTGCCTTGGCGAGGGACTTCATCATCTTTGGGTGAGTGAAGGCCTCGCTGAGGAAGATGGCGTCCGGGAAACGGGCCTGCACCTTGCCGATGAGGTATTCCCAGAAGGCGAGCGGCTTGGTGTGCGGGTTGTCGACGCGGAAGATGCGCACGCGGTGTTCGCACCAGAAGAGGATGACGCTGGTGAGCTCCTCCCACATGGCCCGCCAATTCGGGTTGTGGAAGTTCATGGGATAAACGTCCTGATATTTTTTGGGCGGGTTCTCGGCGTATTTGATGGAGCCGTCGGGGCGCGCGTAGAACCACTCGGGATGCTCGTGGACGTAGGGATGATCGGGCGAGCAGTTGATGGCGAAGTCGATGGCCACTTCCATGCCGCGTGCGTGGATCTCGTCGACGAGCCAGTCGAAGTCGTTGAGGGTGCCGAGTTCGGGAGCCACGTCCTTGTGGCCGCCGCCATTGGGGGCGCCCTTATGGCGGTTGCCGATGGCGTAGGGCACGCCGGGTTCACCGGGCTGGCACGTCACCGCATTGTTGCGGCCTTTGCGGGCGGTGATGCCGATGGGGTGGATGGGCGGGAAATAGATGACGTCGAAGCCCATCGCCTTGGCATCGTCCACGCGCGGCAGGCAGTCCCGGAAACGCGAATCGCGGTCGCCGCGGCCCTCTGCCGAGCGCGGGAAGAATTCGTACCACTGGGCGAAGGCGGCGCGTTCGCGGTCGACGAGGACTTTCGGATACGCGGCCGTCGTCCGTGGTGCCGGAGCGGGCGTTGCCTCGAGGGCAGGAGCGGCTGTGAGCGTGGGCGCTGCGGCCGTGGCGGGTTGGGAGGCCGATTGCGCTGCCGGCTTCAGAGCGGATGGGACTGTGTCCGCGGCGGGGACCGGAGCTGGTGTGGGTGCCGGGAGTTCGACGAGTTCCGCTGCTGGCGGTTGGTTGAGGATAAACTCGGTGGCTTCGGAGCGGTCTGCGTAAGCGGTCATGAGCCCCTCGAGCTCCTGCCAGTGGATGAGCTCCTCGACCTGCGCCGGTGTGCCTGAGCGGATCTGTGCGGCGCACTCGGAGAGGCGGGATTTGTCGAGGAGCTGGCCGAGGGAGGCGGCCTTGAGGGCGGCCTTTTCGAGGAGGGCGGCGCCTTCGAGGGTTTCGCTGGCGAGGTCCTGCTGGCCGGCCTTGAACTTGGTTTGGAACTCGTGCTGCCAGGAGCGGAAGGTGTCGCCCCATGCCTCGACGGTGAGTTCGTAGGTGGTGTTTTCGTGGAATGAACACGTGGCCTGCCAGCGGTCGTTGCCGTTGGGGATGTGATGCATGGGCGTCTCGTGCCAGCGGGAGGTGCCGGCTTTGCGCCATTTGAGGAGTGCGCTGACCACGTCATGGCCGTCCTTGTAAATGTCGGCCTCGACGACGAGGTCTTCGCCGACGGCACGCTTGACGGGGTATCGGCCTGCATCGATCAGGGGCGCGACATTCTCAATCACGACGGTGGGCGGCCGGAGCATCATAGGGCGGGAACTTTGACGCACCCGACCCATGGGCAGCAAGTGGGGAAACCGGACGGGCTGATCGTTCCGCCCTCTGCCTTTTGGGACGGGTGAGGGCGTCGACTTGTGTGCCGATTGGATTCCATGGGCGCTCTTGTCCCCTCGGCCCCTTGGATTTTTTGGGCTCTTTCCCTAGCGCCAGACTTCGTTGCGGGCCGGGTCACCGGGGACGTCGAGCACTTGCACCTTGTTGATGCTCACAAAGGCCGCGTGGTCGGTGAACTGGCGCACCAAGCGTTTGTGGGCGTCGAGCTCGAAGAACTGTGCGGTGCTCGCGAGGTACCCGTGCCCGAGCCAGTTCACGACGATCGTATGGTCGTCCGGCAGGCGCTGGAAGCCGCTCACGAGACGAAGGGGATTGCCGGGCACCTCCTGCGTACCGAGTTTCCAAACCACCGCGCCCGTGCGGTCGTACTCGAGGAGAGCCTCGCCCTCGCCGCAGGCGACGAGCAGGTGGCCGTCTGGCAGTTCGCGGACCTCGTGTGGATCACCTGGCGTCTTGATGGAGCGGAGCAGCTTTCCGTCCGCGTCCAGTTCAAGCACGGCGCGGTCGCCTTTGGCGCTGACGAGGTAGCGTCCATCGGCGGTCCTGCGGCAACCGCGCATCTGGTTGTGCATGGACTTGGTCTTCAGTGGGACGGGGATTTCGCGGGCGATTGATGCGTCGCGCGTCACTTCCAGAAGGCGTTGCGTGCCGCACTCGACCACGAGAACGCGTCCGTCGGGAAGCGGCTGGCAGCCGTGCACCTCGGTCCCCTCGGGGCTCTGATATTGCCAGACCACCTCGTGTTCGAGGTTCACCTCGCGGGCTCCGCGGAGATGGCTGAAGAGGACGTTGCCGTTGGCGAGCATCCACACGTCCTGCGGTTTCACAGCCGGATGCTGCCACTCGACCCTGCCGTCTGCGGCGATGATGGCGATCTTGTCACCACCGTAATCGCTCACCAGCGCGCGCCGTCCAAAGGGCGCGGCAGCCTTCGCAAGGGCTGGTGCCTGCAGGCGGTCCGGGATGTTGTTGTTGTCGCGGTCGAAGGGGAGCGGGTCTTCGTAATCGCCACGTCCGTCGCCATCGTCGTCTCCTCCGGGCTGGAGCCATCTGGTGGAGGGAGGAGTCCATTCCCCGGCGATCCGCAGCGCACGCCACAAATGCTGCGCGGCCTCGGCTCGGGTGATGGGCAGGGTCCCGAAGTTTGAGAGGGTGTTGGACACTGGAAGTCCTAGCCTCTCCATCCACCGTGCGAGGGTGGCGCGTGTGGCGACTGCATCGGGGGTGAAGCGTGGAGCGGTGGGTTGGAAATTCCCCCACGCGATCATGGCCTCGATGAAAACGCGGTCGGGATCGTTGGCCGGAACATCTGCATACAAGGGCTTTCCAAGGGCGGGCCATTCCTTCGCGGAGGGAAGAGCGCGGCAGAGGCGTGCAAGGACGCAGGCTAGTTCGCGGGGGGACATCGCCTGATCTGGTCGGAAGAAAAGGCTCTTGGGATCGGGCTGCCAGATTCCGCGGACGGCGAGCATGTTGGCGGCTTCGAAGTGGAGGTCGTCTGGGGCAAGGTCGTGCCACGGCCAGAGGAGGATCCCCGGGCCGCCTGCTCCGCGGACGAGTCGCAGCTGCACTTCGCGGATTTTAGCGAGGTCGCCGGCGATCACACGCGGCTGGGTTCCCTCGCGCAGGCAGAGTGCGGCGAGAGTCCCGCCGGCCTGGCCCACATGCATCATCTGGCCGTGGAGCCGGATGGCGGACTGCACCACACTGCTCACGCCGATGTTCTTGCCCGCGCCGACGAGGCCGTCCACCTCCACCGGAACAAGGCCGCGCAGCGGAAACGTGGAGCGGTCAGTGTCCGTGTGCCAGCCACGCGAGGGGGTGTGGATGTTGCGCCAAGGGCCGTTGCGGTCGGCTGTCACGAAGCCGCGGCGTGTGGGATGAAAGTCGATGTTGAACTGGAATCCGAACACGCCGTCGGTGGGCAGCACACGCGCCCATCCTGGTTCGCGGGTGGCGGCGCGGATATCCTGCTCGCGCATCATGTAGAGCGCCTCGAGGCGCAGGCCCTCGCGCACGTAGGGTTTCGGTGGGAGATGGTCCGGGGTGCCGAACTCGTCCGTGAGCTGGAGGTAGCGGAAGGACTGCGGGAAATCGCCGACGCGCTCGTGGACGGCGGTCTGCAGGTGGTGGAGCATTCCGAGCGCGTGCTGTTTTGCATCCTCAAAGACCACACGCTTCTGTGCGGGGGTGAGGTCGACGAAGTTCCTGCGGGAAGAGCCCGCCTCCATTTTTTCGAGGGTATCGACGACGCGCTGGGGGAGCTGGCAGAGGGGGTAATCCTGCGTGGGATAATTCAGGAAGGTGGCCTCGGTGCCGGGTGCGAAGCCGTTGTGCCAGCGGTCCACGAGGCGGCGGTGGGTGTAGGGGCTGTTGCCGCTGGGGGAATAAATGCCGCCGCTCATGTCGCTGTCGACCCATGGGGCGAGTTTGTCGAGTCCGGCAAACGACGCCGGCGCATAGGAGGATGGAGGCTGGATGGTGGCAGTCCTACCGCCGGTCTCGCGCAGAACCATGCACCACGAGAGCGGGTTCATCTCCTGAGGACCCGCATCATCAAAGGATTCCGGTGCGCTGGGCTCGCCGAAGCGTGAGCGCAGGTCGGGCCCCGCGCCGTAGCGTGCGCCGCTGAGCCGGATGACGTCGCCCCAGTCGCTCGCATCGATCGTGAGCCGGGCGCGCACCCCAAGCCGGTCGTTCCCGCCCTGCGTGCGCTCGAACTCGACCCGGTTCACGCGTGAGGCCTCCATCCCCACGCGGATTGCCTGCCAGCCACGGAGGATCCGGAGGGATCCGTCGTCGACGTGGGGTTTGAGCAGATCCTCGAAGATTCGCTCGGCTGCGGCGGGTTCGATGGTTTCGGTGCCGCAGAAGGCATTGCCCGGCGATGCCATGCCGTACGTGGCGGAGTTGTGGGCGCGGATCTTTCGCAGCACCTCGAGGAAAAGACCGCTGCGCGGGAAGTTGGTGCGTCGTCCATCGACGACGGTCCATTCGTCGGGGCAGCCGACGCCCTCGGCGCTGAACTGGCCGCCGAGCCAGTCGATGTCGTTGACAAGGACGACGCGCTTCACGCCGAGACGTGCGGCTTGGACGGCGGCAGCGCAGCCGGACTCGCCGCCGCCGACCACAAGAAGGTCCGCCTCGATTTCCTCCGCCCGGCACGGCAGTGGAAGCAGCAGAGAGAAGAGGAGTGTGCCGACGGCGATACCGCGATGGAGGGGGAGGGTTTTCACAGCTGATTGATCGGTTGCACCATGGGCCAGAGACGGACCTCCTCCGCGACAAGATGGGCGGGCATCTGCGTGAGTTGCACCAGAAGGCGTCCCATGTCCGCGGGAGCGATGCACTGTGCGAGCACCGCCGGGTCGCGGGGCGGAAGATGAGCACCCTCGGTGAAGTCGGTCTGGCCCCAGGAGGGGAGGATTGAAGTCACGCGCACGCCATGAGGGCGGAGTTCCGTGAGCAGGCAGCGCGTGAACTGGAGCAGCCCCGCCTTGGCAGCCGAATAAACGCTCCATCCGGGCCACGCATGCGTGGAGCAGGCGCTTCCGATGTTCACGATCAAACCGCGCCCCTGCCGTTGCATCACGGGCGCGACGCGGCGGCATCCGAATATGGCGCCGGTGAGGTTGCTGGCGATACTTTGAGTGATCGCGGTGTCCGCCTGTTCGGCGACCGGGCCGATCTGCACGCCTTCTCCGGCATTGTTGATGAGGACATCGATGCGGCCTGCCTGCGCGAGCACCTCGGCGACCAAAGCGTCCCATGCAGAACCGTCCGCTACATCAGCGGTGAAGGGCATGGTGCCGGTTCTTTCGGCGGTCTCGCGGAGACGGTCGGCGTTGCGGCCCGTGATCCAGACGCGGGCGCCGGCTTGTGCAAAGGCTTCTGCGATGCCTGCGCCGAATCCGCGCGAGCCTCCGGTGACGATGACGACCTGGCCTTCGAGTGGGTTCATGGGGGGGAGATGTTTGAGGGCTGCGGTGAAATCCTGGCGGACAATAGTTGGTATTTCAACTGGCGTTTGATACTGCAAACAATATGGCAGGCAAATCCGCTGGGAGAAAGACGCCTTCAGGGCAGGAGCGTTACCGGGTCCCCATCCTCGACCGGACCCTCGACTTGATGGAGCTCCTCGCGAGGTATCCGGACGGCCTCACGCTGGCGGCGCTTGATCAGGAGCTCGCGATGCCGAAGAACGCCATCTTCCGCATCGCCACCACGCTCGCATTGCGCGGGTATGCGGAGCGGGATCCGGCGGGCCGGACCTATCGCCTTACGCGCAAGCTTCTGGGATTGGGCCAGAGCGCGATGAGTGGCGAGCGCTTGGTGGAGGCGGCCGCATCGGTGCTTGTGGCCCTGCGGGATGCAACCGGGGAGACAGCGCTGCTCGGGACGCTCTCGGGGCTGCGTGGCGTGGTGCTGGATCAGGTGCCCTCCTCGCATCCGGTGAAGGTGGTGGTGGAGGTCGGCCATGCCTTTCCCCTGCACACTGCGGCGCCGGCCAAGGCGATGCTGGCGTTCCTGCCTGCTGCGAAGAGGGATGTGCTTTTGGCGTCCATGGTTTTCCAGCGGCGTACACCGCGCACGATCCGGTCCGCAGGGCGGTATCTGGTGGAGCTTGAGGAGGTGCGGAAGACGGGGGTTGCCTTCGATCGCGGCGAGGAGAGCGAGACCTTTGCGTGCGCAGCGTCGCCCGTGTTTGACCGACGAGGTGAGGCGGTGGCCGCGGTGTGGATCAGCGGACCCTCGGACAGGGTCACAGATGCGAGGCTGCGGTCCCTTGGGGGACATGTACGCAGAGCCGCAGGGGATCTCACGGAGCGGATTGGTGGTCGCCGCGTGGATTCGTGATGGAGGGGCAGGCATGGTCCGTGCCGACCCTGCCTGCGTGCGCTGGTTGGATCCTTGGCGGCGGCGTGGTGGGCGGTCGCCAGTGAGTATTTGCCGGAGGCAGTGCGGAGGGTTCCCGCGTCCTCCATGCTCGCCCCCCGGGTGGATCTGCATTACGGAATAACACACCCTGAGCGGTCGCTTTGGCGGCCGTTGTCTAAGCCCTGAGCTCCTTTATGAACCCCGTCCGCATCGTTCCGTTTCTTGCCTGCCTCTTCTGGGTCTTCACAGCCTCTGGAGCGGAAATGCGCGACCTGATCCTCGTCGCGGGTCAGTCGAATGCCGTCGGCTTCGATGCTTATGCGGACGAGCTTCCCGCCGACGATAGAGACACAAAGGTTCTGTTTTGGTGGAGATGCGGGGACCCGCCCCCGGACGAGTTTGACTGCACGAGTGGACGCCGGTGGAGCCATCTTCAGGCGCAGCCGCGGACCGAGCCGATGCAGGGGGAGGACGCCAAGCGTGTGGGGAGGCAGTACGGAAATTTCAAAAAGGCCGTGGGAGGATTTGGTCCGGAGATCGGCCTTGCGCGGGCGCTTGCGGCGGTGGAGCAGCGGCCTCTGGCGATTGTGAAGGCGGCTTTCAGCGGGACTTCAGTGGCGGGCGACTGGAATGTGGGGGAGGCGGGGTCGAAGAGCGCGTGTTACCGCGCACTTTTGGAGGAGACACGGGCTGCAGTGGCCGCTGCACGGGAGCAGGGTGTGACGCTGCGTCTGCGGGCGCTCGTTTGGGTGCAGGGTGAGAGCGACGCAAACGCGCAGAACGCGCCGGCTTACGCTGTCAACCTTGCGAGGATGGTCGCCCGGTTGCGCGAAGACCTCGGCGCGCCGGAACTTCCTGTGTTGCTTGGAGTCAACGTGCGTTTCGGCAACGGCAACAACCCGCACATGCCGGCGGTGATTGAGGCGCAGCAGGCGGTGGCGAGTGCGGATGGTCACGCGCGTTACGTTGACACAGCTGGCGCGGAGACCCTGCCGCCAAGTCACACGCATTTCACTGCAGTTGGCACCCTTGATGTGGGTCGCCGTTACGCCGAGGCGCTGCGGGCGCTGGAGGCCGTGGTGAAGTCGCGGTGATGGAATGCTGGGCAGTCGCGCGTTGATCCATCGGCGGCTTTGTGGGGGCGTGTGGTGGGGGATGGTGCGCCGATTTTCGGCGGGCTCACGTTTGGGCACTTCTGGCGCGAGTTTTACGGCGAGTTGTACGGGGCCCGTCGGTGTGTTAATAGAAATGCCTCCCATGCGTATTCTTTCCTGTCTGCTGTCCGTTTTCCTCGCATCCACCGTCCCGTTGATGGCTGGGGGCGTCGTGGCCGCGCTGAAGAACTCCTCCATGGTGGTGCGCAGCGATGCGGGCAACGGGGCATTCCTCGGCTCCATTTCGGTGAGCCAGGCTGTGGCGGTGGGATGCGATGGCGAGACGATCGCGGTGCTTTCCAGTGGCGGACGCGTGAGCCGGTACGCGGCCAAGAGCGGCTCTTTCCTTGGCTCCATCTCAGCGGACTCCAAGGCGACGGACGTTCAGGTGACTGGCGGGGTGATCGTGGTGCGTTCGCCGGGCAGGCTTTCGCGGTACTCAGCGCAGAACGGGTCCTTCCTCGGGTCCAGCTCGATCTGAGGAGAGTCGGGGGGGCGGCTAGCGCGGTGCCATGGGTCTGGCGAGTTGGTGTGGGTGGTGTGGGTGGTGTGTTTTCCTCGTGGGGCGGCTTGGGTCGTGTGCTGTGCACGGTGCTTATTCAGGACTCCGCGCAGGGGCGGATGACGCCGGTGCTCTCCATGCGGTTGGTCAGCCTGCTTATCGGTGAATCGGTTGGATCGGTGGGTTGGGCAATGGATCGGATGGTCCCGCGCCGAGTCCGGCGGGAGCGTGAGGAACTGCGTGCAGGGGGACCGTCCGGACCGCCGCCGTGCGCGTGAAATCGTTCCCAGTGGGCTCGATGCCGGCAGCGCGTCCGCCCAGCCCGGCCCCGGGGTCGTTCGAGCCCCGGGGCCGGGGGACCTCAGCGGCCTCGCGGCCTTAGAGGATGTCGATCTTACGGGGTTTGACGCTCTCAGCCTTTGGCAACTGCAGCAGCAGGAGCCCCTGCTCGATCTTGGCGCTGATGCGCTGGGTGTCGATGGAGGGGCCGAGGTCGAACGTGCGGCGGAAGTCGAGCCTCGTCGATTCGCGGACCAGTTCGCGGCCGCGTGCCTCCAAGGGGGCGCGCCGGCCGATGAGGTGGAGCTGTCCGTTTTCGACGATGACCTCGAGGCCTTCCTTTGCGACGCCCGGCATCTCGGCTTCCAGGACGTAGCCGTCCTCGGTTTCGAGGATGTTGGCTGGCGGCGTGAGGTAGCTTACGCGCTGGGCCTGTTTTTCCTGCGGTTTTTCGGTCTGTGCATTCATGGGTTGATGATCTCGGGTTGTGTGGTGTGGATTGGGTTGCTTGGTGTCCGGCGTTTTGGATCGCTGGACGGTGGTTTGATTCGCGCGACTCAGCTGACGTTGACCGTGATCTGGCGCTGGCGCGCCTCCTCGGCTTTGGGAAGGACGACGCGCAGCACTCCGTCGGTGTAGGAGGCGGTGATCTTGGCGGGATCCACGCGGGACGGCAGGGTGAGGCTGCGCTGGAACTTGCCGAAGGAGCGTTCGCTGCGGAAGGTGCTCTTGTCGTCCGCGGGTTGGCCGGGCTGGCGTTCGCCGCCGACGGTGAGGGTGCCGTCTTGGAAGGCCAGTTCGATCTTGTCTCTGACCATGCCAGGGAGTTCGCAGTAGAGGACGAACTCCTCGCGGTCGTCGTAGACGTCCATGTTGGGGGACCAACCGCCGAAGAGACCTGCGTCGCGGTCGGGGCTTTGGGAGGCAAAGAGGCGGTTCATTTCTTCGCGCAGAGAGGCGAGCCGTTCAAGCGGGCTCCAGGCGAGTTCAGTGGGTTGGAATCGGATCAGGCTCATAGATGGGTTTTTTTGAGGTTGTTGGATGTGCTGTGGATTAATGGGCGTGGTGTTCTCGGTTTAGTGGGCGTGTTTTGTTAGGTTCGGAGATTTTGGATTTGGGATTTGCAGTGTTTTGTGAGGGCTTCTCTTCTGGATTTTCAGTGTGTTGGGTGCCTTGTGTGCGCTGGGTTCCCCTCTGTTGTGGTACGGATTCGAATCAGCGCGTTCTATGATTTTATCGCGATAGGAAAGCTTTTCGGATGCCACGCGATTCGGTCTGGGCCAGTTTCTTTGTAAGTGCCTCTTTATAAAATTTATGCGTATGATGCGGGGTCGTTGATTCGGAGATTAAAAGCGTCATAATGACACTTTGTGCCGGGCCTTTCGACCGCCATTGGTGTGCCTTTGTGGCGCTGCTTTCGGATTTTTCTGCGGCTTTTATGGGGATGTTCGGAGCAGAAAATTTGTTCCTAAAGATGGCGCTGGGAGGCTGCGGAATGCGGTGGGGAAGTGGGCCGGTTTCTGTCTCCGCAAGTCGTTGCCTGGATCAATTGAGTTGCCAGAGATTTGGTGCGTCTGTGATTCGGCCATTCGTCATGAGGCGTTTTGCGATTTGGCGTTTTACCCATTCGCCACCGACACTGCCGGTGGCCCTGATGGCCTTCGGCGCGCCTTGGTTCTTCGCGGGCTTGTCGCGATTTGAGGCGCAGTTTCCCGTCCCCCCGCAGTTTCCTCAAACTCGGCGCTTCGGCTCCGCTGTGAATGTATCGGGTGCCGTGCCTGTGGTGGACGGGGCGGTGGACCGGGGGGTGATGCGAATCAATGCTAATCAGAGGGCTGCAAGGGGGGGCATGAATGGCACTTATCGGGCAGAGCCGAATATGGTTCCCCGCCGGGGCTGGAAGGTCAGCCTCCTCCGGGTTTCACTATAATATGCGAGGCTTGATAGGTCAGGGGCTTCGCCGTGGTATTTGGGGGCGACGCTGGCACGCAGGCGAGTGCGAGTAGTGGAGCCGATAGGGACCGGCAACACTTTCTCGCATCATCGCCCTTCTTGCGCCCGCTGCCGGGGCGCGTCGCGTGGGAAACGGGGATCCGGTGGTTCCCTGCGTTCGCGATGTGAACTGCGGTCACCGACCTGCTATGGGCTCCCATGCCTCCGGCATGCTGAAGTTGCGAGTGCCTTTTGCCTGCTCGGGCCCCTCAAAAAGGCACGACCGATGCCATGCCATGCCTAAGTGCCATTTGTGCCTATTTGTGCCTGTCCCTATCGGGCACCCTTCCAGGCACCACGCCACGTGGATGGCTGCGCCTTCACCGTTGCGGCGGAACATGTTTCTTCCGAGCCGAGGAGCAGCCGGGGCTCGTGCCTTCATGCTCCAGCTTCACTGGTTTCTGAATGCCTTGCTCTGCACGACTCCGTGGATCATCGACCGCAGGCCGTAATGAGTTGCCCGTGAACGGATGACCAAGTCCTCCATTTCAAAGCGGTCGGGCCCGCTCGGAGCCGTGCCGGTGGCGTAAGTCAGGAGCTTGAGCGCGAGGTTGCGGGCCAGTTGATCCGGGTCGGCTAGCGTGATTATAAATTGCCTGTCCCTATCGCTATCGGGCTATAAATTGCCTGTCCCTATCGGGCTCCCCGGTCCCTATCGGGCACCCTTTCAGGCACCACGCCACGTGGATGGCTGTGCCTTCACCGTTGCGGCGGAACATGTTTCTTCCGAGCCGAGGAGCAGCCGGGGCTCGTGCCTTCGTGCTCCAGCTTCACTGGTTTCTGAATGCCTTGCTCTGCACGACTTCGTGGATCATCGACCGCAGGCCGTAATGAGTTGCCCGTGAACGGATGACCAAGTCCTCCATTTCAAAGCGGTCGGGCCCGCTCGGAGCCGTGCCGGTGGCGTAAGTCAGGAGCTTGAGCGCGAGGTTGCGGGCCAGCTGATCCGGGTCGGCCAGCAGGATCTTCTTGAGTGCTTCGAGGTCCCCGAACGCCTGTCCCTTCACCGTCTCGCCGCTTGGGTCCACGGGCGGTCCCTTTCGGTTCAAGCGGGTGCCATCCAGAACGCGGTAGTGCTCTCGCCATCCGCCGACGGCGTCGTAGTTCTCCAGCGCAAAGCCGGGCGGATCCATCTTCGTGTGGCAGCTTGCGCAAGACTCGACGGTGCGGTGCTTGGCGAGTTGCTCACGGATGGTCGTTGCGCCGCGCACATCAGGGTCGATGCCGGGTGTGTTTGGCGGCGGCGGAGGCACCGGGCGGCCTAGCAGCCTTGTCGTGACCCAGACGCCCCGGGTGACTGGCGATGTCGTTGTTCCGTTGGCGGAGGTCTTCAATATGGCGGCCTGTGTGAGGATGCCGCCGCGGTGGCTGCCCGGCGGGAGCTTCACGTGCCGCAGGGCTGCGCCGGTGACACCGTCGATCCCGTAGATCTTGGCCAGCGGCTCGTTGAGAAGGGCGAAGTCCGAGTCGATCACGCTGGTTACGCTCAAGTCGTCGCGGAACATGGCGGCGAAGAAGAGCCGCGTTTCTTCCACCATGGAATCGATGGCGTAAGAAGCCACGTCAGATTCAAACTCGGGTTCGGGATAGAGCTGGCGGTCGGGTTGTGTGGCGTTGATGTCGCGCAGCTTGAGCCACTGCCCTGTGAAGTTTTCGATGAAGCGTTGAGCCTTGGTATCCGCAAGCAGCCGTTCCGTCTGGGCTCGCAGCACCTCGGGCCGATGGAGCGTCCCGTCCGCTGCCAGACGCACCAACTCGTCGTCAGGGGTCGAGCTCCAGAGGAAATAAGAGAGACGCGCCGCGAGTGCGTAGTTGTCCGGCGGCCCTGGCTCAGAGTGAAGGAAGAGGAAATCGGGCGAACAAAGAATGGCTTTGTAGGCGGTGCGCATGGCTTCTTCAAACGAGGCGTTTGCGTCCAGTTTGGCGCGTGCGAACGCAAGGTAGCGCTGGATCTCCTCTTCAACCGGAGGGCGGCGGAATGCGCGCCGGGCGAAGTCCCGGAGCAGGCGTTCGGCGTCCACGAGCGGTGCGTGGGAGACGACGGTATAAAGCTTCCCAGGCCGTTTGTAGGGAGGGCGGTCGGTCTTCCATTCCTTCTTCCATTCTTCCAGAGGCAGATCGCCAAACAGCCGCTGATGGCTGATCGGCGGCCATTGCGTGTTCAGGGGCCCCTCGATCTCCGCCCATTCAAGGGCGACGCCGGGTCTGGTGATATCCGCTGCGCCGTTTTTCAGTCCGGCTCCGTGAACAAGGGAGACGGGGTTGAAGCTGAAGCTTTCGTTGGCATTGAGCCACGTGGTGAGGGAGACGACTGCAGGTTTGTCCTGCGGTGCGTCAAAGAAACCGAGCGAACGCGTGGCGGTGGTGATCTGGAATGGGCGTGCAGCCTTCGCCGGGCGCAGCTCGCCTTTATCCCAGTCGAACGCATAAGCAGAGAGGCTGATGCGATAGACTCCGGGCACGCGGATGCGCAGTTTGCCAGACTCCATGCTCAGGGGGCTTGCTGGATCGGCATGAAAAAACACGCCGATGGCCTTGAGCGGCGGCAGTGTCTTCACGTCTGTGCCGACGCGGACCTTTCCGGTGGTCGAGTCCCAAACCGGATCGGGCCCGTCCTCGGTCAGAGGAACGCCTGCGCCGATTCCGGCCCGGGCCCACCACCAGCCCATGTTCTGCGGCCAGTCCCGCGAGGTCTTCGATTCCGGCACTTCCGGTGTGGTGGCGACGGCGAGTTCAAGCGCCACCTCGGCGGTTTCGAGGTAGCGGGCCATTTGCACATACGAGATGTCGAGTGCTTCGGCCACCGTGTCGAACCCGTGGCTTTCGGCGTCGGGCGGCAGGAGCACCTTCACGTCCAGCCACGGCAGATTCAGCAGGTCGCGAACCGTGTTCTCATACTCGATGCGGTTCAATCGGCGGATGACGGTGGACCGGGTGGCATTCGCTCGAATCTGCTGGGCGAGCCAGCGTTGCACGGCCTGACTTTGCGCAGCGTCGGGCTGCGGTTTCTTTTTGGGCGGCATTTCCCCGTCGCGCAGGCGTTCATGCACATGGGTCCAAACCTCCACGGTCTTGGGATCGCGGAAGTCGGTGGGAAGTGAGTCGAGGCGGAGGTCGCCCTTGGCCTCGTCTTTGTCGTGGCAGTCGATGCAGTGCTTTTCCAGAAAGGGGCGGATGATCTTCTGGTAGCCGGAGGAGTCGGGAGGCAGACGGTCCGCGGCGGGAGTGTGAGCCGCGGTGAGCGCGAGGGTTGCGGCCGCAAGGAAACGCGGCAGGGAGACGGGGGTGAATGTCATGATGCCATTTCCAACCCGCGAAGGGTGCTGGTGCCGGAGGCGAACTTGTCGGCATCGATCCCCATGCGTTGCAGCATGCTCACATAAAGGTTCGCGAGTGGGTAGTTGCGCTGCTTGTCGAAGACGAGGTGCTGCCCATGCTTGAATCCTCCGCCAGCCAGCAGGATGGGGAGGTTCACGTTGCTGTGCGCGTTGGCGTTGCCCATGCCTGCGCCGTGCAGGACCATCGTGTGGTCGAGCAGGTTGCCGCCGCCGTCCGGGATTCCCTTTAGAGCGCCAAGGAACTCTCCGAACGCCTTGAGCTGGTTTTCCTCCATCCTCCGCAGGTTGGCGATCACCTCCGGGCGGCTGCCGTGATGGGTGAGGTTGTGATGGTCGGCGCCGTTCGGGACTTTATGGGTCGAGCCGGCATCTTGAATCATGATGGTGATGAGCCGCGTCGAATCGGTCTGCAGAGCCAGACGCGTCATGTCGAGCATCAGCCGGGTGCGGCCGATGGTGTCATTGCGGTCCTCGTTGTCTTGAGGGGCTGGCACGTCGACCTGCGGCTTGGGTTTGGTCTCCCATTCCTCCGCTTTCACCATCTGCTGTTCCAGTTCGCGAACCGAGGTGAAGTACTGATCCACACGACCACGGTCTTCCGCCCCGAGCCGCCGTTGCAGGGATTTCGCGCTGTCGGCGACGGTGTCCAAGATGCTCCGGCCCTCGCTCAGCTGCCGGATGTGAGCGGCGACCTCGGCGGGATTTCCCTGAAGAAACAGCTGCTTGAAAACCGCCGACGGTTTCTGCTCAGGCGGAATGCGGACGCCGCTGGAAGTCCAGGAAAGGCTCTGTCTCAGCTCGTTGCCGACGATCAGGTTCAGATGACCAAACCGCGTCTGGGGGCCGATCCGTTCGGCGGCGAACTGGTCGAGTGAGATGCTGTTGCGGAAGCCGCCGCGCCCTGGATGAGGTGCGCCGGTGAGGAAGCAGATGTCCGCCGCATGGCCTCCATCGACCTGAGGATGGGAGACGCCGGAGAACACCGAGAGGTCGTTGCGAAACTCCCTCAGGATTTCCAGATAAGGCGAGAGTTCGTAGTCGCGCCCCGGTTGTTCCGGAAAGAAGAACTGCGGCATGATACCCATGTCCGTATAGACCACCACCATCCGACGGGGTGAACCTGCGGCCGCCGCGGAGAAGCCGCGTGGCGCCATTGCATCAAGCATGGGGAGCGCCATCGCGACGCCGACACCGCGAAGGAACGCGCGGCGGGAAACAGGATTTGTTGGAAAATGAGCGGGGTGCATTTCAGGGGATTAGTTTGGCTCGATTACGCAATTTCCACGCTGAGCGTGCTTCATTCTGAAGTCACGAAGTCGTTCGTATTAAGAAAGATACACTGGGGCGCGGATATCTAGATACTGGCTGGCGGGTGGCTGATACGCGTATCGAAATCGAAGGACCGCTGGTGCGTGCGACCGCCGCGAGCGAGACGCGTGGGGAGGGGTTTGTTCAGCAGTGCTTTCTCTGGCGCGTGGAGTGTCGGAATAACACGCCCGGAGCGCATCGTGACCTGTTCATGGTGCCTGCGATCCAGTTGCGAAACCGGTTCCGCCTGTCGTCCGTGTGGCGGCGTGTCTGGCTTGGATGACCGCTTTGAATAAAGCGCACGTCGCGCGGCGAAGTGCCGCAAGGCCTCGAGAATGCATCGAGGATTGCGCGCGGATGATGTGCGCTGCAGATCCCGCTCCGGATCATGCCCGGTCCGTGCTAGCATCCGACCCCGCTCGAAATCCTCCCCGGGTATCTTGATGAAATCTCCCACTCGATTCCCCGCTGGCGTCCCATGGTGCCTCGCGCTGCGAAGAATCGCGGCCACGAGCGCTTTCCTTTCCATCGCGGTGCTCTGCGCGGGATTTCTCAAGGCGGCTCTTCCGTCCACGCAGGAACCGGGCCTCCTGTTATTGGAAAAAGGCACGCTGCATCTGGGAATCCCGGGCCGGGCGGAGTGGGAGGATTCCCCGGCGCGCACCGTGGATGCGGAGCGCGGCGAGTGGAGGTTTACCGCGCATGCGAATGCAGGGGAGGCGACGCTGCGGATCCGGCAGGCGGGCGTGAAGCTGACATGGCCGGTGTTCGTCAATGGTCGCAAGATCGGCACCTTGCAAAGGGACGAGGCGGCGATGGAGACGCTTTTTGCGGTGCCGATGGGCGCGTTGAAGGAGGGTGAGAATGTTCTCACGATCAATGCGCCGCCGTCTCTGGATGACATCGATGTGGGGCCGGTCTGGCTGTCGGATGCGCCGCTTTCCGCGAATCTTCTTGGCGCCGAGATCGAGGTGGTGGTGACGGATGCCGACACCCGCGCTGCGCTGCCCTGCAGGCTCACTCTCACCAATGAGGCAGGAGCGTTGGTCCCCCTCCGGGCCGCTCCCGCGCAGGATCTGGCGGTGCGCACCGGCGTCGTGTACACGCGGGCGGGAAGGGCGCGGCTCACGGTGCCGCCGGGCGGGTATGTGCTGTATGCGGGGCGTGGGTTTGAATGGAGCGTGGGTCGTCGGGAACTCCAGTTGGAGCGCGGGTCCAGTGTTGTGGTGGAGATGCCGCTGACGCGTGAGGTTCCCACGGAGGGATGGGTGGCGGCGGACAGCCACATTCACACGCTCACCCACAGCGGACATGGCGACGCCACGATGGAGGAACGCGCGCTGACCATCGCGGGGGAGGGGATCGAACTGGCGATCGCGACCGATCACAACCACCACACCGACTACGCTCCAGTCCTTGAACAGACGGGCCTCGCGGGGCGGTTCACGCCCGTCGTGGGAAATGAGATCACCACGAAGCGCGGGCATTTCAATGCGTTCCCCATCCTGCCCGGTGCCGCGCTGGTGGATGCGAAGGAGGAGGACTGGAGCCGCCTGCTTCCCGCGATCCGCGCAACACACGGGGTGCAGGTGATCACGCTCAATCATCCGCGGGATCTGCATTCCGGGTTCGTGCCCTTCGGAGAGCCGCAGTTCGATGCGCGGTCCGGCGCGCTCCGGTCCGGCGACACGCTCGGCGTGGATGCGATCGAGGTGATCACCTCCGGGGCGCTTCAGTCCGACATCGCGCTCCTGTACCGGGATTGGTTTGCGTTGCTCAACCATGGGGAGCGCGTGGCGGCGGTGGCATCGAGCGACACGCACGACGTGAGCCGGTTCATCCTCGGGCAGGGCCGCACTTACGTCGCCGCACGCGACGACGATCCCGCGCACATCCCGCTCGCGGAGGCGTGGCAGTCGTACAAGCAGGGCCGGTTGCTCGTCAGCATGGGATTGCTCGCGAACATCCGGGTGAACCAACGGTTCGGCGTCGGCGACCTCGCCTCCTGCGAAGGGGCCGTGCTCCGGGTGGCGGCCACGGTGCTCGGCCCCTCGTGGACACGCGCCGATCACGTGGCCTTGTACGCCAACGGCGAGCTGCTGCGGGAGCAGTCGCTTGCAGACGACGGACGCGCCGGGGTGAAAGCCATGGTGGAATGGGACATCCCGCGGCCCGCACACGATGTGTTTCTCGTCGTGGTCGCCACCGGCCCCGGCGTCACCGCACCGTACTGGGAGATCCCGCGTCCGTACCAGCCGAGCACTCCGCGGTTTTCGCCGCGCGTGCTGGGATCGACGAATCCGGTGTGGGTGGACTGCGATGGCGACGGGAAGTTCCAGTGCGCGCTGGATTACGCGAGGACCATCGTGGGCCGCAACGAGGGAGACGCACAGGCGCAGCGCGCTGAGGCCGCGGCGTACGGTGCCCCGGTGGCCTTGCAGCTGGAGGCGCTGCTGCAGAAGGCGGGACGCTGATCATGGGTTCGCGGGGTCTTCGGCGCAGTGTGGGGTGCCGCCCGTCAGGCGCATAGCGCCCGGGCCGCTGTTCTGTTGACGTTGCTGGTGAATTGCGCGGATTCCATGCGGGCGATGGTGCGAGTCGCGCGATAAAATCGGCGTTTCAATGGCTGGGGCTCCCTGTGCTGCACACGTGGTCTTCTCGCGCGCCAGCGGACGCATGGCGTTTGAGGTGTGGGATCAGGTGGTTTCTTGCGTCCGCTTTGATGCCTGCGATCACCAACGCCTGTGTTTCCAAGCCTCGGTCGTGGTCACATTGCCAATCGAGGGGTGATGGGGTGGTGCATCCCGGTGTCTGAGTGATTGTGAGATAACAAATATAAATTGACTGTATATTTGGCGTAGAATTTGCGGCCAACAGCGTGAATTCAGCAAATATTAGTTGGTGTTTAACAGTGCAACTTTCCACCCGCAGAGGGTGAATGTACGAAGGGTCTTTGTCTGAGACGTCCGACGCTGGTCATTAAGTGCTATTCAGGCTGGGGAATTCATCAGTCCTCCAGATTCCGATGCGGTGTCCTTACTGATGACCTAAGGCAAGGCTGCCTTCGGAGGCGCCTCTTTCAGCATGTCTAGTTGCAGGGGGCGTTTGTCCTTCGGTCGGATCCCTAAACTGCCCCCTGCCAAAGGCCGTTTTCCACTCGACGGGTGCCGGCCCATGGAGCTAAAATTTCAGCCCCTCTTAACGCGTTGCGCATAGGCTGCCTTTCGCCCCGCTGAGAAAGGCGTTTCCGATAACTAACTGCTGAACCGACCGCTCCTATGGCCAACATTAGCTTCCTGCCTTTCAGCACGACGACGGTTTCGCAACTTGATTCGACTGTTATTTCGAATCTCACGACTTCGGAGATTGCTGTCATTTCAAGCGAGCAGATCGCTTACGTTGCAACTTCCGGCCTGGCCCTGTTCTCAAGTGCGCAGGTTGCTGCCTTTTCGACTTCGGCGATTCCAGGGCTTGTTTCTTCTCAGGTCGCCGCTTTTACGACCGCTGCGGTCGTGGGCTTTTCCAGTGCGCAGATCTCCCGATTGTCCACAGTTGCCGTGTCGGGGTTGTCCTCCAGTCAGATTCGCGTTCTCGGGTTGAATCAGGTTCGTGCGTTTGCGAGTGAAGCGGTAGGTCAACTGACTTCTGACCAAGTGGGTGCGATTTCGACTGGATCGCTTGCAGGGCTGACCACAAGTCAGGTGGCCGCGCTGACAACAGATTCCGTGGCGGGTCTGACGAGCAGTCAGATTGGGGTGCTGAACTCCGCGCAGGTGCGGGCATTTCAGACTGCGGACTTTGTGGCGCTGAGTTCAGCGCAAGTCGGCAAGCTGTCAGCCGCGGCTGTGGTTGGTCTGACGACCTCCTTGGTTGCTGTGATCGACAGCACGGACATTGCTGCGCTGACCTCTACGCAGTTGGCTGCGCTCGGGACGACTCTTGTGGGTGCGATCACCACCACTGCGGTGGCTGGTCTGACGACGAGTCAGATTCGCGTGCTCAGCGCCGCACAGGTTGGAGCTCTCTCGACCGGAGTGGTTGGCAGCCTGACTTCTGACCAAGTGGGTGCGATTTCGATTGGCTCGCTTGCAGGGTTGACCACGAGCCAGGTGGTGGCGCTGACAACGGATTCTGTTGCTGGTCTGACAACCAGCCAGATTGGGGCGCTGAACTCCGCGCAGGTGCGGGCATTTGAGACTGCGGACTTTGTGGCGTTGAGTTCAGCGCAGATTGGCAAGCTGTCCGCCACGGCTTTGGTTGGTCTGACGACCGCTCTCGTTGCTGTGATCGACAGCACGGATATTGCGGCGCTGACCTCTACGCAGGTGGCTGCGCTTGGGACGACTCTTGTGGGTGCGATCACCACCACTGCGGTGGCTGGTCTGACAACGAGTCAGATTCGCGTGCTGAGCGCCGCACAGGTTGGGGCTCTTTCGACCGGAGTGGTTGGCAGCCTGACTTCTGACCAAGTGGGTGCGATTTCGATTGGCTCGATTGCAGGGCTGACCACGAGGCAGATGGCCGCACTGACAACAGCTCAGATTAGCGTGCTCAGCAGTGCGCAGGTTGGGCGTCTGACGACTGCGGTGGTTGGCATGCTGACATCCGATCAGGTGGGGGCGATCATGACTGGATCGCTTGCGGGCCTGACCGTGAGTCAAGTGGCTGCGCTCACGACGGATTCTGTGCCGGGTCTGACGAGCAGCCAGGTTGGTGTGCTGACTTCGACGCAGGTGCGTGCGTTTGAGACGGAAGACTTTGTGGCGCTGAGCTCCGAGCAGATCAGCAGGCTTTCGACTTCTGTGGTTGCTGGTCTGACGACGGCCTTGGTTGCGGTGATCGACAGCACGGACATTGCAGCGCTGACCTCGGCGCAATTGGCGGCGCTCGGGACGACCTTGGTGGCCGCGATCACGACCGATGCGGTGGCTGGTTTGACGACGGACCAGATGAGCGTGCTCAGCAGCGCGCAAATCAAGGCTTTGACGGTCGACGTGGTTGGCAGGCTGACATCCGATCAGGTGGGGGCGATCACGACTGGTTCGCTTGATGGCCTGACCACGAGCCAGGTGGCTGCGTTGACAACGGATTCTGTGCCTGGCCTGACGAGCAGCCAGGTTGGTGTGCTGACTTCGACGCAGGTGCGTGCGTTTGAGACGGAAGATTTTGTGGCGCTGAGCTCCGAGCAGATCAGCAGGCTTTCGACTTCTGTTGTTGCTGGTCTGACGACGGCCTTGGTTGCGGTGATCGACAGCACGGACATTGCAGCGCTGACTTCCACGCAGCTAGCGGTGCTCGGGACGACCTTGGTGGCTGCGCTCACGACCGATGCGGTGCTTGGTCTGACGAGCGGTCAGATTGGTGTGCTGAGCTCCACGCAGGTGCGTGCGTTTGAGGCGGAAGACTTTGTGGCGCTGAGCTCCGAGCAGATCAGCAAGCTGTCCACCTCTGCGGTTGCCGGTCTGACGGCGACTTTGGTTGCGGTGATCGACAGCACGGACATTGCAGCGCTGACCTCCACGCAATTGGCGGCGCTCGGGACGACCCTGGTGGCCGCGATCACGACCGATGCGGTGGCTGGTTTGACGACGGACCAGATGAGCGTTCTCAGCAGTGCGCAGATCAAGGCTTTGACGGTCGACGTGGTTGGCAGGCTGACCTCCGATCAGGTGGGGGCGATCACGACGGGATCGCTTGCGGGCCTGACCGTGAGTCAGGTGGCTGCGCTCACGACCGATGCGGTGTTTGGTTTGACGAGCGGCCAGATTGGTGTGCTGAGCTCCACGCAGGTGCGTGCGTTTGAGGCGGAAGACTTTGTGGCGCTGAGCTCCGAGCAGATCAGCAGGCTGTCCACCTCTGCGGTTGCCAGTCTGACGGCGACCTTGGTTGCTGTCATTGACAGCACGGACATTGCAGCGCTGACCTCCACGCAATTGGCGGCGCTCGGGACGACCCTGATGGCCGCGATCACGACCGATGCGGTTGCTGGTCTGACGACGGACCAAGTGCGAGTGCTCAGCAGTGCGCAGATCAAGGCTTTGACGGTCGACGTGGTTGGCAGGCTGACATCCGATCAGGTGGGAGCGATCACGACGGGATCGCTTGCGGGCCTGACCGCGAGTCAAGTGGCTGCGCTCACGACGGATTCCGTGGCGGGTCTGACGAGCGGCCAGATTGGTGTGCTGAGCTCCACGCAGGTGCGTGCATTTGAGACGGAAGACTTTGTGGCGCTGAGCTCCGAGCAGATTAGCAAGCTGTCCACCTCTGCGGTTGCTGGTCTGACGGCCACCCTCGTTGCGGTGATCGACAGCACGGACATTGCAGCGCTGACCTCCACGCAATTGGCGGCGCTCGGGACGACCTTGGTGGCCGCGATCACGACCGATGCGGTGGCTGGTTTGACGACGGACCAGATGAGCGCGCTCAGCAGTGCACAGATCAAGGCTTTGACGGTCGACGTGGTTGGCAGGCTGACATCCGATCAGGTGGGAGCGATCACGACGGGATCGCTTGCGGGCCTGACCGCGAGTCAAGTGGCTGCGCTCACGACGGATTCCGTGGCGGGTCTGACGAGCGGTCAGATTGGTGTGCTGAGCTCCACGCAGGTGCGTGCATTTGAGACGGAAGACTTTGTGGCGCTGAGCTCCGAGCAGATCAGCAAGCTGTCCACCTCTGCGGTTGCTGGTCTGACGGCGACCTTGGTCGCTGTCATCGACAGCACGGACATTGCAGCGCTGACCTCCACGCAATTGGCGGCGCTCGGGACGACC
>CAMAUX010000074.1 GCA_945861435.1 Chthoniobacter flavus | reverse complement strand
GCCTTGGATGAGCCGGTTATCGAAAAGGTCGCCGTCGGTGACGCGATGCTTGGCGTGATACGACTTGGCCGGGTCTTCGAGCAGGATGCGCGGCTCCAGCTTTGGCCGGTTCTCCTTTCCGATCCAGGTGAGTTCTAGTTTCTGTTTGCGGGTCACGGGGCCGATGTAGCGGGAGGTGGAGTGCCTGACGAGGGCGGAGTCTGCGCCATCGCGGGTGCAGGCAGTGGCGGCGGCGGTGGAGGCGGGGCGTCCATCGCGGCGAGGGCGGCGAGCACGCCCTCGGCGAGCGGCTGCGCGTCGGTGAGATTGCGGAAGATGGAGAGGTAGCCTTTCACGGCGAGGAGCGGCTGCGAACGCTGGAGGATCAGCTCGGAAAGGATATTCACCTGCTGCGAAAGCGTGGTGCGATCCGCCGGGGAAATCTCCAACTCGGGCCGCTGGATGAGTGCCGTCAACCGATGGCCGACGAAGGCCATGATGAAGAAACGCCCGTGCCGGTAGAAGAGGCGGCTGGAGCTGTTCATGGGCTGCGATCTTTCACTCGCGGCCAGGATGTCATCGACGAAGCGGAAGATGCGGACGAGACGCCAGAGGCGGACGCCGGAGAGGTCGGCGCGGAAGAGCTGCCGGTAGCTGTTGCCGCCCTGCTCCCACAGACGGCCAATTTCTTTCTTCGCGGTGACGACGAAATCCACGGCGTTCGGATGCGGCCGCGGCGCGTTCGGATTCGCCGGCATCGGCACGACCGGGAAGGCGAGACAAGCGATGGCGACCGCGGCTTCCTCCAGCGTGCAGGCATCGACATGGCGCACGCGCGCCTCGGCGGAGGGACGGTAGTGGTAGGTGAGGCCAACGGCCTGAAGCTCCTGCCGCAGCCGCTCCTGATGCGGATCGAGTGCCGCGAAATCCACACCGCGCACGGCGGTCTGGTGATTGCGGGCGCGGGTGATGCGCAGGCCGAGGTCGTCGTTTTGCGGGCCGAGCTCGATGATGGTGACGAGCACCTTCGCATCGGCGGAAAGCTGCCCGGCCATCGCCGCACCGGCAACGGAGCCGGCGGTCTGCGCGCCATTGACGATGGAGACATTCGTGAGCGTGTAGCGGCAGCGTTTGTTCGCGGGGGCCGCGGGTTCAATCTTCTCGGCGACGGCGGTGATGCCGTTGTTGAGGTAGAAGAAATCCTGCGGCTTGCGCCGCACGGTGTCAGCGATGGCGCTGTTCACGCCCACGGAGCCGAGGTAGTGGCGGATATTGCGCTCAAAAAGCGCCTTGCCATGCACCTCCACGAGCTGCGCGAGGTCCGCGACGCTCATCTGCCCATAGACGGCTTTCCGTGGCGCGAGGACTTCACCGTAGTTCTCCAGCGTGATGATGGCCTTGGCGCTCGCCGGAGCCTGCTCCTCGATGAGCCAGCCGTGAACGAGCGAGACGGTGGCATTGTGCCAGCGGAACTGCTCGGTGAGTCCGTCCAACTCGACCTTGAAGGCGTTGAAGTCGGCATCGACGTGCGGGCTGGAGCCATCGCCGAGGTAGATGAGGACGAGTTCGATGACGATGCCGCCGGTATCCAGCGCCTCTTCGATCTCGTCGCGGCGCACATGGAAATGCGGGTTGAAGGCGGCGAAGTCGCGGTTGCGCAGGCGCTCGATGCCTTGCTTGGTTTTCAGTCCCTCGGCCTGCGAGGGTGCCGCGCCGTCGCGCTTGAACTTGGCTTGGACGATGAGGAGCCGGTTGTTCGTGCGGTCGAAGTGCAGGGCGTCGATGCCGCAGTCGTTCTCGCCATCGGTGATGGAGCCGACGGCCGTGGTATCGTCGAGGCCGGCCTCGCCGACGAGGGCGTAAGCGGCAAGCGAGCGCGAGAGGCGGTCGAGGTCGTGCTGATCGTCGAGCCAGCCCGCGCGGTTCGCACCCTCAATGCGCGGGACATTCGGGAAGAACCGCTTGCGGAGAGCGGCTTCGAGTTGGGCGACTTTTTCTTCCCGAGTCGGCATGGGTTAGACGAGCCTCCAGCGGATGATGAAGAGCGGATCGAGGCCGGTCTTCTGCGCGAGCTTGCCCTCGATGCTGGCGATGAGTTCCTCGCGCTGGCGATCCACCTGATCCTGCGCCTCGAAGAGCGATTTGCGCTTCGCGTTGCGCTGGCTTTCCAAGGCGCGGATTTGCTTTTGCCCGGCGAGCTTTTCCTCGAGCGAAAGCGCGGCGGTCGCGGCGCGGCGAGCTTCCTTGATGAGCCGGTCGAGTTCCTTGATCTCGCGCTCAAGGCCGAGCTTGAGGTCATCGGCCCAGCCTTCGAGTTTCTCGGCCTCAGCCTCGAAGACCGCGGCGTTGCGCTGCGAGATGCCGCGCTGGATGGAATGCTGGCGCTGGGCGGTGAGGGATTCGAGCGCAGGCGGGACCGGCTCGCCGGAGGTCATCGGAGCGTCCTTGCCGGGCAGCGTGAGCAGGCGCGCGGCGGCGTCTTGCTCCAAGGTTTCGCCGCCATCCGTCGCCGCCGCGAAGATGAGATGATCCTCGGCCTGGTCGAGCGATTCGACGGTGAAGAGCGAGAGCGAGAGCCAGCCGGAATGGCCGCGGAGCGGTTCGAGCACGGTGACTTTCCCCTCGTGCTCCTCGTAGTGGAAATGCAGCTCGGCCACGGGCAACGAGCGGTCTTTCGCCTGCGCGATAAGCGCCTCGGCGAGCGGGTGCTGGAGCCGGAAAAGGTGGGCGTCCCCGGTGCGGCGCGGGAGTTCGTAGAGCCCGAGCGGGATGTCGCCCTCGAACGGACAGGAGTGCAACCGGAACGATGAGTCGTTCAGGAATTCGGCGTGCGTGCCCAGCTCCTGCCGGGTGAGTTGCATGAGCAGACGCTCGAAGCGGTTGAGATAGGCCCGTGAGGCTTCGTCGCGCACTTTCAGTTTCTCGCGCACTTCATCGTCGAAGTTTTCGAGCAACTGCTGCCGGGTCTTGGTCATGGCCTCGTTGATTTCGAGGCTGAGTTCGAGCTGGAGCTGATCGAAGGCGACGCCGATTTCCTCCGGGCGGCGGCAGCGCTGGTAGATGTCGGCGATACGCTTCTCAAAATCGACGCCGGACTCGATGGCGCCGAGCACTTCATCGCTCGCTCCGAAGACGCCCTCGAAGAGTTTGAACTTCTCGGACAGGAGTTGGAAGACGCGCTGATCGGCTTCGTTTTTCTGATTGAGGAAATTCACCACGACGACGTCGTGTTGCTGGCCGTAGCGATGGCTGCGGCCGATGCGCTGCTCGACGCGCTGCGGATTCCACGGCAGGTCGTAATTCACGACGAGCGAGCAGAACTGGAGATTGATGCCCTCCGCACCGGCCTCAGTGGCGATGAGGATCTGGCCCTCGTCGCGGAAGTAATCGACGAGAGCAGAACGCATGTCTGCCGAGCGCGAGCCGCTGACGCGGTCGGTGCCCGCGTGACGGCTGACCCAATCCGCGTAAATCTGCTTCGAGCGGTCGTCGTTGTTCGAGCCGTTGAAGAGCACGAGGCCGTCGCGGAACTGGCTATCGGCGAGCACGCGGAGCAGGTAGCTCTGCGTGCGGCGGGATTCGGTGAAGATGATGGCCTTGCGCGCCGCGCCCAGGCGGTGCGCCTCGGCGAAGGCGCGATCCAAAGCGACGAGCAGCGCCTTACCCTTGGCGTTCTGCTCGATCGAGAGCGCGAGCTGGGTGAAGCCTTCGAGGTCATTCACCTCCTGCTGGATGGCCGCGCGATCTTCGGCGGACAGCGGCTCGACTTCGCCTTCGTCCGGCCATTCCTCGGCGGTTTCGTCGAGCGCCTCGTAGTCTTCGTCGAGTTCGTCTTCGAGTGGCTGCGCGGGCGGCTGATCGCGGATTTTGTCGCGCAAACGCTTGCCGATGGTTTCGAGCGCGCCGGCGATGGCGTATGTCGAGGACGCAAGCAGCTTGCGCAGGACGAGGGTCATCAGCGAACGCTGGCTCGGCGGGAGCGCCTGGAGATTGTCGCGCCGCAGGTAGTCGGAGACGAGATTGTAGAGCCGGTCCTCGCTTTCGTCCGGCGTGAACGGCTGCACCATCGGATGACGCCGCGTGTAGCGAACGTAGGGGAGCACCTGCCGGCGGAGCGTCCGGTGGCAGACGGGTTTCAGCCGGGCCTTGAGCGCGCGAAAGACCTGGTCCTGCGCGAGATTGGCGAACTGCTCGCGGAAGCTCTTGAGGTCGCCAAAGACGTGTTCGTCGATGAAGCTGACGAGGCCGTAAAGTTCGAGCAGCGAGTTTTGCAGCGGCGTCGCGGTGAGGAGCAGCTTGGGCGCGTTGTGCAGGGCGAGCTTGAGCGTGTTCGCGATGACGTTGGACGGCTTATAGACGTTCCGCAGGCGGTGGGCTTCGTCGATGACGACGAGATCCCACGCGATATTGAGGATGTTCTCCGCTTTCCCATTCGCGAACTGGTAGGAGCAGATGATGATTTCTGCCCCCTCAAACGGGCGCAAATTTCCCGCGCGGATCGTGGCGTTGTAGGACTTCGTTTCGAGGATGCGGCACGGGAGAAAGAACTTTTCGGTCAATTCCTGATACCATTGCTTCCGCAGATTCGACGGCGTGATGACGAGGATGCGCCGCTTCCGCTCCGCCCATTTCTGCGAGAGCACGAGGCCGGCTTCGATGGTCTTTCCAAGGCCGACTTCATCCGCGAGTAGCGCACCCTTCGAGAGCGGCGACTGGAAAGCGAACAGGGCCGCATCGACCTGATGGGGATTGAGGTCCACCTGCGCATCGACCAACGCGCCCGCGAGCTTTTCAACGCTGTCTGGTGGGCAGCGTTTAGTCAGTTCATGGGCGAGATACTTTGCGTGATAAGCCGTGGACATTCCTCAAACGGCGCAAACGCTACGGGGACTCACGCCCGGAGCCAAGGCCAACCGGCGGGCTCATTTTTCGGCCGTCTAGGCCGCCACCGCCGCTCCCGCCGTTGCCGCAGCATCAATCGCAGCCTGAACCGTGGCTGGCGTGATCGCCCAATACTTCTCGGCATCCGCCGCGAGGACGAGATTCCTATAGTGGTTGAAAAGCATCTGCGGGCTCGTGTGCCCCATTTGCAGTGACGTGAGAGGGGCGTTCTTGTGCTTCGTCAAGTGGTAGCTGGCGTAACTGTGGCGCATCCCATCCTGCGGCCATGTTTCGATCTTCCCGTGCTCGTATGCCTTCGTCTTGCGCCAAGCCTCGCGCACCCGGACCGACAGGCTGCGCGGAGCGAGCGCGCCGGACTCCTTCACGATGGGGGAGAGCCACGCGAGCAAGTTGTCGGAGATATCCACGAACCGCTTCTGCGAGGTCTTGCTCGCGTCGGCATTGACGAGGATGACCCGCTCATCAAGCCGGACGTGCGACCATTCGAGTCGCGTCATCTCGGTCGGGCGCAGCCCGGCGAAGAGGCCGATGGAAACGTAGGCGCGCAGTTCGAGTTCCGGTTGCTCCACGACCGCACGCAGGAACGAAATCGTCTGCTCGATCGTAAAGATGGCCGGGGGCTTTAGGAGCACCTGCGGAAGCTCCAGCGCATCCAACGGATTGACCGCCATGTAGCCACGCTTCAACGCATAGGCAAAAAGCGTGTTGAGGAACTTCATGTAGATGCGGCGCGTCGCCAGCGACTTCGTGTTTCCGTCCAGCCAGTCCTCAACGTCCTTCTGATGAACGTCGTGCGCCATCCGCTCGCCGTAGCTGCGGTTGAACCGATTGAAGACGAACTTGTAGTCGGCCAACGTGGAAGGGCGCCGCCCGAGTTTCTTCTTCGCGTCGAGAATCTCCTTCACCAAGTCGAGCATGGTCTTGGAGCCACCCTTGGGCCTCGCGTGCTTGACGAAGTATTTCGCCGCTTCGGTGAGCGTCGCTTTGAAAGGGGCGAGGATCTGCTTCGCCGTGATGGCGTCGTGCCGGAGCGCATCGTCAATGGAGAAGGCTGCCGTGCCCATGTTCTCCCTCGCCGTCCGCTGCTGTTCCGCGTAGGTATCGGCCTCACCCCGAGTCTTGAAAAACTTGCGCTCCCGCTTCCCATTCACACGCCCCATGTCCACGCAAAAGCTGATCGTCCCGCCGGCGTTCTTGCGGCGTGTCACTTGCGGCCACTTGGACCGCTTGGCTTTGGGCTTTTCGGAGACCGATTCCATAAGTTTGGATTTCTGGTCACCAATGTGTCACTCAGAGCCGTCTCGTAAAGAAATTACAGAGGTGCATCGTGATTTTAGCTGTATCCATGCGCTGCAGCGAACGGCTCCGGCTGTCTCTGAGCTCGGGGTCGTTAGGCCAATCAGCGCACTTTTCGCGAAATTGGCACTTGCTCTAACTACGCCACTGACGTACACTTGCTGGAATTGTTTTCTATGAGACCGCCATCTTTACAGAGCAGGTTGTGGAGTTTCTCGACGATGATTCGTATCGAGAGCTTCAGAGCGTCCTCATTCGTGAGCCTGAGTCGGGCGATCTCATCCCTCGTTCGCGCGGCCTTCGCAAGATTCGCTGGCGGGTCGCTGGCAGAGGAAAGCGCAGAGGCATCAGGGTTATTTATTACCTCGTCACCCGTGAGCAGATTTACATGCTCTATGCCTACGCCAAGAACCGCCAAGAAGATCTGACCCAGGAACAAATCCAGCGACTACGAAACCTAGTTGACCAACACTTAGCCAATGAAAAACACTGATTTTGAACGCCTTTGCGAGAGCATTCAGCAAGCTGGAGAGATTCGGAAGGGACTTCGGAAGCCTTCCAGAGTCTTCCATTACGCACAGCCGGACGTGAAGGCCATTCGTGAGCGTCTCGGACTTACTCAGTCCAGTTTTGCCGCGCTAATGGGTGTCAGCAGCCGCACCCTTCAAAACTGGGAGCAGGGTCGCCGCGAACCGGAAGGCCCGGCCAAGGCACTTCTGCGAGTCGTGGAGCGCGAACCACAAGCTGTGTTGCACGCACTTCACGCATGAAGTTAAGACACGAACAAACGCCTAACCATGCGCTACAGCGAACCCGGCGGGCGCGTTGCGGTTGCAATCGCTGTGCGCCGTGCGCCGGATCGCTGATTTTTTGCCGTTGGGCGTCGCTCGCGTTTTCCAAGGGCCAACCAAAGAAACTTCCATGAACACCACCTTTCGCGCCGCTTTTGCTTGCGTCTGCCTCTTGATTAGCTGCTCCGTTTTCGCGGGTGACGTTACCACGAAACCTTTGAGACTAAGCGAGGGAGGCACGGCGGAGAAACCAGCGGTATTTGATGGGAAGGGTATGGTCATTGATCTGGGCGTTGATGTGACAGACCACGCCTGGAAGAAGGATGGCGAAGTGTGGACTTCGAGCGCACCGCTTTCAGGGGCCCAGCCCATGGCTGCGGGACAGTTCACGGGGCTGTTTGTGGATGAGGTGCCCATCACCATCTCTAGGGATGGTGCCGCAGCACGAGCCATCCCCTACTCGAAGGCTCATCGTTACGCGAACCCGTCCGCTTTGCAGCCAGGACAGATGGGCTGCACGGAGGACGGTCTGATCTATTTTCGATGGCCGAAAGGCAAGGTGCCGGGAAAGGGTCGAGTCTTCGTGCCTCCCAAAGCTGGGACTAGCTGTGTGACCATCGCCTGCTCGCATATCATCGTCAGGAATGTCACCGCCATGCATGCGGCGAACGATGGGTTCAACATTCACGGCCAGTTGGTCGGCATTTACCTGGAGAATGTGCGGGCGCTTTCCAATGCAGATGAAGGCATCAGCGCACACGAAGATGTGCGGATGGACGTGGACGGAGCCGAGATCGCCTGGAATGGATCATTCGATGCCGGTGTGGCTGATGTGGGCAGGAGCACGACAAACTACAAGAACTGTCAGGTGCATGACAATGTGGGAGCCGCGTTCAAATTCTATGGCCAGTCACACAGCGTGACGGACACTTTGATTTACAACCAGACGAAGGACTTCAACGTCGCTGAGGGAACCAAGTTCAAGCAGGAGCGCATCGAACGTCGATAACCCCGAACGCAGCGCCTCACAAAACGGATGCAGGCAACGGCTCGTATGGCATCTGTCGTGTCATCGACGCTTCCCGCTCGCCGTCGCCTGATCCGAGTCGTTCGGCAATAAGAACTCCATGAACGCCGTTTACACAAAAACTCAGGGCCAGTATCTTTCGTTCATTTATTATTACACGAAAACGCATTGTTGCCCGCCAGCCGAGGCTGATTTCATTACGTATTTCAAATTGGCTTCCTCGTCTATTCACCAAATGATTATTTGGCTTGAACGAAAAGGTTTTATTTCTCGTATTCCTGGCCAAGGGCGTTCGATCGCGTTGCTTTTGAATAAGGCTGATTTGCCTGATTTGGATTAAATTTAGAAATGCCGATTCACCTCGATTTCAGTTTCACGAAGATTATTTAAGGCCAAGCGCGAATGAATATCTCTGGAGCCGGAAATCCAAACATTACTGAGCCCAACCAAGGTGCAGCCAATGACCTGCATTGTCACGGATTGTGCTCCGAGCAGCACACTCCGCGCCAAGCGCGTCTATCGCTGAGCTTAAACGTCCTTAGGCATTGCTAAGCGCACCCATTAGTCGAATGACCAAGTATCAAACATTTTGGCCACGCTTCTGCGCAGGCTTCGTGGACACCCTTGTGCTCATTCCCATCGGTTTCATCGACGGCTATCTCAAATCGCCAGAGCGCGGCTCGCTCATTCTTATCGCATGGGCAGTCGTCAGCTACACAACTTACTGGCTTTACAGCGTCTTGCTCCACGCGCGCTACGGTCAGACCCTTGGCAAGATGGCAGCCCGAGTGAAAGTTCTCGACGTATCGGAGCAGTGCGTCCCGACGCTTCGTCAGGCTTTCATCCGCGACATCGGATATATCGCCCTCAACACATTCTTGTTGTTTTATCTCATTTACCTCGTCGTCGCAGGCCAGTATGTCGTTGATGCAGAGGTCACGACGTTGCCCGGTCTGGTTTTGACGTGGGCCAGTCTTGGCTGGTTCTTGCTCGAAGTCATTTCGATGGCGACCAACGACAAGCGGCGCGCTTTTCATGACTACATCGCGAAGACAGTTGTCGTCCGCAACGCCTAACCGGACGCTCTTAGGAAGGCCGGGATCGCGCACTGCTTCGGTTTCCACGCTTAGGGTCCGGCGTCCCAGACCTGATCGTTCGGTGCAGTGAGCCAAAAGTAACTGTCACCCGTGTACGAGGGAACGTGGGCTTGACCTCATGCACTTGTATCGTGAAATCAGGCTCTCGGTCTGATATACTTTTGGAAAGTCGGAGCTTTTCCAATTTTACGGCGTCATCATTCGCATGTTCTCGGAGCATTCCGATGGCCACAACACTCCCCATTTTCATGCCTACCACGGCGAACTCGTCGTTGTGTTTTCCATCCCTCCTGTCGGCTTTATTGGATTTCTTCCAGTGCGCCAGCAACGATTGGTCGAGGCGTGGGCGGAACTTCATCAGGAGAAATTACTTGCCGACTGGCACCTTCTGGAAAACGGGCGGAAACCAACTCCAATCACTCCACTGCAGTAAATTACAGCTTTGAACCATCCAATTTACCGCGTCACTTCTGTTGAAAATTGCACTCCATACTCCCTGCGTCTGAGATTTGACGATGGCCTAACGCGCACGATTGATTTCGAGCCCATCTTGGAAGGAGAGCTCTTTGGCCCACTCCGTGATCCCGCTCTTTTTGTCCAAGTTAGTATCGATCCCGAAATCCATAGCGCCGTCTGGCCATCTGGAGCAGACTTCGACCCAGCGACACTTCATGACTGGCCTGAACATGAAGCCGGATTCTTAACAGCCGCTAACAGATCGAAGCAGGGACAGAGACCTTTGGTGCGGAAAACAGTGTACGATCAAAGGCATCGACCTGGCATGTACTGGAACCAACAGCCTGCATGGGTGGCGGCAACCGCTCACGGAGCATCCGCTTCCGCCCTCCACCCGCCATGCAAGGTCCTCGCGAGCCTCAGCGCCTGCAGGGCATTGGGGTCGCTCGTGTTTATTCTCCACGTCATGGGTGGAGAAATGCGTCTCAACAAACAGAGAGTACCACACTGCCGGGAGAACCCCGCGCGGGGCTGACAAGTCCCCGCAGCGACGAGCGGCGAACCGTCCAGATCGGACTGGACGCCTCTCGTGGCCACTGAGTTTGATACGTCAGACATCCCTCCGCGCTATGACCATTAGGAAGATATTCATCATCGTGACAGTTGCCGCACTCGCCGGCTTGCTCATGGGTGGCCTGTTTGGCTTCGCCGCCGGCAAGATGACGCCGGATTTTTTCCGGCACATCATTCCTTGGCAGGATGTCGAGCCGGTGGGTTTCGCTACTTTTGGCGGAGCGACCGCCGGGGTCTTGCTCGGCGGTGGGTTGGGTTGTTTCGGAGTTTTGATTCAGTTCGTTTCAGAGTTCAGAAGGAAGCCGTGACGCCAAATCGTGCGCTGCAGGGACGGACTCCGGCTGCACAACGCGCAGTTCCACCGCCCGCCTTCCACCCGCCATGCGAGGTCCTCGCGAGCCTCAGCCCCTGACGGGCATTGGGTCGCGTGGACGGCGCGTCTTCTCCAAGCTATGGCAATGACACCACACGTTGAAAAACACTTCACGGCGGGCGACATCGTCCGCGACATCGTGATCGGCATGTCCGACGGGTTGACCGTTCCCTTCGCCCTCGCTGCCGGACTGACCGGAGCGATTTCCCAGACCCACATCATCG
This sequence comes from Chthoniobacter flavus, assembly GCA_945861435.1. Taxonomy (GTDB): domain Bacteria; phylum Verrucomicrobiota; class Verrucomicrobiia; order Chthoniobacterales; family Chthoniobacteraceae; genus CAIURC01. The sequence continues at coordinate 13,349 of CAMAUX010000074.1, read as the reverse complement.
TAACGGCAGGGTTCGCCGAGATTGCCGCGGGTTCCATCGCGATGGGTCTCGGCGGCTACCTTGCGGCGCGCGGCGATGCCGAGCATTACGCGCACGAGCAGGCCCGGGAGGAGCACGAGATTACCGCAATCCCGGAGGCGGAGGCGCAGGAGGTCCGCGACATTTTCCAGACCTACGGCATTTCAGGCGAGGAGTGCGCCACGGTCGTCGAGTCGCTCCGCAGGCGCCCCAAAGATTGGGTCGCATTCATGATGCGCTTCGAACTGGGCTTGGAGCGACCCGAACCGAGCCGCGCATGGAAGAGCGCGCTCACGATTGCCTTTGCTTACATTGTGGGCGGCGCCGTTCCGCTCAGCGCTTACTTATTCCTCACCGATGCGCAAAGCGCGCTGCGTCTTTCCATCGTAGTCACCTTGATTGCTCTCGCGATTTTCGGCGGGATCAAGGGTCGGTTTACGGGGGTGCCAGTTCTCCGCAGTGCGCTTCAGACGAGTATTATCGGCGGGCTCGCAGCAGCCGCTGCTTTCGGTATCGCCCGCTGGATTTCATGAAGCGTCACGAGACAACAGCAGGGCCCAACCATTCGCTGCGGCGAGAGCCCGCGGGCCATGGTGCTTGAACTCAGCGCGCCTCGTCGACGCCAAGGCTGCTCCACCGCTCTGTTGTAGAATTGATTGATCACGCGTTGGCCTGCATGTCTCAGGCTTCCCAGGATCCTTTATGCTGAACTTTAGTTACGGTTCGAACATGTTGACCGCCAGAATCAGGGAGCGTGTCAGTTCTGCGGAGTTCAAGGGGGTTGCAAGGCTGCGGGGGCACGCCCTCCGCTGGCACAAGCGGAGCATAGACGGCTCGGGCAAGTGCAACATCGTCCGCGCCGAAGAAGACTCGTGGGTGTATGGCGTCGTGTACGAGATTTCTGATGAACAGATGCCTGCCCTCGACGCATTCGAGGCCGGCTACAAACCTCGAGATATCGAGGTGGAGTACCTCGGAACGCTCGAGCGCGCGACCGCGCGGGCATATTTCGCGCGGAAGACAGACCCCTCCCTGCTGCCCTATTTCTGGTACAATGCGCTGGTGGTTGCCGGTGCCAAGGCCGCGAAGCTTCCGGATGTCTATGTGGCGCAGCTGAAGTCCGTGAAGACTCAGACGGACGAGGATCTCGAGCGTCATGACAAGAACATGGCCATTGTAAATGCGGTGTAATCTGTGGCCGCAGCGGCACACGCCGACGGGTCGTTCCATTCCTTCCGTCTTCTGAAGAATCGACTCCCTCCCATCGGACTCGCACTGGAAGGCTGTTTCCGCCAGCATCCATGCCGATGAAAACGTCCCCCACCACCCCTGCACTGTTGTTCACGGCGCTGCTCGCCCTGTGTCACGCCTCGTCGCTGCTTGCCGCGCCGCCTGTTGCGCCCAAGGCCGAGGCTTTTGGAAAGACCCAAGACGGCACGGCCGTGGAGGCCTACACGCTTTCCAACCAGTGCGGCATGAAGCTGCGCGCCATGAGCTACGGCGCGATCGTCCTCTCGCTTGAAACGCCGGACCGCGCAGGGAAATCCGCCGATGTGGTGCTCGGCTACCAGACGCTGGCTGAATACATCAAGGACACCCCGTACTTCGGCGCGATTGTGGGTCGGTTCGGCAACCGGATTGCGAAAGGAAAGTTCACGCTCGAGGGGAAGACGTACACGCTCGCCACGAATAACACGCCCGCCGACATGCCCTGCTCCCTGCACGGCGGATTACGCGGCTTCGACAAGGTCGTCTGGCAGGGGGAGGGGCTTGCACGCGAGGGCGCGCAGGGCGTCCGCTTCCGTTATACCAGCAAAGACGGCGAGGAAGGTTATCCCGGCAACCTGAAGCTGAGCGTCACTTACTGGCTCACGGAATCCAGTGAGTGGCAGGTCGAGTTCGAGGCCACCACGGACAAGGCGACCCCGGTCAACGTGACGCAGCACAGTTACTTCAACCTCAAGGGCGAAGGGCGCGGCGACATCCTCGGCCACGAACTCCAGATCGCCGCCTCGAAGTTCACCCCGGTCAACGCCGGCATGATTCCGACCGGGCAGATCCTCCCGGTGGCCGGCACGCCGCTGGATTTCACCAAGGCCACGGCAATCGGGGCACGCATCGAGGCTGACCACGAACAACTCAAGCTCGGCGGTGGTTACGATCACAACTGGGTCCTCGACAGCCAGGACGGCAAACTGACGCGCGCCGCCGCGGTTTATGAACCCACCTCCGGCCGCCAGCTCGAGGTTCTCACCACCGAGCCCGGGATCCAGTTCTACTGCGGGAATTTCCTCGATGGCAGTCTGCGTGGAAAAGCCGGTGCCGCGTATCAAAAGCGCAACGGCTTCTGCCTCGAAACCCAGCATTATCCGGACTCCCCGAACCATCCGGAATTCCCCTCCTGCATCCTGCTTCCCGGCAAGACGCTGCGCAGCACGACGGTGTTCCGCTTCTCCACACGCTGAGCGTCGCCTCGAACGGGCGACCGTCAGCACTTCACTGACGAGACCACCGCGACGAGATCGCACGCGCTCAGGGCGCCGCGAGGCAGGACAGACGTGCCACGCCGCGCACCAGCAACCGGCCATCCACCGGGATGACGGAGGCGATGACGCGGTCACCCACGGACGCCTCGGAGAGCAGTTCAAATCCGCCCTCCACCTTCGCGACGAAAAGCGTGCCGTCCTCGCGGACAGCGTACATCACGCCGCCGGCGATGGTGGGTGAGGAGTAAAAATTGGAGCTGCCCTTGGGGAACGCAGCGCTCCAGAGCGACTTGCCGGTGGCGGGCTCGATGCAGTCGATCTGGCCGCGGTCGCCCACGACGTAGACCAGCCCTTTGTACACCACCGGCGTGGGCACGAAGGCGCTGGCGTCCTCGCGTTTCCAGAGATGGTTGGTGGTGGTGCCGTCGCCCGTCCATCCGAGGCGGACTCCATGCAGACGCGGGGAACCTTTGTCAGCGCGTCCGAAGCAGACCACGGCGGTTCCGTCGACCACCACGGGCGATGCGACGGCGGGCCAGAGCGGGGTGGCGGCCGGATTGAATCCTGCGCAGGTCCACAGCAGCTTCCCGTCGGCTGCATCGTGGATGGTGAGGCGTTCCGCGCCCCATGTGAGCAGGGCCTCGCGGCCCTCGTGACGGATGAGGACCGGGGTGGTGTAGCCGTTGTCACACTCGCGCGGAGTCTCGAAGGTGCGGTCGACCTTCCAACGCATCGCGCCGGTATCCTTGTCGAAAGCGGCCAGCCATGACTCGCCGTTGTGCATGCGGGCCATGACCACGTGCTTCTCAGTGAGCACCGGTGAGGAACCGAAGTCCCAGAACAGGTTCACTGCGCCGAACTTTTCCACGAGATTGGTCTGCCAGCGCAGTGAACCGTCCATGTTCAGCGCTGCGAGCGTGCCGCTCTTGAATGCCACGAACACTCCCTTGCCGTCGGTGGCTGGCGAGGGGTTGCTGCCCGAGCCGTTGCGGTGCTTGCCGGGTTGTTCTGCACCGAGCGGCGTCTGCCAGAGCACCTTGCCGTCCCAGTCATAGGCGAGCACGGCGTCTTTTCCATCGAGGGGCGCGGTGAGATAGATGCGGCGTTGCCAGACGGCGGGCGTCGAGCAGCCCTTGCCCGGAAGCTCCACCTGCCATGCGAGCTTCGACTCCTCCCAGCGGGTCGCAAAGCCGGTCGCGCTCGTGCTGCCGCCGCCGTCCGGTCCGCGCAGATGCGGCCAGTCGGCGGAATGCGACGGAAAAACCGCGGTGGCGGCCATGGTGAGAAACAACAAGGAGCGGAGGGCGGGGGTGGACATGCCGCCAAGAAGGACACGGCGCGGCCCATGGATGGAAGCTGCTTTTTTGCCAAGCCCGCGACGGAGCCGCCGCGGTTCTTCCGGACAACGCCCCCCCAAACAAGGGGGTGTTGACTCGGGAACTGCGCCGCTTAACTCGTCGTTTCCCTTCACCCCTGTTTCCAACCATCCCCCATGAAGAAGACACTCCTTCCCCTGTTGCTCACGCTCGCCCTCCCTGCGTTCGCGGATCCGACCTACGAGTTTGCGCCGAACTTCCTCACGCCGCCTCCCGGGATGGAGCAGATCGGCAACGGGCACGGAGAGATCGCCGTGGATTCCGCGGGCAACATCTATGTGAGCGTCGAGGGGCAGAAGGAGGGCGGCCTCCAAGTCTACAGTCCGCAGGGCAAGTATCTGCGCCACATCGCCAGCGCCCCCGGCTCGCTCCACGGTTTCGTGGTGCGCAAGGATGACGGAGGAGAGTTCATCTTCGCGGCGGTGCTCAGCCAAGAGAAGGTGCTGAAGATGAAGCTCGACGGCACGGTGGTGATGGAAATCCCGGCCAGTGCGTTCCCGGCGGAACAGGCACGAGCCGTTGGCATCGAGACCAAGGGCGGGGAGAAGATCAACGGAACCATCACCGCGGAAAGCGCAACGGAAGTCACCGTCGCCACCAAGGAGGGTTCCAAAACCGTGGCGAAGGCGGACATCGCCAAGCGCTCGGGCGGCGGCCTCAAGCTCACCAACTGCGACGTGGCGCCCAACGGCGATATCTACGTGGTGGACGGCTACGGCAAGAGCTGGATCTTCGTGTTCGACCGCACGGGCAAGTTCAAGAAGGTCTTCGGCGGACCCGGCGAACCCTACAAACTCGCCAACACCCACAAGATCTTCGTCGACCGCCGCTTTGAACCCGCGCGCCTCTTCCTCTGCGACCGTGGCAACAACCGCCTCGTGCACCTCTCGCTCGCGGGCGACATCCTCGGCGTGATCGCCGATCAGGACCTGCGCCGTCCCAGCTCCGCCTCCTTCCACGGGGACCTCGTCTGCATCGCTGAAATCGCGGGCCGCGTCTCGGTCTTCGACAAGGCGGGCAAGATGGTTGCGTCGCTCGGCGTCAACGATACGAAGGGCCAGACCAACACCCCTGGCGTCGCTCCGGCTGACTGGCGAGAGGGCGTGGTCACCTCCCCGCACGGGATCACCTTCGACAACCAGGGCAACATCCTCGAGACCGAATGGAACAAGTTCGGACGAGTGCTCCGCTGGAACCGGAAATAAAAGCACGCAGTCTTTGCGGGCCGCCGCTGCGTGACGCTGCCACAGTGTCGAGGGGAGCGTCTCCGCAACCGGCGCCGGCCCTCGCGCTGCCTCTGGCGCTCATCCTCAGCCTGCTGCCCGCGAGCCCCGCAAGCGCCCACAATGGCGAGTTCCTTCTCGCCAAGGCCACGCCTCTCGCCGGTGGCCGCGTGGCGCTCGAACTCACGCTGGACTACGGAAACCATCCGCTCATCCACTCGGAAGTGGAGGCCCGTGCCGCCCTTTCCAACCTCCTTCAAATTCAGTGCGCAGACCGGCCCTTCGAGCTCTCCGCGCTTGCCCCGCTGCGCTTTGAAAGGCGCACAGAAGTGGATCCCGGCTGTCCGCTCCCGAGCGACCCTGCCACCGATCAGCAATCGCACGCACTGCTCACCGCACTCTGGGAATGGGAGCCGCGACCGGCGCCCGAGAGCGTCCGGTTCCTCCTTCCCAAAGGCAGTCCGCACACGGTCGTGCTCTGGACTCCGCCGGAGAAGGAGCAAAAGACGCGCTGGGTGATGCTCCTCGGCGGTGACCAGAGCCCGCCTGTTCTGCTTTCCAAGCGCGGTCTCCATTGGCGGGCGCTGTTCATGTGCTCGGCCGCTGTCGCCGTGCTGCTGTGGATCGCACGCCGGCGAACCGCCACTCGCAAGCGCGAATCCACAGCCTGAAAGGCCCTGGAAGGGGAGAACCGGACAGGGCGCGCAAAAACCTTTCCGAAACGTCATCTCTTTCGGAATCGGCGGGGGTTAGGCGCGCCCGTGAAAAGCTTCCTAAGAAGCACTCGCCAACACGGTTCTGCTGAGATAAACGGAACGCATCTTCTCATGCTTTCTCTCGCGCGTCGGCACCCCGCGTTTGAACGTTTTTTTCTGCATCACATCCAAGTCAGCACTCTTATGAAAACACCACTCCTACCAGTCGTACTCACCACCCTGTGCGCCGTTGGCGCAGCTGGGGCCCGTGCTGCCGAACCCACGTCGGCGGAACTCCGGACCAAGGTGAGCGCATTTTTCCAGCCCCTCGCGGCGAAGATGCCGGGTGGCGAGATGGATACGCCCGCGCTGGTTTCCCTCGGCAAGCAGCTCTTTTTTGAGAAGCGCCTCTCGTCCAACGACACCCAATCCTGCAACTCCTGCCATGCGGTGGACGGCGGGCGTGGCGGCGTCGACAACGAGCCCACGTCCCCCGGGGCATTTGGAAAACGGGGCGGCCGCAACTCCCCCACCGTACTCAACGCCGGATTCCACATCGCCCAGTTCTGGGACGGACGCGCTGCGGATCTCGCGGCACAGGCCAAGGGACCGATCCTCAATCCGGGCGAGATGGCGATGCCGGCCGAAGCCGAGGTGATCAAGAAATTGAGCGCCATCGCGGACTACAAGAAGGGGTTTGCCGAAGCGTTCCCGGGCCAGAAGGACGTGATCACTTACGACAATCTTGCCAAGGCGATCGCGGCGTTTGAGCGCACGCTGATCACCAAGGATCGTTTTGACGACTTCCTCAAGGGCGACAACGCGGCGCTCAAGCCTGCGGAATTGAAGGGGCTCGACACCTTTGTTTCCACGGGTTGCATCGCCTGCCACAACGGACCGCTGCTCGGGGCGAGTTCGTATCAGAAGATGGGAGCCGTCAATGCCTACGCGAACACCGAGGACGTGGGCCGCATGGCAGTCACCAAGTCGGAAGACGACAAGTTTAAGTTCAAGGTGCCGAGTCTGCGGAACATTGCGCTGACCGCCCCGTATTTCCACGACGGCAAGGCCGCCACGCTGGAGGAAGCAGTGAAGCAGATGGCTTGGCTGCAGCTGGGTCGCAAGCTGGAGGACGCCGACGTGCAGTCCATCGCCACCTTCCTGAACGCTCTCTCTGACAAGGAGCGCGGCGCCAAGGCGGGCGCTCAGTAAGTCTGGCAACTCTCCGACCACGCGGAGCGCCATGGCTCCGCAGATGAAAGAGGCAGCCTCAGTATCGTCTCCGTCGCATCGTGGGGTACTGGTGCTGGGCTGGCTTTTTCACAGGCAGCATCCAGCTTTTTCCCGCCTAAAAAAGGCGGCGCGGATGAGTTGGAATGCATGCAACACCATGCCCTCTGTCTCCTCTGGTCGGGGCTGGCCGTAGAATTTCACCTGCCGCTTCTTACCGCCGCAGGGTTTACTGGCCGTGCTTTGGAAGAAGTTCCCAACGCTCGCCAAAGAACCCGGCGAGGGAGATTCCGCCCGGTGCTTGGGAGGTGACGGGCTGGCGGATGTCGATGACTGCATAATCCGGAAGGCGGGGCACCTGGCGCGCGTTGTTGAGGTAATCGTACTCGCGGTAGGTGAAGCCGCTGTTGAGCACCACATAGCGGCGCGGGTTGAGCGGGTTCGGGAAGACGAACACAGGGGCGTGGTGCGCGGCGTCGAAGCGTTCGTTGCCGACCTGCACGGAATCGACGCTCCAACGGATGGGAAGGCGGTCGGCGAGGCGGGCGAGGAGCTTGTTGCTCTGCGGATCGCCCCACAGGATGAGATTGTGGCTGGCGATGTCCTCGTCCGTGATCGCGGTGTCGTCCTTCACGAAGGCGTCACCGCGGAACTGGCTGCGCCAGTGGGTGAGCGCATGCTGGAGTTCGGACTGGGTCCATTTGCCGACGGCTTCGTGGAGGGCGGTGCCCGTGGGACGCACCATGAGAAAGGCGTCGAGGAAGGCGTCGTCGATGGGACCTTGAAGGCCGGGGCGCTTGGCGAGGGCGGCAGGGTCCTCGGAGTCAGTGACATGCACCCAGCCCTTGCGGTCCCGGCGGAAGCGGGCGGCCCATGATCGGTCGCTCTGTGGCGCCGGGACGAAGAGGGTGGAATTGTCGATGGTGACTTTGACGGGGCGGGTGGGGTCGAGGACGCAGAGACCCGGGGCGAATTGGAACGCGAGTGCGGTGGCGTTGGCGGTGGAGGCGCGCACGGATTGGGCTGGGGCGTCGATTTCAGCGTCGATGCGGGCGCGTTCCCAGTGTTTGCCCATGCCCTCGAGTTTAACCCAGAGGCACTCGGCATAGCGAAGGGTCCATGTGGTGAAGCACACCTTGGAAGGGGCCGGGTTGCGCCCCTGATCGACCATGGCGTCGACGCGGCGGGCGACTTCCACGCGGGTTTCGGGATGGTAGGCGTGTGCGGTCTTGGGGCCGATGAGATGGGTGAGGGCGATGCCTTCGGACTTGAGAGCTTTTTCCATCTGATCGGCTGCCTGCTTTTGGCGGTCGATCTCGCCGCTGTAGGCGACGGTGGGGCAGTTGAAAAGGTTGAGTGCGTAGTCGGTGGCGTCGTACCAGTGCCAGAGCTTCTTCTGGAACCACGTGGGGTTGAGGGGTTCGTCCTGGAACACGCGCAGGAAGTCGCGCGTCTCACTGAAGCCCGCGCCCGGAGCGGCAGCGGCCCAGAGCCCCGGGAAATGGGTGGCGAACTGCCATGTGGCGGCGCCGCCCATGGAGAAGCCGCGGATGGCGAGGCGGTTTGGGTCGATGCGGTAATCGCGCTGGATGCGGGCGAGGGCTTCGAAGAGATCGACTTCGCCGGCGAACTTGTTAGCGCAGCAGTAGCGGCCGTAGAGATGGGCGACAATGGTGCCGGGCGGGGTGAACTGGCCGGGCTGCTTCTCGCGCTGATCGAGGAAGGCAAGTTCGCTGAGGGTCTCGCCGCGCCCGTGGCACCAGAAGTCGAGACGGGCCGGAGCGCCGGAGAGAGCGGCTTCGGGAACGACGAGGCCGAAGGGCTGGATGGAGCCGTCAAGTTTGGATCGGTAGCCGCGGACGACGAGGCCGCTTTGGCGCAGCCACGGGGTCTTTCCCTCGCGCAGGGAGGCGGCGCGTTCAAGGCCGCGCAGTAGAAGGCCGTGGGCGGTCTTGATCTCCTGGATCTTGAAGAATTCGTTGTAGCGAAGGGCCCAGTCGACCGCCTTGTGGTACACCTCGACGTCGGGGAGGAGTTCGAAGAGCTCAGGCTTTTTCTTCAAGGAGGTGCGCAGTTCCTCGATCGCTTTCCGGAGTTGGTCGGCTTCCTTCTGAAGTTCCTCGCGATCGGCGGCGGGAATTTCGACGCCAGGGGGCGGGATCGGGCGGGCTTGGTCCGGCTGGTTGTCCTTGGGACCATCGGCGAGGACAGGGACGGCGGCGGCAAGCAGGAGGGGGAGGATGCGGAGGCGAAGCATGGCGGTGAGGGTGGATGGCCCGGGGATCCGGGGGGCACTGAGGGAGAACAGATTAAGGGGTGAACCGCCGGGGTACGGTTTTCTTTGGGGCGAACGGGAGGGATTCCCCCGCTTGCGGGAAAGGAGGCCTGATGCTTTGGTGGGGCTTGACTATGAAGAAGTCCCCTCTCTGCACAGCTTCCGCCTGCCTCTTGGGGCTGGTATCCTTTTCCACCCTTTCCGGTTTCCCAGGCTCTTTTGCGTGGGCGGCCGAGCCCGTTGCGCATGGCAAGGGCGGCGGCGCGCCCGGCGTTTCACAGGATGCGACCAATGCGATGAAGTCCTTCAAGTTTGACGAGGGCTTGAAGGTGGATCTGTTTGCGGCGGAGCCGCTGCTGGCGAATCCGGTGGCGTTCAGTCAGGACGCGAAGGGACGGTGGTACATTGCAGAGACTTACCGGCAGGAACGCGGGATCGAGGACAACCGGGGGCACGCCAACTGGCTGGAGGACGACATTGCTGCGCGAACCACGGCGGACCGGCTCGCGATGATCAAGAAGTTCTATCCGGATCAGAAAAAGTTTGAGGAGAAGTTCACGCAGTTTGAGGACCAGATCACGCGACTGGAGGACACGAATGGCGACGGGGTGGCGGATCGGCAGACGGTGTTTGCCGATGGGTTCCGCGATCCTCTCGACGGCACCGGCGCCGGCATCCTTGCACGCGGCGACGAGGTGTGGTGGACGTGCATCCCGAACCTATGGCGGTTTCAAGACAAGGACGGCGACGGCAAGGCGGAGGTGCGGGACAAGCTGCTAAGCGGGTTCGGGGTGAAGTTCGCTTTTCGCGGCCACGACATGCACGGCCTGCGCTTCGGGCCGGACGGGAAGCTGTATTTCTCCATCGGCGACCGCGGCATCAGCGTAAAGAGCCGGGAGGGAGTTACAATGTCCGAGCCCGACACCGGCTCGATCATGCGCTGTAATCCGGATGGCAGCGCGTTTGAGGTGTTCGCCACCGGCGTGCGCAATCCGCAGGAGCTCGCATTCAACGAATACGGCGACCTGTTCACCGGAGACAACAATTCGGATTCGGGCGACAAGGCGCGATTCCTGCATCTGGTGGAAGGCGGCGAGTACGGCTGGCGGATGACGTACCAGTATCTGAACGACCGCGGCCCGTGGAACCGGGAGATGTTGTGGGATCAGAAGGAGGCACCGAAGGCGCGGTACTTGGTCCCAACGATTGCGAACATCGGGAATGGCCCGAGCGGACTCACCTACAATCCCGGCACCGCGCTGGGGCCGAAGTACAGGCAGAGCTTCTTTCTTTCCGACTTCCGCGGCGGCGCGGGTGCGAGCGTGATCCATCAGATCCGACTGGAACGGGAGGGGGCGGGCTACAAGGTCGCGGAGGTGCGGCCCTTCGTGCGCGGGGTTCTCACGACGGATTGTGAGTTTGGAAACGACGGGCAGTTTTACGTGCTCGACTGGGTGGAAAGCTGGGGCGGGGTCAACAAAGGCCGCATCTACAAGTTCAGCGATGCGAACGGGGATGCGGCAGTCCAGAAACAGACGGCGTCCTTGATCCTCGAAGGGATGGGAGCGCGTCAGCCTGCGGAACTCGCGGGCTTGCTGGGGCACGAGGATCAGCGGATCCGGCAGGCAGCGCAGTTCGCGCTCGCGGCTCTGGGTGAGTCCGGTGCGAAGGCTTTTATCGAGGTGGCGGCCGATGGAAAGCGGCCGTTGCTTGCACGCCTGCACGCGGTGTGGGGGATGGGACAGGGCGGAACGAAACAAGCCGCGGTGATTGGAGCTTTGACCGGGCTGCTATCGGATACGGATGCTGAGGTGCGTGCGCAATCGGCGAAGGTGCTTGGAGAGTTGCGCGAGGTGGGTGCTGGCGCCCGTCTGGTGGCGCTGTTGAAAGATGCCGCGCCGCGGGTGCGCTTCTTTGCCGCACTCAGCCTTGGAAAGATCGGCCACACACCTTCCGTGCCTGCTCTCTTTGAGATGCTGGCGGAAAACAAGGACGAGGACGCGCTGGTGCGCCATGCCGCGGTGATGGGATTGCGTGGCTGCGCAAAGGCGGCGGATCTGGCCGCGAAGTCCGGGGACGGCAACGCGTCGGTCCGGATCGGAGCGGTTCTCGCATTGCGCCGTTTGCAGAGTCCGGAAGTGGCGGTGTTTCTGAAGGACAAGGACGAGGCGGTGTCGCTGGAGGCCGCGCGTGCGGTTCACGATGCGCCTATCGAAGCGGCGTTGCCGGCTCTTGCTGCGCTGAGCACCCAGGTGCAGCTCAAAAATCCGCGCCTGCTCGAGCGGGTGGTGAATGCACATTACCGGCTGGGCGGAGGAGCGAATGCACGCGCTCTTGCAGCATTTGCCGGCAATGGAGCGCTGCCCGCAGGATCGCGTCGGGAGGCGCTGGAGGCGCTCGCAGCGTGGGGCGCTCCAAGCGCGCGGGACCGGCTCTTGAACCTTTGGCGTCCGCTGCCGGATCGTCCGGCGACAGAGGCTGTGGCGGCGGTCGGGCCGCTGGTCTCGCAGTTGTTGAAGGACGGTTCAGCGACCATTCAAGAGGCGGCGGCGAAGATGGCGGCCAAGCTGGGGATCAATGCGGGCGAAGCGCTCGCCGCTCTGGCGGAAGATGAAAAGGCTGCCGTGCCTTCGCGTCTCGCGGCTCTTCAGGCACTGGTGGTCCTGAAAGATCCGCATCTCGGGAAGGCCGCAAAAGTGGCGTTCTCGGCGAAGGACGCGAAGTTGCGCAGCGAGGGGCTGAAGGCGGTGGCGGCATTGGAGCCTGGCACGGCGGTGAAGTTTATTTCCGAGGTCATTGCAACGGGACAGCCCGTGGAGAAGCAGGCGGCGGTGAAGGCGCTCGCTGACATCCAAAGGCCCGAGGCTGCGGAGCAGATCGGAGCGCTGCTGGAGCAATTGGCAAAGGGTCAGGCACCCGCAGAGGTCCAGCTCGAGATCCTTGAGGCGGCGCAGGGCCGGCCACAGTTGAAGGATGCCGTGGCGAAATATCGGGCGGGCCAGAGCGATCCGCTCGACCCGTTCAAGCTGGCGTTGGTGGGAGGGAACGCAGACCGCGGTCGCAAGCTGTTCCGGGAGAAAGTGGAGGTGCAGTGTCTGCGCTGCCACAAGTGCGAGATCGGCGATAGCGCGGTCGGGCCGGAGCTCACCAAGATCGGGGCGTCGAAGGACCGGCTCTACCTGCTGGAAAGCATCGTCTATCCGAACAAGACCATCGCGCAGGGGTTCGCCACCGTGGTGCTGACGCGTAAGGATGGGAGCGTGGTCGCGGGTCGCCTCCTTTCCGAAGAGGGCGGAGTGCTCCGCGTGGAAAGCATCGATGCCAAGGGCAAGCCGCAGCAGGAGAGTGTCCCCGCCGCCGATTTGAAGGATCGGATCAGCGCGCCTTCCCCGATGCCGGAGACCACCCGGGATCAGCTCACGAAGGCGGAGCTGAGGGACTTGGTGGAATACCTCGCGACCCGAAAGTAAAAGAGCCGCGGTATCTGGCGAGTCGCTGTCGTGAGAGGCTCGGGGCCTTATCACGCACTGCGCAATAGGGTGACACGCCGCGGCTGGCATCGCAGCCATTTCCAGTCGTCACTTTCATACGCAGTGCTTAATCGCACGGAGGCCTGTCTCTTGCGGGCGTCTTAGCACGAAGCCCGGAGATGATGTCTGTCCCTTACAGGCATCGTCCCTTACAGGCATCCAAGGGCAAACGTCCCCTGATTTCGGCGCCGCGGGGTAAAGGGCTCGCATACACATTGCGAGGCGCTATTGTATGTATGCATGAAGCGCACAAATATCGTCCTCGATGAGAAACTCGTCTCAGAGGCGCTCAAACTGACCGGGCTTAAGACGCAGAGAGAGCTGGTTCATCACGCATTACAACAACTGGTCCGGAGGGAGAAACAGGTTGGCCTGCTTGAACTGAAGGGAAAGGTCCGTTGGGAGGACGATCTCAGCCTCCTGAGAAAGGGACGTTTCGCGTGAAGATCCTGGTGGATTCGAGTGTCTGGATTGATTTTCTCCGAAATAACATCACGGCTCAAACAAAACGTCTCG
>CAMAUX010000073.1 GCA_945861435.1 Chthoniobacter flavus | reverse complement strand
TACCCGTGGAGTTCACCAGAGGAACGCTTGCGATTGCGGCGTAAAAACATGCCGCCATTTTCCGGACCCAAATCGCGATCCACAAGGGGCTCTTCTCCACTACACGCTCACATTGCGAAGGCACCGCCCGCAAATCCCCTTCCACTCTCAATTGCCCACCCAGCGCACAGCGAAAATCGGTGCGTTTTTCCCAGAAACTGCGGAACTTGGGTTAGTCGAACCACTCGTCCTCGGGATCGAATGCGGGAATGGGAATATTCAGCAGGCGGAGTTTGCCCACGGCCCGGTGACGGCAGCCGGGATGGATCATGACTGAACTGAGCGGGCGCACGGGGATCAGCTGGCCGTCGAGTTCCATATGCCCCTCTCCTTCAAGGATCACGTAGATCTCGGTCATTTTGCGGTGGTAATGCGGGCGGGCATCCTCGGCGATGTCCACCAGATGCACGGTGGCGAGAGGGTTGTCCTCATGGGCGAAGCTGCGGCGGCTCCAGCCGCAGGGGCAGCGTACGGCATCGACGCTGTCGAGTTGCGAAAAGGCGAATCGATTCATGGGGATGTTTCTAGTGGTTGGGGTTGATTGGATACAATGGCGGGAATTTTCTTTGGCCTCATCGGTGCATGCGTTAGTTTCCGCGCCCCGATGCCCAAGGTTTTCCTGAGGACTTACGGCTGCCAGATGAACGAGCGCGACAGCGAGCAGGTCGCGCGGATGCTCATCGCGCGCGGCTACGAGATGACTGATGCTGAAAAGGATGCCGACGTGGTGTTACTCAACACCTGTTCGGTGCGCGACATGGCTGAGCAGAAGGCGATCGGGAAGATGGGCATGCTGAGCCGGCTGCGCGAGCGCAAGCCGGAGATGGTGTTCGGCTTCCTCGGGTGCATGGCGCAGAGCAGGGGGGACGAGTTGGTGCGGGACCTTGGGCATGTGGATCTGGTGGTGGGGACTCAGAAGTTCCACAAGGTCGCCGACTACGTGGATGAACTTCTGGCGCGCAAGAGGGCGCTGTCTGAGAAGGTGCTCGACGATGTCCGCTTCTCGATCGTGGACGTTGCTGAGGAGGAGGGTTCGCAGGAGTCCATCCGCGAGCATGTGCTCAAGCCGCGGCAGGCCACCGCCTTTGTTTCCATCATGCAGGGCTGCAACATGCATTGCACCTTCTGTATCGTTCCTTCCACGCGCGGCGCTGAGCGCGGCCGCGGCATCGGGGAGATCGTGGCTGAGGTGCGCTCACTGGTGGAGCAGGGGGTGCGGGAGGTGACGCTGCTCGGTCAGATCGTGAATCTTTACGGAAGGCACGAGATGGCGAAGAAGGACGGCTTGAGCCCGTTTGTGCAGCTTCTCGAAGCCGTGGCAGGGGTGCCCGGCCTGGAGAGGTTGCGCTTCACCTCCCCTCATCCCATCGGGTTTCGCGACGACCTCGTGGCGGCGTTTGCGCGTCTGCCGAAGCTGATGCCCCATGTGCATCTTCCGATGCAGTCCGGCAGCGATCGCATTCTCAAGGCGATGCACCGCGGGTACACGGCTCAGAAGTACCGGGAGTTGGTGGAGAGATTGCGCGCGGCCCGGCCTGGAATCGCTCTCACCACGGACATCATCGTGGGGTTTCCCGGAGAGACCGAGGAAGACTACCTGGCAACGCGTGCCATGGTGGAGGAGGTGGGCTTCGACAATGCGTTCGTGTTCCGGTACTCGCCCAGACGCGACACCCCTGCCGCATCGATGGACGATCAAATTCCCGAGTCTGTGAGGGAGGCGCGCAATCAGGACCTGCTGCGCGTGGTGGACGATCTGGCGCACCGGAAAGCGGATGCCCTTGTTGGTCAGCGGGTGGAGATCCTCTGCGAGGGGCCCAGCAAGAACAACCCCGACCGACTCACAGGCCGTACTCCGGGGAACAAGATCGTGATTTTGGAGGGGGGCGAGAGGCACATCGGACAGATCTTTGAAGTGCTGGTCACGCGCTCGAGTGGATTCAGCCTGTACGGAGATCCAGCCGTGCTCGGATGACAAGGCGCCGGCTGCCGTCGTGGTGAAGCCGGCGGTGTGCGAGTCGCCTTCGCTGGGGTTGTCTGAGGCTGCTTTAGCGAGCCAGTTGGAGGGCGCTCACCACCAGCAGGAGCCCGTAAGCGGAGAGGACCATGGCCAGCACCCGAAGACGGGCCTGCTGCGCATTGAACCATCCGATTTGGTCGCGCAGGACGTAGGGCATTCCGATCCAGAAAAGGGAGAGCGTGATCCCCACATACACGATGCTCACAAGGAAGAGTCGGGATTGCTCAGGGCGCATCCAAGCGGCTTCGAGCAGGGGTTCGGCGGCGAGTAGCACAAGCATTCCCAAGGAGCGAACCGCAAGGAACTCCTCCACGAAAATCATCGTGAGCAGTGCGGCTGCGGGGATCAGGATCAGGATGCGAGGGCGCCAGTTGCTGAACTCGCCGAGGTCGATTGTCCACACCAGCCACCAAGCCCAGAGAGCTGCTGCGATGCACAACCCAATGCCCATGGTGCGAGACCGGGGGAAGGCTCGCAGCCAATCGGCGACCGCCCCGAGGCGTGCGAGCGTGAGTACTCCGGCGACTATCAGGAGCAGCCCGGCAACCAAAAGTGCAGAACGCAAGTCGAGCGAGTAGATCATTGGGCGGCAAAGAAGAGGGGGATGTGCTCTCCCAGACAAGCCAAAAGCCGTCGGTGGGTGCCGCGCGGCGAGAGGGATTGGGAGCGTTTTGGCGGCTTTTGGCGGCGTTTGAACTTGGGTGGAGCGTACTTTTTCGCAATAGCGCTTGCCACGAGCCCCGACGGCTGCATACTGGGAGGCTCTACATCGACACACAAGCCATGACCGACATTCAGGAAATTCAGGCCCTGCGCATGCACGACAAGGACACCGGCAGCGCAGACGTGCAGGTTGCCCTTCTTTCGCAGAGGATCAATCATCTTACGGAGCACTTGAAGGGGCACGTTAAGGATCATCACTCCCGCCGCGGCCTCCTCAAGATGGTTGCCCGCCGCCGCAAGCTGCTCGACTATCTCAAGCGCACCTCTTCCGACCGCTATAAAGGCGTGATTGAGAAGTTGAATCTGCGTAAGTAATTCTTTCGCGGCTGCCTTCATCCCCCCTCTTTTCGGCCGGGTTGCCTTTTCCCATGGTGGGAAAAGGTTTTTCCCGGTCGCAATCCCTCCCTCCGCCTTGCGAGCGGCAGGGGGTTTTAACACAAAGCAAATCAGGCATTCTCCGGTCGCAGCCAGCCCATCGGGCCTGGATTTAGCCCCGACCCCTCCGCGAACTTCTTTCGTTCCCTTGCGGCCCCCTGACGGGGTCGAGGGGTCGGGGCTACAGCCAGAACCCGGACCGGCGGTCCGGAGTGCCACCCAATACCATGATCCACAACGTCACGAGCCAGATCGGCTCGAATGCAATCACCATTGAGACTGGCAAGATGGGCCGTCTGGCCGACGGGGCCGTCACCGTAACCTCCGGCGAGACCATTGTGATGGTCTCAGCCGTTTCAGCCACCACCGTGAAGGACGGGCAGGACTTCTTCCCGCTCACCGTCGATTACCGCGAGAAGGCGGCAGCCGTGGGCAAATTCCCTGGCGGCTACTTCAAGCGCGAGGGGCGCCCGAGCGAGAAGGAGATTCTCACGGCCCGTATGACGGACCGTCCGCTGCGTCCGCTGTTCCCGAAGGGTTATTTTTACGACACGCAGATTATCTCGCTGCTTCTGAGTGCCGATGGGCAGATTGATCCTGACATTCTTTCCATCAACGGTGCCAGCGCCGCGCTGATGGTGTCCGACATTCCTTTTGCCGGGCCCGTGGGTGCAGTGCGAGTGGGTCGCGTCAACGGCCAGTTTGTGGTGAACCCGACCCACGAGGAGCGTTCTTTTAGCGACCTCGACTTGGTTTATGTGGGCACCAAGGACGAAGTGGTCATGATTGAGGGCAGCGCCCAGGAGCTTCCCGAGGAAGAGTTCATCAAGGCGCTCGAGTTTGCGCAGGGCCATGTGCGCACGCTGGCGCAGGCTCAGATCGAACTGGCCGCCAAGGTGGGCAAGCCCAAGCGCGTGGCTCCGCTGATGCTGGTGAAGGAGGAGTTGCTGGAAGTTGCTTACCACGTGGCGGGCGATCGCATCGAGGCAGCCCTTTACACTTCGGGCAAGGTGGCGCGCGGCAAGGCCGTCGACGCATTGAAGGCCGAGGTGAAGGAGGCAATCCTTGCCAAGTTCCCCGGCGCCACTTCGTTTGAGATCAGTCAGGCCTTTGATTATCTGCAGAAAAAGGCGTTTCGCATCAGCATCCTGGACAAGCAGGTGCGTTGCGATGGGCGTAAGCTGGGTGAACTGCGTCAGCTTTCGGCTGAGACGAATCTGATTCCGCGTTCGCACGGCAGCGCGCTTTTCCAGCGTGGGGAAACGCAGGCGCTGGCACTTGCCACCCTGGCTCCCGTGGAGGAAGCACAGACGCTGGACGGTTACACTGGTGGTGAGACGACCAAGCGTTTCATCCTGCACTACAACTTCCCTCCCTTCAGCGTGGGTGAGACCGGCCGCACCGGCAGCCCCGGTCGCCGCGAAATCGGCCACGGAGCTCTTGCCGAGCGCTCGATTGAGCCGGTGATTCCGTCCGCGGAGAAGTTTCCGTACGCGCTGCGTGTGAGCAGCGAGGTGATGGAGTCCAATGGCTCGACGTCGATGGCTTCCGTGTGCTCGGGCATTCTTGCTCTGATGGACGCGGGCGTCCCGATCAAGTCGCCCGTTGCTGGTATCAGCGTGGGTTTGGTGACGGAGTACGGGCCCGGTGGTGAACTTGCCCGCTACAACACGCTGGCTGACATTATTGGCAGCGAGGATCACTTCGGCGACATGGACTTCAAGCTGTGCGGGACCGGCACTGGCGTGACTGGTTTCCAGCTCGACCTGAAGCTGCCGGGGATCAGTCACAAGATCATGTCGGAGGCGATCTTCCAGGCGCGTGACCTGCGCATGAAGGTGCTCGACGTGATGAACGCGACGCTCGGAACGGCGCGCACTGAGATGAGTCCGTACGCGCCTCGGATCGAGACGCTCAAGATTAACCCCGACAAGATCGGCCTGCTCATCGGGCCTGGCGGGAAGACCATCAAGGGGATCGTCGCGGAGACCGGGTGCGAGGTGAACATCGAGGACGATGGCACTGTGCGTCTTTACTCCAGCAATCCCGAGGGGATGGAGCGCGCCAAGCAGATCATCGGTGGGATGACCCGCGAGTTGGAGGTGGGTGCGCTGTATCAGGGGCGCGTTGTCACCATCAAGGAGTTTGGTTGCTTTGTGGAAGTGATGCCCGGCAAGGACGGCCTCTGCCACATTAGCGAACTGGCGGACTTCCGCGTCAACAAGGTGGAAGACGTGGTGAAGATGGGCGAGGTGATCTGGGTGAAGTGCCTCGGTGTGGACGAGAAGGGGCGCATCAAGCTGAGCCGTCGCGCAGCCATGAAGGATCGCAATGAGGCGGCTGGTGCTCCCAGCGCCTAAACTGAATCTAGGCAGAGAAACTCTCTACCGCTGAGAAATTGAGAAGGGCCGCCCTGTAATGGGCGGCCCTTTTTTTTCTTATTTGCCGACGGGCGTTGACGGCGTTGTAGGCGTTGTGAGCGGCGGGCCGCCTAGAAGAGGGTCATCTGGGGCTTCATCGCGGCCATTGCTTCCTGTGCTTTCTTGGCGCTGCGGGGGCGGCCGTGCTTGGGGAGGGGCGGGGCTTCGGCGATGGTGGGTTTGCCTTCGGCGTTGAGTTCCGACTGCTCGAGGTTGGAGAGGATTTCCTTCGCGCGCGCAAGGATCTGGGGCGGGAGGCCGGCGAGGCGTGCGACTTGGATGCCGTAACTCTTGTCGGCACCGCCCTTGAGGATCTTGCGCAGAAAGATGATCTGGTCGTTCCACTCGCGCACGGCGACGTTGAAGTTGCGTACGCCGGAGCGTGTGCGCTCCAGTTCGGTGAGTTCGTGGTAGTGGGTGGCGAAGAGGGTGCGGGCGCGTACTTCGTCGTGAAGGAACTCAGCGACGCTCCATGCGATGGAAAGTCCGTCGAATGTGGAGGTGCCGCGGCCGATCTCATCGAGGATGACGAGGGAGCGCGCGGTGGCGTTGTTGGTGATGTTGGCGGTCTCGTTCATCTCGACCATGAAGGTGGACTGGCCGCGGGAGAGGTCGTCGTTGGCGCCGACGCGGGTGAAGATGCGGTCCGCGAGGCCGATCTCCGCGGAGCGCGCCGGGATCCACGAACCCATCTGGGCCATGAGGACGAGGAGTGCGACCTGGCGGATGTAGGTGCTTTTGCCAGCCATGTTGGGGCCGGTGAGGATGACGAGGCGCTGGCGGTCGCCGTCGAGTTCGACGTCGTTGGGGACGAACTTCTCCTCGACGAGGCTCTGGTCGAGGACTGGGTGGCGGCCGTCGAGGATCTTGGTGTGGAGATCCTCGGCGAGGACTGGACGGCAGTAGCCGTAGAGGCGCGCGGTTTCGGCGAGGGAACCGAGGACGTCGAGGGTGGCGATGGAGGCGGCGGTCTGCTGAAGAGGGGCGAGGTCGCGGAGGACCTCTTCTCGGAGTTGGGCGAAGAGTTCGATTTCGAGTGCCTTGGCGCGTTCGTCGGATCCGAGGATGCGTCCCTCGACCTCCTTGAGCTCAGGGGTGATGAAGCGCTCGCCGGTGGCGACGGTCTGCTTGCGATGCCAGTGGGAGGGGGCGAGGTGGAGGTTGGATTTGGTGACCTCGATGAAGTAGCCGAAGACGGAGGTGAAGCGGACTTTGAGGGACTTGATGCCGGTGGAATCGATCTCGCGCTGCTGGAGTTGGGCGATCCAGTCTTTGCCGTCGCGTGCGGCTTTGCGGAGGTCGTCGAGTTGGGCGTGGTAGCCGTCGCGGAACATTCCGCCGTCGCGGATGAGAGCCGGGGGTTCGTCGACGATGGCGGAGGCGAGGAGGGAGACGAGTGCGGGGAGTTCGTGGAGTTCGGCGAGGATGGCGCGACCGAGGGCTGCGCCTGCGGACTGGGGGGCGGTGTCGACGGGGCTCTGGCCGGCGAGGAGTGCGGCGAGGTCGGCCTTGAGTTCTGGGAGTTGTTCGAGGCTGGAGCGGAGGACTTGGAGATCGCGTGCGTTGCCGCCGGTCTGGGTGAGGCGTCCGATGGTGCGCTCCATGTCGCGGATGGAACGGAGGGTCTCGCGCAGTTTGCCGAGGATGAATGGCTGGGCGAGGAGTTGGCCGATGAAGTCCTGCCGTTCGAGGATGGGAGCGAGTTCGCAGAGGGGATGGAGGATCCAGTCGCGCAGTCTGCGTGCACCCATGGGGGTGACGGTGCGGTCGAGGGCGCCGAGGAGTGTGGTGTCGCGGCTGCCGGTGGCGGAGGCGCGGTGGGCATGGGCGCCTTGGACGAGCTCGAGGTTGGACTGGGTGCTGGCGTCGAGCACCATGAACTGGGCGTTGCGGTAGCAGCTCAGGCGCGCGATGTGGGCGACGGAGCGGCGCAGTTCGTTTTTGAGGTAATGGAGGATGGCGCCGGCGGCGCAGCAGCCCAGACGCATGGTTTCGGCGCCAAAGCCGTCGAGCGACTGGACCCTGAAGTGTTCCTTCAGGAGGAAGTAGGCCTGTTCGTGGAGGAAGGTGTAGCCGTCGCGCGCGACGACGTTGTGGAGGTCGCGGAAGTGGGGGGCGAGTTCGTCGGCGACGAGGGTTTCAGCGGGTTGGACGCGGGCGAGTTCGTCGTGGAGTTCGCGGGTGTCGGCGAGCTCGGTCATGCGGAATTCGCCGGTGGTGAGGTCGAGGTAGGCGAGTCCGAAGGGGCCTTTGCCGGCGGCTTTGGGGTCGGCGGTGATGGCGGCGAGGAAGTTGTTGCGCTTGGCATCCAGCATCTGCAGATCGCCGATGGTGCCGGGGCTGATGACCTGGGTGATCTCGCGCTGGACGATCTGGCCCTTCTGCGGTTCGCCGACCTGGTCGCAGATGGCGACGCGGTGGCCGGCGACGAGGAGTTTGCGCACGTAGGTTTCCGCGGCGTGGAAGGGGATGCCGCACATGGGGACGAGATTACGCTTGGTGAGTGCGACGTTGAGGACGGAGGAGGCGGTCTTGGCGTCGTCGAAGAACATCTCGTAGAAGTCTCCGAGGCGGAAAAGGAGGAGGGTGTCCGCAGGCAGGCTCCTCCTGATGCTCTGGTACTGCTGCATCATGGGGGTGAGGGTCTCGGACATGGGGGGCAACCTACTGGTGGGTGGGGTGGGGTTCAAGTCCGACGCCCCGGGGGGTGGGGGCGGGCTTCATGGACGGCATGGACGACGTCGATCGGGTGAGGTGGGGCATGGTTTTGGGGAGTGTAGCGTGGGCCGCCTCAGGAGGGGTCTTTTGTGGGGGGAAGTTGCCTTGGATACGGTGCATGGGAGACCGATTTGGATCATGGTTTCTTCCTCCCCATTTCAACCGGCTTCCGAGCCTGTGCCTGTGTCGCCAGAGTGTGGACAGGCGGAGTCAGGGCTTGCGAGCGGTTCGGCGAAGGCTTTGCCGCCAAAGAGCGGTCTGCACTGGATGGTGGCGATGATCCTCGTTGGGCTCTGTGCCGGGCTTTACCTGCGCACGTTGGACTACCCCATGGTTTTTGATGACCATGCATATCTGACACAAAACCCGTTCTGGAGGGAGGAGGGAGTTTTTCTCTATCCGTTGAAGTTCCGGGAGTTCGTGAATCGGCCGGCGAAGCTCGGATCTGATCCGGACTTTGCGGTGAACATCGTCATGCGGCCGGTGGCGTATGCGAGTTTTCGGCTGAACTATTTTTGGGATGGTTTCCGGCCGCGATGGTATCGGGCGCTGAACATTGCGGTGCACGCCGTTAACGCTGTGCTGGTTTACGGGGTGGTGAGTCAAATTCTGGGCTGCGGGGTGCGGCGTGGGTTGGTGAGGCGGTCCTCGGTGCTTTTCATCGCCTCATCGGCGGCGCTGCTGTTTGTGGTGCACCCGTTGGCGGTTGAGTCGGTGACGTACATTGTGCAGCGATTCACGTCGCTTGCGGCGATGTTTTCTCTTGGGGCGTTGAGTCTACACTTTGCGGCGCTGGAGCGTGGGGCTGGCTGGGCGCGGAGGTTGTTCCGGGGCGGGTCGGTGGTGGCGATGTTGATGGCGATGCAGACCAAGGAAAGCAGCTTCATGATTCCGCCAATGGCGCTGCTTGTGGACTGGTTGGTGTACGGAAGCGGGTTGCGGTGCGCGCTGCGTAGGAGTCTGCCGCTGCTGTTGTGCATGCCGCTGATTCCGACGCTGGTGCTGGCAACGGCTGCCTGCCACCATGGGGAGTTAACGCTGACGGGTGGTCTGAACCTGGTCAATTCGCGGACGGAGCCCGTGGGGCAATGGGAGTATTTGGTGACGCAGTGCACGGTGGTGGCGCATTACCTGCGGCTGATTGTGTGGCCGGCGGCCCTCAACATTGATCCGGACTGGCCCGTGTTCGACTCGTTGCTGCAGCCCCGGGTGCATCTCGCACTGGTGTCTTTGGGGAGTGTGGTGGCTGCGGTATGGCGGGTGTTTCGAGGTGCGGGGGGCGATCCGCGTGGCGGGCTTGCCCTGGTGTCGACCGCATGGTTTTTCGCTGTGATCTCGGTTTCATCCAGTGTGGTGCCGCTGCCTGACATGGTGGCGGAGCACCGGTCGTATCTGCCCTCGGTGGGCATTTTTGTGTTAGTGGCGTGCCTGCTAGACCGTTTGCGCACGGAGATGCTTGCGGAGTATGGGGGGGACCTTTTGGTGTCGGCCGCGGTGGTGATGAGCGCGGGGTTGCTTTGTGGGGTTACTGACGAGCAGAACCATTTCTGGAGGTCGAATGAGAGTCTCTGGAAAAGGACGGCTGAACTGAGTCCTGGGAAGTGCCGGGTGTGGGGGAATCTGGGCACGGCTTACTCGCATGAGGGGAGGGAGTCGGCTGCTGTGGACTGTTATCGGCGGGCCCTCGAGCTTCAGCCGCGCTACACTGAAGCGCGGATGAACCTTGCCAATTCCCTGGTGAGGTTGGGGAGGACGAGGGAGGCGCTGGACGCGGTGGAGTTTCTCATTCGCGATCAGCCTGGAGCGGCCCGGCTTGTGGCTGTGAGGTATCTGCGGAGCTTGGCGCTGGCGGGAGAGGGGCGAGCGGAAGAGACCGTCGAGATCTTGCGGCGGATCTGTGCGGAGTCGCCCAGCCATCCGCATGCGCGCGATGCTCTCAGGGTGGTGGGGGAGCAGGCACGCAATAGGGGGGTGATGAGAGGTCCGCCCGTGGTTGTTTCCGAAGGTTCCAGCCCAGTGACGGATCGGGAGCGGTGACGCGTATGAATGGGCTTTGTAAGGAGGGCGATGTGGAGGCGCTGCCGGGAAGTTTTTTCCCCCCTTATCCGCTGGAGGATCAGCGCGTGCATGGGGGGGTGATCGCGGATGCCCTCGGCCGGGTGCTGGAGAGCGGGAGTTACATTCTGGGGGGGGAGGTGGCGCGTTTTGAGGGGGAGTTTGCGCGGTATCTGGGTGTGCGGGCCGTGGTTGGGGTGGGCAGTGGAACGGATGCCATCGAGGTGATGCTTCGGGCGCTTGGAATTGGTGTGGGGGACAGGGTGTGCATTCCCGCGCTGGCACCTTCGGCGGTTGCGGCCGGGGTGGTGCGCAGCGGTGCGGGCCTTGTTTTTGCGGATGTGGATCCGGGATCGTTCACCCTTTGTCCCGGGTCCCTTGCGGAGGTGCTGCGCTCCGAGGCTGGCGCGGGGGTGAAGGCGGTGTTGGTGGTGCATTTGAACGGGTGTCCGGCGGACTGGGCGGGGCTGGAGCGGGTGGCAGCGGAACATGGCGTGCCGTTGCTGGAGGACTGTGCGCAGGCGCACGGGGCTCGATGGCGTGGGCGCATGGTGGGGACGCTGGGACTTGCATCCGCGTTTAGTTTTTACCCCACGAAGAACCTCGCGGCGTTGGGAGATGCGGGAGCCGTGGCGACCGGGGACGTGGAGTTGGCGGAGCGGATGCGTTTGGTGCGGCAGTATGGGTGGAGGGATCGCGGGGTTAGTGTTTGTGCTGGTGTGAACAGCCGCCTGGATGAATTGCAGGCGGCGGTGCTGCTGGCGAAGTTACCCCATCTTGAGGCTGCGAATTCTCGCAGGCGTGCGCTTGCGGCGCTGTACGACCGGGGGATTGCGGTGTGCAGGGGGGTGACTGCGGTCGGTACAGGGGGGGATTGCCTGCATGCCTATCATCAGTACGTGGTGCGGAGTTCCACTCGCGGTGCGTTGCTGCAGTGGCTGCAGAAGTGCGGGGTTCCTGCGTGGATTGGCTGTCGCGTGCCGTTGCACCTGCAGCCTGCGTTCCGGCAGGCCGTGTGTTTTCCGGGGGCGGAGTCGGCTGCATCGGAGGGATTTTCGCTGCCGCTGCATCCGCACATGGGAGGGGAAGTGGTGGGGGCTGTCTGCAAACTGCTGGAGCGTTTTGGCAATGAGGCTTCGTGAACACCGGGTGATGCGGGATTTGGAGGACCACCACTGGTGGTACGGGGTGCTGCATTCCATGGCGGCGAGGGCGCTTGCGAGCAGACTTCCCGCGACCGCGCGTGTGCTCGACGCGGGATGCGGCACCGGTGGGATGCTTGCAGCGCTCCGGCGGCGGAGGCCGCTGTGGCGGTGCGAAGGCGTGGATTTGTCGGCCGTGGCGGTGGAGTTTTGCCGCGAGCGGGGACTGGACGAGGTGCGCGCGGGGGATGTGCACGCGCTCCCTTTTGGAGATGAGGTGTTCGATGCGGTGCTGAGTCTGGATGTGCTTTCGCACGCGGGCGTGGATGAGGTGGGTGCGCTGGATGAGATGAGGCGGGTGCTGAGGCCGGGTGGGGTTCTGGTGGTTAATGTGGCGGCGTTTCCGAGTTTGCGCGGGGGGCATGATGAGGCGGTTGAGAGTGTGCGTCGGTATCGGAGGGCCGGCTTGGTGCCGTTGATGGAGGGGCGGGGGCTGGAGGTGGAGGCTGCGCATTACTGGAACGCCTGGCTGTTCCTGCCCTTGCTGGTGTGGAGGTGGTGGAGCCGTTCCAAGGCTGTGGAATCGCGGTCCGCGGGCTCGGATCTCGCACCATTGCCTTGGATCTTAAACGGCATGCTGAGGGCGGGAGGCTGGCTTGACGCAGTGATATGTCGTGCATGGACCGTGCCCTTCGGGTCGTCGGTGTGGGTGGTGGCGCGGCGGCGGATGAGGGGGGTGGGGCGGTGAGCGGGGTGGGGATGGGGGTGGAGTGGAGTTTTGTGGTGCCGCTGCACAACACTGGGGCCAATCTCGGTGTGCTGCTGCAGGCGTTCCGTGGGGTTGCGGGTGTTCCGAGATGGGAGTTGGTGTTGGTGGACGATGGGAGTTCGGACGGCACTTTTGCGAATGCGCTGGAGCTCACGCGCGGTTTTCCGGCACCGGTTGTGTTGGTGGAACTGGCGCGCAACTTCGGCGAGCATGCGGCGGTGCTTGAGGGTTATCGTCGGGCATCGGGGGTATTGATGGTGAATCTCGACGACGACCTGCAGAATCCGCCCGGTGAGGCGGTTCGGTTGCTGAGGCACCTTGCCTCCACAGGCGCGGAGGCTGTGTACGCGCGCTATGCGGTGAAGCGTCACCATTGGGTGCGCAACGCGGGCAGTTGGGCGGTCAACGAGATTACGAGCTTCCTTCTGGGTAAGCCCCGCAGCCTCTATCTTTCGAGCATGCGCGCTGTGACCGCCGGGTTGCGCGACCGGATTGTGGCGTATGCGGGGCCGTATCCGTACATCGACGGTCTGATTCTGGGGGCGACGAATCGGATCGAGGCGCTTGCCGTGGTGCACGGGAAGCGGATGTCTGGGGTGAGCGGTTACACGGTGCGTAAGCTGACGCGTCTCGCGATGAGCGTCTTGTTCGACTTCAGCGTGATGCCGTTGCGGCTTGCCAGCGTGCTTGGGCTTTGCATGAGCCTGATCGGGGCGGCGGCGCTTGTGGATGTTCTTCTGGAGATGATCCTTGTGGGGGTGAGGCAGCCGGGGTGGGGTTCGCTGATGGGAGTGCTGGCATTGTTTGGGGGGGCGCAGTTGCTGATGCTTGGGATCATCGGCGAGTATGTGGGCAGGGCGTACCTTTCTGTCTCGCGCAAGCCTCAGAGCCTTGTGCGCAGCGTGGCCGTGCGGCATCCGCAGGGGAGGGTGGTAGCGTGCTGAGCGTCACTTCTGCTGGGGAGTCCAGCGTTTCCGGGGTGAGGCCATACCTCATGCACAGTATTTTGGATCCGGAGAGGGGCGGGTTGTCGGTGGTGGAGTTTGGAGACGGGCTGCCCTTCTGCCCCGTGCGGTGTTTCTGGACTTATGGTGGGCGATCCGGGGGGATCCGTGGAGCCCATGCGCATCGCGAGTGCGCGCAGTTCATCGTCTGTGTCAGCGGATCGTGCCTTCTGGAGGTGGAGGATGGGACGCAGCGCGCGGAGTACCGCCTTGATTGTCCGAGCGTGGGGGTGCTGATCCCTCCGATGGTCTGGGCGACGCAGCGCCTCCTGGTGCCCGAGACCGTGCTGATGGTCTTCGCCTCGCACGGCTATGATCCCGGGGATTACATTCGCAGTCGGGACGAGTACCTCGGGCTCATGGGTGCGTGGCAGGTCCCGCTGGGATCCGTCGGGGGTGGCGTTACGCATTGAAGAGAGCGAGTGTTTTTCTTGGTGTGACTGGGTTTTTTTCTGACTTAAGATTCCGGGCGTGGACGCGCACCCGACCCCCCGTTTGTTGGAAAGACTCCTCCTCTGCCTCGGCCGCCTTGTTGGCCGATTGTTTTACCGAGTTGATGTGCATGGGGCGGAGCGGATTCCGGCGGGCGGGGTGCTGCTGCTGCCCAACCACCTCACATGGGTGGATGCCATCGTGTTGCAGATGGCTTGCCCGAGGCCGATCCGCTTCCTTGTCTTCGACGAGATCTACCGGCAGCCGCTGCTGCGCTGGATCTTCGAAGTGGTGCGTGCGATTCCGGTTTCGCCCCAGCACGCGAAGGGGGCTGTGCGGGCGGCGGCCGAGGCGCTCGGCCGGGGCGAGGTGGTGTGCATTTTTCCCGAAGGGGAGCTTTCGCGCAGCGGGACTCTGTTGCGGCTCAAGCGCGGGTACGAGTTGATGGCGCGTTCGGCGGGTACGCCGGTGTTGCCGGTGTGGCTGGATCAGCTCTGGGGCTCGGTGTTTTCGTTTGAGGGCGGGAAGTTCTTCTTCAAGTGGCCCAAGCGGATTCCGTATCCGGTGACTGTGGCCTTTGACGTGCCGATTCCGGCTGCCGAGGCGGATATTGCGACGGTGCGCGAGCGGTTCCTGAAGCTCGGGGAGTTCTGTTTCCAGAAGCGCCCGGCGTTTGCGAGGCACCTTGGTGAGAGTTGCGTGCGGGGGTTGCGTCGCAATCAGTTTGCGACGGCGGTGGTGGATGGGACCGATCACAGCGCGCTTTCGCGGGGGTCGCTGCTGGCGGTGGCGATTGCGCTGAGCCGGTACGTGGATGAGGAATGTCCGTATCACCGGGTGGCGATCGTGCTGCCTCCTGGGCGGGCGGGGGTGATTGCGAATCTCGCGGTGGTGCTGGCGGGGCGGGTGCCCGTGAACCTGAATTTCACGGCGGGGCGCGCCTCGGTGGAGGCGGCGATGCGCATTGGTAATCTGCACCACTGCATCACCTCGCGCCTTGTGATGAAGCGGCTTCCGGAGTTTCCATGGCCGGAGCACTGCCTGCTGCTGGAGGAGGTGATGCCGGCGCTCAAGCCCGCGATCCTTGCGTGGCGGGCGGCGGTGCTGGTGATGCCTTCGCGTCTGCTGTGCTGGATCCTCGGGGTGCCGCGGGTGGGGGATCGTGCGGAGGCGGTGCTTTTGTTCACGAGCGGGAGTTCTGGGGAGCCTAAGGGTGTGGTGCTCACCCATCGCAACCTGCTCAGCAACGTGGCGCAGTTTTCGACGATGCTGAACCTGAGGCGCAACGACACGCTGCTGGGGTGTCTGCCGTTCTTCCACAGCTTCGGCTGCACGGTGACGCTGTGGTATCCGCTGATCGAGGGGGTGCGCGCGGTGACGTATCCGAACCCGCTGGAGATCTCGCGCAATGCGGAGCTCATCGAGCGCTACCGGGTGACGTTGTTCTGTTCGACGCCGACGTTCCTGCGCGGTTACTTGCGCAAGGCGGAGCCGCGGCAACTGGAGTCGGTGGAGCTTATCGTGA
Source organism: Chthoniobacter flavus (assembly GCA_945861435.1). Lineage (GTDB taxonomy): Bacteria > Verrucomicrobiota > Verrucomicrobiia > Chthoniobacterales > Chthoniobacteraceae > CAIURC01. The sequence goes on along the minus strand of CAMAUX010000073.1, from coordinate 8,931 downwards.
CGGGCGCGGAGAAGTTGCCGACCGAGTTGAGCGAGGTTTTTTTGGAACGCTTCGGCAAGGAGGTGCTCCAAGGCTACGGGCTCACCGAGACTTCGCCGGTGGTGAGCGTGAACCTGCCGGACCCGAAGTCAGCCGATGGGCGGCCCGTGCCGGTGCAGCCGAGCAGTCGTCGCGGCTCGGTGGGCAAGCTGGCGCCGGGCATGGCGGCGGAGATTCGAGATCCGGAGAGCGGCCGGCGCCTTTCGTTGCATGAGAGTGGGATGATCTGGCTGCGCGGTCCGAATGTTTTTGAGGGGTATTTGGAGGATCCGAAGCGGAGTGGGGAGGTGCTGGAGGATGGCTGGTTCAAGACGGGGGACCTTGGGCGTTTTGACGAGGATGGGTTTCTTTACATCGAGGGGAGGCTGTCGCGCTTTTCGAAGATTGGCGGGGAGATGGTGCCGCATGAGAGTATCGAGGCGAAGGTGGCGGAGGTGCTGGCGTTGCCGTCCGATGAGCGGTTGATCGCGATTGTGGGTGTGCCGGATGCGGCCAAGGGGGAGGCGCTGGTGTTGCTGAGCGCGCGCGAGATTGCTCAGAACGAGTTGCGAGAGAAGTTGGTGGCGGCGGGTTTGCCTAATTTGTGGATCCCCAAACGCATCGAGCGGGTGGAGGCGGTTCCACTGCTGGCGAGTGGGAAGCTCGACCTCAAGCGCTGCAAGGAGCTCGCTGAGGCGGCGGTGGGGTGAGGTGGGCGGTCGATGGAGTCCATGGACGACATGGACTGCATGGACACGGTGAGGGGGGCGTGGTCAGTGGGAGTCGTCGAGGGGCGCGAAGCGGGGTTGGTGGACGCCGTCGATGGTGATCGATTCGAAGAACATGGCGTGGGGGCGCACCCAAAGGCCGGAGTCGGTGCCGTCGGCGTTGGGGGAGAGGGGGCGGTAGACGACGAGGGGTTCGAGCGACTCGCTGTGGCGCGCCACGCCCACCACTTCGTAGAGGCCACCCTTGTAGTGTCGGTAGCGGCCCAAGCGGGCTTCAGGAAGGGGAGGAAGATCGTTCATGGAATGTGGAGGGGGGAAAGAGGAGGAGCGCGGCGGGTCGGTGTGGAATCAAGGATGGAGGCTGGGCGCGGGTTGTGTGAGCAGGAATGCTTGCACTTCGGGACGGGACGGGAGGGCGGTTTGGGCGCCCGGCTTGAGGGTGGCGAGAGCGGCGGCGCCATTGGCGATGCGGAGTGCCTCGGACAGCGCGAGGGTTTCGGCTGAGGGGACGGCTTGGCCCGATGGACATGCTTCGCTGAGGGCGGCTGCGAGGTAGCCTGCAAAGGTGTCGCCTGCTCCCACGGTGTCGACCGGGAGGACACGGTGAGCCGGGGTTTCAAGGACGGGCTGTCCGACTTGGAGGGTGAGTGTGCTGGCGCTTCCGCGGGTGATGACGAGCATGCTGCAGCGCGCGCGCTGGAGGGTTTGCGGGATGTCCGCGAGTGCGTGCTCGAGCGGGAGTCCGGTGAGTTCCGAGGCTTCGTGCGCGTTGACGATGAGTACGTCGGCCGGGGTGCCGGCATCGCGGTATGCGGACGACCACGGGGAAGGATTGAGGAGCACGCGGACACCGGCATCGCGCGCGATGGAGGCGGCTCGGTGGACGGCTGGCAGCGGGCATTCGAGTTGGAGCAGAAGGGCGTCGGCGGAGCGGATGCGCTCGGCGTGGAGATCGATGTGGGCGGGGGTGAGTTGATGGTTGGCGCCCGGATGGACGAGGATGGTGTTTTCGCCGCGGTCGTCCACGGCTATGAATGCGGAGCCGGTGGGGGAGGGGGAGCGGAGGATGGCTTCGGTGACGATGTGTTCGGCGCGGAGATGGCAGAGGTAGCGCGTGCCAGGATCATCGTCGCCGATGCAGCCGATGAGGGTGACGCGGGCCCCCGCGCGAGCTGCTGCGACTGCTTGGTTGGCGCCCTTGCCTCCGAAGGCGGTGAGGGCGGAGAAGGCCGTGAGAGTTTCTCCAGGAGCCGGCAGATGGGGGACGCGCAGGGTGTGGTCGGTGTTGAGTGAGCCGACAACGGCGATGTGTGGAGTGCGGCTGCTGTGCATCGCAGGGGTGGGCGGGGATTGGACTGCGTGGACTACATGGACGGAGGTGTTTAGGGAGTGGGGGGCGGGGTGTTTTGGCGGAGCTGGAGTGCGGTCTGGGCGAAGGCCTGGCCGATGAGGGCGAAGGTCTTTGCGCATCCGAGGTAATGGTAGCCGGCGTTGGAGGCGCCGCGTTTCCAGAGGGCGGCTTCCGCGGGGGAGATGAGCTTGGCTTCGAAGTCGCGGAGGTAGTCGCGCTGCTGGGCGTCGGTCATGGAGCCGTCGCTGTTGGGGTGGCCTTTGCTCTTGGATTTGAGCAGGTAAGCCATTTGGCGGACTTGGTCGTGCTTGTCGGCGATGGCGCCGAGTTGTTCATCCCAGAACGGGGCGGTCTGGACGGCGGCGACGTTTCCGCGGAATTCCGGGAGAGCGGCAGGGGCGGCCATGGCGAGGCGGAAGGCGGTGACGTGTTCGTTGGGATGTGCGCCGCCGACGCCCATGACGCCGATGACAAAGGGGAGTGCGGGAGCGTGGAGGTCGTAGCGCACATCGCGGATGAGGTCGGCGAGCCAGCGGCTGTAGTTGGCGTAGCGCGGGGTGGGGTCGTCTTTTTTGGGGATGGGGTAGGTGTTGCGGTCGACCATGTCGTTCCAGCCTTGGAGCCAGATGAAACCTGCGAGTTCGAAGCCGGCATTTGGATCGTAAGCGGGGCAGACGCGCGGAATGTCTGCGAGGACGCGGCGCACGTGCTCGATCATGAGGCGGTAGTACTGTCCGCACTGGGCTTCGGGATAGCGTCCCTTTTCAATGTCTTCGGCGGTGCGAGGGAAGGGGCCTGCGTTCGGTGGGCGGAAGTCGTAGGCGAGCGATTTGCCGCCCCATGCGGTTTTGATGAGGAGGACGGGTTCCTTGAGGGATTCGTCGATGGTGAGGCCGAAGGTGAATTCGGGGCCGATCTTGCCGCCGTCCGTGGCGGGGTCGCGTCGGGAGCCGTAGCCGGCGGTGAGTTTGCCGAAGCCCTCGCCATTGCTGTCTCCTTTTGCGGTGAGGTAGGAGATCCAGACGTGATCGCAGACGCGCGGGGTGCCGTCGGCGTTGCGCATTTTCTTGAGCAATGGCGCGGTGGCGGGGTCGTCGCCGATGTGGTCGAAGGTTTCGATTTTGGCGTGGCCTTCCATGTTGGACTGGCCGGCGAGGATGAAGATCTTGAGCGGTGTTTTCGCGGGAGGCGTGATGGCGGGACTGGCCAGCGGGAAAAGCAGGGCGGCGGCAAACAGGAGGACGGAGGTTTTCATGGTCGGTTCTGGGGGGCGGTTTTTTGGGGGACTCAGTGAGTGGGGAACTAGGCGGAGGCTTTGTTCTGGAGCGCAGTGGCGCTCTGGACGACGCGCTCGAGGAGGGCGCGGAGGTCGGCTTCCTTGGTGAACGGGTTCATGAGTGCGGTGCGCAGCCACACGCGGGCGTGCAGTTCCGTTTGGACGAGGTAGAAGCCGCCCTCCTCAAGGATCTCGGTGCGGATGCTGCGGTGGAGGCTGTCGGCACGGGCATCGGAGAGGTCCGGCGTGCGGAGGCGGAAGCAGACGATGTTGGACTGGGGATCGGTGGCGAGGTCGAAGCGCGGGTCCTGCGCGATGAGGGTTGCGAAGACGGCGGCGCTGGCGTGAACACGGCGGAGGTTTTCAGCGAAGAGTTCCTCGCCGTGCGCATGCCAGAGGGCGGCGATTTTGAGGCTCATGCTGAGCTTTGTGCATTCGAAGGAGCGGCGTCCGACGTTGAACCATTCGTCGCGGTGGGAGGCTTCCCAGAGGTACTGGGCGCGCTGTTCAAAGGCGGCCCATGAGCAGGCGGGGTCGCGGAAGAGGACGGCGGTGGCGAGTGCGGGGGTGAGCAGGAGTTTGTGAAAATCGAGGATGACGGAGTCCGCGCGTTCGATGCCGGCGATGCGTGGGCGGAGTTCTTCGCAGAAAGCGACTGCGGCGCCGTGTGCGCCGTCGACGTGGAACCAGAGGCCACGGCGTTGGCAGAAGTCGGCGAGCGCGTGGAGGTCGTCGTAGGAGCCGGTGGAGGTGGTGCAGGCGCTGCCGACGAGCGCCACGGGGGTGCGGCCTCGTGCGACTGCGTCTTCGTGGGCTTGGTCGAGGAGGTCGGTGCGGATGCGGAAACGGCTGTCGACCGGGATGCGCAGGAGGCCGTCGCTGCCCCAGCCCATCACATGGACGGCGCGACCGGCGCAGTAGTGGGCCTCTTCGGAGGTGATGACGGCCCAGCGCGGTTCGGTGCCTGCGCGGACGCTGTCGCTGCCTAGTTTGCGGGCGCGCGCTCCGAGGAGGGCGGTGAGCATGGCGAGGGTGCCGCCGGAGGTGAGGAATCCTGCGCCTTTCTCGAAACCGATTTTGTGTGCGGTCTGCTCGATGATCCAGCGTTCGAGGGCGGTGGCGGAGGGGCCCATTTCGTAGACGGCCATTCCGTTGTTGAGGAGTTCTGCGACGAGGCCGGCGAGGGCGGCGGTGGGAGCGGGCGGGCAGACTTGGTGACCGACGTAGCGCGGGTGGTGGAGATAAATGGCGCGAGCGACGAACTCTTCCAGAAAGGGGAACGCGGCGCCCGTACCCGATTCCATGAGGGTCTTCCAGTGCTGGTACTCGGCTTCTGGTCCGGTGGCTGGGCGTACCTTGCCTTCGCCGCGGAGGCTGGAGGACAGGCGGTCGGCGAGGAGGTCGACCACCTGACGGCCGAGGATGCGGAAGGCTTCGGGATCGAAGGCCGCATCGAGTGGGCTTTGCATCGGGCGGGGTGGCGGTGGTGGGTGGTGGGCTTCGGAAGTCCGCTGGGATTAGATTGCGGGGTATTGCCAGGGCGCGCGGTAGGGGCGCGAGAGGAGGGCGTTGGCTTCGGGATCACCGAGGATCTGCTCGGATGCGGCGTCCCAGCGGATGCTGCGTCCGGTGCGCCAGGAGATCATGCCGAGGAGGGGGAGAACGGAGGCGCGGTGGGCGAGTTCGATGCTGGCGACGGGGGCTTTGCGGGCGTCGATGGCGGCGAGGAAATCGGCCCAGAGGATCTGGATGTTGTGACCGTCGGGTTCCTGAAGTTGGGAGTCTTGGTGTTCGATTTTTCCGCCTTTGGTGGAGGGGTAGAAGGTCCAGCCGTCGCGCCAGCCGATGTGGAGGACGCCCTTTGATCCGTAGTAATAGGAGCCGATTTTGTGTTTTTCGCTGTCGTTGCCAGCGAAGCGGCGGTGTTCCCAGACGCAGGTGAATTTTTCGAACTGGTAAGTGGCGACTTGGTGGTCCGGAGCGTCGCTGGTTTGTTCCTTTTCGTTGAGCACGGGCGGACCGAGGACGGGGCGGCCGCCGGAGCAGAAGATGGTCTTGGGATATTGTTCGCCGCTCCACCAGAGGACTTGGTCGAGCCAGTGGACGCCCCAGTCGCCGAGAGTGCCGTTGGCGAAGTCGAGGGTGTTGCGCCAGCCGCCGGGATGGAGTTTTTTGCTGAAGGGGCGCAGGGGGGCGGGGCCGCACCAGAAGTCCCAGTCCATGCCGTCTGGCACGGGTTCGTTTGGGGTGGGGGTTTCGGGGCCGGAGCCCGGGCTGTGGGCGAAGAGGCGCACCATGCCGACATCGCCGACGGCGCCGGACTTGAGGAACTCCATGCCGCTGACGTGGTGGGGGCCGATGCGGCGGTGGAGGCCGACTTGGACGACGCGGCCGCTTTCGCGTGCGGCGCGGAGCATGGCGCGGCTTTCGTTGACGGTGTGGCCTGTGGGTTTTTCGACAAAGACGTGGGCGCCGGCGCGCAGGGCCTCGATGGTGTTGAGAGCGTGCCAGTGGTCTGGGGTGGCGATGATGACGATGTCCGGCTTCTCCTTTGCGAGAAGTTCGCGGTAGTCGCGGTAGAGTTTTGGTTTTTCGCCGGAGAGGTCGTTGACCTGGTCGGCGGCGACTTCGAGCACGTTGGCATCGACGTCCGCGAGGGCCACGGTGGAGCAGCGTCCGGAGGCCATGGCTTCCTTGAGGATGTTCTTGCCCCACCAACCGGAGCCGATGAGTGCGGTGCGCAGCTTGCGCGGTTCTGCGGCGCGGAGGAAGGGTGCGGCGCCTGCGAGTGCGGCGCAGCGGAGGAAGGTGCGGCGTTTCATGGGGGGGTTACTGGAGGTTGAGGACGACGAGTTCGCCGCGGTTGTTGCGGCAGTAGAGAAGGCCGTTGCTGAGGACGGGGGCGGTCCATGCCTTGGGTCCGAAGACTTGGGTGCGCGCGGTGGGCGTGAATCCTTCGGGGGATGCGGGTGCGATGAGGAGTTCGCCGATGCCGCTCATGGCGAGGAGTTTTCCATCGGCGATGATGAGGCCGCCGGAGCCGAAGCCGGGGTGTTCCCACTTTTGTTCGCCGGTGGCGAGATCGAGGCATTTGAGGGAGGCCTTCTGGGTGGTGTCGCCGTCGACGCCGTAGAGATGGCCTTGGTGCAGCACTGCAGCGTTCATCTGGGTGCGCAGCTTCTTGGTTTTCCAAACCTCCTGGGGACCGGAGGCGGTGAGATGGAGGAGGGCGCCGCCCTTGCCGTAACCTGTGGAGAGGAACAGGTCGTCGCCGCTGAGGACGGGGTCTGCGGCGTTGACGCCGTACTCTGTGATCCAGCGCACGCGCCACGCTTCGGCGCCGGTGGTGGTGCGTACGGCGAGGTAGCCTTTGGTGTTGGCAAACGCGACGAGTCCGCCGCCGGAGTCGCCGAGGGGAGGAGGGAGGGGGATTGGTGTGGAGTAGCCTGCGTCCTTGGGCTCGGATTTCCAGAGGACCGTGCCGGTGGTCTTGTCGACGGCGGTGCCAGCATCGCCCACATTGAGCACGAGTAGATTGCCCTGCACGAGGGGGGCTCCGGTGAATCCCCACATGGGGACGGGTGCGCCGGTTTCTGTGGCGATCTGTGTTTCCCAGAGGCGTTTGCCGGAAGCGGCGTCGAAGCAGAGGAGGTCGCCCCAGCGGCTCAGCCAGTAGAGGTGGTCGCCATCGAAGGTGGGGGTGCCGGTGGTGCCGCCCTCGAAGTACACGTCGCCGAGTTGTGCGGGGTAGCTGTGTTGCCAGAGGAGTTTGCCGGTGGCGGCTTCGAAGCAGAACACGCTGTCCTTGCCGTCGGCGTGTCCGGCTGTTGCGGCACGGCCATCGGAGACGACGATGGAGGAGAAGCCGAGGCCGACCTGCGCCTTCCATGCGACGGGGATGTCGCCGGTCCATGTGCTGCGCCATGCTTTTTCGTCGGAGATACCGTTGCGCGTGGGGCCGCGGAAGTGGGGCCAGTCGGAGGCGCGCGCGGTGGTGAGTGAGGAGATAAGGAGGGTGAGGGCGAGGGCCAGAGGTGGATGGGCGGTGGAGGATGGCATGAGCGTGCGGATCTGTGCTTGGTTCGTGGCGAAGGGGGGGGCTGGTAGTCAGGGTTTTTGTGGATTATTCGAGAGAGGTTCGCCTCTGTTCAATCCTTAGGCGAAGGCTTCAGCCTGCCATCTTTTTAACGGTTAAGAAGCTGCTATGTGGGGGGGCGGGCTTGTTTTTAGTTTGGATTGTCTGGGTGATATTTCAGTGAAAGCCGCGGCACGGGATGGAGACTTTAGGCGGAAGTTTCCGTTGTGCGGCCCCCGTGGGCTGCAGGTTGCCGAGGCTTCGCGTGGGCGCTGGATGCTGAGCCGGCTGCTCCGCTTTTCGAGCTGCGCATTTACTCGATGGTCGCCGGAGGGCAGGTTGCGATGCAGCCACTTCGTGCTCAGGCGGCGATGCGGGTTTTGATGCGGCGATGGGGGAGTGTTGCGGTTGGCTGAGCTTTTATCTAGTTTCAGCTTAATACCCATGGAAGCAGTTGTTGAAGTCATTAAGGAAGCCCTGCAGTTTGGGCACGCATCCGCGTCGTTTCAGGAGATCCTATTCGCGATGCTGCTGAGCTTTGGGCTCAATCTACTGGTGGCGGCTACTTACCGGCGGACGTTCCGTGGAGCGGATCTCTCCCAAGATTACGTGCACACCCTCCTAATCGTGGGCACGGTGGTGTCCGTGGTGGTGATGGTGGTGCGCGTAGACAAGGAGAGTTCGCAGGCTACGGCATTCGGGATTTTCGCCGCCTTTTCTGTGATCCGATTTCGCACCTCGGTGGGGACGCCAAAGGATATTGGGTTTTTGTTCGTTGCGATGGCGGCGGGTCTTGCGGTGGGGGCGAGGGCTTATGGGATGGCGGTGGCGACGACAGTGATCCTGTGCGGGATCATCCTGCTGGTGACTGGTCTGGATTTCTTCGCCCCGGTGCGAGCGTCCCATCGGCTGAGGATCCGTGTGACTAACGACATTGACTATGATGTGGCTTTCAAGGGCTGCATGGAGCGGCATTTGCATCGATCGGAGTTGGTGTCTGTGGAGTCGATCCAAGCTGGGATGATGACGGAGCTGCGTTACAACGTGCAGTTGCGCGACGCGAGCAAGCCCGGGGAGTTTGTCGCGGCGCTGCAGCAGCTCAACGGGAACAACCGCGTGATGTTGAGCATGGCGGCTGCAGGGCGGGAACTTTCGACGGAGTGAGCGAGTTGACTGGCCCCAGACCGGTCTGGCGCCTGGGGGGATTTGTTTGGGGGGCGTGGTCGATGGTGTGTTGGTGGAGATGATGGTTGGGTTGGGCGGGGGCGTTATCGATCTGGTTTCCATCGGGAGGAGTCTGCCGCGGCTGCAAAACGGGCCAAGGCGATGAGGTTTTAGCCCAAGTTCCGCAGTTTCTGGGAAAAACGCACCGATTTTCGCTGTTCGCTGGGTGGGCAATTGAGAGTGGAAGGGGATTTGCGGGCGGTGCCTTCGCAATGTGAGCGTGTAGTGGAGAAGAGCCCCTTGTGGATCGCGATTTGGG
>CAMAUX010000072.1 GCA_945861435.1 Chthoniobacter flavus | reverse complement strand
GTCGAAACGCAGCCAGTCGGAGTGGGCGAATTGTTTGGCGCCTGCGATGACTGAGATCACAAAGGCCATGACCGTGTGGGCAGGAGGGATGGCGTTTGGAGAATGGAGGGTGAAAGGCATCGTCTCCGTGAGTTTGGAATCCAGGCCAGTCTGGTTGAAAAACTTATGGGCTTTGGGCGCGGTGGCGCTATCGCTTGGCCGCGCGCTTGGAGGTGGGGCGGCGCGGGGCGGGCTGGTGCATGAGATCCTCGATGGCGTCGGGTTCGATGGGGATGTTGGCCATGAGGTCGATGGGGCGGCCTTTGGTGACGAGGATGTCGTTTTCGAGGCGGATGCCGAAGCCCTCTTCCGGGAGATAGATGCCGGGTTCGACGGTGAGCACCCAGCCGGGGGCAAAGGGTTGGTGGAGGGAGCCGACGTCGTGGACGTCGAGTCCGAGGGAGTGGCCGAGGCCGTGCATGAAGTATTTTTTGGCGGCCGGGGAGTCGGGTTTCTGTTTGCGGACCTGCTCGCGGGTGATGAGTTTGAGGCGCAGGAGTTCCTCGGTCATGACGGCGAGGGATTTTTTCTGCCAGTCGGCGTGGAGGACGCCTGGGCGGGCCTCGTTGATCATGGAGCGCAGGACGCGGAGGACGCTTTGGTAGACGTCGCGCTGGCGCGGGGAGAAGCGGCCGCTGACGGGGATGGTGCGTGTGAGGTCGGCGTTGTAGTTGGCGTAGCTTGCGGCGACGTCGAGGAGGACGAGCTGGCCGGGGCGCAGGGGTTGATCGTTCTGGTTGTAGTGGAGGACGCAGGCGTTGGGGCCGCTGGCGATGATGGGGTTGTAGGCGAAGCGGGCGTGGGAGCGGGTGAATTCGTGGGCGAACTCGGCTTCGAGGTCGGCTTCGTTGAGGCCGGGGCGAGTGGTGCGCAGGACGCGCAGGAAGCCTTCGTGGGTGATGGAGCAGGCCTTGCGCAGGAGGTCGACTTCGGCCGGGGATTTGACCAGACGCAGTTTGTGAAGGAGGGGGGCGAGGCGGCGGTAGTCGTGGAGGGGGTATTGGGAGCGAAGGGCTTCGATGAAGCGGGCGTCGCGGGACTGGACTTCGACGGTGGCGCGCGGGTGTTCGTTGGAGTTGAGGTGAACGTGGTCGAGTTCGCAGAAGAGGATGCGGAGGTGGCCGGGGAGTTCGCTCAGCCATTTGATTTCGGGCACGCCGGAGATGCGGGTGGCGTCTTCCTTGGAGAGTTTGTAGCCCTCCCAAAGAGCGAGGTGAGGGTTGGGTTCGCGCACGAAGAGGACTGCGCGCAGGCGGGGGTTGGCGGCGTCCGGGGCGAGAACGAGGACGCTTTCCTCCTGTTCGACGCCGGTGAGGTAGAAGAGGTCGGAGTTGGGGATCATCAACGAGAGGCCGTCGGCGTTGGTGGGCGCGAGGTCGTTGGCGTTGACGATGGCGATGGAGCGGCGTGGCAGGAGTTTTGCCAGGCGTGCGCGGTTCTCGATGAAGAGGCGGGGGGGGATGGGTTGATGGCGCATGGGGTGGAGGGGTGTGAAAGGAGTGGGGGTTTTGTGCGAACGCACGGAATGGCGATGACTGTGGTGGGGGGCGCGGTGCGGATGGGCTGTGCGCGTGGAAATCCGGTCACTGGGGATTTCGCGGCTGGTGTCCGGTGAGTGAATCCGGATGGAGGAGGCGCAGGCGCGGCTTGCTACGCGGGGTTTTTGGCAACTGGCAGACCCCGCGGACTGAGCGATGGGGGCATTGCGGGGCGGACTCCGGGCGCCTGTTCTGGGGGCTGTTCTGGGGGCTGTTCTGGGGGGCTGTTCTGGGGGGTCTGTTCTGAGCGGACCTGCTCTGGAGTTGATGCCTTGGGTGGCGGGCTTTGTCAGCCGAGGCGGTAGACGATGCGTGCCTTGTCGAGGTCGTAGGGGGACATCTCGAGTTTGACGCGGTCGCCTGTGGTGAGGCGGATGAAGCGTTTGCGCATCCTGCCGGAGATGTGGGCGAGGACGAGGTGTTTGTTGTCGAGTTCGACGCGGAACATGGTGCCCGCGAGGACTTGGGTGATTTTGCCTTCGGTTTCGATTGCCTGTTCGGCCATGGTGAAAAGGTGTGGATGGAGGACGTGCGAGGTGTCTGGCGGTTGCTGAGGCGTTGGTTCCGGAGGTTGTGTGATTCCGGGATTGCGCCTTTGCGGACTACCAAGTGGTCAAGCGGTGCCGAGCGCATGGGATGCGCGCGACGCACGTGCTTGAATCTTCCACCGCCACTGTGGAGGTCCCCCGGCGAGGTGCGGTGGAGTCCGTGAGGTGGACGCCGCGCTTTCTTCCATGCGACCTACAAGCGGCGGTTTAGACGACTTGCGGCGGGTAATGTGGGGGAGGGGCGTGCGCGCGGCAAGGTTGAATTCGAGCTAATCCGATGGACTCGTGGGGGGAGGGCCCTTAGGGTTGAGGTTTCCCACGGAAGTCATGGCGTGCGGGTGTGCCCGGGCGGTGTGGGATTGAGACGTTCAAAAAAATCTTCCAGCATCATGTCGAGCCAGTTTGGTCACGTTTTCAGGATCAGCACCTGGGGGGAATCCCACGGGGGTGGAGTGGGTGTGGTGATTGACGGATGTCCGCCGCTTTTGGAGTTGAGCGAGGCGGATATTCAGAAGGATCTGGACCGGCGCCGTCCTGGGCAGAGTGAGATTGTGACGCCGCGCGCGGAGGAGGATCAGTGCCGGATTTTGTCCGGGGTTTTTGAGGGGCGCACGACGGGGACGCCGATTTGTGTGGTGGTGATGAACAAGGACGCGCGGCCGGAGGCGTACCGGGAGATGGAGGGGGCGTACAGGCCTTCGCACGCGGATTATACGTATCAGGCCAAGTACGGGATTCGGAACTGGCAGGGGGGCGGGCGCGCTTCTGCGCGGGAGACGATTGGGCGGGTGGCTGCGGCGGCGGTGGCGAAGAAGGTGCTGGGGCGTTTTTTCCCGGAGTTGGAGGTGGTGGCTTATGTAAAGAGCATCCACGGGTTGGTGGCGGAGGTGGATCCGGCGACGGTGCGTTTTGAGGATGTGGAGGCGAACATTGTGCGGTGTCCGGATGCGGGGAAGGCGGTGGAGATGATTGAGTTTATCAAGGCGGTGCGCAGCGAGGGTGATTCGGTGGGGGGCGTGGTGGAGGCGGTGCTGCGCGGGGTGCCTGCGGGGCTGGGGGAGCCGGTTTTTGACAAACTGGAGGCAGAGATTGCGGGGGCGATGTTGAGTTTGCCTGCGACGAAGGGGTTCGAGATCGGATCGGGATTTGCCGGGACGTTGCAGCGGGGTTCCGAGCACAACGATGCGTTTGTGATGCGGGAGGGGGCGGTGCGGACGGAGAGCAATCGTTCGGGTGGGATCCAGGGGGGGATTAGCAATGGGGAGAACATTTTCTTCCGAGTGGCTTTCAAGCCGACGGCGACGATTTTCCGGCCGCAGCGCACGGTGACGGTGGGCGGGGAGGAGACGGAGATGCAGGCGCGCGGGCGGCACGATCCGTGTGTATTGCCGCGAGCGGTGCCGATGGTGGAGGCGATGGCGTGGCTTGTGTTGTGCGATCACCTGCTGCGCCAGCGGGCGCAGTGCGGGTAGCGGTTGGGGAGGTTTGAGTGATGGATGGCGATGCTCAGGGGTGGGAGAAGATCCTTCTCGGAGGTGCGGGGCTGCTGTCGCTGCTGCTGACGTGGCGGGGATGGAGGCTGGGGTTGGTGCGTCAGGCGGTGGCGCTGGTGGCGCTGGGTTGCGGAGTGGGAGCGGGGTTTCTCGGGGGTGCGTTCGTTGGGCCGTGGCTGAGATGGATGGGGGTGCCGGATTTTTTGCTGACGGTGCCCGGAGGCGTGTTGCTGGGGCTTGCGTTGTATCTGACGATTGTGGGGGTGTCGGCGGTGCTTTTCAAAACGACGGGGGATCAGGGGTTTGGTCCGGTGCGGTGGTTCTATGGTGCGGGCGGGGCGGTTTTGGGGATGGTGAGTGCGCTGGTGTTGGTGTGGCTGGGGTTTGAGGCGATCCGGTTTCTGGGGGCTGTGGCGCAGACGCAGTTGGAGGCCGGGTCTGCGGTGGCGAAAACCAAGCGTGGTCGTGCGCGCTTGGGGCCGGGACATGCGTTCTCGGAGAGCCTTGTGGACATGAGGGCCTCTCTGGATCAGGGGCCGCTGGGGGGGATTTTGAAGTCGCTGGATCCTGCACCGGCGGGGCTGGAGGTGATTCTTGAGAAGTGGGGGCGGATGCTGGCGAGTGCCGAGAGTGTGCAGAGATTTCAGGGGTACGGGCCGGTGCGTGCGCTGGCGGGGAATCCGATGGTGAAGGATTTGATGGAGGATGCCGAGGTGGTGCGGGCGTTTACGCAGCGGGACTGGATGGGGTTGTTGCGCAATGGGAAGGTGTTGCGGGTGTTGAACGATCCGGAGGTGGGTGCGGCGCTCAAGGCGATGGACGTGGAAAAAGCGCTTGATTACGCTCTGAGCAAGCCGGAGAAGGGGGAGGCCCCGCGGCGGCGACCTTGAGTTGTCGGGAGCGACTCGTTTCCCGTCGTTTTACGGTTTCTTTAGTGTCGTTTCCCTGTTTTTCCGCCCTGTCTTTTTCGTGTTTCGCTTCACCATTTTTCCCCATGCCGACCCGCTATATTCCCACCATTGGACTTGAGGTGCATGTGCAGCTCAAGACGCGCAGCAAGATGTTTTGCAGCTGTGCGGTGGAGTACGGAGCGGAGCCCAACAGCAACACCTGTCCGGTGTGTCTTGGGTATCCGGGGGCGATGCCCGTGATGAACCGGCAGGCGCTGGAGATGACGGCGCTCTCGGGTTTGATGCTGGGGTGCCGGGTGCCGGACATCTGCAAGTTTGACCGGAAGAATTACTTCTATCCGGACATGCCGAAGAACTACCAGATCACGCAGTTTGACGAGCCGATCTGTGTGGGGGGCGGGGTGCCGCTGCACGATTTTGCGTATCCGAAGGACGCGCAGAAGACCATCGCGCAGCCCGGGAAGGTGGTGCAGTTGGTGAGGATTCATCTGGAGGAGGACGTGGCCAAGAGCACGCACTTTGAGGCGAGCAGCGGGATTGATTTCAACCGGGCGGGGACGCCGCTCATGGAGATTGTGAGTGAGCCGGATCTGTGTTCGCCGGAGGAGGCGTTTGCGTATCTGACGTCGCTGCAACAGATCCTTGTTTATGGCGGGGTGAGCGATGCGGACATGGAGAAGGGGCAGTTGCGCTGCGACTGCAATGTGTCGGTGCGGCCGGAGGGGCAGGCGGAGTTGGGGACGAAGATTGAGATCAAGAACATGAACTCGATCAGCGGGGTGCGTCGTGCGCTTGCTTACGAGATCGAGCGGCAGATGGCGGCGCTGGACCGGGGAGAGACGCTGGTGCAGTCGACGCGGCGTTGGGACGACGCCTCCGGGCAGACTTTCCAGATGCGGGTGAAGGAGTCCTCGCACGATTACCGCTATTTTCCGGAGCCGGATCTTTTGCCGGTGGACACGCGGGTGTTCATGGATGCGGTGCGCAGCCGGCGGCCGGAGTTGCCCGGGGAGAAGCGGGATCGGTTTGTGAAGGATTTTGGAGTGACGGAGTACGACGCAAATGTGCTGGCGAGCGAGTCGGCGCTGGCGGATTATTTTGACGCCGCTGCGAAGGGATCGAAGAAGCCGAAGGCGATTGCGAACTGGGTGATCAACGACCTGCTGAGCGCGCTTGGGGCTGCAGGGAAGACGATCGGGGAGTCGCCGGTGGCGGCGGATGCATTGGATGAGTTGGTGGGGTTGATTGAGGCGGGGCAGATCAGCGGTAAGCAGGGCAAGGAGGTTTTCGCGGCGATGTTTGAGACGGGGGCGCGTGCGGGGCAGGTGGTGGAGGAGCGCGGGCTCAAGCAGGAGAGCGACACGGGGGCGCTGGAGGCATTGTGTCTGCAGGCGATCGAGGCGAATCCGAAGGCGGTGGCGGAGTATCGCGCGGGCAAGATGCAGTCGATCAACTTTCTCAAGGGGCAGGTGATGAAGCTCTCGCAGGGCAAGGCGAATCCTGGGGTGGTGGGGGAGATTCTTGCGGCGAAGCTCGCGAGTTGATCGGGGGCTTTTGATGATCACACGGCGTCGTTTCCTGAATCGGTTGGTGCTGGGCGGGGCGGCGGCGGGGGTGGCTCCAGTGGTGGGGCTTGGGGCGCAGGTTGGGGCGGGCGTTGGGGGGGCGGAACTGCTCTCTGGCGGGGTGTCGTTCTTTGTGGTGGGGGACACGCATTATCGTGCGGATCAAGGCGGGGGTTTGGGGATGGATGCGGTGTCGGCGGAGTACAACGGGCGGTTGGTGGAGTGGCTGAATCGGTTGCCTGGGACGGCGGTTCCGGAGGTGCTGGGAGGTGGGGTGGTGCCGCGGCCGCATGGGGTGATTCATGCGGGGGACCTTGTGGACAATGGAGACAAGGGACCCTCGAAGCATCCGATGGCGGCGCGGGAGATGCAGGCGTTTGTGGCGGACTGGGGGTTGAACGGGGGTGAGGGGAAGCTGCGCTGGCCGGTGCGGGAGGTGCACGGCAACCATGACAGTCCGCGCGGGGACGGTCCGGTGATTGCGGTCATCAAGGAGCGCAACCAGCGTCGGGCTGGGCTTTCCGGGATTTCGAAGAACGGGCTGCATTACTCATGGGACTGGGCGGGGGTGCACTTTGTGGCGCTGGGTTTGATCGTGGGCGAGGTGCCCGGGGTGGCGCGTCAACGGCGGTACGGTGCGCTGGGGAGTTTGGAATTTTTGCGGGAGGATCTGGAGGTGGCGGTGGGTGGGAGCGGGCGTCCGGTGGTGCTGGTGCATCACGTGGATTTGCATCGTTACTCGGAGGAGGTGCCCGAGGCGGTGGTGTTGCGCAACGAGTGGGACTATGCGGATGTGCGCGGGTTTTATGAGGCGATCAAGCCGTATCGGGTGGTGGCGACGCTGTGCGGGCACACGCATGTGCGGCGGATCGCGCGGTGGAACGGAAGCAGGAGCACGGAGGCTGTGGATGGGATCCCGTTTTTGAACACGGATAACGCGGGGCATTTTGGGAGCGAGACGCAGGCGTTTCTGCATGTGGAGATCAACGGCGCGCAGATGCGTGTGCGCGAGTTTGCGACGAAGGACGGTTGGGAGACCGGGGGATGGACGGCGCAGCAGTGGAGCTTCGCGGTGTAGTGCCGCGGTGCCGTAGAGCCGGCGATGGCGATGGCGATGGCGATGGCGATGGCGATGGCGATGGCGATGGCGATGGCGATGGCGATGGCGATGGCGATGGCGATGGCGATGGCGATGGCGGCGGCGGTTTTTAGCCTAAATGCAGCGATGAAAACTTGTCGTATCTGATGTGAGTTTCTGTGGAAACGGAATTTGGAGCTTAAAATCACCCCGTTTCAGGCTCACCCGTTGGGTGAGTCTCTTTGAGCGATCTTCAAAGTCGGTAACGACATGGCTGTTACCCTCAAGTACACAGGCACCCATAGGACTCAGCAGTAGACTGAACCCGGAGAGTGCCCAATGGCCCACGGAACGCACTGAATGCACGGACCACGCAACAGACTCTGCGCCCCCTCATTCCCCCCATTCCTTCCGTGCCTGGATTCTGTGGGCCGTCCATTCACGTTTTTAGGTTTAGAAGGCGCTGAAGCGGTCTGGGGAAAACAGGGAGAGATCCGCGCTGGGGGCTGCGCCGGAGGCGAGTTCTGCGACGAGGAGACCGGTGGCCGGGGCGAGGCTGAGTCCCATCATTGCGTGCCCCGTGGCGCAGAGAAGGTTGTCCCAGCGGGCGGTGCGTCCGAGGTACGGGAGGCCGTCTGGGGTGCAGGGGCGCAAGCCGTGCCATGGTTGGATGCCGTGGAAGTCTTCCTCGCGGAACTGGGGGTAGTAGCGAGGGACGGAGCGGATGATGCCGCGGACGCGCTGGAGGTTGATGGATTCGTTGAGGCCGGCGAGTTCCATGGTGCCGCCAACGCGCAGCGCGCCGTTCATGGGGGTGATGGCGACGCGGGCTTCGGTGAAGATGGCGCAGAGGGAGGGGAGTTGGCGTGGTTGGGCGAGTGTGAGGCTGTAACCCTTTCCGGCCTGGAGTGGGAGGTGGAGGTCGAGTGAACGGGCGCTGAGAGCGGACCATGAGCCGCCGCAGAGGACGAACTCGTCGCCGGTTACAGGACCGGCGGGGGTTTGGAGGGAGCGGATGCGGGAGTCGGTGGTCTGCCAGGAAGTGACTTCGGTGTTCCAGCGGAACTCAGCGCCGAGGCTTGTGAGTTCGTGGTGGAGGAATGCGAGGTAGCGTTCGGGAGGGAGGTGGCAGTCTTTGGGAAAGAAGACGCTGCCTGCGACGTCCATGGAGACGGCGGGGTCGAGGGCGGCGGTGGCGCGTGGATCGAGGACCTGTGCGGGGATGCCGAGTGCCTGGGCTTTTGCGGCGGTGCGAGCCTCCTCGTCGAGTGCGTGCGCGGTTTTACAAAGCATGAGGAGGCCTTTTTGGACGAGGCCGAAGTCGGGACCGCTGCGGGCGTGCTCGATGAAGCAGGAGCGGCTCAGGAGGCTGAGATCGCGCAGGGCGATGGCGGCGCGGGCGGCGCGCTGTGGAGTGGATGCGCGCCAGAAGTGGAACGCCCATGCGAGGAGATCCCAGCTGAGGCGTGGTTGGATGTAGAAGGGGGATTGCGGGTTCCACATCCACTTGAGGCCGAGGCCGACCATGCCCGGGGAGGCGAGGGGCATGAAGTGGCTGGGGACGACCATGCCGGCGTTGCCGAAGGAGCAGCCGTTGCGTTGTTCGGGCTGGCGGTCGAGCACGGTGACGCGCATGCCACGGCGGGCGCAGGCGAGTGCTGCGCTCAGGCCGATGACGCCTGCACCAAGGATGACGACGTGCCTGCTCATGCAGCGGGGATGCCCCACCGGAATGGATCCGCAGGATCCAGCAGGAGGCGGGTGTCGGCGGTGACATGGGCGCGGCCGGTGATGGTGGGGAGGATCCCTTCCGGAGACTGCGAGTAACTGCCCTCAAATACGGAGCCGAGGATGCTCTCCTGACGCCAGATCTCGCCGGGGGCGAGTTTTCCATCGGCGGCGAGGCAGGCGAGTTTTGCGCTGGTGCCTGTGCCGCAGGGGGAGCGGTCGTATTCGCCGCCCGGGCAGAGGACGAAGTTGCGGCTGTGGTTGGCGGGGTCGGCTGGTGGAGCGAAGAGTTCGATGTGGTCGACTTCTGGGAAGCCTGCGGCATGGACGGCCTCGCGGATGCGGAGGGCTGCAGCGGTGAGCTGAGGGATGTGGGTGCGGGAGAGAACGAGGCCGTGATTGGAGACGAGGAAGAACCAGTTGCCGCCATAGGCGACGTCGCCTGTGACGCCGCCTGCATGGACACCGGAAGCGGTGCGATGGGAGGGGACGTTCTGGACGCTGACGGAGCCGTCGTTGTGCAGGAGTGCGGTGATGATGCCGACCGGGGTTTCGATGCGGTGGGAGCCTGGGGCGATGCGGCCAAGGTGTGCGAGGGTGGCGATGAGGCCGATGGTGCCGTGGCCGCACATGCCGAGGTAGCCGATGTTGTTGAAGAAGATCACTCCGGCGGTGCAGGCGGGATCGTGCGGGGGACAGAGAAGCGCGCCCACGAGGACGTCGGCTCCGCGCGGTTCTGTGATGACTGCGCGGCGGAAGGCGTCGTGATTTTCGCGGAAGATGCGGACGCGTTCTGGGAGGGATGCGGATCCGAGGTTGGGTCCGCCGCTGAGGACTACGCGGGTGGGTTCACCGCCGGTGTGCGAATCGAGGACGTGGACGGTTTGCATGGGGGCGATGAGTGCGATGGGTTCAATGGACGCGGACGATGCGCTGGACTGGGATGGGGCCGGAGTGGGAGCTGCGCTCGAGGAGTTGGGCGAGAAGATGTGCGCCTTTGAGGATGTGGACGGGCAGCATTCCTTTTTGGAGAAGGGTTGGGTTTGTGGGTTCGTTGGCGCCTTGGATGAGGAGTGTCCACGAGGGCGTGCCATCGGGCAGTGGGGAACCGTCTGGCAGTTGTGCGGCGGGAGTGAGGTGGAGGGTGTTGTCGGTGAACGCGGCCCTGCCACCGCTGAAGTAGCCTTCGAGGATTTGGGTGAAGAGGAGGGAGACGAGCGCGGGGTCGGAGTGGGCGGGGATTTCGATTTCGAGTTCGGCGTCTGCGCATTGGAAGAGAGCGCGCGGGCGGGGCGAGAGGGGGGTGGAACGCCAGTGGAAGCGGGGTGGGGAGGTGGGAAGATTGGCGAGGTGGGCGCGTTCGGCGGGTGGTCTGTCGGCGGGTTTGGTGTAGCGCCATGGACGTTCGCCGAAGACTTCTGCGCAGAGGGCGGCGAGAGGCGGATCGTAGTCCTTGAGTTGGGCGCGGGTGTGGATGTGGTTGTGGAGGGCGTCGTTGGAGGCGTTGTTGTCGAACCAGTCCTGAACGGCCTCGGCCCAGTATTCGGCGTGATTGACGGCGGCGTAGGTACCTTTCCAGAGCTGTGCGGAGAGGGCGTTTTGGTAGGCGTGGCGCAGCCGGGTGTCGAAGGTGGAATCCAAGGAGTTGAGCGCCATTTCGTGGATGGCGTGTGCGAACTCGTGGATGGCGATGATCTCGCGGGGATAGGGGTCGCCCGGAAAGGAGAGGAGATTTTCCTCAGCGGCGCTGACGGCGGGTGCGTCCTTTGTAGCACCGAGGCCGCGTGCGCGGCGGTCCCAGTAGATGGCGGGGCTGAGCTGGGAGTGTTCTGGAATGTCGGTGGTGTATTCGTCGTGGGCCATCACGGCGAAGCGGACATGGGAGGCGGCGAGTGCGTGGAGGATGTCCGTGCGGTGGCCGATCATCTGGCGGACGATCCAGGCGCATTCTGCGAGCGCGGCGTCGCTGATGCGCGGCGAGCCGATGATGGGGCAGCCCTCAACGTCGATGTGTTTTGCGTAGAAGGGTGCAAGGGAGAATTCCTTGCGGACGGTCGCTGGAACAGGGGCGTGCGCGGGTGGTGATTGGGCGTGGAGATCGGGGGCGCAGTGAAGAAGGCAGGCCGCGAGTGCGGAGATTGCCGGTGGGGCGGCGTGGCGCATGGAGGCGGCGCGCTTCTCAGTGGATGGGAGGGAGCGCGGGGCGGTTGTGGATGGCGGTGTGGATGACGTGGAGGACGTGGTCGCGTTCCTTGCCCGAGAGGGGGAGGCGCGGAGGGCGGAGCCATTCGCGGCCGAGGCCGCATTCCTGGACGGCGAGTTTGATGTAGTGGACGAACTTGGTGCTGACGTCGAGGTCGAGGAGCGGGGTGAACCAGCGGTAGATGGCGAGGGCTTCCTGCCAGCGGCCAGCGCAGGTGAGATCCCAGAGGTGCTGGTTTTCGCGGGGGAATGCGATGCCGGTTCCTGCGACCCAGCCGTCGATGCCGAGGATGGCGCTTTCGAGCACGAGGTTGTCGACGCCGGTGAAGAGGGCGAAGCGGTCGGCGAGGGTGTGGCGCAGGGCGGTGATGCGGCGGGTGTCGCCGCTGCTTTCCTTGATGGCGACGATGTGGGGGATATCGGCGAGCTGCGCGAACATGGCCGGGGTGACGTCGTTGGCGTAGCTGATGGGGTTGTTGTAGATCATCAGCGGGACGCCGGTGGCGTTGGCGACGGAGCGGAAGTGAGTGAGGGTTTCCTCGGGAGCGCCCTTGTAGAGCATGGAGGGCATGACCATGAAGCCGTTGGCGCCGAGGGCCTCGCAGTCGCGCACATAACGGGCGGCATCGGCGGTGCTGGCTTCCGCGACGCCGGAGAGCACGGGGATGCGGCCCTTGACTGCATCGACCATGGCGCGGATGAGGAGGCGCTTTTCCTCTGGGGAGAGGACTTGGTTTTCGCCAAGCGAGCCGAGGAAGATGATGCCAGAGATGCCCGAGGCGATGAGGGCTTCGGCGTGGGCGGCGGTGGCGTCAAGGTCGAGCGAGCCGTCCTTGTGCATCTGGGTGGTGATTGCGGGAAAGACTCCGTGCCAATTGGGGT
This sequence comes from Chthoniobacter flavus, assembly GCA_945861435.1. Classification (GTDB taxonomy): domain Bacteria; phylum Verrucomicrobiota; class Verrucomicrobiia; order Chthoniobacterales; family Chthoniobacteraceae; genus CAIURC01. The sequence continues at coordinate 12,238 of CAMAUX010000072.1, read as the reverse complement.
GCATGGCCGGAGGATGGCGTGAGGGCGGGAGTGGCGTCTTGTGTTTTTTTAGGGGGTGGGCGGGGAAATGGTTCCAAATTGATTGGAAAGATCCGCGGGAGTTGGCGCTGGCGGGGAGGCCGGAACCAAGGAGATGCCGAGGGGGCGTGCGGGGCTGGCGCCAGCCATGTGGTTGATTGGCGTGAAAAGGAGAGTCGGCGGGCTATCGGGACGGCGGGCGCGGTTTGCCTCTTTGTGTGCATGGAAAGGCTCTTTTGGAGTGAGCCGTGAAGCGGCCCGCCGCGGTGGGTGTTGAGAGCCTGAGCAGGAGCCCCCTTTTTCAACATTCCCTTAGAAGAGAGGGGAGTGGTTGCCGGGAGCGGTATTTGAACCCGCGACCTTCAGGTCGTTGGAATGGTTCAAGTGTTTCATGGTTAATTAGTTGCGATTAAAAAGTTGCTGGTGCTTAACTGTTTATGAGAGCGCTGATATTTGGGGAGTGGAAGGAAAGTCTGGTGATTAAACAACAAATCAACATGCCTTTCTCGGCTGTGAGCGATTTTTCGGCGGTGTGAAATATTTTTTGCTCTAATTGAATCCAATTCCGGACATGCGGCGAACACATGAATTCAATGAGAAAGCTAAAACATGGAATCATCGGGGGAGCCGCGTTGCTCCTTTCATTTGTCACTCCGCAAGGACTCAATGCGGCCAATCCGGCTGAAGCCGAGACCATCGGCCGAATCGTTCGCGAGAGGGATGGTCTCAGCAGTCTGCAGGCGCTTTTGGAGAAGACCAAACTCGGATCCGATCTCTCGAAGAAGACGAAAGAGCGCTTCACGTTGTTCGCGCCGACGAATGAGGCCTTCAAGAAGCTGCCGAAGGGTGCCGTCGAGACTTTGCTGGCTCCGCAGAACAACGAGCGACTTGAGGAGGTGTTCAACTTCCATGTGCTCACCGGCTCCCAGCCGGAATTCGGACTGGAACAATTCACTCTGCTCAGAACTGCAACGGGCCAGTTCGTTTCGATCGACTACAAGAACAAGGTCATCGGCGGGGCTGGATTTACGGCAAAGCCCATCCCTTGTTCCAATGGGGTGATTTATCTCATCGACACCGTGCTGACTCCGACGACGGACGATCTTTTTCAGCATCTTCAGAAAGATGGACGCTTCACGATCTTTACCAAAGCGATCACGGCGAGTCGTCAGGGGAAAACATTCCAAAATATGCACGGACTCTACACGACGTTCGCGCCGACCGATGAGGCGTTCAAAAAACTGCCGCCGGATTTTGTCGCATCGCTGTTCCTTCCGGAAAATGACCAGCGTCTTGTAGACATCATAAAGCATCACATCACCGAGGGGATCTTCGCTGCCGGAAAAGTGCCGGGAGTTCGCAGCCTCGGCGTCTCCGATGTCACGCCGCAGTCCGTGTTCGGTCAGCAACTAAATTTCAAGGCTACCGCTGGCGGAGCGACGATCGATGGAGCGGGTATCAAAGAAACCGACCTGCCCTGCGCAAACGGCATTCTGCACGTGATCGACAGTGTGATTGCTCCGGTGGAAAAAGGTCTTTTCGACATTCTCAGGAAAGACGATCGATTCAGTATTCTGGTGAAACTTCTGGATTCATGCGGACTGTCGCTCAACGTGGCTTCATCTCAGGAGTTCACGGTTTTCGCGCCCACCGACGAGGCTTGGAAGGCTTCCGGAAAATACGCGGATATCATTGCCAACCCTTCCGGGAAGAATCGCGAGGTGATTTTCGGGCTCCTCGCCCGGCATGTGATTGTGGGCAAACACGTATCGGAAAACTGCAAGCCATATAATAGGATCCGCACTATCCACGGAGCGCCTATCTACCTGCTGCGAGACGGTGACAAACGTACAATCAACGGGGTCTCCATCCGTGAAACCGACATCGAGGGATACAACGGACTGGTCAACGTTATCAATGGTGTCATCCCCGATCCGATGGAGTTGCCGGAGAAAGATATCTCCAGCGTGGATGCCATCCTATTCGTGCAGGATACGCTCAAAAAAGGCTCTGAGCTCTATGACGCAAACGACTATGAGGCGAGCTGGCGCTACTACATCCGCCGCGGCCAGGAGTTCATCGACAAGTATTCCGCCATCGCGGACAAGACCAACATTGTGACCCTTGAATCAGCAATTTTCGACCGTCAGCCGATGATCCAGTTCGCGGATGAAGCTTGGACAGCGCGGAATGCGTTCAGGGACACACTCCGCAATTTCGAACGCCAGGAAGATCGGATTCAGGACAACCGTTTGTTGCTGTCTCCCGAGAAGGCACGATTCGGAAGATAAGCCCAATCCACAACGGTCTGCGGACCTCACACGTCACTCGAAGTAAAGTGTTCAGTCGCCCTTAAATGGGCGGCTGCACTTAACCGGGGTAGCGTTCCGGCCTCCGACCTCGGACGAGGCATAGGTCTGAGCCAGAGCTGTGTCATAATGGCAACCATTTTGACATAACCGATGGCCACTTACGGTAACCTATACGAGGAGCGATTCCGCTCCGTTTGCCTGCTCTTCGCAGGTCGTAGTAAAGAGCGAAGCCTCATGCTGTGGCGAGGCCGACGGGAAAGAGCCATTCTTATCAATGACTCAATCACGCGTGGAAATATGTGATCCCTCATTGAACCTCCCTAATATGAAAAAACGGTGCCGCCTTTTAATTCTTGTTCTTGCGTGCCTCGCTGCTTCCAACGCCCCGGCGCAGACTCCCACTCCCTCGCAACCGCCTGCCTATGTCGATGAAGCTCCGCTTCCCAAGGGCTGGCCCAAGCCCGGCCCTTACGATCAGGTCACCGAGAAATCCTATCCATCCTACCGCGCCGCTTTCACCACGGAAAACAGGGAGAATGGCGCGTTCCGGACGTTGTTTTCCCACATCCAGAAGAACGCCATCCCGATGACCGCACCGGTCGAAATATCGATGGCCGAGGGCGACGGCCAAAACCTGCGCCAAACATCGCTCGCGTTTCTCTATCAAGACACTGCCGTCGGAAAAACCGGCGCTGATGGGGCGAAGGTTGAGGTCCGCGACGTCCCCGCCATGAAAACCCTCAGCTACACGTGGCAGGGGGATCGAAATGAAGCCAACATCGCCAAGGCAAAATCCGCCCTCGAAGCCGCACTGAAAGACCGCAAGATCGAGGCAAAGGGATTTCGCCTGCTCGGATACAACGGCCCCGGGATACCCGAGCTCAAACGCACCTGGGAACTCCATGCGCTACTGAGCACCAGCACCCTTGCAACGTCGCCCGTTCCAATTTCGGCCACGGCACCGCAGGCAGCAACGGTGGTTGTGGAGAAGAGCGACTTACAGCCTGCCGCTGGGGAGAAGGTTGAGTCCTCAGAGGTCCGTCAGGTTTTCTCCGAACTACGCTGGCCCTATTTGCCAGATTTATTGAGGGAATTACCACATATCGGAGAAGGTGGGACCTCAGAGACCCGAGAGATCCGTCGCGCTGTCTCGAATCTAGTGACCCTCAAGGAAGGGTTTTTTGGGGGGAGTATTCAACAAATCCAAGAGAAGAAAGCTGCTCTCAAAGCCGCGGTAGAGAGAGGTATTAAAAAGGACCCTAGTAGGGTGCTGCATACATTATTTGGTTTTGGATACTATAACAATCAAACGTTCAAAGGCGGAAGACATGAAAGGTTTGTTCATATATATCCAGAATTGGCGGTTACTCTGCTTGATCAGGTTCCCCAAGGTTTTTACCGTCAGTCTTTGGCCACACTGATAGCTTCTGAATGGGCTGACTCTGAGCTGAAAGCGGCTTTAGCCTGGGCTAACCAGCAGACTGATTCCGAGATCAAGAGCGCAACTCTCATGGGCGTAATTTCTTCCTGGGCAAAGACCGATCTTAAAGCGGCCTTGGCTCATGTCCAGTCACTGCCGCCCGGCGTTCTCCTATACAGAGACAATACGATTAGTGAGGCTTGGTGGAAGAATTGCGAAGCAGCGCGGGGTTATCAGGGAGCTCTCGCCATGATGCGGTCGCTCCCCGAGGGCCGGGATAAAGATTTAGCTGCGGAGGGTATCAGCGCCTTTATGTCTCAAAATCACCAGCAAACAGCGTGGGATTTGGCCTCAGGAATCGCCGATTCCGGCCTGCGCGGAAGAGCTGAGCAAAGAGTATTAATTTCGTTAAGATTTGGGTCCCTCAATGACCCCGACGCCGCGTCCCAGTGGATGCAGTCGCTCCCCGAGGGCGATACCAAAGACATGCTTTCTGAGATTATCAGCGGACCAATGGCTAAAAATCACCCGCAAGCAGCCTTCGATATTACCGCAGGAATCGGCGACTCCAACCGGCGCACCAAAGCGCAGAAAAATGTAGTGGAGCAGTGGTCCAAGAAAGACCCCGCCGCCGCGACCCAGTGGATCAATAGTTCCGCCCTCCCGCAGGAGGTGAAGACCCAGCTGTTACAGCGCTAAAGCCCCTCCAGCTTCTTCAGCTCCTTTATCCTATGAAAAAATTCCTATTCTTCGCGTCGGTCGTCTTGGCCGCGTTCACCCACTCCGCGACAGCGGCCAAGCTCGCTATCGGCGATGCCGCGCCCGAACTCAAGGCTTCCAAGTGGGTCAAAGGCGGCGAAGTCGCCAAGCTGGAGGCGGACAAGACCTACGTCGTGGAGTTTTGGGCGACGTGGTGCGGCCCGTGCCGTGAGAGCATCCCGCACCTTACCGAGATGGCGCACAAGTTCCCCAACGTAACATTCATCGGCATGGATGTGTGGGAGCGGGGCGCAGACAAGGATGCTGCCGTCGCCACCTTCGTCGGGAAAATGGGCGACAAGATGGATTACCATGTCGCCATGGACACGGACGACACCTTCATGGCCAAGAACTGGATGGAGGCGGCGGGGAAAGAAGGCATTCCCATGGCGTTCCTGGTGCAGGCCGGCAAAGTTATCTGGATCGGCCATCCGATGGACGGCTTGGAGAAGACGCTCAAGGAAGTGGCGGCGGGAAAGTATGACATTGAAAAAGCCAGACAGCGCGGCGCGGCCCAGAAAAAGCTGAATGCATTTGTTGAGAAGGCCATGAAAGGCGGCGACGAGGCGGAGTTGCTCAAGGAAGGCAAGGAACTGGAAGCGCTCGACCAGCAGCTCGGCGGCATCCGGCCCGACGGCGAAAAATTCGACACGCAGGAAGCGCTCAAGCAGGTCAAATTCTACGTCGCCATGCAGGCTTATCTAGAAGCCGTCATGACCGGCAAGGGCGATGCGAAAATTACCAAGCTCGAAACCGCGGCCAAGGCCGTGGCTCCGAAGGATACGGATTTTGACGCCATCAAGAAGCAGTCGCAGCAGATGGCTGAACGCGAAAAGGGCGTTCAGCAGGCGGAAGCAATTTTTAAGAAATACGCCACCGCCGTCGGCGAGAATGGCGACAAGGAAAAGGCTGCGGCTCTCGCCAAGCAAATTGACGATCTAAATATCAAGGATCCGGTGGTGCTGAGTGAACTTGCATGGGACATCCTCACCGCCGAAAACATCAAGCAGCGCGACCTGCCGCTCGCCACCCGGCTTGCCAAGGCCGCCGTGGACGCCTCTGATAGTAAGGAATCGGACATACTCGACACCTACGCGCGGGCGTTGTTTGACTCCGGTAAAACTGCCGAAGCGGTCGAAATTGAAACCAAAGCCGTAGCCAACTGCAAAGACGACTCCATCAAAGACGAATTGCAAACCACGCTCAAAAAATATCAAGCCGCTGCCGCTGAGAAAAAATAATTTAGCGCGCCCCGCGACGACACCGCGCGCGCGGGCTTCGGAAACCGGCCGAACAGCATTTTCTTATCACTTGCCACCGCGCAAGACAGCAAACACAACCTTCGTTCCTAAACCGACCCAATTTGAAAAAAAGTAGCCGCCTCTTAATCCTCGTTCTTGCGGGCCTCGCTGCTTCCAACGCCCCGGCTCAGAATCCCACTCCCTCGCAACCGCCTGGCTATGTCGATGAAGCACCTCTTCCCAAGGGCTGGCCCAAGCCCGGCCCATACGATCAGGTCAGCGAGAAATCCTATCCATCCTACCGTGCTGCTTTCACCACGGAAAACAGGGAGAATGGCGCGTTCCGGACGTTGTTTTCCCACATCCAGAAGAACGACATCCCGATGACCGCACCGGTCGAAATATCGATGGCCGAGGGCGACGGACAAAACCTGCACCAAACATCGCTCGCGTTTCTCTATCAAGACACTGGCGTCGGAAAAACCGGGGCTGATGGGGCGAAAATTGAGGTCCGCGACGTCCCCGCCATGAAAACCCTCAGCTACACGTGGCAGGGCGATCGAAATGAAGCCAACATCGCCAAGGCAAAATCCGCCCTCGAAGCCGCACTGAAAGACCGCAAGATCGAGGCAAAGGGATTTCGCCTGCTCGGATACAACGGCCCCGGGATACCCGAGCTCAAACGCACGTGGGAACTCCAGGCGCTACTCAAGTGACCGGCGCCTCCGGCATCAAAAACGAAAACGTCCATTGGCTGACTCCACCTGCTGGAACTTCCCGAAGCCTAAACCACCCGCCGCGGCATCGAGCCGCACATCAGGGGGGCTCGCATCACGGAAGTCATCATCTGTCGTCATGATCTGCGGCAGCTGGGTTCACCAGATTTCCCTGCGATTGAAGGTCATTGCTTTGTAGATGTTAGAAGGCGCTCGAAGTAATGAATGCTCGAATCATCCAGACAGCGCGCCGCCGCGGCCGGGGTTTCCGAAGCTTCGAGAATCTCAAGGCCATCTCCTACTGGATGGCAGGCCACCTCGACATCAGGATTCCCTCGGCTTTCACCCCCCCAGTTTAGCGAAGCGGCCTATTTACCTGCTGCGTGACGGTGACAGGCGCACTATCAACGGGATCTCCATCCGTGAAACCGACATCGAGGGATACGACGGTCTGGTCAACATAATCGATGGTGCCAGGCCCGATCCGATGGAGTTGCCTGGGAAAGATATCTCCAGCGTCGATACCATCGAAGTCCTGCAGGATACGCTCAAAAAGGGTTCCGGGCTCTATGCCTGCAAACGAGTATGAGGCGAGCTGGCGCTACTACATCCGCCGGGGCCGGCTTACCCACAAACCGGTTGCTCTGGCTTGGCGCCAGCGCCCGAGCTCTTTCCCTGCGGGGCTCGGGCTGCCGCAACCTCGCCCTTCGGGCGTTTAAGGATAAGCTCGTCCTTTGCCGTTGCCCGGCTCCCAGCACTCCCTTTAGTTTCCCTCCCAGAGCCCCGCCGCGATAGCTTATTTCAAGCGACCTCTGGCCGAAGGATGGGGTCCATCTCTGTATCCCGCCATCGCGAACAAGAACGACATTGGGAAACTTGAATCAGCAATCTTTGACCGTCAGTCGACAATGATCCAGTTCGCGGATGAAGCTTGGACGGCGCGGAATATGTTCAAGGACACATTCCGGAATTTCGAAAGCGAGGAAGATCGGATTCAGGACAACCGTTTGTTGCGGTCTCCGGAGGAGGCGCGATTCGGAAGACAAGCTCAACCCACAACGGTCTGCGGACTTCACACGTCACTCGAGTCAAAGTGTTCAGTCGCCCTTAAATGAGCGGGCGCACTGAATCGGGTGAGGTGTTCTGCTTTTCGCGCGATGCGTGAGGCAGGGCGGAGACGATACGAAGTCGACCAGCCCGTTTGTCTTTCTTTCGGCCTGACCGGACGGCTGTTCCCTCGGGCCTCCGCTATCGGCGAGGATCGAGAGAGCAGCCGGAATGAAAAAAGATCCGCTGGTTGAATCCGAAATTTGGAACTCAGCGAAGACTGTGACGAGGGCCCAACCGGGCTGCCTCACAACACAACAAAGTAAAAAAAACATCATGAAATCAATACTCACTAGCATTCTGTTCGGAATTTTCGCCGTGGTCTCGACTGTTGGCGCAGCCGATCCGAAGTTCGCGGAGCTGAAGGCTGCTTCGAAAGACATCGTCGATACCGCCATTGCCGCCGGTTCGTTCAAGACCCTCGCTGCCGCGCTGGGTGCAGCCAACCTGGTCGAGACTTTGAAAGGTGCTGGGCCGTTCACGGTCTTCGCACCGACGGACGAAGCATTTGCCAAGCTTCCGAAGGGCACTGTTGAGGATCTCCTAAAGCCCGAGAACAAGGACAAGCTTGTGGCGATTCTCACCTACCACGTTGTGTCGGGGAAGGTGATGTCCAAGACCGCCGTCACCCTCGACAAGGCCACGGCCTTGAACAAACAGGAGATCGCTCTTGCTGTTGTGGACAAGGCTCTGACCCTCAACAAGAGCGCGAAGGTCGTGACCGCTGACATCGAATGCTCGAACGGAGTGATTCACGTCATCGACACGGTCATCCTGCCACCAGTCAAGTAACACAAGCCAATCCGTTTCAATCCCGGATGCTGCGGCAGCGCGGCATCCGGGATTGACTTAGTCCAACCCGCGCCAGTTACTGTCCCATCTTTCGTGACAGATAGAACTCGAAATAATGCTGACGACAGGACTCTCCACGAGGTTGCCCGGGGAGTTGAACGTGCCATGCAACAATGCATCACCAAGTACAGTGGCTTGGTCTGGTCAATCGCCCGCCGTTACGTGAAGAACCACACTTGCGTCGAAGACGTTGTACAAGAGACTTTCACAGACCTCTGGAAATCTGCAAACCGGTACGATCCAGCCGTCGCGAGCGAGTCCACTTTCATCGGAATGCTCGCGCGTCGACGGGCTATCGATTTTGCCCGAAAGGAAAGCAGGCGCCCGCAACTTGAGCCGCTTCCCGAGGCCGAGTCCCTGCCACAGTCCTCTGCGCAACCCACGCTTTTCATCCGAGGCGAAAGCGGTGACGTCGTAGCGGCGATCAAAGATCTTCCTGAGGAAACCCGCCAGATTTTCTTCCTTCACTTTGATGAGGGAATGACTCATCCCGAAATATCCGAAAAGACCGGTTTGCCGTTGGGCACAGTCAAGACCCGCCTCCGCCGGGGCCTGATCGAAGTGCGGAACAAGCTGCGCCAGGCCGAGAGCGGCGAGGCTGCTCAACCTTCCAATTCCATCAACTCATGAATAACCATGATATCTGGAATCGCTTCGAGGAACTCGAAGCCGGAGGTATCCTTGGTGATCTTGACGCCGAGGAAATCAAAGAGTGGGAGCTCCTTTCGAAGGATCCCCGGTGCAAGCGCGACTTCTCGCTTGAACTCACGGCCGCCGCCATCGAAGCAGAGTTTCTCCAATCTAGGCAGAGTGAACTGCCACAGAATTTGAAAGAGAAACTCCGGACAGGCATCGCCGGGTTCGTGGCGCCTGCGCCCACAAATGTCGTCAGTCTTCCCGCATGGAGGCGGATTGTTTCGGCTCCACAATTCGCATGGGGCATCGCCGCGGCGTTAGCGATACTCCTCGTCGCCAAGACACTTTTCGAAGAGCCGCAGTCGATCCACCCTGCTCCGTTGGCTGGCGTTGTCCTGCCGCCCTTCGAGGCGAAGAGTCAGTTGATGCGGAAGGCCAGGGATTTGAAAGAGTCGGATTTCGGTGGCCTCGCCGATTACGGCAGGATGACAGGCAAAGTCATCTGGAGTGATGCTCTTCAGGAAGGCTACATGACGCTCACCAACCTTCCGGTGAACGATCCGGCGGTGAAGCAGTATCAGTTATGGATCGTCGATCCCAAGCGGGACGAGAAGCCGGTCGATGGCGGCGTGTTCAACATCCCGGCCACAGGCACCGTTGTGGTCCCAATTCGGAATCCGGTTGCGGTCAACGATCCTCAGGCTTTTGTCATTACCATGGAGCAACCCGGCGGCGTCGTGGTTTCCAAGCAGCAGGTTGTGGTTGCCATCGCGAAGGCTTACTGAGTTACCGGAGTTGGTTTGGGGTGCAGTTCGAGTTTTTGGTCTACGACGTGACGAGCACGTTTTTTGAAGGCATGGCGCTATGCAACCAGAGCGCTCGGCAACCAGAAGGCGGTGCGCGGGTGTTCGCGGGTGACCAGCGCGGCGACTGCAAGCAGGTCTGCATCGGGGTGGTGTGCACGCCGGAGGGGCTCCCGCTCAATTACGAGGTGTTTGCCGGCAACCGCGCTGATGTGAGCATGGTTGGGGAAGTGGTGGAGAAAATGGAGGCCGGTGTACCCCCAGAAAACGGAGCGGGTGGAAGTGCATCTGCTGGTGTGCTTCCTGAGTCTTGCGCTTTGGCGATCGCTGGAGATGTGGATGCAGTCCACGGGATTGGGGAACAACGCGCGGAAGTTCGTTGAGTCCGTCGCGACGATTCGTTCGATGGATGTCGTGGTGCCGGTCAAATGCGGGGGTGATTTTTTGGAGGTACGGGTGCGCACGGTTGCAAAGCCCGAGGAAGAGGCGGCGGTGCTACTTGCGCATCTTGGCCTTCATCTGCCCAAGCGATCCAGAGTCGTTGAAAATGTAGTGGAGAAAAACCGCTGAAAAACGCCGTCAACCCGCACGGTTGCGTGATTGGCTTCCAGCAGACTGCGGAACTTGGGCCAAGGATGGATTCCAAACCACTCCCGAGGTTGATCCCCCGTCGCAAGCTCCCAGTAGTGCTTGAAGATGATGGCGGGGGAATTGCCCGCCTCCAGCGCGACGGCATCGGCGCTCTTCACGATGGGGAGCCGGTTGCTGATGTAGGAGTGGCGCAAAAAAGTGCGCGGCCATTCGATGGCAAGCTTCGCCGCGAGCGCAGACGCGTCGGGGTAGAGTTCGGGGTTTTGGATGTGGATGACCGGGCCATTGCGGGCGAGTGGTTCGATCCGCGCGCGGAGGTTGTCGCTCACGGGCACGATGCGACGGGATGCTGTCCTTCGCCTGACCCGCACGCATCTCGATAATGGGGCGCCCGAAGTTGATCGCGCCCCATTCGAGTCTTGCGATTTCCGCAGAGCGCAGGCCGGCAAATGCGCCGATGGTGGGGAAGGGGATGAGATGCGGTGACGCCGCGTTCAGGAGTTAGCGCATCAACGCGGGCTCGAAGATCAGGGTGTCGGTGTTGCCGACCTTCGATTTGTTCAGAACATGGGCCTCGGTGATATTGGTCTTTGGCAGATTCGAGCGGCTCTTTGCGGAAGAAAAGAGCGTGCGCACCGAGGTGAGCGTTCCGTTGCGTGTGCGTCGCGCGACCTTGAGGCTGCGCAGCCATTTGTCGATCTGCTCCGATTTCACGTGGAGGATCTGTGTCAGCGGAAGAGCTCCGCGAACCGTTTCAGATGGCTGCGGAACTGGGCGAGGTAGCGCTTGCTCACACCGTACTGCTGTTTCGGCACCATCAACTCCTTCACCACGTCGGCCACGCTCGCGCCCATGCGGAGACCGTTCGTCCTGCGGACGTGTTCCTCGATTGCCGAGAGCAAAGGCGAGCCGCCGAGCAGTTCGCGGCATCGCACGTATTCCTTGACCGCGGCGGCCAACGGAACCGGAAGGCCTTCGAGCAGGGACGTGGCCTCGAGATAGTTCTGCCGGTCCGCGACGCCCAAGTCCGCAACTTCCGCCAAGCGCTGCTGAATCTTCATCGCCGCCGTGCGTGCTTCTTGCGTCGCTTTCGCGAGTGAGTCAAAGGTCCGCCGAATGCGGCGGCCGTTCTGATAGAAGGAAACCGTGAACTTCGTGCCGCCACGAACTGACGCTTGGTGAATCGGCACGTGTGCAGAGCCGAATTTCACACGTACCACTTTCCGTCCGGGCCGCTTCCGGCCCGATTTTGTGATGCGGCTGCCATGTACACCTCCCTCTGGCGTGTGAACCGACTGACAATGTACGGTTCAATTCCTTGAGAAGGAATTGGTTGCGGGGGTAGGATTTGAACCTACGACCTTCAGGTTATGAGCCTGACGAGCTACCAGGCTGCTCCACCCCGCGATTTACGTGTGAGAGCATCGTTCACGGTGCGGGCTGGCGCAAGTTTTTTTGTCACGCGTGGGGCGCTGCGATGCAAAGAGGTTTTGGAGCGGGATTTTTGGGAGTGGATTAATCGTTGGGCGAAAGTGTGTAACAGTCGTGAAAAAATTCGGTTTTTGCCTAAAACAATTTTGCGGAACGGACCGTAGTGTGTCATGAGAAGCCTCTGTTCTTCCCCGGATGGCCCTGAAAGGAACAATTTGATGACTTTAACCAAACTGCTTGCAGCACTGCTTGCGGCGTTGCTCTGCAGCCTGAATATTTCTGCGGCTGAGGGTGATCCGTATATTATTGTGAGCGTCCCGGACCAGAAGATGGTGGTTTTAAACGGGGCCGC
>CAMAUX010000071.1 GCA_945861435.1 Chthoniobacter flavus | reverse complement strand
GGAAGAGGCAGCGGTGCTACTCGCGCACCTTGGCCTTCATCTGCCCAAGCGATCCAAAATCGTCGAAAATGTAGTGGAGAAAAACCGCTGAAAAACGCCGCCAACCCGCATGGTTGCGTCATTGGCTTCCGCAAACTGCGGAACTTGGGCTAAACCTAAAACCGTGAATGGACGGCCTCCCGGACCGCACGGAAGGAGTGAGGGTGAATGAGGGGGCTGAGAGTCTGTTACTTGGTCCGTGCATTCAGTGCGTTCCGTGGGCCATTGCGAACTCTCCGGGTTCAGGCGACTGCTGAGTCCTCTCAGTGCCTGGGTGCTTGAGGGTAACAGCCATGTCGTTACCGAATTTGAAGATCGCTGAAAGAGACTCACCCAACGGGTGAGACTGAAACGGGATGATTTTAAGCTGCAAATTCCGTTTCCACAGAAACTCACATCAGATCCGACAAGTTTTCATCGCCGCATTGAGGTTAAACGGACCGCTTAGTTGCGCGTCGCTGCTGCGCGCCCACTCCCCGCACCCCACCCAAAAACAAAGCCGCCCCGGTTGCCCGGGGCGGCTGAGAGTTTCAGGACACCGAAGCGTCCCGGCTTAATTACTTCTTCTTGGCGGCGCGCTTCTCGACGATCGCTGCCTGAGCCGCCGCGAGGCGGGCAACCGGCACGCGGAACGGCGAGCAGCTCACGTAGGCGAGCCCGAGCTCATGACAGAGCTTCACCGAATCCGGATCGCCACCGTGCTCGCCGCAGATGCCGAGCTTGATGTTCGGACGGGTCTTGCGGCCCTTCTCGATCGCGATGCGCATGAGCTGTCCAACGCCCGTTGCGTCCAGCGTGGCGAACGGGTTCTTCTTGAACACCTCGTTCTCCGTGTAGGCGCCGAGGAAGTTGCCCATGTCGTCGCGGCTGATGCCGAGCGTCGTCTGGGTCAGGTCGTTCGTCCCGAAGGAGAAGAACTCCGCCGTGTGGGCGATCTCGTCGGCCGTGAGGGCGCCGCGAGGCACCTCGATCATCGTGCCCACGAGGTAGTCGAATTTCACCTTCTTCTCCGACATGACTTCCTTGGCCACGCGATGGACGATCTCCACCTGCAGATCGAGCTCCCTCTTGAACCCGACCAGCGGGATCATCACCTCGGGCTTCACCTTGATCTTCTTCTTGGCCACGTCGGCGGCCGCTTCAAAGATGGCGCGCACCTGCATCTCCGTGATCTCCGGATAAGCGACGCCGAGACGGCAGCCGCGGTGTCCGAGCATCGGGTTGAACTCGTGCAGGTCCTTCACGCGCTGGGCGATCTTCTCGGCCTTGATGCCGGTCTTCTCCGCAAGCGCCTGCTGGGACGCCTGATCATGCGGCAGGAACTCATGCAGCGGCGGATCGAGCAGACGGATGGTCGCCGGGTAGCCCTTGAGCACCTTGAAGATCCCGGTGAAGTCCGCACGCTGGTAAGGCAGCAGCTTCTTGAGAGCCGCCTTCCGGTCGTCGGTCTTGTCCGCGAGGATCATCTCGCGCATCGCGTCGATGCGGTCGCCCTCGAAGAACATGTGCTCCGTGCGGGTCAGGCCGATGCCCGTCGCCCCGAACGCGAGTGCGTTCTCGGTCTGCTCCGGATTGTCGGCGTTCGTGCGAACCTCCATGCGGGTCGCCTGCGAGCACCACTTCATCAGCTGCTGGAAGCTCTTGAACTTCTCGGTCTTCTGAGCCGCCTTGTCGCCGCTGATCATCCCCGTGATGATCTCGGAGGGAGCCGTCGCCAGCTGCCCTGCGTACACCGTGCCCGAGGTGCCGTCGATCGAGAGGTAATCCCCCTCCTTGAACACCTTGCCCGCCACCGAGACGGTCCTCTTGGCGTAATCAATCTGCAGAGCCGAGGCACCGCAGATGCACACCTTGCCCATCTGCCGCGCAACCAGTGCCGCGTGGCTGGACACACCGCCCTTCGCCGTCAGGATGCCTTCGGCGGCGATCATGCCGCGCAGATCCTCGGGCGACGTCTCGTTGCGCACCAGCAGCACCTTCTCACCAGCCTCCGCCGCACGCGCGGCGCGGTCGGCGTTCAGATACACCTTGCCGGAAGCAGCACCGGGGCCTGCGGGAAGACCGGTCGCGATGGACTTGGCCTTCTTCAATTCGGTGACGTCGAAGATCGGGGCAAGCAGCTGGTCGAGCTGGTCGGCCGGATTGCGAAGCACCGCCGTCTCCCAGTCGATGAGCTTCTCCTTGAACATGTCCATGGAGAACTTCAGCGCCGCAGCCGCGGTCCGCTTCCCGTTGCGGGTCTGCAGCATGTAGAGCGTCCCCTCCTGGATGGTGAACTCCACGTCCTGCACGTCCTTGAAGTGCTTCTCCAAAGTCGCACGCACCTTGAGCAGCTCCGCATAGCTCTTCGGCATCTGCTTCTTGAGCTCCAACACGGGCTCCGGCGTCCGCACGCCAGCCACCACGTCTTCGCCCTGCGCGTTGATGAGGAACTCACCGTAAAACTCGTTCACCCCGTTGGCCGGGTTGCGCGTGAACGCCACGCCGGACCCGGAGTTTTCGCCGGTGTTGCCGAACACCATCGCCTGCACGTTCACCGCGGTGCCCCACTCGCTCGGAATATTGTACTTCCGGCGGTAGACGATCGCGCGATCGTTCATCCACGATCCGAAGACGGCGCCCGCCGCGCCACGCAGCTGATCCCAGGGATTGCTCGGGAAGGACTTTCCGGTGCGCTCCTTCACCAGCTTCTTGAAGCGAATCACCAGCTCCTGCTGATCTTCCGCGGTCAGCTCCGAGTCCACGAGTTCCCGGTGATAACGCTCGTGCTTGAACTCTTCGATGACCGTTTCAAACGGCTCGTGGTCCTCCCCTTCGCGCTTCTGCACGCCGAGCACCACGTCGCCGTACATCTGCACGAACCGACGGTAGCAATCCCATGCGAAACGCGGATTGTTCGTCGCCTTCGCCAGCGAGAGCACCGTCTCGTCGTTCAAGCCAAGGTTCAAAATGGTGTCCATCATCCCCGGCATCGAGTCGCGCGCACCGGAACGCACGGCCACAAGGAGAGGGAAGCCGGACGCGTCGCCGAACTTGTAACCCATGATCTTCTCCATGTTCTTCACCCCATGCTCCATCTGGCTCTGGAGCTCGACGGGATACGTCCGCTTGTGTGCGTAGAAGTACGTGCAGACGTCCGTGGTGATCGTGAAACCCGCAGGCACCGGAAGCCCGATGCGCGTCATCTCCGCAAGGTTCGCTCCCTTGCCTCCCAGCAGCGCCTTCATCGAGCCGTCTCCATCGGCCTTCCCGGCGCCCCAGGTGTACACATACTTCGTCGACTTCGCCTTGGAGGCGGTTTTGGATGCCGGCTTGCGCGCGGCGGGACGTTTGCTGGTTTTTGTAGGCATGATTTTTTGGGGTAATACAGTCGGTCCCTTCCGTTTCCCGTCGCTCGACGGGAGAAAAACAGGGGTCGGAAAAGGGTCGAGCGTTATGGCACATCGGGCCGGACCCGTAAAAGGTTTTTTGGGTTGACTCCCCATCCGCCACACCCCCAACCAGCACCAGCCAAAAACCCCCGCGGCAGTCCGCTCCTCACTCCCGGTGATACGGAAGCCCCGCCTTGATCGTGTACGCCCGGTACACCTGCTCAAGCGCCAGCAGCAACGCCATCTCGTGCTGCAGCGTCAGCCGGCTCAACGACCAGCGCCAATCCGCCACCTGCCGCAGTTCTTCCCGGTGCCCATCCGCGCCTCCCACCAGCAACGCCACCGCCTTCACCGACCTCTGCTCCCAACCGGTGATCCGATCCGCCAAGCCCTGACTGGTCACCTCCTCACCGCGCTCGTCCAACACGATGCGGAAAAAGCCCTCGCTGCGGTTTCTCAACGCCTCGCTCTCCGCCGTCTGCGTGCCCGCCCGCAGCCAGTCCACCTCCACACGCGTCATCGGCCCCAACCTGCGCAGATACTCCTCCATGCCCGTCGCAGTAAAGCGCAGCTTGGGCTTTCCAATCGCAAGGACCTGCCAACGCATCAGCGCCGCCTCCCCTCCCGCCGGCCCTGACCGCCGTTCCCAGTTCCGCCGCGCGAGTCTGCTCTGCCACCTTCGCTTCTGCCGCGAGGCGCCGCCCCTCCCACCGGACGCTGTGTTCCTCCCACCGGACGCTGCGCTCCTCCCACCGGACGCTGTGTTCCTCCCGTCGGACGCTGCGTTCCTCCCACCGGACGCTGCGCTCCTCCCGCCGGACGCTGTGTTCCTCCCGTCGGACGCTGTGTTCCTCCCACCGGACGCTGCGCTCCTCCCGCCGGACGCTGTGTTCCTCCCGTCGGACGCTGCGTTCCTCCCGTCGGACGCTGCGTTCCTCCCGCCGGACGCTGCGCTCCTCCCACCGGACGCTGCGTTCCTCCCGCCGGACGCTGCGTTCCTCCCACCGGACGCTGTGTTCCTCCCACCGGACGCTGTGTTCCTCCCACCGGGCGCTGTGTTCCTCCCGCCGGGCGCTGTGTTCCTCCCACCGGACGCTGTGTTCCTCCCACCGGACGCTGTGTTCCTCCCGCCGGGCGCTGTGTTCCTCCCGCCGGACGCTGTGTTCCTCCCGCCGGACGCTGTGTTCCTCCCACCGGACGCTGTGTTCCTCCCGCCGGACGCTGTGGGCGCTCTCGCTCTGCACGCCCCGTGCCCCTGCCCTGCTCGCGAGTCTGGTCGGGCCGCGCGGGACGCTCCCCGCGAGCCGCTTCCCTGCCCACGACGGGACCCGCGGGCGCGAAATCAATCTGCCGCTTGTAAGCATCGACTCGCACAACCACCACGCTGAAACGATCGCCCAGCCTGAAGCGGCGATTGGTTCGGCGTCCCACGAAACTGAGCGTCGTCGCGTCGAACGCATAAAAATCATCCGGCAGCGCGCTCACGTGAATGAGGCCGCTGACCAGCGCGTCCGGAAGCTCGACCACGAGTCCGTAACTCCGCACGTCGACCACCACCGCCTCAAACGGCGCGGGTTTCCGCGATGACAGCTGCCGCTGGAAATACTCCATCTTCTTCAAAAGGCTCGAGTCCTTCTCCGCATCCGACGACACCCGCTCCGTGCCGGAAAGATGCCCGGCGATTTCATCGAATTCCGCGACCGCACCCTTCTCCCCGGCCAGCACGCGATGCACGACGAGGTCCGCGTAACGCCGGATCGGACTGGTGAAATGCGTGTAGTCGGCCTTAGCCAGGCCGTAATGACCCAGCGGATCCACAGCGTACATCGCGCGCTTCAGGCTCTTCAAAAAACCCAGCTTCAGCGCGTACTCCTCGGTCGTCCCCCGAATCGCCGCGAGGAGCTTCTGCACCTCGCGCCGATGACTCAGATCGCCCGCCTTCAATCCGTATGCCTTCGCCATCTCGCGGAAATCCGCGAGCCGCTCCGGATCCGGGTCTTCGTGGACGCGGTAGACTGCGGGCACGCTGCGGCGCTTGAGCTCGCGCGCGACCACCTCGTTTGCCGCGAGCATGAACTCCTCGACGAGCTGATGGGAGATGTCGTTCTCCATCTTCTCCAAGCGCTCCGCGCGCCCCTCGTCATCGAGCCAGATCTTCACCTCGGGAAAATCCAGATCCAGCGACCCGTTCGCGAATCGGTTGCGACGCAGCAGCGAAGCCAGCTCCCATGCCGTCCGCACGCTTGCGCGCATCTGCTCGGTCACTTCCAACGGCACAGGCTTCGAGCTCAGATGCACCTTGCCGCCCCGCTCATAATTCGGCGTCGGTGGCACGGGCTTGTTTTCAAGGATCGCCAGCGCCTGCCGGTACGTCAGCCGCGCCGCACTCCGGATCACCGTCCGTGCAAAGCGCGCGTTCTGCAGTCGGCCCTCGCGATCAAACTCGATGAAGGCCGAGAACGTGAATCGGTCCACCTGCGGCCGCAGGCTGCAGATCCCGTTGCTCAGCCGCTCGGGAAGCATGGGCAGCACGCGATCGGCAAGGTAGGTCGAGTTGCCGCGCGCGCGCGCCTCGCGGTCGAGCTGCGTCCCGGGCCTCACATAATGGGACACATCGGCGATGTGCACCCCGAGCCTCCATCCATTCTCCGTGCGCTCCACATCCACCGCATCGTCGAAGTCTTTCGCATCGTCCGGATCGATGGTCAGGATGAACTTCCCGCGCAAATCCTCGCGCCGCGCCACCTCCTGCGGATCGGGCGTCTCTGAGATCCCCTCGGCCTCGCGCGCCACGTCCGGCGGGAACTCCACCGGAAGCTGGTGTTTGCGCACGATGGAGATCATGTCCACGCCGGGATCCGCCGCCGCACCCAGCAACTCCACCACCTCGCCCTCGGGATTCACGTGCCGATGCTCCCAGGGATCCAGCCGCACCACCACCTTGTCCCCCACCTGCAACGGCCGTGGCAGCACGCCCTTGCCCGGCTGCACATAGACGTCGTGCGGAAAACGCGCGTCGTCGGGGATCACGTAGAAAAAGTTGCGCGTCGTCTGCAGGGTTCCCACCACCGTCGTGCGCGCCCGCTTCAGGATCCGGATCACCCGGCCCTCCAGCCGCCCCTCTTCCCGCCCCCGCTCCTGCGCGAGTCCCTCGTGCATCAGCCGCACCACCACTTGGTCCCCGTGCATGGACGTGCCGGTGTTCGCCGATGACACATCAATCTCCGGCCCCCCACGCCGCTCGTTGAGCACATACGCATTCCCGTTGTACCGGAACTGGATCGTCCCCGTCACAAGATCCGCCTCCTCAGGAATCACATAATGATCTTTGCGGATCCGCGCCACGAGCCCCTCCTCCTCCATCGCGGCAAGCTCCGAAACCATTCCCGCCCTCCGCTCCTTCGGCAGTCGCAGCGCCTTCGCCACCGCCACCTTGTCGAGCGGCATGTCCTTCGATCGCCGCAACAATTCCATGATCCTCTCCCGCATTGCCTGTGTCTGAGCCATAATTAAAATTCCTTCGTTTGTACGCCGGCGTTCACCGGCTGGTTCCATCCATGCGCCCGTCCGGCGCCCCTGAAAATTCCTTCCACTCCGCTGCTCCTCAGGCGCCCGACTCCGGACGCACCGCCTCCACGAAACGCTCCGCAGCAGCACGCAGACCCGCCCAGTCCCGCGCCTCCAACACCGCTCGCGACACCAGATTGGAGCCGATCCCCAACGCCACCGCTCCCGCCTTCAAAAACTCCCGGGCATTCTCCGGCGTCACTCCCCCGGTCGGAATCAGCCGCAGCATCGGCAGAGGCGCGAGCAGGTTCTTCAAATAAACCGGCCCCACTTGGTCCGCCGGAAAGATCTTCACAAAATCCGCCCCCGACTCATGCGCGAGCAGCGCCTCCGTCGGCGTGAACGCCCCGCACGCGATCGGCACCGAAAGCCGGTTGCACAAACCAACCACGCCGGGCTTGGTCACCGGCGTCACCACAAACTGCGCGCCTTCGTCCACGGCGGATTGCGCGCCCGCCTCGTCGATCACCGAGCCCACACCCATCAACAATTGCGATCCAAACCGGGCGCGCGCCTCGCGGATGACCGACAGCGCGTCGGGCGTCGTGAGCGTCACCTCCATCGTCGCAATCCCGCCCTCCAGAAGCGCCTCCACCGCCTCCATCAGCCCCGCAGAAGAATGGGCCCTCAGAATCGCGATGATCCCCGGGTTCACCATCCGCTGCAGCGTCTCCGTCTTCGGCATAAATCAGCGGACACCCTGAACGCAGCCCCCTCCCAACACCAGCCCGCAGTTCCAAACAACCCAAGGACCACAACGCCTGGCAACGACCGGCTGCTCCTGATTTTTCACACCAAATTCTCCCAATGACCTACCTCAGGCGCGGTTGTCAAAGCGGGGCGCCGCTCTTAAAAGCTCCCCGCACATGCCCCGGATCACTCTCATGAAACACACTCCCCAGTTCCTCGCGCTCCTCCTCCTCGCCCAAGCAGCGTCCGCCGCCACTCCCGCGGCCGTCGACAAAACGGCTCTCGAAGCCATGCTCGCCTCCACCACGAACCCGGCTGTGAAGCGTGCTCTGGAACAGCATGCGGCAGAAGCGACCGCCGCCGCCGCCATGCGCCCCCACACCGAGGCCGTGATCCAAACCGTGGAGGGCGCCAAGGGCCGGGTGGAAAAGCGCAACACCACGCCCGATGCCGTGCGCAAGGCAGCGGGCAGCGACCTGCCCCTCTTTGAAGTGCTCACGCTCGTGGACCTCGCAATCCCCAACACCGGCCCGCACGCCGAACGCAAAACCGACCCGTACGACGCCGCCTTCTTCGAACACCTCGGCCACCTCGCCACCCTCGAATCCCTGAACATCATCGCCACCAAGCTCGGCGACGATGGCATCGCCCCGATCGGCAAGCTCACCGGACTCAAGGCCCTTCGCTTCACCAACAACGGCAAGCTCACCGACGGCGGCCTCGCCCAGCTCGCAGGCCTCAAAAACCTCGAGTCCTTTTCCTTCGTTGGCACCGGCATGCAGGGCCACGCCTACAAGCAGTTCGAGGGTTGGAACAAACTCACCCGGGTCAGCCACCGCGGCAGCTCCATCGACGACGAAGGCATTCAGGCGCTTTGCGAACACCTGCCCAACCTCGAGAGCATCAGCCTCGCCCACGCCAAATTCACCGACGCCGGCGCCGTCCACCTCGCCAAGCTCACCCATCTCAAGAGCCTCGAGATCGGCACGCGCAACGGCACCCCCGCCTGCCTCGCCAACCTCCGCTCCCTCCCCCTCGAGTCCCTCCAGCTCGGCGACGGCCTCGATTCCCCAGCCGGCATCGCCGCCGTGCGCGACATCGCTTCGCTGCGCCGCCTCACCATCACCAACGGAGCTCCCCTCACCGACGCCGACCTCCAAGCCCTCGCGTCCATCAGCCAGCTCGAATCCCTTGAATTCGACAAGCTCGCGCTCCCCGAAGAACGGATCCCCCAACTGGCCGCCTTCAGCTTTCTCAAGACCCTCACCTTCGCCCTGCGCCCCGCGGGTTACCCCGACGCGACTCAGGAAAAAGTGCGCGCTCTCCTTCCCAAAGTGGAGCTGAAGTTCGTCCGGTAAACGGCATGCGCATCCTCCACGCAATCGTCGCCCTTCTTCTCCCGCTCGCGACCGCCGGACTCCATGCGGCCGAACCCCCGCGCATCATGGCGGTGGGCGACTCCATCACCCAAGGCGGCGGCAACTCCTTCGCCACGTACCGCCATCTCCTCGCCGACGTCCTCCACGCCAAGGGACGCTCCTTTGAATTCGTGGGATCGCAGACCTCCCAGCATGTGGGCGTCGCCTGCCGCCACGAGGGGTACGGCGGCAAGAACGCGGAGTTCCTCGCCTCCATCCTCGAAGCAAAGCTGCGCGCCCATCCGGCGGATCTCGTGATGATCCAGGCCGGCCACAATCACTTCGCCGAAGAGAACCCGGTGCCCGGCATCGTCGAGGCCCAGCGGCGGATGATCGTCATCGCCCGCCAGCAAAACCCCGCCGCCATCGTCCTCATCGCGCAGGTGATCCCCAGCGCGAAGCTTCCCAAGTACGCCTACCTGCCCGACCTCAACGCCGCACTGGCAAAGCTCGCACAGGAGATGCACAGCCCCGCGCAGCCTGTCCTGCTCGTCGACCTCGCCACAGGGTTCGACCCCGCCACCGACACCGTTGCCGACAAGGTGCACCCCAACCAAGCCGGTGCGGCCAAGATCGCCGAACGCTGGGCCGCCGCCCTGAGTCCCCTCCTGCCAGCCAGGAACCGCTGACAACCTGCGCGGACAAGCCCAAGCTCTTGAGGCAAAGAGCGCCCGGGAGGAGCGGCCGGATCCCACCGCTGTCCTCCCGGAGATCGCCGCCAGACATCCCAGAACGCGGCAGCATCGAACCGATCCATCGCGCGATGCCAGTCGCTTCAGCCGCGATCAACAACCGGCCCCACGACCGCTCCCCTCACGTGACCTCCCATCCCGCGTCATTGCAGGAATCTCACCGATCAGCAGTCCGATCTCCCCGCCCTCGTCCATTGCACGGAACGCCTCCCGTTCCAACGGATGCTGCATGTAAAGTTCCACGAACCGGGGGAGGCGCCGGTGCGCCCATGCAAACCTGCAGAACAGCCACGCGTACCCGCCCCCGAGTAAGAGCGCGACACCGAGCGGCGACCATCTTTGCATCTGCCGGATGTGGGTGAACTCATGCCGCAGCGCGGCTTCCGAGAACCCGCCGTCCGCGAGGAGGATCAACCCGGGAAGGGCCAGCCCCCTTGCTCCGCGGACATGCAACCGCGAGACCCGCACCACAGGCGTGGGCCGCAGCAAAACCCGCGCCCACATCAGCCCGTTCACTCCGAGCAGAGCCCAAAAACCGCCCTATCCGCCAAACAGCAGCAGTTCGAGCCACGTGCTCACGGCTGCCCGCCCCGCGCCTTCTCCCGAATGCCAGCCGCTCCACCGCCATCGGCCGCCATACCCCGCGCAGTAACGAAATGTTGTACCAGCCAGACGCCCAGTCCCACGAACATCCCCGCCACATCGCCCACATCCCCCACCGCGCGTGAGTAAAAGGTGGGCACCATGCCTTCAAACCACGCCGCAGCCACCGCCGTCGTGCAAGTGAACACGAGGATCTTGGTCCGCAGCTTGTAAAAGCGGATCCCCGGGACCAGATCCACAACGCTGAACATGACGGGCGTCACGAGGACGCTCGGAAACGAATCGCGAAACCCACCCGGCGGCAGCGCTCCGCGCACCCCATGGAAAAGCACATACCCGCAGACGTAGACCCCCAGAAAAGCCGCCGTGCGCCCGCGCCGCGTCCCTGCCCAACTCACAGCAGGTAACAAATGAGGAGCAACAAGACGACAATCCCAAGAAACTTAAGGCATCCGTCCATACTATTTTCCAAATCGCCGCCCTGCCCCGATCCCGGCTGGCACGCCAAATACATGCATGTCTTACAGACGAAACGCGCGCGGACGTTTGACTATCTATACTCCCCATCCCCGCCTCTGTCTTCATGTTTCAAAACAAGACGGCCGGGCTCCCCACCAAAATCAAAGCGACCCGCCTCTCACATCCCGGCCGCAACATGCCGCCGGCCACCACCTTCCCGTAATCCATCCGCATCGGCTCCGCTTCCCGCGCCGTGGCTCCTCCCCACATGCTGTAAGCCGGCTTCGATCGCGGGAATCCCGGCGCCCCGCCCCATGAGATCCGTCCGCATCAGGACAGGTTGTCCGCGTCGATGACCGCATCGCTGATGCGCGCGCACTTAACCCGCGCACCGTCACACACCAGCCACCGCCCAGCCTTTCCTCCAAGCTTGTCAGTGATCTTCCCGGTCATTAGACAGCGTCTTATCGGGTCGCGAGTCGGTTGACTAATAACCGCCACCCTGATCTCAGCAGCCCCTCCCCACAGCATGCAAAGCCCCCAGAGTGGAGCCTCCGCACAGAACTCCACCGCCAAGTCCGAAGAGTTGCCAGAGACGGCGGCTGCGACTGAAACCACCATCCCCTGCACTGCGGGATGCTCGCAGGGAAGTCCTGTGGATAGAGCACCCCATGAGGAACGGGGATCCCGCGCACGGATCCTCTTGGCGCTGGCTCTCGCCATTCCGATCCTGATGCTGGCGCTCCGGATCTTTGGCCACGGAGATTTGCATCGCAAAGACCAACCCAGAACCGTGTCGTACACCGCGGATATCGTGGCCAACGGACACTGGCTTCTGCCTTACGACTGCGAAGGTGTGCCGACGCAAAAACCTCCAGTCTACAACTGGCTGGGAGCGCCGCTGTTGCGCTACCTCCCTCCGGAAGAATGGGTGCTGAAGCTCCCCACGATCGCCTCCTTCTTCGCAATCCTCGGCATGCTCTGGGCTTTCACGCGTCGACAATTGGGCGCGTTGCCCGCGGGATTCGCCGTAGCCGCTTTCAGCATCAACACTTCGGTGTTCGTCCTCGCCTACACCGCACGGCCCGACATGCTGCTTTCTGCGTGGATCCTCGGCGCACTGCTGCTGGTCTTGCACGAGCAACCCGGGGTCCGCCACTGGCGCTTTTTCCTCGCGTGGGTGCTGGTGGCGTGCGCCGCCCTCACCAAGGGGCCTGCCGCGCTGCTGGTTCCCTGCTTTATTCTCGCGCGCGCCGCGCTGATCCCGAACTTCCGCAGGCACTGGGCGCTCCGACTCCTCGCGCCGGGTTTGCTCCTCTCCGCCGTGCTCGTCGCGGCCTGGGCCGTCCCCGCGTGGAATGCATACCCCGCAAGCGCCAGGGCAAGTCTCGTCGCCGCAGAACAAGCAAGGGTCGGCGGTCACTGGTTTCGCGAGTTCGTCACAGGGATGTGGAAAATGCCCTTTTACTTCGTCGCGAGATTCCTTCCGTGGTCGATCGCCGTGGTCTGGGCTTTGATCCGTTGGCGGAAGATGAATCTACCGGACTCGGTGCGGACGGCCTTGCTTTGGATCGGACTCGTCATCGTGTTTTTCACCTTCCCGGCGATGAAGAGGGACGACTATCTGCTGCCAGCCCTTCCGATGGCTGCGTTCGTCGCCGCGTGGTTCACGTGCGAAGTTGCACGCCGCTTCCCGCAGGCGCAGGCCGTTGCGGTTGCCTCTGCCATCGCATGCCTCCTAGGCCGCAGCGCCTATGAACTGACGCTGCGAAACGCCCCCAAGGATCGTCATGGAGACGCCCAAGTTGCTTTCGCACACCAGATTCTCAAGTCCACACACGGCGAAAAGATCGCCTTCGTTCACACCGGATACCACGCATTACAGGCTCTGCTGGGACACAATCAGGCCGCTGTCACCCCCTCCCGAACCCAGTGGGAAGCGGCTTCCTGGGTCGTCATGCAGGTCCCCCAAAAGCCCGGCCTGCCACCACCCCTCATCGTATCGGACTCCATTCCCCAAGTAATCCGGCGCTCCATCCCGGCAACCCTCGGGCTCTGGCGAAAGTCCGACCTCACGGCCCAAGGCTGGGCGCCGGAGAAATTGTAATCCCTCGGCCGCAGATCATCTGAAGCAGACAGCGCGTCTCGCGCCCGACCCGCTGGGCCCTGCACTGCAGCGCTCCGCGGCCATCAAAGGCGCGCGCGTTCTGCGGAATTCTCAAGCGGGACCAAAGAGGCGCACGGGCGTCACCTCGACCGATCGCTGGCCGTTGCCGACATAAACCGCGCCATCCTGCACGGTGACGTTGAGCTGCATGGTCCGTTCCGCGAGGCCGGCGAGTTCCTCGACCTGTGCGGGATCGAGCCGCCACACGGTGACGTTCTGCAGCCGCGTGAGCTTTGATGCGATGCCGGGCCACCAGTTCGCGGGCCCAAAGCTGTACACGCTCATCCGGGTGACGCGCGCGCTCACGCGCAGCATGCGGCGTTCGTCCGGCTCGCCGACATCGATCCAATAGACGAGGCGTCCGGTCAGGTCGCGCTGCCAGAGTGCCGGTTCATCCTCGGGCTCCCACATGTCCCGCGCGAACTCGAGCGGGCCGTGCGGGTTGTCAGAGCCGGGAAGGTGAAGGGCGAAGGCGAGAAGGCGCACCATCATCCGCTCGTCGGTCTCGGAAGGATGCCGTGCGAGGGTGAAATTGGCGTCGAGGTAGAGCTGCCGGTCGATGTCCGACAGATCGAGGGTTGCCTTGTGGATGGTTGCCTTGATGGCCATGTGCGGAATAGGGACGCGGTTGAACTCCGCAGCATGGAGCAAAGCGGCCGCACGCGCACGCCGCAGATCGCGGGTGCCGGGTGGACGGCGCCTGTGAGCGGGGTCGGGGCCGGTGCTTCCGGCGCCAACAACGGCTCCAACGGAAAGTGCCGGGGTGTTAGTAGACGCCCTCGACGATCTTCTTCTCCATGGCTCCGAACGGGCGCACTTCAGCGACGCCATCCCAGGCGTACGGAGCGCGCGGACGGCGGCGGAGCGCTTCGTCGCGTTCGAGGAAGCGGGGCATGAAGAATTCCTTGGTGAGCGTGGTGAGCTCCACGCGGCCCCACGTGTCGTAATCGACAGTGCGCGAGGTCTCTTTCGGATCCACCACGCGCAGCACGGCCCGCGGCTGCGGCGCGTAGTACGTGATGGAGAAATTGTCCTCCGGCAGGAGCGGCACGGAAGCGGCCAGACCCATGAGGGTGTTGCCGTAGGTCGGGTAGAATCCGATCCGGTTTTCGAGGACCTCCTCGACGATGAACCGGACGTACTGCGGGAGCATGGTGGTGCCGCCACAGAAGACGCCGCGGATGCCAGCCTCGTAGACGTCGATCTTCTCGGCGAGAGCCTCGAGAAGCTTCGGTGTGGTGAAGAGGCCGGCGACCTTGCGGTTCTTGAGAATGAGGACGGCCTGGTCGACGACGTGCTCCATGTACTGGCGCGCGACGTCGAACTGCTTGTTGGAAATGAGCTTCTTCACGAAGCGCGGATCGAGGTCGATAAAGTAGCAGCTGGATCCGCGGACATGGGCGAGATGCTCGATGGCGAGGCGGAGACGGCGCGGTCCGGTGGGTCCCATCATCAGCCATGCAGCGCCGCGCGGGAAATGGGCGTCGCTGATCTTGTCGCTGAACTCGCTGTAATCGGTTTTGTAGTCCGTCCAGCCGATGCGTTGCTTCGGCATGCCGGTGGTGCCGCCGGTTTCAAAAACGTTGAAGGGCTGTCCCTTGAAGGCCGCGGGAATCCAGACTTCGGGCTGAAGGTCGCGGAGCCATTCGTCCTGGAAATGAGGAAACTTCTGCATGTCGGCGAAGCACTTCACCTCCTTGCGCGGGTCGAAGTTCTTGGAGGCCCACTCCAGCCAGAAAGGCGATCCGGTTTCCGGCGAGAAATGCCAGGCAAGGATCTCCTGGAGATGAGCTTCGAGTTGGGACTGGGCTTGTTCGGGCGTGAGCTGGTTCATGGCTTATTCAGGAGATTCGGATTTGGGTTCAGGAAGAAGGAAGCTGACAAGGAATGCGATAACGGCCATGGCGGTGGCGATGGAGCCCGCGGCTTGCGCGATGTGCTCGGGCCTCACCGCGGCGACTCCACCCGCGAAGAGCGGGGCAAGCCATGCGGTGTTGAGCGTGGCCATGCTGGTGCCAACCATGCGGCCGCCCACATTGGTCGCGAAGCTACCGCCGGTGCCGCGCAAATGCAGCGGGAAGACCTTCGGCAGGTATTCACCGAAGTAGCTGAACTGCGCGACGGTGAGCAGGCCGCACACCGCGTAGCTCCAGAGGAAGAGTTCTCCGCCCTGCCCCAAAAATTTGAAGTAGGTGAGCGGGAGGATGATGAGCGCTGGAAGCTGGAAAACGCGCAGCAACGGCACACGGCTCATGCCAATGACCAGCAACACCGCGAGTAGGATCCGCCCGACGAGCCCCCCCATTTCCTGACGGAACTGGACCTTGTCCGCCATGCTCTTCACCACATCGTTCACGGGCTTTTGCTGAACGAAGTTCGCCTTGATCTTGCCGATGATTTCCTTGCGGGCCGGATCGTCCGCGGCAAGGGAGTTGAGCTGGACGTTGAGGGCAGCCGCCTCCTTGCGCAGCGGGGCGAGCTGGGCCGCCTGCGGCTTGAGCTCGGGAAGACCGGGCGTCACGCGGGCGACGGTGACTTGGAGCGCCCCGAAAGCGATCCCGTAGGCGCATGCGGAGAGCGCCGCGGTGACGAGCGTCACACGACGCAATTCCGGAGCGAAGAGCGCCCCGAAGCTTGGGCGCTGGAAACTGCCGGAGGCGCGGCGTTCGCGCCAGACCTGCGATTCCGGCACAAAGGGCAGCATGAGCGCGATCGGGAGGGCCGGGAGGAGGCCGGTCATCAGCAGGTAACGCCATGAACCGGGATCGGTGGAACCGAGACCGAGCGGAAGACCGAGATGCGGAAGCATCTTGCCGTTTGCGGAGATCCAGATGCTGACCGCGGTGACGAGGACGCCGCCGAGAGAGGCGAAGGCCTGTGTGTAACCGAGGACGGCCTCCTTGCGGCGCTTCTCGGGAAAGAGTTCAGCGAGCCATGTGATGGCGGCGATGAACTCGACGCACACGCCGATGAAGGTGGTGCACCGGAAGAAGACGAAGACCGGGAGGCTCGTGGCGTAGGCCGCGCAGAACGGGGAGAGCGAGTAGACGAAGATGCTCAGAGCCATCACCGTCTTGCGACCGAGGCGGTCGATGAGCCATCCGCCAAGCAGCCCGAACACCCCTCCACAAACCGCGGCGATCCAAAGAAGACGCCCCACCCAGTCGGTCACGAGCGGGTTGTTGAGCGGCACCTTGAGCAACTCCGCGATCGCCGGTGCGGCGACGAGCGGGGTCATGAGCAGCTCGTAGGTGTCGAAGAGGAAGCCGATCGCCGCAATGGCGATGACCAGCCACTGGGTGATGCTCAACGGTTTGGATGCGGGCTCACTCATGACGGTGGTGATTCCTCGTGGGGGGCAGCGGGACGGTGCGTGCTACTTCTTCGGTGCGACGGGCTTTGCGCCCTCGGCGATGGCGAAGAGGTGCGTCTGGCTCGCGACGAGCAGCGTGCCGTTGGCGACGATGGGCGTGGAGTACACGGGCGCGCCGAGGTTGATCTCCTCGAGGACCTTCTTTTCCTTCGAGGAAGCGAACACGACGAAGTCGCCGTCCTCGTCGCCGCAGTACACCTTGCCGTCGACGACGAAGGTGGAGCCCCACATGTGAGCCTGCATGTCGTGAGTCCAGTGAAGCTTGCCGGTGTCGGCATCAAGGCAGTGCACGTAGCCGCTGAAGTCGGCAAGGAAGAGGAGGCCGTTCTCCGGGTCGATGGAGACCGTGGAGATGCTGCGGTGCGCGCCCTTGTAATCCCAGATGAGCGCGGACTTGGTGACGTCGCCCTTCTTGGTCGGATCCACGCAGACGAGGCGGCCGACGCCTTCGCCGTGTTCGGGATCCTGACCCACGGCGACGTAGACGCGGCCCTTGTAAAACACGGGCGTCGCGTTGATCTCGCTCGGGCCCTCGGCGGCCGGATACTTGATGGGCTTGCCGTTCTTGTCGGTCTTGTATTCCTCCGGCACGCAGTCGAACCACCAGATCTTCTTGAGGAAGCTGGAGTCGCCGTCCTTCACGGGGGTGGGATCGAAGGCGTAGAGGATGCCGTCGCCGCCTCCGTAGAAGACTTGGGACTTCCCGTTGACCTCGCCGATGGAAGGGGAGCTCCACTGCCCGTGCTTGATGTTGGGTCCGATGGCAGCGTCGTCTTCACCGATGAGCGCACCGCTGTTCTTGTCGAGCGCGATGAAGCTGGGGGACTGCGGGGACGGGATATTGACGTGGGTCCAGTCCTGACCGTTGGAGGTGCAGGCGAAGAGCTTGTCACCGAGGGTGATGACGGAGCAGTTCGAGGCGTTGTGCGGGAAGACGCCGAGCTCGTCCATCATGTCGTAGCGCCAGAGGATGTCAGCGTCCTTTGCCGTGACCTCGACCTTGGGCTTGCCGGGACCGGGGATGTACTGGGCTTCATCCGCGTAGCCTTGGTTCCCATTGGCCTGGCCGTTCGTGTCGAGGCAGAGCACTTCGCAGCGGCTGGTGACGAGATAGAGTTTGTCGCCCTCCACACGCGGGGAGCTCAGAAGGCCGAGGTATTCCCAGTCGTTCACCTTGCCGCTGGCGAGCTTCGGCACGACGAGCTGCCAGAGGAAGTCGCCGTCGTATTCGTTGAGGGCGAGAAGGATCGAGCGGTCGTCCGTGAACCGCGGGTCGCGCGGCGTGGCGTTGTTGGTGCCGACGTAGATGCGACCGTTGGCCACCACCGGGTTGCCGTACGTCTGTGATCCAAGCTTCGCCACCCACTTGATGTTGGTCGTTGCACCAAGGTCCACCTCCTCCGAGTTCGGCTTGAACTTCACCGGACCGAACTTGGACGGAATCCCCTTGGCCGGTGAGAACATGTTGCGGCCGGCGTCGGGGCCGCCCCATGTGGTCCAGTCTTCAGCGAAGCAGGTGACGGTGAGCGCGGCGATGCTGCCGGCGAGAGCGAGGGTACGGGAGACGTTCATGACGGTTTACTTGTTGGGGGTGACGGAGAGGTTGTCGATCCAGGCGCGCTGCTCTTGGGGGGTGAAGCTGAAGAGGCCGGGGCTGCCGTGCGTGTGAGCGTGGGCGTGCTTGACCTCAATGGCCCATGCTTCCGGTTCCGGCTCGCCCTTCTTCCATGCCTTCGCGCGCACGGTGCCGCTGCCATCGGCGGCAACATCCACGCGGGTCTTGAGATGGTACCACTCGTTCGGAGCCCATTTGAAGGGAACCGATTCGCGGATGCGCTCCTGATTGGAGCTGATCTCGATCTGCTGGGCGTTGCCCTTGAGGACGATGAGGTAGCGCTGATTGATGAGGCCCACTTCGCTCATCTTTCGCTTGTTGCCCTCAGTCATCAGATCGGCCTCGGCGGTGTACCCGCTGAGATCCGGATGACCGAAGAACACCTGGCCGCGCTGAAAGAGTTTGTTCTCGATCGTCTTGCAGAGAGCCTTGGTGCTGCCTTCGCCGGGAGCCTGCCTCACCTCAAACCGGAACCGCGCACCGTTCCATGGAAGCGGCGGATAGGCGAAGGCCGTCGGGGGTTCGAACGTGTTCGGGATCGCAGGGGCCGGCGGTTTGTCGGTGCTCTGGGAAAGCTCGAAGCTTTCGAAATCCTGCGTGATCGGCAGACCCAGCATCACGCGGCCTTTCACGAGACCGAAGATTCCGTCGAGCGTCCCCTTGAAAACGCCTGCAGAGGGAGCGGGCGCGGGATCCGCCTTGATTGCGCCGTCGGCGACCTCGCCCTTCATGGTGGCCTTCACCAGCGCGGTGGGCGGAATGAAGGTCTCCCAACTTGCGGCCTTGGCGTCGAGGTTCTCTTCCACCGTGAACCCGTTCACGTCGAGTGCGCGGACCCGCAGGGATTTGGACTGGCCGGGCTGGAGCAGGTTCTCAAAGGGGATGACCTGCAGCTGCGTCTTGACGCCGGGTGCGGGCCATTTTTCAGCAGCGGGCTCTGGGGCGAGGCCCTTGTTTTCACCCTTCTTGCCGAAGCAGTAGAGCTTCTTGTCGGTCTGGATGTAGAGCTTGCCGTTGTAGGCCACGGGCGATCCAAAGCAGCGGCCCTGGAGGACGGTGCGACTCAGGATCTCGGCGTCCTTGTCGCCCGGCTTGAGGATGAAGAGTTCGCCGTCACCGCTGGTCGCCTCCTCGGATTTCTGCGCGCCATCACCCGCGCCGGCCACGTACATGGCGACGTAGAGTTTGCCGTCAGCGTAAAGGGGGGAGCTTTGGCGCTGCTCGGGCGCGAGCTTCTTCTTCCAGAGCGTCTCGCCATTGCCGGCGTTGATGGCAACCACTTCGCCGGTTCCGGACACTTCGAAGAGGCGGTCGCCGACGACCACCGGGGAGCTCGCGAGGTTGCCGACCGGATTGCGCCAAAGCTCGAGTTCCTTCGCTTCGAAAGGCTGCGGCTTGCCGGGCTCGGGCTGCTTGAAGGACTGCGGAATCTTAAAGGCAGCACTACGGCCGACTTCGGAGCTGTCGATGTTCTCACTCTCGTGGATGACGATGAGCGAGTCCTTGTAACGAACCACGGCGGCGTTGATGCCGCCCTTTGCACCGGCCTTGGCCACTGGCATCCGCATGAGCGGGTCGCCCGTGCGCGCGTTGATCGCGACCAGCGTGGAATCGCCGCCGGCAGAGAAGAGCACGCGCTTGCCGTCGATGAAGGTGAGGTAGGGATGCGAGAAGGTGTTGTCCTGAGGCCGCTCGCCGGGCGCGCTGGACCAGACCAGCTCGCCGGTCTTCTTTTCGAAGGCATAGAAGCGGTCGCCGGCCGGACCGTAGGCGCCCCACGCGGAAGTGATGCCGCGGGTGATCACGAGCTCCTTGTCGATGAGCGGTGAAGCCGTGCGCGAATTCGGGAAGGTGAGGCGGCCGAACTCCTCCATCATCGAGTGCTGCCAGACCAGCTTGCCGTCCGGGGTGAAACAGCTGAACAGGCCCTGCGTGCCCATCACGTACACGTTGCCCGTCTCCGCATCGATGGTGGGGCTCGAGGTCGAGTACCGGTCGTACACCGTGTCGCTCAGGAAATCGTTGAAGCGGTGCTCCCACAGCTTCTTGCCGGAGTCCGCATCGAAGCAGGCGAGGATTTCCTGAAGATCAGCGCCCGTGCCGCTGTAGCCGTTGATGAACAGGCGACCATTGGCGATCACAGGGGCGCTCTGGCCCGGGAGGTCAGCGGTCCAGAGTGGAGCCTTGGAGTCGGCTTTTTCCGGGAGGCCTTTTTCAAGAGAGATGCCGTCCTGCGTGGGGCCGCGCCAGTCGAGCCAACCGTGGACTGCGCCCGCCTTGGCCGCGGGAGCGACGGTCTTCTCTTTCTTTGCGGGCTTGGCCGCGTGGAGAGGGACGACGAAAGCCGGAGCGAGCGCGAGGGCGATCGAGAGGAAGGTGGAGTTCTTCATGGTGCGTGGCGGGAGGGAACGGGACGGGGGGGGGCGAGAGGCCCGGGAGAGTTGGGAGGCATAGCCGGAGGGGGCGAGCCTTGTCAAAAACAAATACCTACGCGTACTAATTGGGAATGCCCTCCGATCCCGCCGCCCACGGTCCGCGCCGCCTTCCGCCCCTCCTGCGCCGCGCGTGGTACGGCCTCAACCAAGGCTTCCGCCAGCGCATCGCCCACCTCGAGGTGACCCCCGACCATTTCAGCATCCTTCGCTGGCTCTGTGAGGGCGAGGCCCGCGGGCTCACCCAACGGACGCTCACAGATCTGATGGCAAGCGACCCGAACACCATCACCTCCACGCTCACCCGCATGGAAACAGCCGGTCTCGTGAGCCGGCAGCCGCACGAGACCGACCGTCGGGCGCACCGTGTGCGGATCGAAGCGAAGGGACGGCGGGTGTTTGAGCAGGCGTGCGAGATCGCGGTGGAGCTGCAGAAGGGGGTGCTCGGGCACCTGCCTGCCGCGCGCCGAGAGGGGTTCCTTGCGGATCTTGAATGCATTGCCCAAGCCTGCGCGGACACCAATCTGCGGGTGCGCCGTAAGCGCTGAGGTGCGGGAGGCTTCCGTGCAGCCGCTCGCAATCCGGCTTTGCGCGCGTAGAGTCCCGTCCCTATAACTCCCGCCCCTTTCCCACCTCTTATGGCCGAAGAACGCAAGACTCTCGAACAACGCGCGCAGATGACCGACATCGAGCGGCTGCGCCATTCCGCCGCCCACGTGCTCGCCACGGCCATCCTCCGGATCTGGCCGGAAGCGCAGTTCGCCGCCGGCCCGCCCGTGGAGAACGGATTCTATTACGACGTGGAACTCGGACACCGGATTTCGCCGGAGGACTTCGCGAAAATCGAGGAGGAGATGAAGAAGGAGGTGAAGGCCAACCACGTTTTCGAACGCGTGGAGCTTTCGCGCGCCGATGCGCTGGCGATGGCGGAGCGCGGCGAACTGGGCGCCCTCGCGCCGAGGGGCGGGGCGAGCAAGTTCAAGTTGGATATCCTTCAGAATATTCCCGAGGGGGAGGCGATCACTATTTACCGCAACGGCGACTTCACCGACCTGTGCGCGGGACCGCACGTGATGCGCACGGGGAACATCGGGGCATTCCGACTCACGCATGTCGCGAGCGCTTATTACAAGGGCGACGAGCGCAATCCGCAGCTGCAGCGCATCTACGGCACGGCCTTCAAAAACAAGACGGAGATGGAGGCCTACTTCACCATGCTGGAGGAGGCCAAGAAGCGCGACCATCGCAAGCTCGGCCGCGAACTGGAGCTCTTCACCTTCGACGACGATGTCGGCCCCGGCCTTCCGCTCTGGCTGCCGCGCGGCACGGCTCTGATCGAGGAACTCGAGAAGCTCGCGAAGGAAACCGAGTTCGCCGCCGGCTACGACCGGGTCCGCACGCCGCATCTGGCGCGTGAGAACATGTACCTCACCAGCGGACACCTTCCCTATTACGCGGAGTCCATGTTCCCGCCGATGGAACTGCCCAACGAGGACGGTCCCGCTGACAAATATTACCTGAAGGCGATGAACTGTCCGCATCATCACAAGCTCTTCGGGGCGGTGCCGCGCAGTTATCGGGACCTGCCGCTGCGCCTTGCAGAATACGGCACGTGCTATCGCTACGAGCAGAGCGGCGAGTTGCTCGGACTCATGCGGGTGCGTTCGATGCAGATGAACGACGCTCACATCTACTGCACCGAAGCTCAGTTCGAGGAGGAGTTCCGCGCCGTGAACGAGATGTACCTCAAGTACTTCAAACTCTTCGGCCTCGAGAAGTACCTCATGCGCTTCTCCACCCACGATCCCTCCAAGCTCGGCCAGAAGTTCGTGGACGAACCAGAGCTCTGGAAGAAGACCGAGGACATGGTGCGCGGCGTTCTCCAACGTTCGGGCATCAACTTTGTCGAAGTGCCCAACGAGGCGGCGTTCTACGGCCCGAAGATCGACGTGCAAGTCTGGAGCGCCATCGGACGCGAGTTCACCATCGCCACCAACCAGGTCGACTTCGCCGTGCCCAAGCGCTTCGGCCTCACCTACCGCGACCGCGATAACACGGACAAGACGCCGCTCTGCATCCACCGTGCGCCGCTCGGCACACACGAGCGCTTCATCGGTTTCCTCATCGAACATTACGCGGGGAACTTCCCGCTCTGGCTCAGCCCGATCCAAGTCCGCGTCCTGCCCATCGGCGACGAGGAGCCGCTGGTGGAGTACGCACTCGCCATTAAGAACGAACTGCGCGCGGCCGGGGTGCGCGCGGAAGTGGACGCCTCCAGCAACAAGATCAACGGCAAGGTGGCTCTGGCCGAGTCGCAGAAGGTGCACACCATGCTCGTCGTGGGCCATCGCGACCTCGAAGCCGGCAACGTCAGCGTGCGCGTCCACGGCAAGGGCAACCTCGGCGCAAAGCCACGCACGGAGGTGATCGCCGACCTGCTCGCCGCCATCGCCGAACGCCGCGCCTGAGCGGTCGCCCGTCCCGGAACCCGCCTGCACACTGCATCTCCGGCCAACAGCCTCGCCCCATGAGCCGCGTCCTCGTCCTTTACGATTCCAAGTCCGGCAACGTCGCCAAGATGGCCGCGTTGGTTGCCGAGGGCGCGAACGAGGTGCCCGACACCGAGGTCCGGATCCGTTCCGTGGACGAGCCGGAGGCGGTGTCCGATGTGCTGTGGTGCGATGGGATCGCCGTGGGCAGCCCCACGAACATGGGAGTGCTTTCTTGGAAAATGAAACGCTTCTGGGACGAGGCCATGGGCGAACACTGGATGCAGATCGATGGAAAGATCGGCTGCGCGTTCAGCTCCGCAGGCGGCTGGGGCGGCGGCATGGAACTCGCCTGCCAGTCCATCCTCACCGTGCTGATGAACTTCGGCTTCCTCGTCTTCGGCGTCACCGATTACGCGGCCAACAAGATGACCCTTCATTACGGGGCCGTGGTCACCAAGGAGCCGCGCGAGGAGGAGGCCACCGCCGCCTGTCGTCTTCTGGGCCGCCGGCTGGCCGAGTGGACCGCATTCCACATGCACGGCCGCAAGGATCAGCACCCGTCCCAGAAACCCAACCCACGGATGCCTCCGGGGTGAAGGAATAAGGAGGGGTGCGGGATGGGCGGCGGGCACGCCGGCAAATGGATCCACACGACAAGCAGCACCTGCCGCGGCTAATCATTACTGAGCAATCCAAAACAGCTTCATATATCAGAAAGGTCCAATTCTGATTGAATCCAAAAGGCTCTGAGATGGCTTTTGATGCGCCGTGTCCGCAAAATCGCCTTGCGGGTAGCAGCATCCAACTCGACGAGATCCTTGGCGCAAAAATTGGCCAAATCATTGCCTTTGATGTAGCCCCAGAGGTATTCGATTGGATTGAGTTCCGGCGCGTAGGCGGGCAGTTGCTCAATCTTGATCCGCTCACCACGGGCTTCGATATGGGCTTTGACTTGCTTGGACCAATGCGCCCTGAGGCCATCCCATACGATGAGTATCGGTCCCTTGATGTGGCGGCTCAAATGATCCACAAAACCACAGACCTCGTCCGATTTGATCGAACTCTCATGCAGTTGAAAATACACGCTGCGCAGCGTAATGCCGCCAATGCATGAGAGCTTCTTCCATGAGAAGTTAAACTCAAGAACCGGCGTCTCTGTCTCCGGCGACCAGGTGCTCTTGCGCGCGGGTTTTTGCGAAAGCCCGCTCTCGTCCACAAACACGATGGTGCGCCCTTCCTGCCTTGCGGCCGCAGCGATCCGCGGCCACTGCTCCTCCTTCCATTGCTTGATCTTGTCCTCCTTGCGCTCGCGTGCGCGGCGCGCGGGCTTTTGCGAGGACCAGTTCATGCGCCGTAAAAG
>CAMAUX010000070.1 GCA_945861435.1 Chthoniobacter flavus | reverse complement strand
GCGGTGCCGCATCTACGCGACCCCGCCATGCTGCCATGCCGGAGGCATGAGAGCCGATAGCCGGTCGGTGAACGCCATCCGCAAAGCGGACGGCGGGAACCACCGGATTGCGTGTCCTGCGCGCCGCGCCCCGGCATGGGGCGCGAGAGGGCCGATGATGAGCGGACATGTTGCCTGTCCCTTGCACGCGGATGCCACACAGGCACTGATAGGACTCAGCAGTCGCCTGAACTCGTGGAGTTCCCAATGGCCCACGGAACGCACTGAATGCACGGACCACGCCACAGACTCTCAGCCCCCTGATTTCCCTCATTCCCTCCCATTCCTTCCGTGCGGTCCGTGACGGATTCTGTGGGCCGTCCATGCACGTCTCTAGGCTTAACGAAGTGCCATTCCTGCCTGTCCCTTGCATGCGGATGCGTGCCGGCGGGACGGGGGTTTGCGCCGGGGAGGCGTTCGCTCCCTTTGTGAAGTACGTGGACGAAAGATTTAGCCATGGGCTAAAGAAGATCCATGGGAACTGACCGCCGCTTCTTCAAAGAGCTCCGCTTCCGCCAGCTGCGCGCGTTGGTGGAGCTGTCGCGCCAGAAAACATTCTCCGCAGTGGCCGCTGCGCTGAAGATGTCGGTGGTCTCGGCATGGCGGCAGGTGCGCGCGCTGGAGGAGGAGTTCGGCGTGCAGTTGGTGGACAGACAGGGCCAGCAGGTGGTGCTCTCAGAGGACGGGCGGCTCCTCGTGGAAATGGCGGAACCGATGGTCGAGAGCTTCCTGTCGCTGCGGTCCGTGTTCGATGACCGACAGGGGAAGGTCCCTCGCAAGCTCACCGTGGCGGCACCCGCCGGGGTGCTCACGGATGCGCTCCCGGAGCCGGTGGACCTTTATCGGCGACAGTTTCCGAATGTGGGTTTGAGGCTGATGGAGCGTCCATCACGCGGAGCGCTAGCGGCGCTGCTGGCGGGGCAGGCGGACGTTGCGATCATCGGGATGACCGCCGCTGACGAGGCCCCTGCTTCGCTGAGTTTGCATCGGCTCGCGCGTTATCCGATCCATCTGCTTTGCCCCGCGGAGCACGAGCTGGCGACGTCGAGACGGCTCACGGTGAAGCAGATCGCAAGGCACCCGCTGGTGTTGAGCAGCGAGGACACCTCAGACCGCGCGCAGGTGGATCTGACCTTTGCCAGTGCGGGCGTGCTCGCGGACATCAACGTCGCGATCAGCGCCTCCCGCGTGCCGCTCATCTCGCGTTACGTGAGCATGGGTTTCGGAGTGGCGCTTCTCGCGCCCGGCGACATCACGCCGCCCGTCCGGGGGCGCGCCCGTTCCGCGCTTGTCTGGCGCGATGTGAGTTCGCTCTTTGGTCACGAGGACCTCTTTCTTTTGCAGCGCAGCGGCCGCTTCGAACTGCCCCACGTGAAGGTGTTCCGCGAACTGGTGATGGCGGAGTTCACGGGAAGACAGGCTTCCCGTTAAAGGGCGGGCACGCCTGGAGAGTGCGCGGGTCGAGCGGGCGCGGCTGCGTGCCTTCTCACGGAAGCCAGCGGATGCAGGAGGGCGAGGGCATCTCCACGGGCGCGTTCCCTGCGGTCAGTTTCCCGGAACGGGCCTCGATCTGGAACACCGCCACATTGTTGGCCCGCATGTTCGCACAGAGCAGCCAGCGGCCGTCCGGGGTGATGAGCAGGTTTTGCGGTCCTTTGCCGAGGCTGGGCTCGAAGCCGAGCAGCGTCAGCGTCCCATCCTCGCCGATGCGATACGCGGCGATGCTGTCGTGGCCGCGGTTGGTTCCGTACAAAAAGCCGCCGTCGGGGGTGATCTTGAGGTCGGCGCAGTAACTCTTGCCGGTGAAATCTGCGGGCAGGGTGGGGATGGTCTGCCGCGCCGTCAGCGTCGCGGTCTCGGGTGCGTAGTCGAAGAAGGTGACGGTGTTGAGCTTCTCGTTGATGACGTACACACGCCGACCGTTTGGATGGAACGCCAGATGTCTCGGGCCGGACCCCGCGGGCAGCGACACGAAGGGTTGCGCGCTGTTCGGTTCAATCTTCCCCGTGGCTGGATCCAGCCGATAAACGAGGATCCGGTCGATACCGAGATCCGCGGCGAGCACGAACCGATTGTCGGGACTGACGACGATGCTGTGCGCGTTTGCCTTTTCCTTGGCGTCCTTGTCATTGGCGATGCCGGTGCTGTGCGGGATGAGAGACGTTGCGGCCTGAAGCATTCCGTCCTTCTGCACGGGCAGGGACGTCACGCTTCCGGAGGAGTAATTGGCGGCGAGGACGACCGCGCCCGTGGCATCGACATCCAGGTAACACGAGGCGATGCCGCGTGCGGATTGTTGGTTGATCCGCTTCAACTGCCCGGTGCGGCCGGCAATGGCGTAGGACGCGACCTGCGAATCCTCGGGCCCGCCGAAGTGCGCCGCGTCGGTGGCGTAAAGAAAACGATGATCCGGCGAGACCGCGAGGAAGAAGGGGTTCCGGATATCCGTGGTGCGCTGCAGTGGTTCGAGCGCGCCCTTTGCAGTATCGAAGGCAAAGGCGTGGATGGCGCCTTTTTCGCCGGAGGCGAAGGCGGAGATAAAGACCAGTGGTTGATCCGCGTGCGCCGTTGCGCAGAGGAGGAGAAGGAGGGCGAGTAATCGCAGGCAGGGTGTTTTCATCGGGACGTGGGTTGGTGCTACTGGCCTTGTGCGCGGAGCAGCGCGGCGGCGATCTCCCTTTCGATGACGGGCAGCGGATTGAGCGGTGAGAAGGGATCGGCGACCGGTGTGACCTCGTTGGTGACAGGGTTCCAATTCACCGGACCGTAGCGGCACGGGGCCGGGTTGTGATTGAGGATGTGATCGCCGGCGTCGCCCTTGTTGAAATGCCAGAATTCGAAGGGGAAATGCATGAAGCCGTGCGCCTCCATCACCTCTGTGATCGCGAGGCGGTTCGTGATGTGTTCCGGCTCGACGAAACGGGAGCGCATGGGCGTGCGTTCGCTCATCTCGAGATAGGCGTTGCCGCGCCAGACCTCGCGGCCGTCGTCGCGGTGGAACACCGACACGTCGATCGCCGAACCGGACATGTGGGTGCCGATCTTGGGGATGTTCGCGGTCATCACGATGGCGCGGCGGAAGATCATTTCAACGGACGGAATCTCGCCGCCGTTTTCCCAGGTGCACTTTTTGAGGATGGCATCGAAGACCTGGGGTTTGCGCACGAGCTGGCCCTGCATCGCGAGGGAGCGGAAGGCGTCCTCGATTTTGAGGATCCATCCGCGCTCATTCATCACGCGTCCGATGGTGACGACATCGTGCACGAGGCTCTCACGCATGAAGAACACGCGCTCCAGTTCTCCTGCGATCTTGCTGGTGGAGAAGAGCATCTCGACGTTTGCGGCGGCCGCTGCGGAGCGCATGCAGGCGAAGCGTTCGCCGCACTCGGCGACGGGGAATGTGATGAGCTTCTCGACCATCGCGTAGCCGAGTTCCATCTGCTCGGTCCAGTAGGCGCGTCGTGCCGTGTCGTCGTTGGTTGCTGTGGTCATGAGGAGGCTGGTGTTTGCGGCGGCTACTTGAGCGAGCCGAGGTAATCGAGGAGGTCTGCCGCTTCCTGGGCGGTGAGGCTTTGCAGAAGGCCCTCGGGCATCACGGAGCCGGGAGCGGTGGTGGTTTTTACAATGTCCGAAAGGGCCACCTGTTCGGTCAGGCCGCCCGCCATCTTGAGCGTGAGCGCGGTCGAGGTGCGTGCAGTGACGAAGCCCGCCTTGTTTGCGCCACCCTTCATTTCGAGCGAGGTGAGCTGCCACTGCGGCTCCACGAGTTTCGACGGGGCAAGGATCTGCTCCAGCATCGAGGCTCGTCCCCACTTTGTTGCGATGTGGCTGAGGTCTGGCCCGAAGTCGATGCCGGCTCCCTCCACGCGATGGCAACTGGCGCACACGCTTCCGAAGAGCACCCGTCCGCGCGCTGCGTCGCCCTTGATGGCGAGCAGGGCGGCCTGCTGGATGTCAGGACCGAGGACGTTGCGCCTTTCGGATGCGGGGAGGAAGCGTTCGAACAGATCTCGGCGGAGTGGTTCGAGGCTGGCGCTGCCCATGGCGATGGCTTTGGCGCGGATCTCGGCGGTGAGCTTGTTATCGAGGAGGGCGAGGAGGAGGCTGAGTGCGCCGCTGTTGCTGGCGAGGAGCGGCCCGAGTTGCGAGGGGTCCCCGGCTGCGAGTGCGGTGAGCGCCTGCTCCTCGGCCTTGCGCTGATCGCGTGTCGCGGGGCTCACGTCGCGCCCATTGGCCCTCATGCCGGCGATCCAGTCGCGCACGACGAGGATGCCGCGGTCGTCCACGAGATGACTGCCGAGATAGGGCATGTGGCCGCGGCCGGCGGTGGCCATGCGGTAAAGGAGGACGCTGCGGCTCGGATCGCCGCTGGCGATGACACGGGCGTCCGGCAGGTCGAGCCCGCCCTGTACAGGCTTCGCGTCGATGAGGCTGGCATCTTTGAGGGCGGCCTCGATGTTCATGTAGCTCGGCACGCCGCCCCCGCAGTTGTACTGGTGACAGACGCCGCAGTTGGTGTGCAGATAACTGCGCGCCTTCACCTCAGCGCTGCCCACCTTGCCGTGCGGATCTGTGAGGCGCGGCTCTGCGGGAGTGATGCCGAGGCGGGTGAGTGCGTCGAGCTGGCGGCCCGGCTCCTGCGGGGTGGTGCGGTCGAGTTGGAGCGCGCTGAATCCTTGGGCGAACGTGTTCATCAGCGTGTGGCAGCGTGCGCATTCACTCCGGCTGTAGAAGCGCCAGCGCTGGTCCAGTGCGCCACCGGGGGCGGCCTTGTCCTTCACGGTGAATGTGGTGTCCGCACCCTGCGCAGGGACGAGTTCCGCGTCGGTCTGTGCGTCGTTCCATCGGTAACTGTACGCGCCCCAGAGGGCGCCGTCGTAGTGGAGGACCTGTGTCTCCACGCGCCGGCTGGTGGCGGGATTCCCGCGCTCCAATTCGAGGGAATAGGTCTTCGCGAGAACCGCTCCGGCGGGGAATTCCCAGCGACCGCGGAGCACCACGCCCTTGGACGCGGCGGCGACGTTCACGCCGGACTGATCGGGAAGTGCGACCCAGCGCTGCGCGGTCGCGTGATCAGCCCAGCGCGGGGCGTTGATCTCGAAGCTCATCACGCCCGGCGCGGGTGTTTGTGCGGGTGTTGCAGTGAAGATCCCGGTCTCGCTGAGTTTGCGTGGGAAAGGGGCTGCGGCGGCCGTTTCGGGGCGCTTTGCGAGGTGCCAGAGCCCGCCGGCGCTGTAATCGACGATGAGCAGTTCGCCCTCGTGATCGAGGCCGAAGCTGACCGGCATGAGGGAGCTGCGCGCGAGCTCGCGATGTTCGAGCACCCGGTCGCCGTCATTGCGCAGCGACCAGAAGGTGCCCATCTGCCAGTCGCCGTAAACATAAGCGCCCTTGAGCTCGGGGAGCTTGTTGCCGTGGTAGAATTCCCCGCCCGTGATGCTCGCCGCCTCCCCGTGCGGATGCGCGACGAGCGGTGGAAGAATGGGAGACGGACCGCGCACGCGATCGGGGCGCACATCCTGTTTGCTGGCCTCCGTGATGCTCCAGCCGTAGTTGCCGCCGCGCTGGATGCGGCAGATCGCCTCCCACAATTCCCAGCCGACATCGCCAACGAAGAGCTCCCCGGTTTTTGGATGGAAGCTCATGCGCCACGGATTGCGGAGTCCATAGGCCCAGACTTCGCCGCGCGCCTTCGGCATATTCAGGAACGGATTGTCGCCGGGGATGCTGTAGGCGCGATCCTTGTCCGGATGATCCACGTCGATTCGCAGCACGCTGGAAAGCAGGTCGCTGATATCCTGTCCGGTGGCTTCGGCATCCGGCGGATCCGGCCTCGTGCCGTCTCCGGTCGAGAGGTACAGCATACCGTCGGGCCCGAAGCGCAGGTTGCCGCCGTTGTGGCCGCCGGCGCGCCATGTGAGAATCGTCTTTGCGCTGCTGAGATCGAGCTGCGGCGGGGAGGATTCGGTGACGCGGAAGCGCACGATCCGGGTTCCATCCTCCAGAGAATCTGCGCCCTTCAAATCGCGGACGATCCATGTGAACACGAACCGGTTTTCTTTGAAGCGCGGATGGAACGTGAGCGCATAGGAACGCGCGGTCTGGCGATCGAAGTCCGAGAGGGTGCCGAAGGGATCCGCCTTCTCCACGTCTGCGCCAGGAACGAAGGAAAACATGCGCCCGGTTTCCTCGAGCACCACGAGACGGTTGGTGCCGGGCAGCGGCGTGACGTCGAGTGGCCTGTTGAAGCCGAGCTTCGGATAGAGCCGTTCGAGCACGTAGGGCGGTGGTGGCTCCGGCGTGCCGTGAATGTGGGACGTGGTCCACGGGACGCGTTGCTGTGCGAACAGCGGGGCTCCCCACACTGCCGCCATGAGCGCCATGAACGCGAGGAGCGGGGAGAGTGCGAGGGAGCGCCTCATCCTCCGACGCGACACGGCTTGTGCGCGCGTGCTCTGCGCGACAAGCGCGTCCACCGCGGAAGAGGCTGGCATGGCGGGTTGCGTGTTCATTGGCAGTCTACGCGGGCTTCCAGTCGCGTGCGTGCACCGCAAAGGCGGCGGCGCATTTCTCGAGCGCCTCGCGGATGTCTTCCTCCCGGTGGGCGAGGCTGATGAACCACAGGCCGCGTTCGATCGCGCGCACGCCGTGATCGAGCAGGCAGCGCCGCAGATGCGTCCAGCGCGTGGCATCGTGGCGGCGCACATAGTCGCGATAATCGTGGACGGGACCCTCGGAGGCGCCGGGCTTGAGCAGGACCGCATGGAAGGCAGGGCCCGGACCCTGCGGGCGAAGGGGGATCCCGTGTTGATCCGCGAGCGTCCGGAGGCCGGTCATCATCTGATGGCCCAGAGCCGTGGCGACGCGTGGATGCTGGTCCCCGAGCGATGCGATGTGATCGAGGCACCACTTGCTCGCGGCAAGGCAGAGGGGGTTGCCGTTGAGCGTGCCCGCATGGACGACGCTGCCCTCGATGATTTTCTGCATCGCCGATCTGCGTCCTGCGAGTGCCGCGAAGGGGAGGCCGCCGCCGACGGCTTTGCCGAGAATCGTGAGATCCGGGACGAAGCCGAGCGACTCCTGTGCGCCGCCGGGAGCGGTGCGGAAGCCGGTGATGGTTTCGTCGGCGATCATGAGCATGCCCTCGCTGTCGCAGAGTTCGCGGATCGTGGCGATCATGCCGGGAACGGGCTCCATGCAGCAGGTGTTGCACATGATGGGTTCGAAGATTATCGCGGCGATCCGGCCCCTGAATTCGGCGACTTTGCGCCGGAGATGGTCGGGGTCGTTCCAGCGTGCGACGACGAAGGTGTCGAGGACCTCGGGGATCACACCGCGGCTGGGATGCAGGCGGGTGGGGGATTCGTCGTCGCCCCAGCGGTCGGCCGGGGGGGCGAAGCCCACGAGCCCCTCGTCGGCCCAGCCGTGGTAGGCGCCCTCGAACTTGAGGATGAGCGGGCGGCCGGTGTGTGCGCGTGCGAGGCGCAGGGCGGAGAGGACGACCTCGGTGGCGGAATTGTTGAAGCGCACGTTTTCGGCGCCGGGCACCATGGCTTGGATGCGCTCGGCGACGTCGATCTCCAGTTCGCACTGTGCGGCCCAATGCGTTCCGAGCCGCGCCTGTGCAGCGATGGCGTCTGCCATGCCGGCGGGTGCGTGGCCGTAGAGCAGTGCGCCCTGGCCGATCTGGAAGTCGATGTATTCGTTGCCGTCCACGTCCCAGACGCGCGGGCCGCTGCCTTTTTGGAAATAGAGCGGCACCGGCTGCTCCATCTTGCGGATACCGCTATTCACGCCAGCGGCGATGGAATGGATGGCCCGCTCGTGAAGGCGGCGTGAGGCGGCGTAGCGGTCTGTCATGATCAGATGGGGAAGATGGGCGCAATTAGGGGCGACGCACGGCCACAGCCTCGACCTCGTATTTCAGGTCG
This sequence comes from Chthoniobacter flavus, assembly GCA_945861435.1. GTDB lineage: Bacteria > Verrucomicrobiota > Verrucomicrobiia > Chthoniobacterales > Chthoniobacteraceae > CAIURC01. The sequence continues at coordinate 16,773 of CAMAUX010000070.1, read as the reverse complement.
GGCGGGAGGCAGTCGGTGATCGTGGTGCGGGCGGGAGAGGGTGCGGGGAAGTATTCGCGGTAGAGCTGATTGTAGAGCGGCAGGTTCGCCGCATCGCGGACGTAGTTGCGTGTTTGCACGACGTGGGCGAGATCGCTGCCTGCGGCCTCCAGCACGAGGCGGACGTTCTCCATGCTGCGACGAAACTCCCCTTCGAAGGTGTCGGAGATGATGTTGCCCTCCTTGTCCACCGAGGCTTGTCCGGAGACAAAGATGAGGTCGCCCACGACGACGCAGGGGCTGAAGGGCAGGTGCGAGGTCGGTGTGTCTTTGAGTTGAGGATAGGAAACGAGTGGATGGTTCATTCGGTGGTGAGTTTGGGTTCGGGAGATTCGTCGGGGACAAGCTTCTGCGTCGCATCCATGGGCAGCACGACGATGCCGGCGAGAACGAAGACTCCCGCGAGCGTGAAGAAGACGAGCGTCTTGCCGTCGCCTCCGCCGAGTTTCATCAACCATGGGATGAGCAGGGCGCCTGCGCTGGCGCCGAAGTTGCCCCACATGTTGCCCCAGCCGCCTGCGGCTGCGGTGGCGCGTCCGCCGACGTCCCCCATGAAAGCCCAGAGCGCGGGGTTGGCGAGATCGGTGGAAAAAGAGACCACCGCGCAACACGCGACGAGCGTCCACGTGGAGTCCGCGAAAGGGCAGAAGACATACGCTGTGGCGCAGACGAACATGGAGCTGCTCATTGGCAGGAGGCGGCCCCAGCGCAGACCGAAACGGCGCGTGGCCCAGTCGCAGTAATAGCCGCCTGCGATTTGGCCGAGCATGCCGAAGGCCAGCACATAGGTGAGCATCTTGCCGCCCTCGATCTCGCCCACACCGCGCTCCTTGACGAGGTACGTCGGCAGCCAGGTCACGAGGAATCCCCAGCCGATATTTTGCAGCATCTGTGCGGCGGAGTTGCACCACAGGCTGCGACTCTTGATGAAGCTCCACAGCGCGCTTTTGAGTTCCCGCGCGCTCAGCGGTTTCTCGCCCTGCGGCCTGCCGATCCATTCCAGTTCCGCCGCGTTGACCTGCGGATGCTCGTGCGGATTCGAGCGCACGACTTTCCAGAAAATCGCCGCGATGATCAGACCGACCGCACCATCGATCCAAAGGGAGGTGCGCCAGTTCCCCATTTTCACGATAAGCCAGATGGTGAGGAATGGAGCCAGCGTCCCGCCGATGCGTCCGCCTAACGCGACCATTCCACTGGCGGAGGCGCGGCCCGTGAGTGGGATCCATTTCCGAATGAGCGCCATCGACGTCGGATAGGCGCCGGCCTCAGCCATGCCGCACAGCAGACGCGCGGCGAGCAGGCCCGCGAAGCTCGTGGCAAAGCCCGTCATCGCGGTGAACAGCGACCACAGCACGATGTAGAGGGTCAGCATGGGCCGCGCGCCAAAACGATCGCTGGCCCAGCCTGCCGGCACCTGAAGCAGCGCATAGGTGAAGAAGAACGCGCCCAGAATGCGCCCGATCTGCTCGGTGGTGAGGTGGAGATCGTTGTTGAAGGAAACCGACTTCACGATCTCGCCCATGCAGATGCGGTCGAGATAGAGGATGAACGCCATCAGCATCGTCACGCCGATGATGCGATGACGGATGTGCGTGGGTGCGGCCGGGTCGGACATGGAGGAAGGGGGTGTGAGCGAGGAGGGGCCCGGGCTACCGGAGCTTCGCGTCCAGTTCCTCCAGTTGGAAACGCACGTTCATCACAGAAGCCGGCTCGCCCTGGATCCAGTGACCGTCGCTGATCGAAAAGCTGCGTGAGGAGGGGTGGTGCATGCGTCGGTGCGGGTGATGGCTTTATGGCTTCGCGGGGCGCACCGACTGGAGGCGCGCTTTCTCCTCGGCCTCCCGCTTCACGACGTCCCCGGGATGCTTGGAAAACGAGGCGAACACGTCGCCGACAACGCGGTCCGTGAGAGCGCCAAGATGCGAGAGGATGATTTGTTCGGCCTCCGGCTTGAGTGGAGAACGGAGGGGTTCATAACCACCGACCGCGTGGGAATCGGCGGTCGCGATGTAGCCGATGTTGCCGTTGGTATAGCCGACGATGATGGGCGTGGCGCGGTCGGCAATGGCTTTCTCGAGTTTGAACCCATACTCGACCATCGGTTCGCCCGGCATGGAGAGGAAGAGGAACGGCCCGACCTTGATCGCCATCAGCTCCGAGGGGACGGGGGCTTCCTTGCCGGGAAGGTCGATCGTCTCGCTGGCCACGCGGATCTGGTAGAAGGATTCACGTCTGGCGAGTTGCTCGCGGGTCACGCTGAATGCAGCCGCGCGGGCTGTTGCACCGCCCAGATCGCGGCCCGCCCACTGGATATCGGCCTCGTCGGCGCAGCGGTACGGATAGCCAGGGAGGTTCGGCCGGATGTCGCCCGCGCAGCCTTGCAGGAAGAGGACCGAGGTCTTCTTTCCGTAGATCATCTCCACGAAGCTCTGCGCCTCGCCGGGGAAATCGGCCGACATCTTCGGGTAACCCTTGGGATAAGGCGGCGAGCCCTTGTCGCCCCATGTGAAGAAGCACGGATGGCAGACGGCATGCATGATGACCGCCATGGGGGTGAGCGACGTGCCATCATCAAAGCGCAGCACCTTCACGCGCGGATCATTGGGCCCTTCCGGATTGAGTCGGATGACCGCCCGGCCATCGATGGTCTTGCGGCGGTTGATGCCGAATCCGATGCGGTCTTCGCCATAGCCGACACTGACTGTGCGCATTTTGCCGGCCGCTTCCTTCGCTGCGGATCCCAGCTTTCCGATGAGCTCCGAGGCCCACTGCGGGTTTTCGACGAAGTCAGGCGCCGAATGGTTGTGGGAGGCGGAGATCATGATGTTGGCCGCCGGGACGCCCGTCTCCTTTTCGATGCGTGGGCGTGCTTGTTTCACCATGGCCTCCCATGCGCCGATGGTGTCCATGGTGACGATGGCGGCCTTGGTCTCACCGTCGTCCAAAATGAGGACCGCCGCGCGCAGGGGATCGCGCACCCCGGAGACATCACGCCGGTGGCCTGTCACGGAGAAGTTGGCGACCACGGCGGGCGTGATGTCCACCTTGGCCACGCCGGCCTTGAGGTTGGAGGTGACCGGGAACTGGCCGTCGATGGTCTCTGCGCGGGAGGACGCCAGAGTGGCGAGGCTGACCAGAAGGAGAAGGAGCGGGGATTTCATGAGGGACTCCGATGGGGTGGTGGCGCGCGCATTGTACATGGCGGGAGCGCAGCTTCCACTGCCGCTCATTAGTCAATTAGGTAAACGACTTTACGCTGGGGCTAAAAGGCGAGATTGGAGGGGTTGTTTGGGATCGGGTGTCTTGGGGTGATCCGTGGCCGCGGGTCTCACACCAAGGCACAAAGGCACCAAGGGGGGAGGGGATGCGCTTGGCCTGTCGGGGCATCTCTTTGTGCCGTTGTGCCTTGGTGTGAGATCCCTCCCGCTCGCGCGGGGATGGCGTAGGCGGGGCCGCCGGAGCTGCAGATCTCACACCAAGGCAAAAAGGCACCAAGGGTGGGAGGTGCGGCGTTTTGTATGTTGGGGTATTTCTTTATGTCTTGGTGCCTTGGTGTGAGATCCCGCCGGTCTTCCTGGCCGCCCGGGGCCTTGTCATCAGTCACGGTTCCGGCCGGGCGGAGGCGGTCGTTTCTTGGGGTTCGAGGTTGGACACGGAGGGGGCTTCGCGACTTTTTAGGGGTTTCCTCGGGAGATGGCGGTTTGGCAACCGCGGCAACCCTGAGCGGTGGGGGAGCGCTCTATTTGAGCGACCGTGCGAAGGAGTTGATGTTTGTGGAGTCGGAGCGCAATTGGCGGATCGTCGATGTCGCAAGCCCTGGAAATGGACGCATCGCCAGTGACAAGTTTCTGGTGGGGGTGGGAGGAAGTTATGCACGGTCCTGTGTGCTGCCCGCCATGCCCGTCAATGCGCTCACGGGAAACAACCGAGGATCTTATCCTAGTTTATTTTACTTTGCCGACGCTTATACCGTTTACTATGAAATCCCGAGCACCCAACGGATCCTGAATTATTCGCTGGCTCCCATTCCTGTCCTTTCCTTTGCAACGCCGACGTCGGCCTCGGTGCAGGTGGGCGCCACTTTTACAAAAGTCGCCACGTCCAGCATCTCCGGCGAAGGCAGCGGAGCGATCAGCTACACGAGCTCCGTTCCGAGCATCGCCACGGTCAACAGCGCCACGGGCCTCGTCACCGGAGTCGCCGCCGGCACGGTGACGATCACCGCCACCCAAGCAGCATCCAGAGATGCGCGGACTAATGACACGGCTTCCAAGACTTATGCGCTCACGGTCACCGCCGTGGTTCCGAGCGTGGCCACCCCCACCAGCGCGAGTGTCGGCGTGACGAGTGCGACCTTGGGCGGCACGGTGACCGCCACGGGAGCAGCAACTCTGAGTGCCTACGGCGTGGTTTACGCAAAGACGTCGGATAACAGCAACCCAACGATCGGCGGCACCGGCGTGACTAATGTGGTGGCGGGAACCACGGCGACTGGCGCGTTCACCCTCAGTGCCACCGGGCTCAGCCCGGGAATTACTTACAGCTACAGGGCGTATGCGACCAACAGTGTCGGCACCGCCTACAGTAGTGCTGGCACTTTCACGACCATGCTGCCCACGCCCACCCTGTCTTTTGCGGCAGGGAGCTCGGCCTCCGTGGCGGTCGGGGCCACGTTTGCTAATGCCGCGACGTCGAGCCTCTCCGGCAGTGGCTACGGAGCGATCAGTTATTCGAGCGCCAGTCCGACGATCGCCACGGTGAATGCCGCGGGCGTTGTGGCCGGTGTCGCCGTCGGGACCGTTACGATCACCGCGACCCAAGCCGCCGCCGTCGGGTTTAATAATCAGGCGTCCGAGACTTACACGCTCACGGTCATCCCAAGCGCCCCGAGCGTGGGCAGCCCGACGAGCGCGAGTATCCGAGCGATACGCGCGACCTTGGGCGGCGCGGTGACGGCCACGGGAGGCGTGAATGTCACCGCGCGCGGCGTGGTGTATGCCCGGACGGCGGACAACGCGAACCCGCAGATCGGCGGGGCAAACGTGACGAACGTGCTGGCGGAATCCGCCGGGATGGGCGCGTTCACCGTCAGCGCCGCGGTCCTCAGCCAGGAGACCGCCTACAGTTATGCGGCGTACGCGACCAACAGTGTTGGCACCACCTACACCACAGTTGGCGCTTTTACGACCGGCGTGGATTTTACTTATACGGATAACGGGACGTTGGTGACGATCACCGGCTACACGGGAGACGGCGGAGCAGTGACGATTCGTGGGACGATCGGAGGGCATCTGGTGGCCGGCATTGCGCAGGGAGCGTTCTCCGGTTGCGTGAACCTCAAGAACGTGACGATCCCGGACAGCGTGACACGGATCGGGCAGGGAGCGTTTGCCGATTGCAGCGGGCTGACGAGCGCGACGATTGGCGCGGGTGTGGCCGCGATTGAGGCGGACGCTTTTGCACGGTGCGTGAGTTTGCCCAGCGTATTGATTCCAGGAGCCGCGACGCTTGGCGCTAATGCCTTCCCCGAGGGGACGACGGTCCGCCGCTATTACACCGATGCGCAAATGGCCACGAGAGACAGCGCGCAGTATGCAGCGGGCCAGACGGCGGGTCGGGCAGACGTGACCACTTCGCCAAACAGCTACAGCCTCTACACGGTGGGTCAGATCCAAGAACTGTCGGTGGGCAGCCTTTTGCTGACGCGCAACACGGACGGCTCCTTCACGCTCAATTACGATCTGGAGCAGAGCACCGATCTGGTGAACTGGACGCGGTTCCAGAGTAATGCGGTGCCGCTCAGTGGGCTGCCCGCCAACAAGGCCTTCGTGCGGATCCGTGCGAAGTAAACCGGGAACTCACACCAAGGCACAAAGGCACCAAGGAGGGAGGGAAGATGCTTTGCCTTTCGGGGCATTTCTTTGTGCCTTTGTGCCTTGGTGTGAGATCCATCCGGCCCTCCCGCTGGCGCGGGGCAGGAGGGGAGCGATCAATAGATTGAACATTAGCTGTCTACGAAGTTACGGCCGAGGGGGTTGGAGGAGTTTGCAGGCTGACCTGCGGGACTCTGCACCGCGTCATTCACGCCGCAGGCGGCAGCCCTTCCAGCTGTTGCGCGCCGGGGATGCGGAAAAAGACTACATTCATTCTCATGAACCCGATCCTTTCCCTCAGGTATCTGCGTCTCGTCCTCTGTGTCCTTGCGCTTGCGACCCCCTTCTGGAGGCGCGGGCGGCCGGGCTTTTTTTCACCGTCATCGGCTCGGAGGCCCGGTTGAGCGGAGCTTCCGGGGTGTCCGGGGACATCATCATTCCCGGCACCTACAATGGGCTTCCCGTAACCAGCATCGGGAACAGCGCGTTCTCTGGTTGCAGCGGGTTCATGGCCGATGCCCTCAACTCAGTGCCATTCGGGACAGTGCTGTAATGTGCGGCGATCGGTCCCGGCTTTCCCTCTTCCCACGGATGCCCCGTTGGATCTAGATACAGCGATGCCCCCCCCGGCCACCCCCGGTGCTGCGTGTTCCCGCATGCGGATGTTCCCGTTCGTCTGGGTAATCCTTCTGGTCTCGACTGTATCCGCGTCGGCAGAGGTGCTTCTTCCCGGGATTACCGGGGCAAACTTGGAGGCCAGTCTCAAGGGGCAGCTGCTGCTCGAGGAGTTGAACTGTGCGGCCTGTCACGAGGCCGGGCCGGCACTTGCAGCTGCATCCAAGAAGGCGCCCCGGCTGGGAGATGTGGGTGCGCGCGTCAACCCCGCCTACATCGAGTCCTTCCTGCGTGCACCGCATACAGTGAAGCCGGGGTCGACGATGCCGGATGTCCTCGGAGCAATGCCGGAGGCCGAGCGTGCGGCGACCGCGAAGCAGCTGACACACTTCCTTCTTTCGCTCAAGAAGCCGTCTTTTGCATTGCAGGCGCCCGATGCCGTTGCGGCGGGTCATGGCGCCACGCTCTTTCACTCACGCGGCTGCGCGATGTGCCACTCGCCCCGCGATGCAGCCGGCCGGGAGACGCTCGCCTCTTCATCCACACCCCTCGGCGCGTTGGAGCAGAAGTATGGGTTCAAGAGCCTGACCGATTTTCTGCGTCAGCCGCATCTGAGCCGTCCGTCTGGTCGCATGCCGGATCTTCGTCTGCCGCCGCGCGAGGTGGAGAGCATCGCGCATTACCTGCTGCAGCAAACCCGCGTGCCGGGCCATCTGCATTACACGCAGTACCGCGGCCAGGTGTGGGAGGGCATCGGGCAGGATGCGGTGGAGCCGGAACGCGCTGGGTACGCGGAGGACTTCTCGCTGGGCAGCATCGGGCGCACGCATCATCACATGGCGGTCCGATTCGAGGGGTGGATCAACCTTCCGGCTGCGGGCCAGTACACCTTCTTTCTCAAGGCCAACGGGGGTTCGTTGCAGGTGGACGGCCGGGAGGTGTTCTCGAAGGAGCCGAAGGACCGCCGCGGCGTGGTGCAGACTCAGGGCGCGGTTTCCCTCGCGGCAGGCTGGCGCAGGATCCGTCTGGATTATTACCACACGGGCCGGGACCCCTCGCTGACGTTTGAAATGGAGGGCCCGCAGTTTCCGCGGCGGGCGGTCCCGGCGTCGATGCTCTCGGTATCCGACCAGCCGATCGCGGCGTTCATCAGTCCGCCGGTGGATGCGGAATTGGCCGCGGCGGGGCGTGAGAAGTTTGGTGCGTTGGGCTGCGCGCGCTGTCACGACGACGTCGGCGTGTCCGCTCGTGCTGCCGCGCCGCTTGCAAGGCTCGATCCCATGCGTGGCTGTCTCAGCGGGCAGCCGGGGCGTTGGGCGCGTTACGACCTTTCGGAAGAACAGCGCAAGGCGATCGCCCCGGCGGTGACGCAATCGGTTCCCCTCACTTCCACGCCCGAGCAGTCGCTGCATGGGGAACTCGCGCGTTTCCAATGTCTCGCATGCCACGAGCGGCGGGGCTTGGGCGGCGTGGCTCCTGAACGCAACGCGCTCTTCACAGGCACCGCTCCGGCCATGGGCGATCAGGGGCGACTGCCGCCGACGCTTTCCGATGTCGGAGCGAAGCTGACGGCCGCCGGGTTGGAAGGGGCGTTGATTCAGGGACAGCGCGTGCGGCCTTATGTCGACGCGGTGATGCCACAGTTTGGCGAAGCCCGGATGCGCCCGCTCGTCGCGCTCTTCGCTGAAGTGGATCATTTGGAGAAGGCGGTGTTCCCTGCCGTGGCGGACCTGCAGGAGTCGAAGAAAGCGGGCTACGAGATGATTGGAGAGAAGGGATTCAGCTGCATCGCGTGCCACGATTTCAACGGCCAAAAATCCGCCGGAGCCGGTGCGCTGGACCTTGTGAGCGTGACGCAGCGGATTCAGAAGAACTGGTTCCATCTCTACATGCATTCTCCGCAGCGTTTTCATCCGGGGATCATCATGCCGAGTTACTGGGCGGGCGGTCAGTCGCAGCGGCCCGACGTGCTGGGCGGGGATGCGGCGAGGCAGATCGAGGCGCTGTGGAATTATCTGGAGGCGGGAACGCAGGCGAAGAATCCCCTCGGCCTCTCGCGTCAGTCCAAGGAGCTGCGCGTGACCGACGTGGCGGAGATCTGCCGCGGGCGCGGTAGCATCGGATACCGCGGGATCGGCGTCGGTTATCCGGCGCGGATCAGCCTTGGGTTTGACTCGGAGGAGATGGCGCTGCGGCTGATGTGGAAGGGCGATTTCGCGACGGTCGACCTCGGATCCTTCCAGCCGCGAGGTCAGGACACGGTGTCCTTTCCTGCAGGCGTGCCGTTTCACCGCCTCCACTCGCTCGAAGACCAGTGGCCAGCCAAGGGAAAGACGACCTTCGGGTTCCCGCAAAACCTTGGCTATCAATTCCGCGGCTACGACTTGGATGCTCTGCGGCGGCCGACGTTCCATTACACCTACGGCGAGGTTCGGGTGGATGACTTCTTCGAGGATGCGCGGGATGCTGCAGGGAAGCCGTTCTTCCGGCGCACGCTGCGTTTCACGGCGCCTGCTGGCACAGCGCCGTTTTATTTTCGCGCAGCGTGCGGTGGGAAGGTTGCGACCGACGGGCCCGGGAAATTCACTGCCGACAAGCTGCAGGTCCGGCTCGCGAGTCCGCATCAGGGCTTGATCCGCGAGGGTGAAGTGCTCGTCCCTCTGACGCTGCCTGCCGGCGTTTCCACCCTGACCCTCGAATACCAATGGTGATGCGTCGTCTCTGTCTTTTCCTTGCGACGTGGGCATGTGCGCCGGTTCTTATCGCCGAGGAGTTGGGGGCGATGTGGGGCACGGCAGCGGAGGAGGCGCGCTATTACCCCATCGTGAACATCCCGATTCCGGCGACGGTGCCGATGCGTCCCGGCGGGCTGGAGATCCTTCCAGATGGGCGCCTGGCGGTCGGCACGCGTCGGGGAGACATCTATTTCATCAAGGGGGCATTCGCGACGCCGCCCCAGCCAGAGTTCCACCTGTTCGCGAGCGGGCAGGATGAGATCTTCTCGCTCGCGTGGAGGGACGGGGCGATGACCGCCACGTCCTTCAGCGAGGTGCTGCGAATCCGGGATGCGGATGGGGATGGCGTCGCCGACCGGTACGAGACGCTCTCGAACAACTGGGGCTACGCGGAGGGGCATGAGTTCGCGTTCGCCTCGAAGCACGACCGCGAGGGGAACATCTGGGTGGCACTCGGGCTCAGTGGTTCCTACGAGTCGCACAATCTCTTCCGTGGCTGGGCGGTGAAGGTCACGCCGGACGGGGCCATGATCCCGGTCTGCAGCGGTCTGCGCAGTCCGGCGGGTGTCGCTGCGAATGCCGAGGGCGCGATGTTTGTGATCGAGAGTCAGGGGCCATGGAACGGCTGTTGTTCGTTGAAGCATTTGAAGCCGGGGGGATTTCTTGGACACCCCGCGAGTTACAACTGGTACGCGTACGCGGGGGATGTGAAGGAGCCGGTGAAGCCGAACAGCGACTCGCGGCTGCACATCGAACGCAGCCGGGTGAAGGAGCTCGTCCCGCCCGCGGTGCGCTTCCCGTATATCAAAATGGGACGCTCGCTCTCGGGCTTTCGTCTCGACCAGACGGGCGGGAAATTCGGGCCGTTTGCGGGGCAGTTCTTTCTGGGTGATTACACGCTCAGCATCCTTCTCCGCGCCACGACGGAGCAGGTGAACGGGGTGTGGCAGGGGGCCTGTTATCCCTTCCGCGAGGGCCTCGCGACCGGGGTGATGAACGTGGAGTTCTCGCCCCAGGGTCAGTTGGTGGCGGGTGGGTTCACCACCAATACGCAGTGGCCCGTGCGAGGCGCCGAGCCCTTCGCGTTGCAGCGGATCGATTGGAACGGCATCACGCCGTTCGAGGTGCGCGAGATCAACATCAGGCCCGATGGATTCGTGGTCGCGTTCACGCTGCCCGTGGATGCTGGGTTTGCGGCCGATCCTGCGAGCTATGAGGTGTCGACTTACACGCACATCTATCACGCGGGTTACGGGAGTCCGGAGGTGGATCAGACCACGCCGCGCGTCATCAGCGCTGTTCCGGCGGCAGACGGTCTTTCGGTGCGGCTTGTGCTTGAGAAAATCGAGGAGGGGCACATCCACGACTTCGATTTCTCGCGGCTCAGGTCCAAGGCCGGTGCACCGCTGCTGCATTCCAAGGCCTATTACACCGTCAATGAGATCCCGGGGAAGTAAGAGGGAGCCGTGATCCCGGTGGTGCGGGCGCAGTATCTCACACCAAGGCACAAGGGCACCAAGGTGGGAGGGGCGGTGCTTTGCCTATCGGGGCATTTCTTGGTGCCTTTGTGCCTTGGTGTGAGCGTCAGCCGCGGGTTCTCGCACCGAGGCATCAAGAGAGGAGATTTTGCCTGTCCCTATCAGCTCCCCACTATCAGCTCTCTATCAGTTCCCTCGCGGCTCAGGTCCAAGGAGGGTGCACCGCTGCTGCATTCCAAGGCCTATTACACCGTCAATGAGATCCCGGGGAAGTAAGAGGGATCCGTGATCCCGGTGGTGCGGGCGCAGTATCTCACACCAAGGCACAAGGGCGCCAAGGTGGGAGGGGCGGTGCTTTGCCTATCGGGGCATTTCTTTGTGCCTTGGTGCCTTGGTGTGAGCGTCAGTCGCGGGTTCTCGCACCGAGGCATCAAGAGAGGAGATTTTGCCTGTCCCTATCAGCTCCCACGAACAGAACAGGGCTCTTGTCTGAGGGCTTTCCGTGCCCGGCTCGCATTGCCAACGCCTCCCTCAGCGCCATGCAGCTTTGCAGTCGGAGTACGCGCCCACGATGGCGACGAGGTCGTGCTCCGGCTCCCTCTCCGGCGCCGGGGCGATCCGCCATTCCCACTGCCGCGTGGGAGGGGGCATGGGTCCGTGATGCAGCACGTCCCATGATTCCTCCGGCTCCTGCGTTTGCGGTTTGGCATTGGTCGCGCGCCTGCTCCACCGCATGTCCGTGACAAGGGCGGTGTGTCCCGGGAGACGGCGCAGATAGTCGATGTGCGCCTGTTGGAGATGTGCCAGATAAGCGTCCACCTCAGCCGCAGGGCGCCGTCCGGAGAGGATCTGTTCGGGCACCCAGGAGAGCTGGGAAAGCAGGTTGAGCGAAATTGTGAGGTCGAGGGCGGGATCGTTTGTGAAGAGCTCCGGGAAAGAGACGGGCAGGGTGCTGTGATCGGCTGCAGCAGCGAGCGCAGAAACCACGCCTGTGACCTCGTGGCAGATCTGATGGACGTTGGGTAGCCGCCATACGGCCATGCGGCTTGAGAGCGGATGTACGACGTCCACGAGCACCACCTCGTCAAAGAGTTCGGAGAGTTCGCGGACCGGCACATCGTGCAGGAGCCCCGCTCCGAGCAGCACCACCTTCCGCCGCGAGGGGCACTGACGGGCGACCTCGAGAATCCACGCCCGGGTCGCTTCCAAATGGGGGCGCCATGCCGCCCGACACCGCCGATATCGTGCTCGCACTTGGATCGTCGATTTCAGAAATCCCAGCGCACGCGCCGAACGCGAGGCGGGGGTGAGCAGGTATTCGAGAACCTCGAGGAGCATGGGCGGAACACAGGACACCCCATGCCCCCGGTGGAGGCGAGCGCATTACTCCAAAAGCCGCGAGAGATGAGATGCTCGGAGCCGGGCGCCTGAGCGTTCCCTTTCGGGGGGCAGAGGAGATTTTGCCTGTCCCTAATGGCACGTAGATAAGGGGCGTCGCCGTGGTATTTGAGGGGGCCGACGCTGGCAGGCAGATGCCTGCAAACAGTGGAGCCGATGAGGACAATCAAGGTTTCCTCTATCCTCGTCCTTCTCGCGCCCCAGTCCGGGGCGCGTCGCGTGGGGAAACGGGTTCCGGTGGTTCCCTCCATCCGCTTTGCGGATTGCGTTCACCGACCGGCTAATTGCTTTCATGCCTCTGGCATGCAGACGGTGGGAGCGACTGTTTCGTGGCCGAGCTAGCCCATCGATGCATGGCCGATGCCCTTCACTCAGTGCCATTCTTGCCTGTCCCTATCCTACGATCCCATCGGAGCAGGAAGAAGGCTCCCGGTATGAAGCTCGGCGCGCTCATCAACTTCGGAGCCAAGGGCGGCGTCGTGGTCGAGGAAGGAGATTTTGCCTGTCCCTATCCTACGATCCCCCCTCTATCCTCGTCCTTCTCGCGCCCCAGTCCGGGGCGCGTCGCGTGGGGAAACGGGTTCCGGTGGTTCCCTCCATCCGCTTTGCGGATTGCGTTCACCGACCGGCTCATTGCTTTCATGCCTCCGGCATGCAGACGGTGGGAGCGACTGTTTCGTGGCCGAGCTGCCCCATCGAGGCATGGGGTGCGGCGCCACGCGTCTCGTGCGGACGCCGCTTTTAGGCTAAGACCAGCGTTGTCTGAGGCTTGTCTTGCTGTGGCCCCCGCCTTCACCACGAACCTCCGAGCCCGGCATTCGCTGCCGGTGATGGCAAGGCGTCCGTGGCGCGTCGTCCGATCCATCCTGGTGCACGGAGCCGCCCTGCTGATGGGTTGGGCGGTCGGCGCGCAAACGCCCTCCGACGCTGACCTGGCAGCCACGCAGGCCGCCACGAAGAAGACGTTTCAGGAAAAAGTCGCCCCGTTCGTTTCGACTTACTGCACCGAGTGTCACGGGGATAAGAAGCGGAAAGGCGGGATCTCCTTCTCCACCGCCCTGAAGAATCCGGGTGGCACAGCATTCCAGAAACAGTGGAAACAAGCGGCATCGGTGATCCAGAGGCACGATATGCCGCCGGAGGACGCCAAGATGCAGCCGACGCCCGAGGAGGCGGCAACCTTCATCGAGTGGGTCGCCAACAGCAAATACCTGAGCTCGAAAGATCCCGGGCCGTTCGTGATCCGCCGTCTGAACAGGACCGAGCTCGGCAACACCCTCCACGATCTTCTCAGCGTCGATCCCGCCATCGTCGGCGATCTCCCGGAAGAAGTCACCGGTGCGGGTTACCTCAACACCCTCTCGCCCCTGCTCATGGAGCAGTACCTGAGCATCGCCAGTGCGGTGCTCGAGCGCGCCCTCGCTCCGGAGAACGCTCCCCCAAACGCGATTCAGACCCGCCTCTTCGGTCCGACCCCGCCTCCGGGCACTGACCCGCGCGAGGAGGCGCGCAAAGTTGCCGTCTCGCTGGCCCGCAGCGCGTTTCGACGTCCTGCGGCGCAGGCGGAAATCGACGTGCTGCTTCGAGTCTTCGACCTCGCGAAGGAGGACGGGCGCTCTTATCCGTCCGCGTTGCGTCTCATGTTGAAGGCGGTGCTTGTTTCTCCGCAGTTCCTCTTCATCACGCCGGCCCACGGCCCGGAGACTGCGAACGAGATCATCCCTCTCGATGATCACCAGCTCGCCTCCCGTCTCTCTTACCTCCTCTGGTCCACCATGCCGGACAGTGAGCTGTTCGCGCTCGCGGACGCCGGAAAACTCCATGAGCCGGAGGTGCTCGCAGCGCAGGTCCGCCGCCTCCTCGCCAGTCCGCGTTCCCGCGCGCTCTTCGACGGCTTCGGCGCGCAGTGGCTCGGGGTGGGGAAGCTGGCGGCCAAGACCTTCGACACTGCGAAATTTCCGCAGATGACGCCCGCGCTGCGCAGGGCCATGTACGACGAGGCGCGGCTCCTGTTTGAAACCATCGTGCGCGAAAACCGCAGCACGGCGGTTTTCATCGAGAGCGACTTCACGTTTCTCAACGACACTCTGGCGCCGCTCTATGGTTTGGAAAAGCAGGTCGCCGGTCCGCAGATGCGCAGGGTGCAACTGACGAATCCCCAGCGCGGCGGCATCCTCAGCATGCCAGGAATTCTTGCCAACACCTCCTTCCCGGACCGCACCAGCCCGGTCAACCGTGGTGTGTGGGTCCTTGAACAGGTGCTTGGTGAACATGTGCCTCCTCCGCCGCCCAATGTCCCCAGCCTCGAGAAGCAGGACAAAAGGAAGGTGGCCTCCCTCACCCTGCGGCAGAGGACCGAACTGCACCGCACCAATCCCGTGTGCGCCAGCTGCCACAAAATTCTCGATCCCATCGGATTCGGTCTGGAGAACTTCGACGCCATCGGACGCTGGCGGGATCAGGACGAGAACGGCGGTGCGATCGACGCGGCGGGCGAGCTGCCGGGAGCCAAACACTTCTCGTCCCCGCGCGAGCTCCGGCAGATTCTTTCTGAGCGGGCCGGCGATCTTTCCCGCAATCTGGCAGGCAAGCTCCTCGCCTACGCGCTCTGCCGCCAGCTTGAGGGTTACGACGAGATTGTATTAGATGGGATGAGTAACGCGATCGCGCAGGACGGATTCCGCATGCAGACCCTCATTATCAAGGTCGTCACGAGTTATCCCTTCACCCACCGCAGGATCCACGAACAAGCAGCACCTCCCCCCAATGCAAAGAAAATGGCTCATTGATCGTCGCACCTATCTGCGCGGACTGGGTGCATCCCTCGCTCTGCCCCTCCTGGATTGCATGGGCTGGGCCGACCTTCCCAAGGCCGCCAGATACAAAGCTCCGGTGCGCCTTGGTTTCATGTACATGCCGCACGGGGTCATTCCGGAACAGTTCTGGCCGTCGGCCCCGGAGACCTTTCTGTCGGAGGCCGCGCCCTGTCTGGAATCGCTGCGGCCTGTTCTCAGCGAGTGCCTTCTCATGAAGGGCATCTCGGGTGTGCCCATTGCACCGTTCAACGGCGCGCCGCACGCTTTGGAACTATCGACATGGCTCACCGCGAGTCTTCCGGACAGCAAGCGCCGCAACGTGGTGAACATCGCCATCTCCGCGGACCAGATTGCCGCGAATTACATCGGCGGCCTCACTGCGCTGCCGTCCCTGGAGCTCGCCACGATGCCCCAGACCCACAAGGAAAACCAAGAGGGCCTGAACGAAGCTTATTACTCGCACTGCAGCTTCCGCTCGCCCACTCAGCCGCTTCCCGCGGAGACCAACCCTCGCAACGTCTTCAACCGTCTCTTCAAGGATCCGGCGCAGCGCGGCGCATCCACCGCAGACGGCACTCGCGCGCCGGCCGATCCTCTTGAGCGGAGGATGCTCGACCTTGTGCTTGGCGGCGCTCGCGATCTCCGCCGCACGCTTGGTTCCAGCGACCAGCACAAGCTCGATGAATACCTCGACAGCGTCCGCTCTCTGGAACGGCGCATCGCCTCCATCGAATACCGGCAGAAAGAGGCCGCGCTGGAAGCCGCGGGCGTCAGCGTTTCCAAGCGCAACGCCTCCGATTCCCCGCCGCTCGAGGTCAAGATTCCGGAGGGCGACAGGCGGAGCGATTACATGAAGGTCATGTGCGACCTCACCGTCCTCGCCTTCCAGACCGACACCACCCGCGTCAGCACCTACATCGGCTCCACGCCGAACGGTGTGTCGTATCCGGAGCTCGGTTTCACGGACGAGCACCACTCCGTCACGCATCACAACAAGGGCGCCGAAAAGGTCGGCAAGGTCGCTAGGATCGCCGCCTTCAACGTGGAGCAGTTCGCCCACATGATCCAACGCATGCACAGTCTCCGCGAGGGCGAGGGGACGCTCTTGGACAACTGCATCATGATGTGGGGTTCCGGCCTTGAGGACGGCAACAATCACACCCGCGAGAACCTTCCCTTCATCCTCGCGGGACGCGGCGGAGGTGCGATCCAGCCCGGCCGTTTCATCGCGGGGGTTAAAGGAAACCAAGGCGACCTGCTCGGCACGCTCCTCAGCAGTGCGGGCATCCCCTTGGACCGCCCCATTGGCATCGCCACCAAGCTCCTTCCGGAGATCAACGCCGCATGATGCGGTTCCGCCCGCGCAAGGCGGCCTGGGCGGCTCGCCTTTGACGGGTTGCGCAAGGCCGCCGTGTTCTTTGTCCGGACGCGCTCCGTGTGCGGCGCCGCCGTATGGTGCCGATCCGGCCGTCCCTCTGGAGGATAGGAGATCGGAGTGGTCTCCGGCTTCCTCGCGGCCGTGGCGAATGGATCTCCTTCGCCGGGTTTGTCTGTGCGTGTGCCGTGAAAAACAAAAGGGGCCACCCCTGCGGGCGGCCCCTTTGAAAAGTGCTAACGAGGATTACTGGAGGAGTCGGAGGACCGACTGGCTGCTCTGGTTGGCCTGAGCGAGCATCGCCGTGCCAGCCTGCTGCAGGATGTTGTAGCGGGCGAGCTGCGAGCTTTCGCGCGCAACGTCCACGTCACTGATCCGGCTGTTGGCGGCTTCGAGGTTCGCCTTGTTGACTGCGAGCAGTTCGGAGATGAACCCGAGCAC
>CAMAUX010000069.1 GCA_945861435.1 Chthoniobacter flavus | reverse complement strand
CCGAAGCGCGCCGCTCGGATATCAGATCGTCCGGAATTTCAGGGTGGGATGACCGATTGCTCAGCGCGGCTCGCTTGAATCGCAATCGATCACCTTCCCTCTTCAATCAGCTGCAGGAGGGTGTCCTTTAGTATTTCCCCGGTCCTCTTCAAGCAGTGGCCCTGTACGATGTCTTGCCGGCCCTGCCTCCCCATCTGCTCCCGGAGCGAGCTGTCCGTGAGGAGGCGCCTCAATGCAGGCACCCACTCTTGCGGGGCGGTGACTGGGAGGCTGTTGCCTGCGTTTAATAATTCCCGGGTCGCGCCATAGAAGTTACCCACGACAGGGATTCCGCAGGCAAGATACTGGATTGCTTTGATCGGGGACTTCCCCTTGGAAAACTCCTCGTCGATCAAGGGTAGAAGTCCGATGTCGATATTCTGAACAAAGGCGGCCTCCGCGCCTTCTTGGAAAGGGACATAGTCATATCTGCAGCTCAGTTTGGGCCTTTGTCCCGAAAAGACGGCGAGGGACACATGGGGGAATTGGTCGAGGATCGAGGCGAGGGAGGGCTCTATTTTCTCCAGATGATGAAGGTTGGAAGGGGCGCCCGCCCAACCGATCACGAGCCCCGGCCTGTCCTGCCGCCTCTCCACGGGGCGCCATGCATGGGTGTCCAAACTCATCGGCACGATTTTGACGGAGTCGGAATAGCCGGCGGCGTAGCTCCTCAGATAATCGTTGGCCGTTGTCACGCAGGAGGCGGTTTTCAGCCACCGTTTGAGGCGGTGCTTCACGCGGATTTTCGTGATGAATGAAAACGGCTTTCCGGGCCGGGTGTAGATGCTGTCGTCGAAGTCGAAGAGGAGGGGTTTGCGCAGTCCGAGAATCTTTCCGGCCCACCGGCCTCCCAGCAGGCACTTCTGGTTGATGATGGCATCGGCCTTGCGCATCTCCTCGAGCCACCGGTCGGAGATGTCCTTCTGAGAAAAGGTCTCCATCTGAATGCCGTGGTCGAGCAGGTAGTTTTCGTACTGCTTGATGCGGAATTTCGTACTGCCTGTCTGTGCGTCGCCGAAGGTGATGGCGACCACTCTCCTTGTTGTCATGTTTCTCAAGCCGTTACCTTATGAAGGTGGGAAAAATATCAAACGTTCAAATCCGGCCGCAGCCTATTGTTTTTTTGTGAGCTGTCACGGCCTTCCCTGATGAAATCCCCCTGCGCTCGGGTTGAATCATGATCGGGAGTACGGCTTCGGAGGCGGGCTCTCCCGATACAGTTTCTGTGAGGGTGAAACCGCGGGCCTGATGAAAAGGCGGGCCGTGACTGGGTGCAGTGACTGGGTGCAGTGACTGGGGGCGGTGCCTGGGTGCAGTGCCGCGGTGCAGTGTCAGTGCGTGGGGGGCGTTTGATCATATGACTAATACAAGGAGACTTGGGTGCTGCGGGGCTGCACTCCAGAGGGTGTTCGTGGGGGTCCGGCTTGGGTTGCTGATTGCATTGTCGTTTGCGGGTGGGTTCAGCACCCATGCGGGGACCATCACCTACGGAGCGATTCCCGCGGTGGACAGCGATGCGAACTCGGGGATCAGCTCGGTGAACCGCTACACAAGCGCCGTCGATGGCGGGAATACGACGGGCGCCGATCGCGTGGTCAATGGGGTGACACTTTACTCCCTGACAGGGGGGGGCGACATGCGGTCCGCCGACAATGTGACTGTTGCGGTCACGAGCGGCACGCTGACGGATGCGACGGGCAACGTCTCCACGCTGGCAGCCGACGGGGTGGTGGCGCAGGTGTTCGCGGACATGGTTGCCAATGGTGGTGCGATCAATGGGTCTGAGCAGTTCATCACGCTGGCGCCTTCGAGTCTTTCGGTGGGCAGGACTTATGACTTGCGCATTTATGTGCGCAATGGAGGCGGGCAGAACCGCCGCGTGAACCTGTCTTTCGCGGGTGATGGTGCCGTCGCGCAGACGGGGCCCTTTAACGAGGACGACGCCACGAGCTCTCCGGGCGGCATGGCCGATGCCAACCAAGTCTATTACATCAACTATCGCTACACTTGGGATGGGGCGACGACGGTCGGGGTTACCATCGCACAGGAGCAGGGTAGGGCGCCCTTCTGCCTGTATGCGCTGACCAATCAGGAGGTTGATCTTCCCGGGGCGGCCCCGTTGGCAGGAGCCGTCCAAGGTGGGGCGCCGGTAGCGGCGGAGTCCGCGGAGTCGGATGTGGGGGTGGTGAGTGAGGCCTTCTACGGGGCGCCGAGCTTGAGCAAGAACGGCAAGTGGGTGGATGTGGAGGGGTACGGTCGCTGCTGGACGCCGACAAAGGTGTCCTCGAAGTGGAGGCCGTATACGGAGGGGCGCTGGAGGCACTGCGGTGATTGTGGATGGGCGTGGGATTCCAGCGAGGAGTGGGGCTGGGCCACGTGTCACTACGGGCGTTGGTTCCGTATCAGGGACTCCAGTTGGTGCTGGGTGCCCGGGACAAAGTGGGCCCCTTCCTGGTGCTCATGGCGTGAGGGCGACGGCTGCGTGGGGTGGGCACCGTTGCCACCGGAGGCGAGGTGCCGTGACTACACAGGCATCGGCAGTTGGGTGGATGTCACCTCCAACATTGGGCCGTTGAATTATAACTTCTGCCGCGTCCGGGACTTCGGGGCGGCGTCCATTGCGGGCATTCTCATCCCGCAGCAGCAGAACGTTTCCATCATCACGAGAACGACCAACGTCACGAACATCGTCAATAATTCCACAGTGATCTACAGCGGAGGTCCCAGCTTTGCAGGGATCAATGGTGCGATCGCCAAGGCTGGCGGCCGTCCGGTTCCCTCGGTGATCGTCGACCGGTGGGATCCCGCGGGACCCGTGACCAACGGCAGGGGTGTGCTGAGCGGGGATGTGCTGCGGGTGCCCGCGCCCAAGATCATCCCGGACGCAAAGGCAATTGCGGGGGCGGGCGCAACCGCGCTGCCTGCGATCGCGGCTACGATCCCTGCAAGCAGCGTCGATCCGGGATGGGCTGGCATCAAAGATCCGAAGATGGCGGCAGCGGCAAAGACCAAGATCGCAACGGAAGCTGCGGGCAAGACACCTGCGAGCGCTCCAGCGATCGTGCCGGGAAATCTTTCACCCACCGGAGAGGCGATGCCTGTGAGCGCATTGAAAAAACCCGAACAATCGCCGCCCACAACGGGAGCAACACCTGGAACCGCGCTCCAGCCGGATGGGAAGATTGCGCAGAAGCCGGGCGAGCCTGTCGCGGGGGCAGCACCCGGAGCCGCGCCGCAGCCGGATGGGAAGATTACGCAGAAGCCGGGTGAACCTGCAGCGGGAGAAACACCAGGAGCCGCGCCGCAGCCCAATGGGAAGATTACGCAGAAGCCGGGCGAGCCAGTCGCGGGACCAACACCCGGAGCCGCGCTGCAGCCGGATGGGAAGATTGCGAAGAAGCCGGGTGAACCTGTCGCGGGAGCAACACCCGGAGCCGCGCTGCAGCCGGGAGGGAAGATTGCGCAGAAGCCGGGTGAGCCTGTCGCGGGGGCAACACCCGGCGCCGCGCCGCAGCCGGGAGGGAAGATTGCGAAGAAGCCGGGCGAACCTGTCGCGGGAGCCGCATCCGGAGTCACGCCGCAGCCGGGAGGCAAGATTGCGAAGAAGCCGGGCGAACCTGTCGCGGGAGCCGCATCCGGAGTCACGCCGCAACCTGGAGGGAAGATTGCGAAGAAGCCGGGTGAGCCTGTTGTGGGAGCAGCGCCCGGAGTCGCGCCGCAACCGGATGGGAAGATTACGCAGAAGCCGGGTGAACCTGTCGCGGGAGCAGCACCCGGAGCCGCGCTGCAGCCGGATGGGAAGATTGCAAATAAGCCGGGTGAGCCTGTGGCGGGGGCAACACCCGGAGCCGCGCCGCAGCCGGGAGGGAAGATTGCAAAGAAGCCGGGTGAACCTGCCGCGGGAGCAGCATCCGGAGCCGCGCCGCAAACGGGAGGGAAGATTGCAAAGAAGCCGGGTGAGCCTCTCGCGGGAGCAGCACCCGGAGCCGCGCTGCAGCCGGATGGGAAGATTGCAAAGAAGCCGGGTGAGCCTGTGGCGGGGGCAACACCCGGCGCCGCGCCGCAGCCGGGAGAGAAGATTGCGAAGAAGCCGGGCGAACCTGTCGCGGGAGCAGCATCCGGAGTCACGCCGCAATCGGGAGGGAAGATTGCGAAGAAGCCGGGCGAACCTCTCGCGGGAGCCGCATCCGGAGTCACGCCGCAATCGGGAGGGAAGATTGCAAAGAAGCCGGGTGAGCCTGTCGCGGGAGCCGCATCCGGAGCCGCGCCGCAAACGGGAGGGAAGATTGCAAAGAAGCCGGGTGAGCCTGCCGCGGGAGCAGCACCCGGAGTCACGCCGCAGCAGGGAGGGAAGATTGCCCAGCAACCGAGCAAGCCGGTTTCTCCCGCTGCGCCTCCAGCGGGTCAACCGACTGGTGGCAAAGGCGCGCAGCAGCCTGACAAAGGAGTTGCAGGTGCGGTGCCCGGAGCCGGGCAGCAGTTGAAGGGGAAAGACGCGCAGCAACCGAGCAAGCCGGTTCCTTCCGCCGCGCCTCCAGCGGGTCAACCGACTGCTGGCAGGGGGGCGCAACAGCCCGGCAGAGGAGTCGCGGGTGCGGTGCCCGGTGGTGGGCAGCAGCTTCAGGGGAGAGTAGTGCAGCAACCGAGCAGGCCGGTTTCTCCGGCTGCGCCTCCATCGGGTCAACCGACTGCTGGCAGGGGCGCGCAGCAGCCCGGAAGAGGGATCGCGGGCGCGGCGCCCGGGGCTGGGCAGCAGCTTCAGGGGAGAGTAGTGCAGCAACCGAGCAGGCCGGTTTCCCCCGCCGCGCCTCCATCGGGTCAGCCGGCTGTCGCCAAAGGCGCACCGCAGCCTGGCAAAGGAGTTGCGGGTGCGGCTCCTGCGGCAGGGCCGACTCCGAAGGGCAAGAAGACCACGCCACAAGCGCCATCCAGATCGTCGCAATCTGGGCAGTCTGAGCAAGCCCCCGGGTAGGTGGCGGCGCAGGCAGCACCGTCAAAGGGTTTCGCCTGCGAACTGTCACGACGCTCGTCAGAGCAGGAGCCCGAAGCGGCGGGTATTCCCAGCGCCCCCGAGAGGGCGGTCTCCCGAGTCCCTGTCGCTCTTCTGATGGTTTCGGGAAGCCACTTACGGACGTTGGTTTTGGAAATGTTAATGGGCCGATGGAAATGCAGATAGTATACAATCGCCGCCTGCGCGTTGCTCAGACTGTTTGCGCCGGCGTGATGGCCTTTGTGGCATGGGCCGGTGATGCGGCGCTGGAAGCGCAGGTGCCCGGGCCTTCACCGGGGCGGGTTGCGGCGCCGCAGACTCTGCGGCAGGCGGCCGAGCGCAAGGGGTTGTTGATGGGCTTCTTCATGTCGCACTACTGGTTTCTGCGGCAGGGGGATCCGAATTATGCGGCGGTGTCCGGGCCGTACACGGAGCTTCTCAACCGGGTGGCGGGCAGGGAGTTCAACCTTCTTGCGATGCCGGTCTTCATGTCGCAGATGGTGCCGAAGCCCAATCACAACGACTGGTTCTACTCGGACTACGCGATCAAATTATGCGCAGCGTCACGGGATGGCGGTGCCGGGGACTCCGCTGGTGTACGGTCTTCCGGCGACGCTCCCGGCGTGGGTCAAGGAGCTTGAGCAGAAGCAGGCTTGGGAGCCGTTGCGCGCTGCGATGAAGAGCGAGGTCGCATCGGTGGTGGGGCATTATCGGTGGAAGGTAAAGTCGTGGATCGTGGTCAACGAGGCTGTGGATTACGACGCGTCCACGAACGGGTGGGTGCTCGCGCGCAACGTGTGGCAGAAAGCCCATGCGCAGAATGGCAAGCCGGAGTGGACTTACATCGACGAGGCGTTCAACGCTGCGCGGACGGAGGACAGGGGTGCGGT
The DNA here is from genome assembly GCA_945861435.1 of Chthoniobacter flavus. Lineage (GTDB taxonomy): Bacteria > Verrucomicrobiota > Verrucomicrobiia > Chthoniobacterales > Chthoniobacteraceae > CAIURC01. The sequence continues at coordinate 18,885 of CAMAUX010000069.1, read as the reverse complement.
GTTGATCTACAACGACTTCGCGAATGCGGAGGTCAGCGGGAAATCGGACCACATCCACGCGCTGCTGAAGGGGATGAAGGCGCGGAGGGTGCCGGTGGATGCGGTGGGGTTCCAGATGCACCTGAGCAAGGAGGGGGCGGATGCTCCGTGGCTTCCTGGAAGCCTCAATATCGACAGCTTCAAACGGAACATGCAGAGGTACGCGGACCTTGGTTTGGACATCTCCATCACGGAGTTGGACATGAAGCTGGAAGACACATCGCCGGCATCGTTTCAGCGGCAGGCGGAGGTGTATGCGAAGATCGTGGAGGCGTGCCGCACACAGCCGCGTTTCAAGGGCCTCCTTCAGTGGGGGCTGTACGACAAATATAATTGGCTCAACGATCTGCCGACGGAAAAGGTCAAGCCGCTGTACCCCCTCATCTACGACACCGCCTGCAACCCCAAACCGGCATATTACTCCCTGCGCGAAGCGCTGGCAAAGTAACCCTGAAATCGTGAATGGACGTCTCGAAAACGCGGGCGCGCGCTAAAACGCATCCTTTTACTACGGAGTGTATTGCCACCGAATAAGTTCATTGCGGAGCAATGGGAATTCTCTGCCGTTGAAAGGCTTCCGTTTCGACGCCTTGTCCCATCGCCGTTTTGAGGGTAATGGGGATTATCAAGCGGCCAAAGAACACTAGAGGCCGCGGGGCGATTTGGTGATGCTTGGGCAGTGCGCATCGGCTTAATCGCTCGTTCGCCGGGTATCGAGACACTGCGTGTGCCGCCGTAATTACAGCGGGGTATGAAGTAGCCGGATTAATAACTTGGGAGATCCTCTGCAGTCTGCGGGTGTCGGCGTGGTCTTGCGACTGCGGAAGTCGACGTCCTATGCCGAGTTTTTGCCGAATGGGTTGGTGGGTCGGTTTGACATTCCCACGGCCTTCCTGCGCTCGGGCGAAGATCCGGCGAAGAATATCATTCCGTCGAGGCCATCCGCGCCCGCCTCGCCGAGCAGTTGCGGACGATTTTCGAAGGACGCCCACGCACCCGCGCACCATGCCCTCCCGAGCAGCCTGCTGATTGGTGCGGTTGCCCGTCTGCTTGCGGCGGAGAGTGCCCTTTCTGGCGGTGCTCACGAACCGTCGGAAAGAGTCCGGACGACCGGGTGGGCGTTGTAGTCTTGAACAACCGATCCGGCTGTCTGGCCTTGAACCCATCGCGAGATGGAGTGTTCAGCGTAGCCCAAGTTGCGCAGTTTGTGAAAAACCCGTCGTTTTTCGAAGGACGCTGGGTGGGGAAGTGAGAGTGGCAGTGGGTTTGCGAGTGGTGTGACTGCGCAATGTGAGGGTGGAGTGGAGAAGAGCCCCTTGTGGGGATGGATTTGGGTTTGGAAAACGGCGGTAGGTTTTTACGCCGCAGTCGCAAGCGCTTCTCTGGTGAACTCTACGAGTACTGGACGCTCTGTGAGACGATTCGCAAAGCAAAGGGGACTCGTCAGCGGGGGGAGCGACGTTCGGGAAATTGACCGAGGAGGTTGCAAAACCCGAGGAAGAGGCGGTGGTGCTGCTCGCATATCTTGGCGCCCAATCCGCCCAAGTGATCCAAAATCGTCGAAAATGGAGTGGAGGAAAACCGCTGAAAAACGCCGCCAACCCGCATGGTCGTTTCATTGGCTTCCGCAAACCGCGGAACTTGGGCTAGAGCGTGTTTCTGGAGATGGCAGGGACGCCTCGCGTCTCAGGGGCGGGCTTCGACGCGGAAGGGGAAGTTGTCGGCGCTGGCGGCGCCTTTGCCGTCGCGCACGAGGAGGAAGAGGCGGTAGTTGCCGGGTTGCTTCGGGGCTCGGATGACAGCCTGGCCTGGTTCGGATTGAACGATGGAGTCCGGGAAGGTGGGGGGCTCGGATTCCTTGTCGCCACCGACGCGGACGTCGGTGCTTTCCGCAGTGACGATCCATTCCCAGCGGAGGGGGTCGCCGTCGGGGTCTGTGGCCTCGGCGCGGATGGTGGAAAGGGAGCCCGGGACAACGACGGCATCACGGAGTTCGGATTGAAGCTGGGCGACACGGGGGCAGCGGTTGGCGGGCCATTTGCCGGTCCATGCGCGGGACATCGCATCGACTTGGGGGAGTTTTTCGCCGGACTTCAGAAACATGCCGTACCATGTGGAGGTGAATTCCTGTTTCTGACCCCAGACGAAGCAGTAGCTGCCGAGTGCGATGTCTGCAGCTTCCTCGGTGAGGAGTTGCTGGGTGGAGAAGTAGGATGCGGCCTTTTCGCGGGAGCTGGGTTCAATCGCCGCGCCCCATTTTGTTTTCGGGGTTTCCCAATGGCCCGGGGGGCCGAACTCCGCGAGGACGAAGGGTTTTTTCCAACCGGCTGCTTTGACGGCGGCCGCGACGCCCGGTGCGCTGGCGTAGGCGTTGACGCCAAGGACGTCGATGTTCGGGTAGTGGGCGAGGATGCCTTGCACTTTGGTGGCCGCAGCACTGGCAATGACGGTCATCACGGGATGAGCGGGGTCCTCGGCTTTGACGATGGCGGCGAGTTCGTTGAGTTCCTGCCAGATGTGGGGGGCGCGTCCGTCGGAGGTGGGGCCTTCCATTTCGTTGCCGAGTCCCCAGAGGAGGAGGGCGGGATGGGAGCGGTATTTGCGGACGGCGGCGCGGATGTCGTCGCGCTGGCGGCGGACTTGAGCGGGATCGGCGTAGTTGAAGCCGTGGCGTTCGTGGGCGACCCAGAGGCCGAGGGAGACGGTGATGCCGAGTTCGGCGCAGCGGTCGAGGAGGGGTTTGCCGTCGACTTTTTGTTCGAGGGCTTCGACGCCCCATGTGCGGATGGAGTTGCCGCCGTGCTCGCGCAGGAGAGCGAGATGGGAGGATCCGCCCGCGCCGCGGATGAAGTAGGGCTGGCCGTCGCGAAGCAGGGTGAAGCGACCGTCGTCGGTGCGCTGGATGCGGACCTCGGCGCCGTGAGCGGCGGGGCCCATGGGGTTCATGGGAGCCAGCAGCGCGCAGAGGAGTGCGGCGGCGGCGGGGAGGAGGGCGGGGAGACGTGCCGGCATGGGTGGCGAGGGTGCCGGGCTTACTTGAGGGAGTCGAACTCGAGGGCTTTGAGGCGGGTCTTGGCGGCGTCGGCGGGTTTCCAGAACCAGCCCTTGGGGTCCCAGCACTGGGCGAAGGGGAGCTGTGTGACGAGCTGTTTGTAGGCGGCGAGTGCGTCGGCAGACTTGTCCTGTTTTTCGAGAGCCTGTCCGAGGATGAAGAGGCAGGTGCCGACGTCGTTGAGGGCCCAGAGTTTGGAGACGGCTTCGCGGTCGGTGCCCGGGAGCGGAGCCTGGAGGGACTTCTGCATTTCGAGAGCCTGCTTTTCGTAGAGCTCCACGCACTTTTTGGCGTAGCCGGTGGCGTTGGGATAGTTTTTGGCGTTGAGGGATTCCCACGCCTTGGTGGTGATGGTGCTGGAGGAGTGGTCGCCGAAGTCGAGCTGCTGCGCGCGGCTTTGTGTGCAGGACAGCAGGAAGGCGGCGAGCGGGAGGACGAAGGAGAGGAGGCGGAGTTTCATCTCTGGGGGGATGGGTGGCTGGGGGGCTTTTAGTTTTCTGTGGAGGGTTTGGCGGGCGCTGCCGGGGCGGCGATGGGGGTTGGCGGTGCGCCTCTTGAGCCGAGGAGAGCGAGGACGGTCTGTTGGTTGAGGTACCAGTCGCGGAGCGTGCGTGAGAGGAGGCTTTCCCTGAATTCCTTGAAATTCTGGACGTTGAGGGAGGAGTCGACGGTTTCTCTGAGGGCCTTGGCGAGGTCTGCGCGGGGCTCGTTGGCCCAGCTGCGGAAGGAGCCCGAGGATTCGCCGAGCATGCCGGCGGCGGCGATGCGGGTGTCGAGGTCGAAGCGGAAGTCGGCGACTTCGACGAGTGCCTTGTCGACTTTGCCGCGGTGGCGGCGTTCTTCGTTGCGGGCCATGACGACTTCGCGGCTGAGGTCGATGATGCGTTTCTCGAGTTTGGCGACGACGTCGTCCTCTTGGACTTCTTCGAGGGCGCGGATGCCGAGGTCGCGTTGAGCCTTCGCGAGGCGCTGGCAGGTGAGGAGGAGGACCTGCTTTTGGAACTCCTCGAAGTAGGCGGTGCCGCGCTCGAGGATGAGTTTTTTTTCCTCCGGGGAGAAGGAGTGGGGCTTGTCGTCGAGGCCTGTGAACTGTGTGTACGCGGGTTTTTCGAGGAGTGCGGCGAGGCGCTGGGTGAGGAGCTTGGCGTCGACTTTTTCAGCGGGCTCTGCAGCGGAGGGTTCGGTCTTGAGATCGAGTTTGAGGTCGACGGGGAGGAAGGCGAAGGCGGCGCGGTCGATGCCGCCGAGTTTGTCGACTTGTTCGTTGAGGGCCTTCCAGTGGGCTTTGAGGATTTCCTGACGGTTGAGTTGGCCGGTGAAGGGGAAGGGGAGTTCGACGCGGATCGAACGCTGGCCGGCCCTGAACCACGAGAGCATGCGGCTGTAGGAATCCGCGAGGGTGGTGGCGGCGCGTTCCGGGCTGAGGCTGATTTGCTCGAGGGGTTTGCGGTCGAGGGGATTGCGCGGGGCTTTGGCTGCGATGAAGAGTTCGATGAGGTTGTTGGGGAGGTTGCGCAGTTGTTCGCTGATGGAGGCGTAGGCGGAGATGACGGGTTCGGAGCCGTAGTCGAAGGGGGTGACATCGCCGTAGGTCATGACGTCCTGATCGGTGCCGAAGATCATGTGTTTGTCGGCGACTTCGTTGTTGGCGAAGTAGCCCCAGCGGATGGCGGCGTTGTCGTAGGGGAGGACGTCTTTGGAGGTGCGGATCTTGCGGCCGATGAATGCGGCGGCCTTGATCTCGTTGTAATCCATGACGGTGGACGCGGGGATTTTGTCGGCGTGGAGGGTGGTGGAATCGTCGGCGAGGTAGGCCTTGAACCAGTCAGAGAGTTCGCGGTGGGAGAGGGTGGAGGCGAGGCTGCCGGCGAAGTTGTGGCGGAGGCCGAGCATGTGGCCGACTTCGTGGGCGACGACCTGGCGGATGTAGTCGGAGGAGAGGCGCAGGGCGGCTTCGTCGGTGAGCTGGCCGCTGGCGAGCGCGGTTTCGAGGCCTGCTGCGAACTGGGAGGCGAAGGCGGCGGGGTCGCATTCGCAGGCGCGTGCGTTGGGGAAGAGCGCGGTGGCGGAGGCGGAGCCGGGTTTTTTCGGGGATTCGTCCTTGGACGCAGTGTCCTGCATGGCGCGCAGGAGTGCGCGTGCGCGTGCGCGGCCGGAGATGGCGAAGGTGCTGGTCATGTAAGTCTGGCCCTGGCGTGAGGCGCCGGAGCGGGGGTCGATGGTGACGTCCGCGTAGGCGAAGCCAGCGGAATCCCACGGGACCCATTGGATGAGGGAGAAGCGCGGGTCGGGGGCGGTGACGCCGTCCGGGGCTTTCTCTGCTTTGACGACTTCGCGGCCGAAGGCGCGGTTCCAGTAGAGGATGCCGTCGCGGACCGGGGCGACGAATTCCTGCGGGGTGTTGGCGCTGTAGTGGATGAGGATGGGTTTGCGGATGTCGAAGAGGGCGATGCGACTGCTGGTGCGGCCTGTGGTGGGTTCGATGCGGGGGTGGGATTCGAAGAAGCGGACGTGGCGTGAGACGTCCTGCCCGTGTTCTTTGGTGAAGAAGTCGCCCGGGGTGTAAGGGGAGAGGAAGTAACGGATTTCGTAGCGGTCTTCCTTGTTGGGGTCGTTCTGGCGGTCGCGGACCTGGGCGCTTTGGCGGACGAGGAGTTGGGAGCCTTCGGAGCGGACTTCGAAGACGCGTCCGCGTGGGATTTCGAGGGACTGGGCTTGGGAGACGGGTGCGCCGCGGCTTGGGAGTTCGGAGGAGCTGGAGGAGTACCAGATGTCGTTGGAGACGCGGCGCATGCCGGCGTTGAAGTCGATGACGACCTTGGCGGGATCGTCCTGAGGGATGATAGGGAAGGTGGTGAGGAGGCGGCGGGCGGGGAGGTCTTTGGTGACGACGAGGCCTTCGGTGGATTCGTAGAGGTCGACGCCGTCGTGGAAGAGTTCGAACTGGACGATCTTGCCAGCGAGGGAGGTGCTGGTGGCGGCGACGATCTGCGGGATGATGGAGGCGGAGAGCAGGAACTCTTTTCCAAAGGCGTCTTTGGGGATCGCCACGTGGTTGTTCGCTGCGGGCGCGAGCGGGCTGGGTTTGGCTGGGGCGGGTGCGGGCGTGGGGGTTGCGGGCTTTGGTGCAGCGGGTTTAGCGGGTTTGGGAGCGGCGGGTTTTTCTGTGGCGGTCTCCTGAGACTTGAGGGGCTGCGGAAGGAGGATGGCTGCGCAGGACGCGAGTGCGAGGAGGGATCGGATGGGGGTGGTTTTCATCGTGAGCGAGTTATGGGGGGCGGAAAGTTGGATGGGTAAGCGGGGGGATAGTTAGCGCAGATGGGGTGGTTTTGCACGCGCTGGAGACTGTGGATGTGTGGGGGGGCAGTGATTACGGGCGAGAGCCTTGAGTGTCTGAATGCGCGAGGGTGGTGGGGAGCGCTTTGTGAATCGCGCTGCGGAGGTGCGGGGAAGTTCCGGGCTAATGGTTGGTATTTGTGGGGTAGCGGTTTTCGTCACACGGCAAAGGGAGGCGAATCGAGGTGGATGGGATCGATTACTTTCCTGGCTTTGCTGGGGTGTTTGGAACTCCTTCGCTGGCTTCGACGAGTGCCTCCACCAATTCCAGATTTTCTGCGGTGTTGCGCACGATCAACCGGCCCGAGGAATCCTGATAGCTGGCTGTGGCTTCGGGAGGAAAGCTGATGCCGCATGCCATGAGGAATTCCTTCACATCGGATGGGTCGGCATTTGCGACGCTGGGGGGGACTGGGAGTTTGGCGATGAAGCCCGGGCGCACCTTGTAGGTTTTTGTCACGAGCACCTCCGTGCTGGCCTGCATGGGGACGACGGAAACGGCGAACGGCTCGATCCTGAACTTCAGGTCGGCGATCTGCGTGACATATTTGAGCGCCGCGATGAGGGGCACCTGCCGGAGGCTCATGGTGATGGGGGTTTCAGCGGCGCCGGTCGGAGGCGCGTCCAGTCCCGGGATCGCTGCTGGAGCGAGTCCGGCGGGGTTGTTTTGCGGTGTGGCAGCGGATCCTCCACTGGTTCCTGACGCGCCAGCGTCCAGTCGCAGGACGATGTTGACTCCCTTCTTTGAGGGGTCCTTTTCTTCGACATCGAGCTCCTTGCTCACTTCGACGAGGTGTTTGATCGCCTCGCGGAGGCTGGCCTCCCTGAACTCCAAATTTGGGATGATGATGGAGTTCAGCTTTTCATGGATTCGCGCAAGGTCCTTGGAGGCGGCGGCATCCTCGCGGGCGTTTTCCTGCTGGATTGAGGCTGGTTTTCCCGCCGTGTCGTCCTTGGTGCCGGAGGCTTCCCGTGCGGCGAGGTTTTGCGGGAGGGAGAGAGTGGCGAAGGCGGCGAGGGCGAGGAGGGAGTGGAGGGAGTGGAGGGAGTGGATTGGGGAGGGTTTCATTGGGCAGCGAGGGGATGGGGTGGAGGGGTGTCGGTTAGGAGGGGCTTTGTTCAGACGGGGCGCTCGGAGCTCCACGAGTAGACGACGGTGCCGTTGACGTCGCGGTGCTCGAAGAGGATCCGGCTTTTGGATTCTTTGGAGTCGGGCGGGGCGAGGGTGACGGAGAGGAAGCCGCCGCGGACACGGTGAAACTTGTGGACCTTGGGGTTTTCGCCGGGGGAACCGCTGGCGTGTTCGTCGCTGGCGGGGCCGGCGCTGAATTCGTGGACGCCGGTTTCCGGGTGGACGGAGTGGTACTGCCAGTGGCGGTCGCCGGTGATGACGAAGAAGTTGCTGTGGGTGTTGTCTCGGATCCAGGAGCGGAGTTCGTCGCCTTCGTTTTGGAAGCCGACGTTGGAGTGGTTGTCGCGCTTGTTGGCGCGGTCGGGGCCGACGAGTGGGGTTGGGGAGACGAGGATTTTCCAGGTGGCGCTGCTTTCTGCGACGGTGCGTTTGAACCAGGCTTTTTGTTCAGCACCCCAGATGGTTTTTGTGGGGCCGTCGGGCGATTTGTTTTTGGAGCGGAAGTCGCGGCCTTCGGTGAACCAGACTTGGAGGTCGCGTCCCCAGCGCACGGTGCGGTAGGGGGGTGCGTCGTCGTGCATGGGGGCTTGTTGACGGAAGATTTTCTGGCCTTGGGCGAAGGTGAGGTCGCCGAGTTGTGCGCCCGGGCCGGAGTCGTTGCTGAGGGTGTCGTGGTCGTCCTTGAGCCAGTAGGTGGAGTTTTGGGAGTTGAACTGGACGAGGCGCGGGAGGCTGAACATGCGTTCCCAGTGGTAACGGGCGAGGCGTTCGTTGGTGGCGACGACGTCGTTGGCGTCGTAATAGACGAGGTCGCCGGTGAGGCAGGTGAAGTGGGGGTTGAGGGCGTGCATCGCCGGGTAGATGGCGTGGCCGTCGGGATGGCCGCGGTCCGCGTAGCCCTGGCAGGTCATGACGCAGAAACGCAGATTGCCCGGAGCGCCGGGAGCGGGGGCGGTCTGGAAGCGGCCGCGGAACGGGGTTCCGGCGGGGGAGCCATCCGTGGCGAGGGGTTCGCTGGAGTAGTGGTAGAGGGTGCCGGGTTGGAGGTTGGAGAGTTTGAATTCGCAGATGAAGTCGCTGTCTGCATTGGCCGCGAGGGGTTCGGTGGTGACGGCGTCTGCGAGATCTTCGCGGGTGCTGTAGCGGAGGCGGACGCGGCCGGGTGCGCCTGGGCAGGCTCCCTCGAGTTGGTCGACGGGGACGGTGACCCTGCTTTCGCCCTTGGCGCGCTTGGGTTCGCCTTGGGTGCGTTGTGCGACGGGTTTGCCTTCGTTGTTGCGGGTGGGGCGTGCGGTGAGGCGGGTCCAGACGATGGCGGTGGATTCGGTGACTTCGCCGGCGCGGGTGCCCATGGTTTGGAAGGGGCCGGTGGCTGTGGTTGCGGCGCCTGCGGTTTCAGCGGCGCGGAGGGTTTGTTGCGGGAGTGCATCGGAGACGACGATGCCGGCAGCGGCGGCTGCGGAGCGTGCGACGAAGGCGCGGCGTGAGATGGGGATGGTGGGGCTTGTGGGGCCAGGGGTGCTCATGGGGCGTGAGTCTGCGGGGGTGGGGAGTTCTGGGGCGGGGAGTCTTGGGGGGACCCCGCGCGGAGGTGCGGCGATGCCGGTCCGTGCGCTACGAGGAACGCACACGGGCGGGTGAGTGGCAATGGGAAAGGGGGGCGGCCGCGGGGTGCGCGGGGCGTTGTTGATCGGCGCGTTGTCGATCGAAGATGCCGGCTCAGAGGATGCCGCCGGCCTTGAGGTCGAGATAACGGTTGGCGAGGGCGATGGGCAGACGCTGCGCGGTTTCGTCGATGGTGAGGATGCGGTGGGCGCGGAGGTTTTCGAGGAGTTGCTGGCGTTCCTGAAAGTAGGAGCAGAGGGAGCTGAAGCGCAGGGCGTCGTCGAGGGTGTGGACGGGGGCGGCGGCGCGTTCTTCCATTTCGGCTTCGCGAAGGGTGGCGATGAGTGGGAGGTGGCGTTGTTGGAGGAGGCGTGCGGCTTTGAGAAGGTGGGAGGAGTCTTCGGTGCGGAGGTTGGTGAGGAAGATGATGAGTGCGCGCCGTTTTTGGAGTGCCATGATGCGTTCGGCGGCGTCGAGAAAGTCGCTGGGTTCGTTGGAGGTCTGGTAGTCGTAGAGGTGGTTGAGGAGCTTTGGCATGGCGGCTTGGCCGCGGATGGGCTTGAGCCAGCGGTGGACGCCGCCGAAGCCGACGACGCCGAGTTCGTCGCCCTGCCGCAAGGCGATGAAGCCCATGAGGACCATGGCGTTGAGGCAGTGGTCGAACTGGGTGAGTTCGCCGTCCATGGCGCGCATGCGGCGGCCGCAGTCTGGGACGAGGAGGATGGTCTGGTTTTTTTGGTCCTCGTAGTCGCGGCTGATGAGGGTCTGGCGGCGCGCGGTGGATTTCCAGTCGATGCGGGAGAGGACGTCGCCGTCCTGGTAGTCGCGGAGTTGGTGGAAATCGAGGGCGGCGCCTGCGCGGCGTTTGCGGATGATGCCCATTTGCTCGACGCGGTTGGCGGTGGCGAGGAGTGCGAAGCGGACGACGGGTTCGTAGTTGGGATAGCAGCGGGTCTCGGAGTTGCCGCCGATGCGATGGAGGCGTTCCCAGAGGCCGAGGCGCGAGGAGGTGAGGAGGTGGGCGGGTTGGAAGCTGTGGAGGCCGCGCCGGGTGAAGTGGAGCTCGTAGGTGAGCTGGGTGGGGAGTCCGGGGGCGAGTGCGCCGGTCCACGGGAGGTCGGTGGTGTGGGACCACGCGGGCAGGCCGTCGTGGAGCCGGACGGGGAGTGGACGCGAGAGGGTGTGGGTGATGCGGAGGGTGACATGGCCGCGGACGCCGAGTCCGAAGCGCCCCGGCAGTGAGCGCTCGGCGTGGAGGGAGCCGGAACGTGGAAGGGTGGCGAAGTCGGCGACGGCGGTGAGGAGCAGGAGGATCCCGGCGCCGGTCCACGCAGGTTGGAGGACGGGCCATGCGGAGGCGAGGAGGCCTAGCAGGGTCCATCCACCGACGAGGAACAGGAGCCGGGAGTTGGGGCGCATGCGCGGAGGGCAGGTGCGATCAGGTGCGCGGGGCTTCGACGGAGCGGATGACGCTTTCGAGGACGTCGTCGACGGACTGGCCGCTGATGGCGATTTCGGCGGCGAGTTGGATGCGGTGGCGGAGGACGGGGAGGGCGATGGTTTTCACATCGTCCGGGGTGATGTAGTTGCGGCCTTCGAGCAGGGCGCAGGCTTTGGCGGTGCGAACGAGGGAGATGGCGCCGCGGGTGCCAGCGCCGAGGGAGATGGCGCCGCTCTGGCGTGTGGCGCGGGTGAGGGCGACCGCGTAGTGGACGACGGAGTCGGTGGCGTGGACGGCGGCGGCTTCGGCTTGCGCGCTGAGGATGTCCTCCGGGGTGCAGACGGCTCGGAGTGTTGCAGGGGAGAGGCCGCGGCCGCCGGCTGCGGAGGCGACGGCGTGGACGATCTGTGTTTCCTCGGCGGGCTGTGGGTAGTCGATGAGGACTTTGAGGAGGAAGCGGTCGAGCTGCGCTTCGGGGAGGGGATAGGTGCCGTCCTGTTCGATGGGGTTCTGGGTGGCGAACGTCATGAAGGGCGGGGTGAGCGGGTGGGCTTCGCCGTCGATGGTGACCTGTGCTTCCTGCATGACTTCGAGGAGGGCGGACTGGGTCTTGGCGGGTGCGCGGTTGATTTCGTCGGCGAGGAGGAGTTGTGCGAAGACGGGGCCGCGGCGGACGCGGAAGGTCTGGCTGGCGAGGTCGAAGAGGGTGTGGCCTGTGACATCGGTGGGCATCAAATCCGGGGTGAATTGGATGCGGCGGAAGGAGCCGCCGAAGGTGCGTGCGAGTGCGAGGACGAGGTGGGTTTTGCCGAGGCCCGGTTTGCCTTCGAGGAGGACGTGGCCGCCAGCGAGCAGGGCCGCGAGGACTTGGTGGATCACGGCGTCCTGACCGATGAACACGCTGCCGACGGCTTCGCGGATGCGCTGGAAGAGTTGGGCGGAATGGGGGATGGCGACTTGTGGTGGGGTGATGGATTCGGGCTGCGGGAGGGTCTCGGCCTGTGGGAGGGGTGGCGGGAAGTTTGGTGGAATCATAGGGAGAGGGATTGGCGGAGGGTTTGGAGGTCTTGGAGGAGTTGGACGAGGTGGTGGTTCTGGCGGGTGGAGTCGGAGGAGAGGGCGGTCTGGACGCGGGCAGTCGGGAGGCCGCTGAGGCGGCTGAGGTGGGCTGTCTGTTCCTCTGGGGTGCAGAGCGCGAGCTGCGGGAATCTGCGGGCGAAGAGGGAGCGGACTTCGCGGGCTGCGGCGTGCAGAAGGATGTCTTCGCGGCGTAGGCGCAGGAAGAAGTGGCCGAGGGAGGCGATGTGTTCGGAGAAGTGGCGTGTGGGCTCGAGTTCGATGGGGAGGATGGGGCCGAAGCGGGGGGCGTTTTTCCAGAGCCAGAAGGCGGTGATGAGCGCGAGGCCGACGAGGGGCCTCCATGCGTGGCGCCAGAGGAGGGACCAGAAGCCGTCGGAGATGGCGGCGATGAAACGGACGTCGCGCGGGGAGTTGGTGTCGTTTTCCGCGAGTGCGAGCAGCCATGAGGCGTGGTCGTTTTCGGCGAGGTAGCGGTTGCGCAGCGGGCGGGCGTGGGAAAGGAGGGTGACGCGGCCCTCGCCGTGGCAGAGGCTGAGGACGGGGGAGGTTTTCGAGGGGGCTGGGCCCCACTCGTTTTTGGCGAGTTTGCGATCGATGGAAAAGGAGGTGCTGGAGGGGAGTTCGAGCGCGAAGTTGCGGCGGCCGAAGTGCGTGCGGCTGACGGAGGTCTCGCCGCTCTTTTTCTCGGAGGGTTCGGGTTCCGGATCGTAGGGCGTTTTGGGGAACTCCTGCTTGGCGGGTTTTGGTTTCGTTGCCTGGAATTTCACTTCGAGTTTTGCGAGGACGGGGTCCGGGCGCTGGTCGGATTCCGGGCGCGCGCTGGAATAGGTTTTCTCCGGCCAGTCGTTGGAGGGGAAGGAGCCTGCCATGCAGTAGACGAGGTGGCCGCCTTCGTGGACCCATTGGAGGAGTTGGCGAGCACGGCCTTCGGGGACGCCGGATTCGCTGGAGACGAGGAGGAGGCCGCTTTTTGGAGGAGGCAGTTTGCCGAGGGAGGGGGTGCGTTCGACTTGGTGGCCGTGTTCCTTGAGGAGGATTTCTGCGGCGAGGAAGGGGTTGGAGCGCGCTTTGTTTTTGTAGCCGAGGATGATTTCCTTGTCCTCCCAGTGTCCGTTGCAGGCTGTGAGTGAGAGAGCTGCGGTGCAGAGGACGATGGCTTGGAATGCGCGCGGGCTCTGGGTTTGAGGGCCGCCGTGTTTGCTGGGTTCGGCATCGAAGGGCCATGCGCCGCAGAGTATTTCGAATTGGGCGTGGGCTGTGTGTTGTTGAGCGTAGGCCTGCGCGACCCATGTGGTGGTGAGGGTGGAGAAGTAGGAGGCGGCCTGGGAACTGGCGGTGTGGCGGACTCGGCGGAGGCAGTCGTGCTCGGTGTCGCTGGGCTCGATGGGGAGGTGATGGCGTTCAGCGAGGCGGGAGAGTGCGCCGCGGTAGAGGAGGCTGATGGCGTCGCGCGGGCCTCGGGTGGCCCAGAGGTGGCGTGCGGCCGCGAGGATGTCGGAGGGAGGGCTTTCGCGCGCGATATCCATGCCCATGACGATGCGCGGGCCGTTGGGTGCGGCGGGCTTGGCGCGGCGCCAGCGAGGAATGCGCAGGAGGTGGCGGTTGCGGATGATGAGGACTACGAGGATGGAGAGGACGACGGCGGTGGCGGCCCATCCGATGACCTTGAAAACAGCGCCGAGGAAGCTGAGGTCGGTCTTCTTTTTACTGCGGTCGTCGATCCACTGTTTTTCGGTGCGGCTGTGGACCTTGAATTCTGGGCGGGCGAGAATTTCTTTTGCTGCATTCTGAGCGGGCCGGGAGTCTGCGGCGGCGGGGGGCGATTGGGTTGATTGGGTTGATTGGGTTGATTGGGTTGTGGGGGCGGGGTTTTTGTTTTCCCGTTTAAGAGCTGCTTGTGCGGGGGCGGCGAGGCAGAGGGCAAGGGCGAGGAGGAGGATGGCGGCGGTGGAGCGAGCGGAGAGGAGGCGGGAGCGGAGGCGGCGGAAGGTGAGTTCGACGTCCCAGCCTTCGAGGCGGGTGCGGCAGTTGAGGTAGATGCCGAAGCCGGCGCCGACGTAGAAGGGTTCGACGATGGTGATGGCAGCGAGGTAGCAGAGGTTGATCCACCAGAGGAAGGCGGGATGGATGACGAAGTCCGCGGCATCACGGAACTCAATGAGTTCCTCGAAGTCTGGCGCGATGGAGTCCGGGACGAATCCGGAGGTGAGGACGGTGAGGCCCAGCCAGACGGCGAGTTCCAGTTTGATGAAGACCCAGGTGGTGCGAGCGCCGGCACCGGCGGGGTCGCTGGAGAGTGTGGCGATGCGGGAGCGGAGGGGTTTGCCTTTCTGGCCTTCGAGTTGGGAGGCGGGCAGATGGAAGGAGCGGGAGGGGGAGAGTCTGCGAAGGAAGAGTGCGCTGAGGAGGTTGGGGCGGAGGATGCGAGGGAGGTTGCGCCAGAGTTCGCGGAGGGAGGGGCGCTCACCGAATGCGGCGCGACTCAGGAAGAAGAGGGGGATGCGGTCGTAGAGAGGTTTGAGCCACCAGGCTGCGAGGCTGAACCATTCCGGGAGGCCGTGCATGAGGAGGGCAAGGAGGAGCCAGAAGGGGAGGACGGTGGCGGCCCAGTGGGCCATGAGGGTGGCGAAGTCGCGGCGGACGAGGGAGCAGCCGAGGTCGAGGGCTTCCCATGGGCCGCGCGGGCGCAGGGCGATGGTGATGTCCTCAAGGCGCATGGTTGGAATTCCGGCCAGCGAGGGTGAGGTAGGCGATGGTGGCGGTCCACATGCAGGCGCCGAAGGTGTACTTGATCCACGGGGCAAGGATGCGAGCGGACCAGAAGCCTTCGATGATGGCGGCGAAGGCGGTGAGCGCGGCGGCGCCGGCGAGGAGGAGGATGGCACGGCGGCCGCCGAGTTGGAGGGCGGTTTTGCGGTCGTGCGGGCCTGGGAGGAGGAAGGCGAGGCCGAGGCGCATGCCGGCCATTCCGGAGATGACCATGCCGAGGAGTTCCGGGGCGGAGTGTCCCGTGGTGAAGCAGTAGAAGGAGGTGGGGCTGCAGGCGTGGTGGATGTAGCCGGTGGAGGCGCCGATTTGGAGGCCGTTGAAGAGGAGGATGAAGAGGGAGCCGACGCCGCCGAGGAGGCCGCCGGCGAAGGTGCGCAGATCGATGCCGACGTTGTTGTAGATGTAGAAGCAGAACATCATGAAGTCGGAGCCGTGCTCCTTGCGTAGGAATTCCTGGGTGGTTTCATGGCCGCCGTACATTTCCTCGAGAGCGATCATCTGTTTGGGACCGAGGAGGGCCATGGCCCATTCCGGGTCGTGCGGAGTCCAGAGGGCGAAGGCGAGGAAGGGGCCCCAGAAGATCAGGGAGCAGAACCAGAAGAGGCGCCATTCGGAACGGAATGCTTTTGGGAAGGTGACGGTGAGCGTTTGGAAGATGCGTTCCCAGCCGCCGGCGCTGCGGCGTTCGAGGGAGCGGTAGGAGCGGATGGCGAGCTCGTTGAGGCGTTCGATGAGAGCGCGTCGGTGGAGGCGGTTTTGGGCGATGGCGAGATCGTGGCAGGTCTGGCGGAAGAGGGTGGGGATTTGCTCCACGTCATCGGGGGCGCGGCCTTTCTCGGTTGCCGCGACCATGTCCTCCAAGCGCTGCCAGCGTGGCTGGTTTTGATTTTCGAAGGAGGTGGGGTTCACGGAGTGGCGGTGGCGGCGGAGGCTGCTTCGGGAGTTTGGGCGGGCTCTGTGGAACCGAGTTGGAGGAGCCACGCATTCATGCGGGCGAGCTGATCGAGGGAGGCGGCATCGCGCGCATGGGTGAGAGGCTCAAGGATGGTGGCGAGTTCGAGTTTGCGTTGGTCGGACCATTGGGGTGCGCGCTCGAAGAACTGGAGGAGTGCGGCCTGTTCCTCCCGGCTGAGCGGGACAGGGGGTGGAGCGGGGGCGGTGTGTGCGAGGGAGAGTTGGGCGCCTGGTTTCTCAGTGCCGGCGTAGATCACCACGGTGTTGGCGACGAGGTCGCCGAGGCGCTGGAACCTGCGAGTGAAGAGGCAGGAGCCCAGTCCGCACAGGTAGCCGAAGGGGAGGAAATCGACGGTTCGCAGGAGGTTGCGGATGATGGACTGCTGGGGGGAAACGGGGCCGCCGCTGATGCTGGCGACTTTGAGGCCGAGGAGGCGTTGTCCCGGGGAGGCGGCCCGGGGGCCGAGTTCGAATGCGACGTTATAAAACCAATTGAGCAGGAAGAGGGAGAGGAAGAAAAAGCCCGTGCCCGCCTCGTTGCCGATCCATGAGCTGAGGTAGGTGACGGCGATGCCGAGGAGGGTGTAGCAGACAAGAAGGATCGCGCAGTCCACAAGCCATGCGACGCTCCGCGCGGCCGGGCCCGCGATGCGGAGGTGGATTTCGACGCCGTCGGCGAGTTCGACGCGCTGCAGGGTGTCGGTGAGTGCCGGGGTGGGCATTGGGTGGGGCTGGCTTGGATTGAAGCGGCGGGGAATGGCTTTGACAACTTCCCGTATCCAGAAAAGCTGGTGTGGCTTGGGGATGCGTTCGCTGCCTATCGGACGATATTCCTCCATCCATTCCCATGAATATGCCTACTCCTCCTCCTGTTGATTCTGCGAACAACCCTTACAGCATGCCGCAGGCGGACCTTTTGGGCGGGTCCGTTCCCGGCGGGGTCGGTGGGGTGGGGCAGGGTGTGGTGCTGCAGCTGCAGAAGACCAAGCCGTGGGTGAGGTTCCTGTCGGTGATGGCGTTCATTGGCTGTGCGTTCATGGTGCTGGCTGGAGTGGGGATGATCGCTTTTGGAGCGTTCTCCGGGAGTGGGGCGTTGAATGGAGTGAAGCTGGGGTTGGGCGGGGCGGGCGTGAGCATTGGTATGGGCGTCTTCTATCTGGTGCTGGCGGGGATTTATGTCTACCCGGCGCTCAAACTCTGGCGGTATGCGGACCGGATCGGCGCGTTGGTCGACTCGCGGCAGGTGGTGGATCTGGAGCAGGCGCTGGATCAGCAGAGGGCGTTTTGGAAGTTCGCGGGGATTGTGGTGATTGTGATGCTGGCGTTGTATCCGGTGGTGATCGTAGGGGTTATTGTTGCGGGAGCCAGTGGAGCGCTGAAGTAGGGCGTCGCTGGTTGGTGGGTGGAGGCGCTTGGGTGGGGGCGCTGCCTTGCGCCAAGTGTTCTTGATCAGGCAATTTGCCCTCGATGAAGGATGCGCCTGAGATGCGTGGCGGGGAAAAGGGGCTGGTCACCATCGGGGGAGGCTTCTAGTTTGTGCGGCCCATGAACCGCCCCGACGGTCGCGCCCGCGACCAGATCCGCCCGATTTCCTTTCAACTCGACTTTGCGCCACACGCTACCGGCTCGGTGCTGGTGAGCAGCGGCAACACGCGGGTGATCTGCAGTGCGATGGTGGAGGAAGGGGTGCCGCGCTGGATGAAGGAGCAGAAGGTGAGCGGGGGATGGATCACGGCGGAGTATTCGATGCTGCCGTACTCGACCCTGCAGCGGAAGGCGCGGGACATTTCGCGCGGGAAGCTGGACGGGCGAGGGGTGGAGATTCAGCGGTTGATCGGGCGTTCGCTGCGTGCGGCGATCGATCTTGAGGCGCTCGGGCCGCGGACGATGTGGTTGGATTGCGACGTGCTTCAGGCCGATGGAGGGACGCGGACGGCGGCGATCACGGGCGCCTGTGTGGCGGTGGCGCTGGCGGGGCGGCGGCTTGTGGAGCAGAAGTTGGTGGAAAAGAACCCGCTGCTCCAGTGGGTGGCGGCGGTGAGCGTGGGGATCGTGGGGGGCGAGCCGGTGCTGGACCTCAATTATCTGGAGGATCGGGACGCGAGCGTGGACATGAACGTGGTGATGACTGCAGGCGGGCAGTTCATCGAATTGCAGGGGTCCGGGGAGGAGAGCACGTTTTCACCGGAGCAACTGGAGGCGATGCTGGCGTTGGCGCGCAAGGGGGTGGGCGACCTGCTGGCACATCAGCAGCAGGCGTTACAGGTGGTTTCGGCGGCCGCGCCGGCGCGGGCCAGCAAGTCTCCTTTCAACTAGAAGATTTATGAAGAAAGCACTGATCACAGGTATCACGGGACAGGATGGTTCGTACCTTGCGGACCTGCTGCTGGCGAAGGGTTACGAGGTGCACGGCGTCATCCGGCGTGCGAGCACGTTCAACACCTCGCGTATCGACCATCTGTATGCGGATCCGCATGTGAACGGGGTGAGGCTTTTCCTGCATTACGGGGATCTTGCCGATGCGTTGAACATGACCCGGTTGATCGACCGGATCGGGCCGGACGAGATTTACCATCTTGCGGCGCAGAGCCATGTGCGGGTGAGCTTCGACATTCCGGAGTACACGGGGGATGTGACGGCGCTGGGGGCGATCCGGATTTTGGAGGCATTGCGCGAGACGAAGGTGCCGGCGAGGTTTTACCAGGCGTCGTCGAGCGAGATGTTTGGGAAGGTGCAGGAGGTGCCGCAGACGGAGCGCACTCCGTTCTGGCCGCGGAGCCCCTACGCGGTGGCGAAGGTGTACGCGTACTGGGCGACGGTGAACTACCGGGAGAGCTACGGTCTTTTTGCGTGCAACGGGATTTTGTTCAACCATGAGAGTCCGCGGCGTGGGGAGACCTTTGTGACGCGGAAGATCACGCGTGCGGTTGCGGCCATCAAGAAGGGGCGGCAGAAGGAGCTTTTTCTTGGGAACATGACGGCGCGTCGGGACTGGGGGTACGCGCCGGAGTATGTGGAGGGGATGTGGCGGATGCTGCAGCAGGAGGCGCCTCTGGATTACGTGCTGGCGACCAACGAGACGCACACCGTGCAGGAGTTTGTGGAAGAGGCGTTCGGGCATGCGGGGTTGGATTGGAAGGAGCACGTGCGGTATGATGCGCGTTACGAGCGGCCGGCGGAGGTGGAGTTGCTGATTGGGGATCCGAGTCTTGCGAAGGAGAAGCTCGGCTGGGAGCCGCAGACGCGGTTCAGCGGGTTGGTGAAGATCATGGTGGACGCGGATTTGGCGGCGCTTGGTTGAGGGCACAGGAGAGGCCGAGGGTTGATGCGTGTTGCCTCAAGTCAAAATGACACCGGGGAGGCAGAAAATGACGATACGTTGCCTCATAACTCGTGACACCGGAGGGGGCTGGGGTTTGGAGCGATAATGGCCCTCTGGAAGGAGCCCGTAGGGCGACTGGAAGAGGGCGATTATCG
>CAMAUX010000068.1 GCA_945861435.1 Chthoniobacter flavus | reverse complement strand
GCGCGGGATCGCGTCGATCCACAAAACAAGCCGCCAGAGTACGGGTGACGCCCAAGCCCGAATCAATCTGTCGGAGCAGGAGTGCACCGCCATCGCTGCTGAGCTGTCCGCCGGAAAAATCAGCCACGACATTGCGGGCCCCGAGTTCTTCAAAAAACAGCTGACCGGTGAAACACTCTGTCGGGCTGGGTGCGGGCTTCGGGTCTCCGGTATGTGTCTGCATGCGAGGCTATAACACCGCATCCTCGCTTTCGTTACGCCCCGCGTGTGATTTATTCGGGTTAGCGCATGAGCGGAGTGGCGGTGGGTGTGCGGTGGGCGCTGGATCCCGGATGGACGGGGAATGGGCGGGGCGATGTATCCGGCGATTTAGGTTTGACGCGGTGGGCGGGTTTCTCCACTTTCGCCGCCCTTTCTATGCGACACACGATCTCGGTATTGGTCGAGAACAAGTTTGGCGTGCTGACACGCATTGCCGGCATGTTCAGTGGGCGCGGCTTCAACATTGACACGCTCAATGTGGGGCCGACGCTGGACCCTTCGACGTCGCGAATGACGATCGTGGTCCGCGGGGATGACACCGTGCTTGAGCAGGTGACAAAGCAGCTCAACAAGCTCATCGACGTCATCGAAGTACAGGATTTCCGGGACGATGAGTTCGTGGACCGTGAGCTGGTGCTGATGCGTGTTTCGGTGACTCCGGAGACGCGAGCTGAGGTGATGCAGATGTGCGATATTTTCCGCGCGAAAATCATCGACGTGCAGCACCGCAACGTCTCCATCGAGATCACCGGTAACGAGAGCAAGCTCAACAAGTTTCTCATGCTGATGAGCCCGTTCGGGATCAGCGACCTGACGCGCACCGGCAAGGTGGCACTCGCCCGCCGCTCCGAGTGAGAGTGCTTGCGGTTTCTCTTAGTTTTTCAAACCCCAATCCATACCCCATCCATGCCCGCTAAAATCTACACCGACAAGGACGCCGACCTGAATCAGCTCAAAGGGAAGACCTGTGCTGTGATCGGCTTCGGAAGCCAAGGCCACGCCCACGCCCTCAATCTCAAGGATTCCGGTGTGAAGGTGATCATCGGCCTGTATCCCGGCAGCGCTTCGCGTGAGGCTGCCAAGGAGAAGGGTTTCGAGGTGTTCGACACGGCGGAAGCGGTGAAGCGTGCGGACGTCATCTTTGTCGCGGTGCCGGACACGAAGATTCCCGCAGTGTACAATGGCGACATTGCGCCGCATCTGGTGAAGGGCAAGACGCTGCTCTTCAGTCATGGGTTCGCGATTCATTTCAAGACCATCACGCCGCCGAAGAATGTCGACGTGATCATGGTGGCGCCCAAGGGTCCGGGACATATCGTCCGCCGCCAGTTCACGGAGGGCAAGGGAGTGCCGGCGCTGATCGCGATCTACCAGAACCCGAGCAAGCAGGCCAAGAAGATCGCGCTGGCATGGGCCAAGGGTGTGGGTGGCACGCGTGGCGGAGTCATCGAGACCAGCTTCAAGGAGGAGACCGAGACCGATCTGTTTGGTGAGCAGACCGTGCTGTGCGGTGGCGCCAGCGCTCTGGTGCAGGCTGGCTTCGAGACTCTGGTCGAGGCGGGGTATTCGCCGGAGATGGCGTACTTTGAGTGCTTGCACGAGCTGAAGCTCATTGTGGACTTGATGAACGAGTCCGGCATC
The DNA here is from genome assembly GCA_945861435.1 of Chthoniobacter flavus. Lineage (GTDB taxonomy): Bacteria > Verrucomicrobiota > Verrucomicrobiia > Chthoniobacterales > Chthoniobacteraceae > CAIURC01. The sequence continues at coordinate 23,180 of CAMAUX010000068.1, read as the reverse complement.
GCCGGCATGCGCTTCTCGATTTCCGAAACTGCCAAGTGGGGTGATGTGAGCGTCGGGCCGAAGATCATCGACGCTGGTGTGAAGCGGCGCATGAAGGCCGCGCTCAAGGACATTCAGACCGGCAAGTTTGCCAAGGGCTGGATCAAGGAATACGAGGGCGGCTACAAGAACTATCGCAAGCTGCTTGCCCAAGGGGAGAAGCATCCCATTGAGAAGACCGGCGAGCGTCTCCGGGGTCTGATGCCCTGGATCAAGAAGAAGAGCATCAAGGGCACGCAGGCCTCTTACTCCGACAAGTAGGGTTCCGCGTTATTGCGGACAAAGTTTCCGAAGCCCCGGGGATCGCTTTGAGCGGTCCGCCGGGGCTTCGCTTTTGATGATGGTCGTGCTTCCGCATTGCGGCTCCGGGGGGATTCGGGCACGTTCTGCCGCCTCATGAATTTGCCGACGAAACTCACCCTTGGACATTCCCCCGATCCCGACGATGCGTTCATGTTTTACGCGCTTGCGGAGCACAAGATTCCGGCGGGAGGTTGGGAGTTTGAGCATATCCTGCAGGATATCCAGACCCTGAACGAGCGAGCGACGAGGGGTGAACTGCACATCTCGGCGATCTCGATTCACGCGTACGCCCACGTATTGGATCGGTACGCGTTGCTGCCCTGTGGGGCGAGCATGGGTGATGGATACGGCCCGATGCTCATCGTTTCCAAGGGAACGCAACTGCCGGACCTCGGCGATCAAGCGGCGGTGCAGGCTTGGCTGAGGGATCGGCTCATCGCGGTGCCTGGCACGATGACGAGCGCCTTTTTGGCGCTGGGGCTTTATCTTGGAGAGTCGAGGCACGTGGTGGTGCCCTTCGATGAGATTTTCGGTGCGGTTTCTTCGGGACGTGCGGAGGTGGGGTTGATCATCCACGAGGGGCAGCTCACCTATGAGCGCGACGGTTTTGTGAAGGTGGTCGATCTTGGCGAATGGTGGAAGGAACTCACCGGCCTGCCGCTTCCGTTGGGGGGGAACGTGATTCGCAAGGACATTGCGCCGGCTGACCGCAGCGCGATCAATGTCGTATTGCGGGAAAGCATTCGTTATGGGCTCGAGCACCGGCAGGCGGGGGTGGCCCATGCCATGCCGCTGGCGCGGGGGATGGACGAGGGATTGGCCGACAAGTTCATCGGGATGTACGTGAACGATTTCACGCTCGATTACGGTGATCTGGGGCGGAGAGCGATCCGCGAATTCCTCGGAAGGGCACACGCCGCAGGGCTCATTCCCTCGACGGTGGAGTTGGAGTTTGTCGAGTAAGTCCGGGAATCCTCAATGCGGCGATGAAAACTTGCCGGATCTGATGTGAGTTTCTGTGGAAACGGAATTTGCAGGTTAAAATCATCCCGTTTCAGGCTCACCCGTTGGGTGAGTCTCTTTAAGCGGTCTTCAAAGTCTGTAACGACAAGGCTGTTACTCTCAAGTACCCAGGCACTGACAGGACTCAGCAGTCGCCTGAACCCGGAGAGTTCCCAATGGCCCACGGAACGCACTGAATGCACGGACCACGCAACAGACTCCCAGCCCCCCCATTCCCCCCCCATTCCTTCCGAGCGGTTCGTGGATTCCGTGGGCCGTCCATTCACGTTTTTAGGGTAAGTTCGGTGCTAAAGAGTGAGCCTGCGTGGTCTCAGGCACCCCGGCGACCCGGTTTTACTTGGACTGCGGTCGGCTGGCTTCCGGGCCGGTGCGATTTGCTGCTGCGGCGTTGGCCCCTTTGGCCTTGCGAACTTTTTCGGAGACGGTGGTGTTTTCTGGGTCGAGGCTGAGGGATTTTTCCCAATGCTGGAGAGCCTCTCGGCTTTTGCCGAGGGCTTCGTAGGTGTCGCCGAGATGTTCGTGAACCACCGGGTCTTCGGGTTTGATGAGTCCGGTTGCACGCAGGAGTTCGCGCAGGGCGCGCTCGTGATCGCCCTTCTTGAACAAGCACCATCCGAGGCTGTCGAGGAAGGCGCCGTTGTCGGGATCACTCTCGAGTGCTTTTTCGACGAGGGAGGTGGCTTCCTCGAGGTGCAGACCGCGGTCGGCCCACATATATCCGAGATAGTTGCGGGCTTGTGCGGCGTTTGCCGGGTCCAGTTCGATGCTGCGGCGCAGGAGTTCCGCAGCCTTGTCGATCCGGGCTGCTTGTTCTGCGGCTGCACCGTACTGGAAGAAGAACTGCGCATTGAGGAGTTCTTCGTGATTGGCTTCGGCTTCGCTCTGGGCTTGGGCGAAGGCGTTGAGGGCATCCTCATGCTGTTTGGCCTGGGAGAGAGTGATACCGAGGCTGAGGGCTAATTCCGGCCTGTCAGGGAAGCGTCTGCGGGCCTCGCGCATGGTGTTCACGGCCTTGTCGGCCTGCTTGGCGCGGATACAGGCCTCTGCGAGGCGGAGGAAACCGCGGGGTTGGGAGGAGTCGATCTGGAGGGTATGTTCGTACTTCTGGACCGCCTTCTCCAGTTGCCCGTCTGCCTCGTACAACTCGGCCAGCAACTCGACGGTTTCCATGCGCATCGGGCTTTCCAGTGTGACGTTCTCCAGCAGCGCAACCCCCTCTTCCTTCGATCCTGAGGCGAGGAGGGCGCGCGCCAGTTTTTCGCGTAGGCCCAGTGTGGCGGCGTCACTCGGAGCAGACCTTTCACTCAGGGCCGCGCGATAGAACGGGACAGCGTCCCGTAGCTGGCGGGAGAGCACGAAGAAATCAGCCACCTTGGACTGTGTTTCACGGTCGCCACCCAGTTCCGCTGCCTTGCGGTGGACCGCATTCATTTTTTGAAGGTTTTCCGGGGTGGAGACTCCATCCTCCTTCAGCCAGAGGCGTGTCTGGATTTCGCCGAGTTGGAGCCAGTAGGAGGGGTCGCGGCTGGTGGAGCGTGCGCCACGATCCAAGAACTGCTCGGCTTTCTTCAGTTGTCCGGCCTCGGTGGAGACCTCGACCATGGCTGCGTAGGCTGGGATGTGGTCGGGGCTGAGCGCCAGAGCCTGCTCGGCGTACTTCCGGGCGAGGTCGGGTTTGCGGAGGTGCTTTGAGTAAATCTGGGAGAGGAACACCAAGGGGGAGGGATCCTTCGGCGCCGCCTTGATGGCGTCCTTGAGCACTTGGATTGCACCTGGCACGTCGTTTCGCCGGGCAAGTTCGTAGGCGATTTTGAGGGCGAGTTCGGTGTAGACCGGGTCGGCGTCGAGGGCGCGCCGATAACCTGCGAGTGCGTTCTCCGTATCGGCGTTCTCCTCAGCGATCAGCGCCTGTGCGAACTCGCTCATCGCTCGTGCCCTGCGTTCCTGATCCGGGCTGAGCTTCAGGTCCGCAGTGGCGCGATGATTTTCAACGCCATCGGTGCCGATGGCGTACGCAGGAACATCAGAGGCCGCTCGAGTTGGAGCGGGGGAAGGAGCCTTGGTGGCAGCAATCACAGCACGCTGCCCTGAGGACTTTCTGGGAGCGCTTTCCGTGGGCGCGCCCTTTGATAAGGGCGCTGAGCCGAATAGGATTCCGGCTTGGAGGGCGGCGCCTGCCGCCCATCGAAAGGATCGGAAGTAGAATGTGGTGGAGAGCGCTCGGAATGGTGATTTCCAGAGCGAATTCATCCGCGCACCCTAGCCTTTAAGACTTGTAGCGCAAACGCTTCTTATGGCGGTTGAGCTTCATGCGCTTGCGGCGCTTGTGCTTGGCAATTTTCGCTTTCCGTTTCTTTTTAAGGGAGCCCATGAGGTGCGTCTGGTGTCTTGGGTGACTCGAATTTTAATGAGGCTTTTGGCCGGGGGGGGCAGAGGAAAACATGAATCACCCCCACGGGCAATCGGAATTTCGCACCTGTGGCAAAGGAGTGATGCGGGGAGGGGATGGAAGGGAGGAGTGAGGGGGCGGTTGAGGACTAATACACCACCTTGTTGAGGGGGTATTCGATGATCCCTTCGGCGCCCAGAGCCTTGAGCTGGGGGATGATCTCGCGAACGATCTTTTCGTCGATGATGGTTTCCACCGCAACCCATGCGCCCTGCGGGCCTTGGGCAAGATGGGAGACGGTCGGATTGCGCAGGGCGGGCAGTGTCTCGAGAAGCGATGTGAGCTGGCTCTCAGGGAGGTTCATCTTGAGGCCCACCTTGTCCCGAGCGGCGTGCGCCCCTTGGAGAAGGAGGACGAGCTTTTCGATCTTCTGCTTTTTCCACCCGTCCGCCATGGCCTTGTGGCTGGCGATGAACTGGGGTGAGGATTCCATGATGGTCTCCAGAATGCGCAGCTTGTTTGCGCGCAGCGAGGAGCCCGTCTCGGTCACATCGACAATCGCATCCACCAAGTCCGGGGTTTTCACCTCGGTGGCGCCCCAGGAGAATTCGACGGTGGCGGTGACCCCGTGCTGGCTGAGGTAGCGGCGGGTCATTTCGACCGCTTCGGTGGCGATGGCTTTGCCCTCGAGGTCCTTGACCGAGCGGATGTCGGAGTCTTCCGGCACGGCGATGACCCATCGGGTGGGCTTGGAGCTCGCCTTGGAAAAAGTCATTTCGCAGAGGCGTGCGACGTCGGAGGCGTTGTTCTCAATCCAGTCCTTGCCTGTCAGCCCGCAATCTAGAAAGCCGTGTTCGACGTAGCGTGAGATTTCCTGAGCGCGCAACAAATGAATGGCCAGTTCCGGATCGTCCACGGAGGGTTTGTAGCTGCGGGATGCTCCGGAGATGAGGAACCCGGCTTTCGCAAAGAGTGCGAAGGTGGGCTCCTGCAGGCTCCCTGAGGGCAACCCGACGCGCAGGACTCGTTTGGAAGTGTCCATAGGCAAGGGGGGCCGTTTCTAAAAGGGAGCTTTGGGGCGGGCGAGGAAAAAACTCCCTTACATGCTACTTAACGCCAATTGACGATCATCAGCTCTCAGGCATGGGCGAGTGGATTGCCTTACGAGAGGACTCAGGGCAAAGGCGCTGATCTCCTGCAGGAAGCGAGGGTGCGCCCTTGGAACCAGAGTGCGGGGCCGTCCGTTGGGGGCGGACTGAACTGCGTTGGGAATCGGGTGTGAGCTATTTCTCTGACAGCACCCAGCGGCCGTCCCAGTCGGGGGCTGGGGGCTCGGCGATGAAATGATCGCAGCGCTTCTTGTACATGAGGCAGAGGAAATCGTCGCCGCCCATTTCCGCGTTGACCGCCGCGAACCTTTCCTTGGCGAGCGCGAATTTCTGTTCGTAGAACAAATCCATCGCGTTGTGATAACGCGTGAGCCATTCGGGCACCGGCATTCCGGCTTCTCCGAGCGGAGTGAAGACGCGGATGGGCTGGGTTTTGCCCTTGAAGACCGCGCGGTCGACACGACGGAACAGGAAGGCGTCCTTCGTGAGTTCGTAGGCAGTTTCGCCGACCAAAATATCGCAGCCAAACTGCTTGGTGGCGCTTTCGAGGCGGGCGGCGAGGTTGACCCCGTCGCCGAGCACTGTGAACTCCATCCGGCGCGGATGACCGAGTTCCCCGACGACCACCGTGCCGTGGTTGATGCCCACGCCGATGCTCAGTTCGAGTCGGTCGTCCCTTCCCGCCCAGCCTTTGTTGAGTTCTTCCAAGGCGGTGCGCATTTGCAGGGCCGCTCTTACTGCGTTGGTGCAATCCGTGTTGAGCCCGAGGGAATGGGTGTCGCCCCACACCGCCATGATGGCATCGCCGATGAACTTTTGAAGGGTGCCGCCCTGATCCAAGACTTTTTCGACCATCTGTCCGAAGTATTCGTTCAACTGGGAAACCAGAGTCTCCGGGGATCGGGACTCGGAAAGGGTGGTGAATCCGCGGATGTCGGAGAAGAGGACGCTGACGGGCTTTGTGACACCGCGCAGGGCTTGTTCGAAGGAGTCGCCTTGGTTGACGACGAGGTTGGCGACGTTCTTGGAAACGTACTTGTCGAGGACGCCCTTCACGTGGGCGCGCTCGATCTGTTCGACGGCGAAGTCGAACACGGTGGCGAGGCCGCCTGTTGAAATAAAAGCGATCAACGGCAGGACCACGGGGATGACGATGCGCATGTCGGTGAAGCAGTAGAATGCACCGTACAAGTAAGCGGCGACAGCCGCTGCTCCCGCGACGACGCGCCACAGCACGCTCTCCACGAAGAATGCGAGGAGGGCCGCGACGAGGATCATGCCCACCCAAAGAAATACCTCCTTGTCGCGGGGAAACCCATGAATGGAAAGCCGGTCGAGGAGCGAGTCGGCGTAGTGCTGGTGAATCTCCACGCCTGGCTGCACTCCGAGGGGCGTGGGATGCTGATCGTGGAAGGCCTCGGCAATGGGGCCGATGAATACAATCTTGTCTTTGAAAGCCTGTCCGCCCTGATACCGCGGATCGTTCTCTATGAATCGGTCGACGAAAAGCTCTTCAATGGGGAGAACCATGTGGGTTCCCGATGCGCCACGGTAATTAATAAATTCGAGGTCCTGCTCCACAGGTTCGCCTCTGAACTTTGCGACAGCGGAGGGGGAGAATCGGGTCCAGTCGTCAGCCTGTGACAGATGGGCGAACCCGCTTTCCTTCATCTCGGAGGTCTTGCGGTTTACCCTGCGAATGACTCCGTCGGTGTCGGGATCATAGAAGATGTATCCGATGCCGTCCTCGCCGAGTGCGTTGATCAAGGTTTCGTTGGGGCGCAAGAGTTGGACGGAGGTGCTGCCTTCGGAATCCGTCTGGACGTTTTTGCCGGAAGCGAGCACCACCTTGCCTTGGTGCTTTTTTAGGACGGCGGCAAAATCCACGTCCTCGGCTTTTGTGGAGATGAAGAGCACGTCGATGGCGACGACTTTGGCGCCGAGTTCGAACAGGCGTTCGATGGCGTAAGGGTAAATCCTTCGGTCCATGGGCCAGGTTCCGGCCTGCATCAATTTCAAAGCCTCGATGTAAGGCACCGCCTGAGTCTTGCCGGCGGCTTTGCGCTCCTGTTCCTCCTTCTCAGCCGTTTCGATCAGGGCCGCAATCTGGCCCTGATCGAGGGAGCTGGTGTTGATTCCGACGAGGGCGGTATTGGGATGAGCACCGAGCGGGTTCGCGTTGCGCTTGATGAAGCGTTCGTCGATGGAATAGCCCTCCGCCTTGTGGATCAACTCGGAGGGTGGGATGATGCCGCGGTTTCCAATGATCAGGCCGTTGGAGAGGATGTAAGCGACCGCCAGTGAAACGACCGCCATTCCGAGGATCACCCATCGGCGGTGGTTGCGGGCAATGCGGAGGTAGGCATTCACCTTCCGGATAAGGGTGCTGAGTTTCATAGAGCTTCTCGATGGGTTGCGGACGCGGATAGGCCCCGGTCATTGGAGGAGGGCGAAGGTGCTGGTTTTGGTACTGCGGGCCCCGGGGGGGGCTGGAGGGATAAGGTGATGTGAGCGGGTGGCGTGAGATACGGATCAGCCCCCCCGTAACTAGATAGGCGCCAATTGAACTTTGAGGACTTAGCTGTGGTTTAGTTTGTCTGCGGGGATATTCCAGCGGGAACTGCAGCCGGTGCCGCAGCGGAACTCCGCGCTGCGGTTGGGGCCTGGGGCAGGCAGGGAACGTCCACTGGGAGACTCGCCGTTCTTCGGCAGACGGGTAGAAGGGAGGCCCTGGCGATTGAGTCTGCCCGGGCCTGCGGTGTTTGACCCTGATGGGCTCGCTGCTGCTGCGTGGCTATGATGCTTCCTTCTGCTTGGCTGGGGCTGCGGGGGCGGCGCTGGCGATGTCGAGGCCGCTCCTTTCAGAGACGAGCAGGCTGAGCAGGGTCTGGGCGATGCTGACTTCGCCGCCTTGCCCTCCTGTGTTCCCGGAGATGAACACGCGCTCGGGGACCAGCGGCTGGGCCGAGTTTGCGAAGCGGTCCGCAAGGTCGCGCAGAGCGAAGAGACGGGGGTCGCCGTAAGCGCGGATCTTTTCCAGAAACACGGCGGCCTCAGCCATGCCGACTTGGGTGACCTTGGCCGCTTCGCCTTCGCCTTCGAGCTTCTGGGCTTGGGCGCGGCCTTCTGCGAGGGCGATGTCGCGGCGGGCCATGCGCTGGGCTTCGGCGAGTTGGGCTTCGGCGCGGTTGGCGGCCACCTCGATCTCGATTTTGGACTGGGTGAGTTCCGCCTGTTTTCCTGCTGTGGCCTTCGCCTCCTCGAGGGATTTGAGGTGGGTGGCTGCTTCCTGTTGTTTGGCGTAGGTCTCGCGCTGCTCCTCGGCAAGACGGCGGGTGCGCAACTGGTCGAAGAGCTTCTCGATCGGGTCATTGGCGAGATCTTTCTCGCGGGTCTCCGGACGGCCGATGAGCACGGCGACGCAGTTGATATCGAACTCCTCGAAGCGCTTGCCGAGTTCCTCGGTGGCGCGTTTTTGGATGTCCTCACGGTGGGTGAGCAGGTCGAGCATTCTGGAACCCTGCGCCACATCGCGGAAGTAGGCGGTGAGGATGGGATCGAGGGTCTGGGTGATCAGCCGCTTTACATCGCCGAAGCGCTGCACGACGGAGGGTGCCTTCTGGTAGTCGATGTGCAGCACGAGGGAGAGAGGCAGCAGCGGTTCGTATCCGTCGGCGGTGATGATCTCGAGGGTCGCAAGCTGGTCGTCGTAACGGTGGTTCTCCGTCTGCCCTGTGATCCAGCGCAGGACGAAGTTGACGGTCGGGACCAGTTCGATTTTCACCGCGTACGGGTTGAGTGCGTACTTGCCCGGTGTGAGTGCTTGTTTCCAGACACCCTTCTCGCCGCGACTCACCTGTTCCCCGTAGCGGAACGCTTCACCCGTGGTGTCGGCACCGGCGGCGCCGTAATAGGACACGACGACGCCGACGTAGCCGATGGGGATGAGTGTTTTCTGACCGAGTTCCACTGTGGCGAACCAGCGGTTGATGAAGAAGGTGCCGTCGGTGAGCACCTGGAGCTGGCGGCCCCTGCATCCGCCGTGCGCGAGAAAGATCTCGGCGGCTTGGAAGTAATTGTGATTGGCCCGGATTTCCGGCGCGATGATGTCGCCGGCCGGGATGGTGGGGCCGTCGTGGACGGAGATCACACCGATCTTATCCACGGCGTTGCCGGCTGCATCGGTTCCGGCGCCGATGACCACGGGTCGGTAGCCTTCGATGTCGGCGAGTTCCTGCTGCCACTGGGGGTAAGTGGCGTTTTCCTCAAGCGAATAGACCTGTGTCTCCGTGAGCACAACGAAGAGCGAGGTGTTGATGGCGTACACGCCCTCGCGGAGGATGGCGCGCTGGCGGCCGCGCTGGCCGCCGTTGGAGAGGAAGGAGTTCGCTTCTTGGAAGTGGTTGCAGTCGATCGTGGCGCCGAGGGTCTGCGTGGCTTCCAGAGGTGCGCCGTCTTTTGCGTAGACGTAGCCGATGCGGCCCTCGGACACGGTGACCAGAGGCGCTTTGTGGATGCGGTACTGCCACGGGAAGAGGCCGAAGTGCAGGCCGCCGCGGAGGAGCCGGCTTTGGATGCCCGCTTCGCCGCTGCGCGCGATGATGCGGCCCTCGGCAAGAGAACCCTTGGGACTCCAGAGTTTCTCGATAATCCCCACGCGGTTGTGCGGGATGTAGACGACGCCGAGCAGCCTCGGCAGGAAGTATGCAGCGATCAGGGTGAGGATGGCGGGGGGTGCCCAGTGGATGAGTTGTGTGATCATGGTTGGGGTTTGTTTTTGCCGGCGGGGTGCTGGTGTGTGGAGGGGTGGGGTGGCGCGGAGCTCCTTGGGATGGAGCGGCCTTCCGGGTGCAGGCAGCCCCGGAGGAGGGGTTGTCTCGCTATCTTGCGATGAGCGAGGAAAGGGATGCCGTTTGCGGCGAATGTTTTGCCACCAGTGCTTCCGAGTGGAAGGGGGTGGACCAAGTTGTTTTCACGGATGGGATAATCGCTGAACAGTCCGTTTGGAGCAAGGCGAACCGGGGTTCAATCGGCGTGCCAGAGCTCATGAAATCCGCATCGATTGCCGATTGTGCTCGCGCGGCAGGGGTGTGGAAAATCGGGCATCGGTGCCCGTGGTTGGGAGCAGATCGTGCTGCTTTTTGCGCGGTAATCCGATATCCTAATGCCACTCAACTCGTGAAATTATGAAAACACTTTCTTCGATTCTTCTTTCTGCCGTCGTCTCTTTCGCTGCAGCCGCCGAGGATGTGAAGTGGGCGGGGGACGTGAGCAAGGCGATCGCGCAGGCCGCGAAGGAAAACAAGATGACGTTCATTCTGGCGGGACGCGAGGCGTGCTCGAATTGTCAGGCGACGCGGAAGATGGTGAACGAGGGGAAGGTGCCCGTCACAGCGGGGGCTTTTGTGATCGCGGACATCGACGTGGACAACCCGAAGTCGCGCGCGGAGTTTGACCGGAAGTTCAAGAAGGAGAAGTTCGGCAACATGCTGCCGTTCGTGGTGGTCACCGACAGCCATGGCAAACCTGTTGCCAGCTACAGCGGATACAAGAGTGCCGACGACCTCGCCAAGTTGATCGAGGAGGCGAAGACGAAGGCTGGGAAGAAGTAAGCAGCCGCTTTGCGGATACCGCTGGTGCCAGCGTGTGCGCTTTCAGGCGCGGGTTCTCACACCAAGGCACAATGGCACCAAGAGGGAATGAGGACGCGTGATGCAGCACCCGCGCAGAGGGGAGCATGAAAGGGACGGGAAACATTTCCAGTGCGCATCGTCCTTCTCGCGGGAGAACCGCCGGCCGGTTTTTTCCCAAGCTGGATCAGTCCGTGGGGCGGTCCTGAAGCATGCGCACTCGGTGTTGGTAGAGGGGGAGGTTGAGGGTGAGGGTGAGGCCGCGCCCCTCGGTGTTGATGAGGTCCATCTCGCCGCCGTGCTCGCGTACGATGCGGCGCACGATGAGCAGGCCGAGTCCGGAGCCTCCGGCCTTGGTGGTGAAGTAGGGTTCGAAAACCTTGCTCATGTTGTCGGGAGGAATGCCACCACCGGTGTCTGCGAAACTGATGGAGAGGTGGGCGTCGTCAAGGTCGGTGCGGATACGGAGGATTCCGCCGGTCTGCATGGCTTGGAAGGCGTTCTTGATGATGTTGTAGAAGGCCTGTTTGAGCTGGTTGCGGTCGACCTCGAGCAGGGGCAGGTCGCTGCGCAGTTCCTGTTCGACGAGGATGCGGCGGTCGCTGATCTCGGGTTGGAGGAAGGCGACGGCCTCTTGGACGAGGGCGTTGATGTTTTCGAGGGAGGGTTGGAGACGGGAGGGGCGGATGGCGCCGAGGAATTGCTGGACGGTGGAGTCTAGGCGCACGATTTCCTCGCGGGCGACCTCGAGGCTTTTCTCGAGTTCGTGGCGCATGGGTTCCGGCACCTTGCGCAGCTTGCGTTCCATGAGCTGGAGGTGGATGTGGAGGGAGTTGAGAGGATTGCCGATCTCGTGGGCGACGCCTGCTGCAAGGAGGGTGAGGGCGGAGAGGCGTTCGCTCTGGATGGTTTCCTCGGTGGAACGGCGCGTCTCGGTGACATCGCGCAGAATGACGGCGTAACCCACCATCTCTTCCTCGGGACGTTCGGGACGTTTGCCCGTGGGGAGGTGGAGGGGGACGACGTAGAAGTTGAGGAAGCGGTGCTTTGGGTAAAAGACCTCCATCTCGCGACTGACGCGCGTGTCGCCGTCGAGGAGCTTGTCCCATGCGAGGCCGCGCAGGCGCTCGCCGAGGGGCTGGCCCATGCATTCCTCGCGTTCGAATCCGAAGAGTTCGCAGGCCTCTCGGTTGAGGTAGTTGATGCAGCCTGAGGGGTCGGTGACGATGACGCCCTCGTGGATGGCGTTGAAGATGGTTTCGAAGAAACCTTTCTCATCGGAGAGGCGGTGGAGGTAGCCCTGCACCTGATCGGGATGGATGCGCCCGATGCGTTCGATGAGTTTGTCGAGGAACCCTGAGTTCATGGTGGGAGCGCTGGTTTCAGCATGGATGAGGCACCCGTGCGGTGGCAATGGCACGGTTTTGGGCGGAGGGATGCTCATGGAACGTGTTCCCACGATCGGCGAGTACCTCATCCAGCAGCTCCAAGCGCACGGAGTGGGGCATGTATTCGGGATTCCGGGCGATTATGTATTGGGATTCTTCGAGCTTTTGGAGGCGAGCACGTTGCGGGTGGTGACCACTTGCGACGAGCAGGGGGCGGGGTTCGCGGCGGACGCTTACGCACGTGTGCGCGGCCTCGGGGTGGTGTGCGTGACCTATTGTGTGGGCGGGCTCAAGGTGGTGAATCCCGTGGCGGGAGCTTTTGCCGAGAAATCCCCGGTGCTTGTGATCAGTGGCGCCCCGGGGATCCGCGAGCGCGAGAAAAACCCGCTGCTCCATCACAAGGTGCGCGATTTTGACACGCAGCGGCGGGTGTTTGAGCAGGTGACGGTTGCGTCCGCGGTGCTGGACAATGCCGAGACGGCGTTTGCGGAGATCGACCGGGTGCTGCATGCGGCCCTGCGCTACAAGCGGCCCGTGTATTTGGAGCTGCCGCGCGACATGGTGGGGCGGCACGGGCGGGCGGGGCATGAGCCGCTGCATTTTGCGGAGGGGAGCGATCCGCTGGTGCTCGAGGAGGCGCTTGGCGAGGCGGCGGCGCTGCTCAATGCGGCGCGTCAGCCGGTGATCCTTGCCGATGTGGAGATTCAGCGCTTCGGGTTGCAGCGCGAGCTGGTCCGGTTGGCCGAGCACACTGGGATTCCCGTGGCGGCGACGATCCTTGGCAAGTCGGTGATCAGCGAGGTGCACCCGCTTTATCTGGGGATCTACGAGGGGGCGATGGGGCGCGAGGAGGTGCGCCGTTATGTGGAGGAGAGCGACTGTGTGCTGATGCTTGGGGTGTTCATGACGGACATCAACCTCGGCATCTACACGGCGCGGCTCGATCCCGCGAAGTCGATCTATGCAACCAGCGAGGAGCTTTGCATTCGTCATCACCACTTTGAAAACGTGCGCTTCAAAGACTTCCTTCGGGGCCTTCTCAAGGTCCGGCTCAGGAAGCATGCGGCCGAGCTTCCTCCGCGGCCCCCAGTGCCCGGGCCCTTCGTGCCGGGGGCGGATGGAGCGGGGATCCGCGTGGCGCGGCTTTTCGAACGGCTCAATGGGTTTCTCGCCGAGGACATGGGGGTGGTGGCGGATGTGGGGGATGCGCTTTTTGGGGGAAGCGAGTTGGTGATCCGGCATCAGGCGGAATTTCTGGGGCCGGCTTATTATGCGTCGATGGGTTTTGCGGTGCCTGCGGCTGTGGGAATGCAGATGGCGCGTTCGGAGTTGCGGCCTCTGGTGCTGGTGGGGGACGGAGCGTTTCAGATGACGGGCATGGAGCTTTCCACGGTGGTCCGGCACGGGCTCAATCCGGTGGTGATCGTGCTCAACAATGGCGGCTACGGGACGGAGCGCCACATCAAGGACGGCGCTTACAATGATCTGCTCCGGTGGAACTATCATCGGTTGCCCGAGATTTTTGGCGCCGGGGTGGGCTTCCTTGTGCGCACGGAGGAGGACTTGGACGAAGCGCTCAAGACCGCGGGGGAATACCGCGATGGGTTCTGCCTGTTGGAAGTGATCCTGGATCCGCAGGATCACTCGGCCGCGCTTGGGCGCTTGGGTGCGAGTCTTGCGCGGCGGTTATAGGAGCCGTTTACCGCCCTTGTGGGAGCGGGTGGGAAAACGTGGAATTCCGCAGCGGCAGTGTTGCGGTGGCTACGTTCGGAGGACTTCTTGCACGACGCGGCCGTGAACGTCGGTGAGCCGGAAGTCGCGGCCCTGGAAGCGGTAGGTGAGCCGTTCGTGGTCGATGCCGAGTTGGTGGAGGATGGTGGCCTGGAGGTCGTGCACGTGGACCGGATTTTCAGCGACGTTGTAGCTGAACTCGTCTGTGGAGCCGTGAGTGATGCCGGGTTGCACGCCTGCGCCAGCCATCCACATGGTGAAGCAGCGCGGGTGATGATCGCGCCCGGCCTCGATGCTTTTCCAGTCACCCTGGCCCGCGACGCCGCGGCCGAATTCGCCGCCCCAGACGACGAGGGTATCTTCGAGCATTCCGCGCTGCTTGAGGTCCTTGATGAGCGCGGCGGTGGCTTGGTCGGTGTCGCGGCAGCGGGCGGTGCACCAGGAGGAGAGCCTGCTGTGGTGATCCCAGTCGGGGTGGAAGAGTTGGATGAAGCGGACGCCGCGTTCCGCGAGGCGGCGCGCGAGGATGCAGTTGGCGGCGTAGCTGCCGGGCCTGCGGGATTCCGCGCCGTAGAGGGCGAAGGTGCTTTCGGGTTCGTCGTTGAACTCGGCCAGTTCGGGGATGGAGGTCTGCATCCGGTAGGCCATCTCGTACTGGCGGATGCGGGTGGAGATTTCCGGGTCGCCCGTTTCTGCGAGGTGCTGGGTGTTGAGGTCGCGAAGTCCGTCGAGCATGGAGCGGCGCAGTTCACGCGGGAGTCCGGCGGGATCTTTGAGGTAGAGAACGGGCTCGCGGGAGTTGCGCAGTTTGACGCCTTGGAAGCGGGAGGGGAGGAAGCCGCTGCCCCAGTAATGATCGTAGAGGGGTTGGTCGCTTGGGCGCTGCATCTTGGAGATGAGCACGAGGTAATCAGGCAGGTTGCGGTTGACGGAGCCCAGGCCGTAGCTGGCCCACGAGCCGATGCTGGGGCGGCCGGGGATCTGGCCGCCGGTGAGCAGGAAGGTCATGGCTGGCGCATGATTGATCTGCTCGGTGTGCATGGACTTGATGAGGCAGATGTCGTCGACGATGGAGGCCATGTGCGGCAGCCATTCGCCGAGGCTTGCGCCGCTCTGGCCATGGCGCAGGAACTTCGTGCGGGCGGGCATGACGAGCTGCTTCTGGCCCGAGGTCATGGTGGTGAGGCGTTGTCCCTGCCTCACGGATTCCGGCAGTTCCGTTCCGGCCCATTTTTCGAGGCTGGGTTTTTCATCAAACAGTTCGATTTGGGAGGGGCCGCCGGACTGGGTGAGGAAGATGACGCGCTTGGCCTTGGGAGGAAGATGGGGCAGACCGGGGAGGCCTCCGTCCTGTGTGCGCGCGGGTTCGGAGGCATGGGCGCCGCTTTGCAGGCAGCGGAGGGCAATTGCGCCGAGGCTCAGGCCGGCGAATTCGTTGAGGAAATAGCGCCGGGTGAGCGCAAGGGCGCGGGGGTCGCTGGGGAGAGCGTTTGCGTTACTCATGGGTGAGGGTTTCGTCGAGGTTGAGGATCATCGAGGCGGTGAGCATCTGCGCGGCGAGTTCGTGATGAGGAAGGCTTTTGGGAAGGGGGCTTTGGCCGCGTGAAAGGAGCTGGCGCGCATGGTCGGGATGCTGCTGGTAGTGGGCGATGGCGCTGGTGTGGAGGCGTTCGGCGGTTTGGAGTTCGGCGTCCGAGGGGTCGCGCAGGAGCACCCGTTTGTAGAGGGAGCGGATGCGTGTGGTGGTGGAGGCGGATGCCGCGACCGTCTGCTGTGCAAGCACCCGTGCGGCTTCGAGCTGGGTTTCGTCGTTGAGGAGGGTGAGCGCCTGAAGGGGGGTGTTGGTTCGCGGGGTGCGCACCTCGCAGACACGACGCTGAGCCGAGTCGAAGAGGAACGTGGGTGCTGCCGAGCGGCGCCAGAATGCGTAGAGGGTGCGTCGGTACTGGGCCGGGCCCTGACTGGGTTCGTAGTGGAAGCGGCCCATGAAGATTTCCTCCCACACGCCGTCGGGTTGGTAGGGGCGCACGGGTGGGCCGCCGATGCGGGCGTTGAGCAGGCCGCTCGCAGCGAGAGCGCAGTCGCGGAGCATCCAGGAGGGAAGCCTGTGGCGAGGGGCGCGCGCGAGGAGGCGGTTTTCGGGATCGCGTGCGAGTGCGGCTTCGGTGACGACGGAGGACTGTCGGTAGGTGGCGCTGCTGGTGATGAGGCGCAGGAGATGGCGGAGGTCCCAGCCGCTGTGGATGAGTTCGGAGGCGAGCCAGTCGAGGAGTTCGGGGTGGGTGGGGCGTTCGCCTTGGAGGCCGAAGTCTTCCGGGGTGCGCACGAGCCCATGGCCGAAGAGGAGCTGCCAGAGATGGTTTGCGGCCACGCGGGCGGTGAGCGGGTTCTCTGGTGCGACGAGCCAGCGGGCGAGGCCGAGCCGGTTTTTTTCCAGATTCTCCGGCCATGGGGCGATGGAGGGGAGGCCTCCGGGTTGCACGGGCTGGCCTTTCTTGTCCCAGACGCCGCGGAGGAGGACATGCGTTTCGCGGGGTTCCTTGCGTTCGCCGAGGACCATGACCTTGAGAGGGTCGGAGGCCTTGCGGATTTCGTCGGCCTGGCGCTTGGCAAGATCGAGGGCTTCCTTTGCCGGAAGGTATGGGGAGTGGGTGGTGAGGAATTGAGCGAGGAGCTTTTCGCGCAGTTTGGCGTCCACGGAGGAGGAATTTTCCGGAAGTGCGGCGGTGAGTTCTTCCAGTGGGGTGGGGCCGAGTTGACGGACGGCGGTCCCCGGTTGGTCCGTGGCGCTGAGGCGGAAGCGGGCGAGGTTGGCGTCGCCGGCGGTGGAGCGCTGGCGCATTTCGAAGAGGAGTTCCTCGTCGGGTTCGAGTCGGAGTGGTTCGCTGAATGCGAGGAGTGCGGTGTGAGGTGTGGCGGGGTCGGAGCCATGGACTGACCAGCCGTTGCGCGGGTCGTCGTCGAGGATGTCCTGAACGCGTCCGTAGCCCTTGTGATTCTTGGGATCGGCGGAGAAGTCGGCGATGGCGCTGCTCACGGGGATTTCACGCACCTGTGCGGTGCCGTGTTTGCGAACCTGGACTTTGACGTTGGTGAGGATGAAGTGGCCGGAGTCGGAGCGGCCGCAGAAGCCGGAGTCGCCCGGAAGCACCTCGAGTTTGAGGCCTGTGAGCAACGGGAGCGGGCTGCGGCCTGCGAGGCGGTAGTCGTCCTGGCGCGGGTTGGGGCCGGAGGCGGTGACGGTGCCATCGGGATCCTGGGTGAGAAGGGAGCCTTCCACGGACTCGAGGGAGCCGAGGATGGGATGCCATGCGGTGAAGCCCTTGCGGAGGCTGGGCAGGGTGGCATCGAGCCAGGATTGGAAGGCCGGGTTGGCGGCGGTGCGCGCGGCGGTCTCCGCATCCTTGCGTGCAGAGAGGAGGGCATCGGCCTCCTTGATGGCGGGGGTGGCGAGCGGGGACTTGAAAGAGAGGAAGGGTTTGGCTCCACCGCCCGCCTTGCCGTCTTCATCGATGGAATTGAAGAAGGCTGAGAGGCCGTAGTAATCAGCTTGGGAGACGGGATCGAACTTGTGGTTGTGGCACTGGGTGCAGCCGAGGGTGAGGCCGAGCCAGAGGGTGCCGACGGTGTTGACGCGGTCGATGACGTAGTCGATGCGGGATTCCTCGGGATCGCGGCCGCCCTCGCCGTTGGCCATGTGGTTGCGGTGGAAACAGGTGGCGAGTTGCTGCTGCGGGGTGGGGTTGGGGAGGAGGTCGCCGGCGCATTGTTCAAGGGTGAACTGATCGAAGGGCATGTTGCGGTTGAATGCGTCGACCACCCAGTCGCGCCACGGCCAGTTGTCGCGTGTGGCGTCGCTCTGGTAGCCGTCGGTGTCGGAGTAGCGTGCGGCGTCGAGCCACCACATGGCCATGCGCTCACCGTGATGGGGCGAGGAGAGGAGGGATTCCGTCAGGTTGGCCCATGCGTCCGGGGAGGAGTCGCCGAGAAACTGTGCGGCGGTTTCAGGGCTGGGAGGCAGGCCCGTGAGGTCGAGGGCGAGGCGGCGGAAGAGAGTGTGGCGCGGGGCTTCTGGTGAGGGGGTGAGGTGTTCGGCTTCGAGGCGCGCGCGCACGAAGGCGTCGATGGGGTTGGAGGCCGCAGCACCAATGGGGACGGGCAGCGGGGGGCGTTTGAGTTTTTCAAAGGACCAGTGGCCGCCCCACTGGGCGCCTGCGGCGATCCAGCGGCGGAGGGTTTCGATCTGTGCGGGGGTGGGTTTTTTCTGGGACTTTGGAGGAGGCATCACCTCGTCGGGATCCGTGGAAAGGAGACGGGCGAGCAGTGCGCTTTGCGTGGGGTTCCCCGGGACGATGGCCGCGGAACCTTCGTGGAGGGCGGTGGCTCCTTCGCGGGTGTCGAGGCGGAGGTCTGCCTTGCGGTGTTTCTCGTCCGGTCCATGGCAGGAGAAGCAGTGGTCGGAGAGGATGGGGAGGACGTCGCGGCCGAAGCTCACCGTGTTTGTGCCGTTGGCGTCGCCACGGGCTGCGGCGGCGGAGGCGATGCAGGCGGTGAGAAGTGCGCGGAGCGTGAAGAAACCAAGGGGGCGACCGTACATGTTGCCTATTGTGCACGGGACCGCATGCGCTTGGGAATGGAGGTTTCTGCGCAAAAGTTGTAGGATCCTGCTATGAGTAAGAGGCGTTTAAAAACGTGGTTTCCGGTATCGCTGCACGCGACGCCCAGCCCGGTGTGCCGGAGGATTTTTTACACCGTGCTGCGTGCGGGGCATGTGTGTGGCGGGCGCGATCACCACATCCGGCGCGAGAGCTTTACCGGGCACGAGCTGATCTACTGTCTGCGGGGTGCGGGCGAGGTGCGTGTCGGGGGACGGATGCGGACGGTGGGCCGCGGTGACTTTGTGTGGATCGACTGTGCGCGTCCCCATGAGTATCGGGCGTTGGAGGAGGATCCCTGGGAGTTGTACTGGGTGCGGATGGAGGGGCCGTGTCTTGGGGAGATGTGTGAGATTCTCTCAGTGCACGATACCCCTGTCTTCGGGGGGATTACCCGGCGCCGGATCGAGCCCGTGTACCGGGAGGTTTTCCGCCTGCTGCGTGGCGATGCTCTTGCGGGGCCTGCGCTGGTGCATGCGCAGGCAGCGGGTTTGGTGGCGCTGGCCTTTGGGGCGCGGCAGTTCAGCTTGAAGGAGGAGACGGGGGTGGCGCCGCGGGGGCTGTGGCGGGTGCTGGAGCATCTGAGGGCGTCCTACGCACAGCCGCAGCGGGTGGTGGACCTTGCGGCGATGAGCGGGATGAGCGCGTCGCATTTCAGCCGGAGCTTCAAGGCGGCTTTCGGGACGAGTCCGATCGACTGGGTGCGCCGGGAGCGCATCAACCATGCGAAGCAGATGCTGGCCGGGGCCGGGCAGTTGGTGAAAGAGGTGGCGGAGCGGGTGGGTTACCCGGACCGTTTTTACTTCAGCAAAGATTTCAAGCAGCTCACCGGGATGACGCCACGGGAGTTCCGCCTGAGGGAGGAGGTTGCGCAGGGGCGCGGGGCGCCGGGGGCTAGGGAAGGATCCTCCATCCCATGGGTGCGAGGCCGCCCGCCGCGAAGCCGAAGGCGGTGACCCCGTAGGCGATGGGGGCTGCGGCGTTGACGCCGAGTGCGGCTGCGAGACCAGCTGCGACGATGCCGCAGGAAATGACGCCGATGGCGATGACTCCGATGGCGGCGAAGCCCGTGGCGATGAGGCCGATGGCGAGGACGCCGCGTGCTCGGATGCCGATGGCGACGATGCCGCGTGCCATGCGTGGCTGTCCGGAAGGGTCGGAGCCAAAGGCGACATGGAGGAGGGGCTCCCCCATCCATGTTCGGGAACTGCGCCACTCGTAGCCCGGTGCGGGGGTGGGCGAATCGGGGGATGGGGCGGTCATGCTGGGGTTGTGGAGGTGGCGGGGGAGGGTGGGCAATCTTTTTGCGTGGTTCCTAATGAAGGAGGGGCGTGGGGGTAGTTATGGGGTTAGACAGTGAAGAACCGGGGCGAGGTTGCCCCGCAACCCTCCAAGTTACTTTCCCCATGAAACATCCCCTGCGTTTTTCGATCCTTGCCCTTGCCGCCTGCCAGTTGAGTTTTGCCGTTGATGCGGCGGAGCCCAAGAAAGTGCTGGTGGTGACGGTGACCACCGGGTTCCGGCATTCTTCCATCGCGAGTGCGGAGAAGACGCTGCAGAAGCTGGCGGACGAGTCGAAGGCATTCCAGATTGCGGGTTACGTGCGCCAGCCGGTGGTGGACATTCCACGCAAACCATCGAAGCCGCGTGATCTCAAGGTGGATGCGGATGCGAAGGCGAAGGAGGGGTACGCAAAGCAGCTCAAACAGTACGAGGAGCAACTGGCGGCGTGGACGCCCGAAATGGAGGCGAAGATGAAGGCGGCGCAGGGGCAGTTTGACGCGGGTGTGAAGGAGGCGCTCAGCCGTCTGGCGCCGGACAAGCTGCGTGCCGAGAACATCGATGGAGTGATTTTTGCGAACACGACCGGGATGCTTCCGCTGCCGGATGCGGAGGGTTTCATCAAGTGGATCGGGGAGGGGCATGCGTTCATGGCGATGCATTCGGCGAGCGATACGTTCCACCAGTTCCCCGGTTACATTGACATGCTGCAGGGCGAATTTGCCGGGCACGGCGCGCAGGTGCCTGCGGACTTGGTGGCGGGCGATGCGGTGCATCCGGCCAATGGGGGTATTGGGAGCCAGTGGGATCTGAAGCTGGAGGAGATGTACCAGATCAAGAATCACGATCGTGCGAAGCTGAGGGCGCTGTGGTTTTTGAAGCATCATCCGAACAAGCCGGAGGAGAAGGGGTATTTTCCTGTGTCCTGGTGCCGGAATGCGGGCACGGGCAGGGTGTTTTACACCTCGCTGGGGCATCGTGAGGATCTGTGGGATGACAGCGCGGAACTGCCCGGCCGGGTGAATCCGGTGGCGACGAGCAAGCAGTACCAGTCGCACATCCTTGGTGGAATCAAGTGGGCGCTGGGGTTGGTGGAGGGAAGCGCCGAGCCGAATCCCTCGGTGCAGTAGGTTGAAGCTGGTGGGGCGGGAGGGTTCCGGTTTTCAGGGGCTTCCGACTTTGCCTTGGATGCGGAGTCTGGCAGGGTGCGCGCACTTATGGCGGACGTCGTGACATTTGGAGAACTGATGCTTCGGCTGACCACGCCGGGGCGACAGCGCATTGCCCAAGCGCAGCATCTTGAGATGGGCTTTGGCGGTGCGGAGGCGAACGTGGCGGTGATGATTGCGCAGTTGGGCGGGAGCGCCGGGTTCGTGACGCGTTTACCAGCCAATGCACTAGCGGATCGTGCGCTGGAGGAATTGCGGGGGTTGCGGGTGGACGTGGCCGGGGTTCAGCGAGGGGGGGATCGGATCGGTGTGTATTACTTGGAGCAGGGAGCCAGTCAGCGTCCGGGACGGATCATCTATGATCGTGGCGCGAGCGCGTTTGCGGAGGTGGACCCCGGAGCGTTCGAATGGGGCAGGCTGTTGGAGGGGGCGCGCTGGCTCCATTGGAGTGGGATCACGCCGGCGCTTTCGCCCGAGGCTGCCGAGTTGACGAGGCACGCGTGTGCCACTGCGCGGGCGGCGGGCTTGCGGGTTAGCTTTGATATGAACTATCGCTCCAAGCTCTGGGGGGCGGAGGAGGCCGGTCGCGTGCTGCGGCCGCTGATGACCGGGGTGGATTTGTGTGTGTGCGGGGTGGAGGAGGCGCGTAGCGTTTTGGGTGTTGATGGGGAGAGCGAGGCTGAGGTGGCCGAGGGGCTGCAGGCGGCGTATGGGTTCCAACAAGTGGCGATGACCCGTCGGCGGGCCGAGAGCGCGGATCGTTGCAAGTGGGGTGGGGTGCTTTTTGAGTCCGCACAGCACTGGGAATCCGCGTGGTACGATGTGGAGATCGTGGACCGAGTGGGGGCTGGCGACGGTTTTACCGGGGCGCTGATTTATGGGCTTCTCAGTGGGAAGGGGGCTGGGGAGGCGTTGGAGTTTGCGGTGGCTGCCGGGGCGCTCAAGCACACGATTGTGGGGGATTACAACAGGGTGGGACGTGAGGAGGTGGAGGCGCTGGTGGGAGGGGTCTCGGGAGGTCGGGTTCAGCGGTAAGGAAGGGCGGACTGGATGAGATGGTGGTGGCGTGGACGGTGTGTCTGTGCGGCGCTGAAAAATTAATGGCTTGTGCCATGGGCGGCGTTAGAGTGGCCGCGCATGAACCCCCTCCCGGTCTGTTCCGTCCGAGACGCGCGCAAGGGCTTTTCCCTAGTGGAGTTGCTGGTGGTGATCTCGATCATCGTGATCATCCTCACTTTCACGATTCCTGCCACCACGGGGCTTTTCCGTGGATCCCTGCTCACCCAGGGATCGCAGATGCTGGGGGATCAGTTTGCGCTGGCCCGCCAGATGGCGCTGACGCGTAACCACCCGGTGGAACTGCGCTTTTTCAAGTTCTCGGATCCTGAGGTGCCCGGGGAGGGGACGGACATCGAGGGGGGGAAGTATCGTGCATTCCAGTGCTTCGAGGTGCTGCACAACGGGGTGTATGTTCCCGTGGGTAAGTTTCAGATGCTGCCGATGACGGTGATCATTAGTGAAGGGCAGCTTTCGAGTATTATCAGTAGCGCGCCGAACGGGCCGGTAAAGGGTTCAGCGGATCCGACGAGTCCAGTGCTTCCGAGGAAGATCGAGCGCAACTATCAATATGTTGCCTTTCGGTTCATGCCGGATGGATCCACCGACCTGCCTCTCAACGGTGCGAGCGCTGGTAACTGGTTCATGACGCTGCACGGGATCGATTTGGGCGCATCCCCGACAAATGCCCGGGCCAAGGGCGGTGGGACCATCAATTACTTTACGATCCAGATTGATCCTGTGACTGGGACCAGTCGGACCTTCCGGCCTACAGCGGGTTGAGGACTGGCTGGGGCTCGGAGTGCGAGATGGGCCGCCTTAGACATCAGAGGATCTCAACGTTTTTTTGACCGCACCTCTATTGGTAGCGATCGCGTTCGCACCAGAGGACTTGGCGCGACGGGTGAACAACAATCCTGCGCTAACTGCGCCGGGCGGGTTTCCTGCCCTTGGTGGAGGCGGGAGTAGCAGCGGAGACCTTGGGGGACTCCTTGGAACGCTTGCGGTCGTAGGCGGAGGCGGCTTTGGGTATATCCTCCGCCCGTTGGAGGATGATTGAGGCCCAAGCCTCCATCAGGCCACGGAGCACGTCGGCGCGGTTTGCACCGACTCTGCTGATAGCGAGCTGGAATCGATCTTGGGCAACTTGGGCGGCCTTGGTTTTAGGCCAGCGAACTAGGAAAGTATTAGACACATTTCAATGATCGCGGGAAGTGGCGAAATGGGCCATGCAAAGCTGGTATATATAAGGATATTTATCACAGCCATCCCACAGCCTGAGGAAACCGAGGTTCTGAAGGGACTTTTACAGAGGGAGGGCGGCGAAATTTGAGCGGAGGCAATTGCAGCTTTCGCGAGCGGGATTTTCTTTCTCGGGCGGATGCTGTCCCATGAGCTTTACGCTGT
>CAMAUX010000067.1 GCA_945861435.1 Chthoniobacter flavus | reverse complement strand
GGAAGAGGCAGCGGTGCTACTCGCGCACCTTGGCCTTCATCTGCCCAAGCGATCCAAAATCGTCGAAAATGTAGTGGAGAAAAACCGCTGAAAAACGCCGCCAACCCGCATGGTTGCGTCATTGGCTTCCGCAAACTGCGGAACTTGGGTTAGCGGGCGGGAGCGCTTGTGGAGAGAGGAGGTGGCTCTATGGACGACATGGACGACGGGTGGTGCTGTGCCGGATGCGGGAGTGGTTTTCTGGGCGCGGCGGGAAGGCTTTTGCGCGGGGATAGAGCGATCTGGGATGCCTCGTGCAGCGGTTGTTGAAGGCTGCGATGGGCGTAGGGATGATGCTTCCATGCATGGATCTTTCGGCACGAGGCATGGACTTCGTGTCCGGGCTGACGGGGTGCGGTGTGGGTGGGGGTGCAAAATTAACCGAAAAAGTCCTTGGCAGTCATGGTGAGGCATGGCACTTTCCCCGTCCCTTTTCCGGGGGAGAACCCTTTTCAGTTTATATAGGCAACACAGGTAACGGTTATGGCATACGCAATTTTTAAGACGGGTGGAAAGCAGTACAGAGTCGCTCAGGGCGAACTTGTAGAAGTGGAGAAGATCCAAGGTGAAGTAGGATCCGTGCAGCGCTTTGATGCTCTGCTGGTTTCCGATGGGAGCGGGATCAAGGTGGCTGGTGACCTCAAGGGTGCGGCGGTTGAGGCGGAGGTGGTCAGTCAGTTCAAGGGTGTAAAAGTGCTGGCTTACAAGTACAAGCGCCGCAAGGGGTATCATCGGACGGTTGGTCATCGCCGGCAGTTGACCCGTTTGAAGATTACTAGCATCCCCGCCTAAACGGGCTTTGGTTTAAGTCATCTTTTTACTCCTCTCATTTTATGGCTCATAAGAAAGGTCAAGGAAGCGTTAAGAACGGGCGCGACAGCGTTTCGAAGCGTCTGGGTGTGAAGAAGTTTGGCAGCGAGTCGGTGATTGCTGGCAACATCATCATTCGTCAGCGTGGGACGAAGTTCACTCCCGGCAAGAATGTCGGGATTGGCCGTGATTACACGATTTTTGCGTTGGTCGACGGACGCGTTCGCTTTGACCGCGAAGGTCGCCGGGTCAACGTGGATCCGGCTGCTTCGAACAACTAAGGATTGCTTTTTGCCCGGCGTTCGTCGGGCTCCTACTTTCCGCCCCGGTTCCTTGAGAGCCGGGGCGGTTTGCGTTTTTAGGGTGGTCCGAGCGGCTTGGTGGATTGCGGGGGATGCGTCTGGGAAACGAACTGCCGCGCGGTGCTCAGCGAGTCGATGTCTGCAGAGGTCTTGTCGCGACGGATGCGGTGGATGCGGGGAAGGCGGAGGGAGATGCCGCTGGGGTGGAGGTTGTTGGATTGGACGGATGCGAAGGTCACCTCGAAGACGACCTCTGGGCGTACGTGGCAGGTGCGTCGATTCTCCCCAAGGGGGCTTTTGTGGAGGTGTGCGGTGAGCTCTATGAGGTCTTCATCGGTGAGGCCGCTATGGGTTTTTCCGACTGGGACGAAGGCGCCGGTTTCATCGTCGCGCAGGGCTAGTGTGTAGTTCTGGAGGAGGTGTGATCGGGATTTGAGTCCGCGCGTGGCTGCGAAGACGACCATGTGAAGGGCGTTTTGGTGGGGCTTGAGTTTGAGCCATGCGAAGTTCCTTTTCCCGGGTGTGTAGGAACTGTGGGAGTCCTTGACGACGAGCCCTTCCTGGCCCGCTGCGCGTGCCTTGCCTAATGCGAGATGGAGTTCATCGAGGCTTTGAACGGCGTGGACGGGAGTCGATTGGGCACAAGCGGGCAGGTGGAGCGACTCGAGCAGGCTTCGGCGGGTTTTGAGGGGTTTGTGCAGGAGGGATTCGCCATCGAGGTGGAGGAGGTCGAATGCCATGAATCGGAGTCGGGCCTTTGAGGGTGGTGAGAAAAGGTCGGAGGGTGGGTGTTGGACGAGACGCCGCTGAAGGGCGTTGAAGTCGGGATCGTCGTGATCGTCGAGGGCGAGGAGCTCTCCATCGAGTACCGCGGAGTGGGCGCTGGAATGGAAGTGGCTGAGAAGGTCGGTGAACTCAGTGGTGAGGCTGCGGAGGTTGCTGTCGAATAGCTCGGCGCGCCCCGGGGCGATGTGGAGTTGGACGCGGATGCCGTCGAACTGTGGTTCCATCCACCAGCGGGAGCCCGGGGTGATGCGCTCCCAGAGGCTGTGAGCGCTGGGTTCTGGGGTGGCGCGCATGCATTGGACGGGGCGCCATGGTTGTGGGGTTGCGTCGTGAAGACTCTGGTTTTTCGCGAGGCGAGCGGTCTGGGCGATGTCTCCGAGGAGCTTGTGGGTTGTGCGCACTGCATCTGGTGGGACGTGGAAGGTGCGAGCGATGGCGTCTTCCAGGAGGGTTGCATCGAGGCCGGTGTGCGGGCTTCCGATGAGGATGCGCACGAGGAAGGCTGCTTCCGAGGGGGTGAGGCGTCTGAAGTGTTGCGCAAGAAGGGCGGCTTTGTTGAGGGGGCTCCGGGCTTTTTCGAGTTGGAGTAGGAAGGTGTTGGATTCGAGGAGCGTCAGTGGTTGGGGGAGGGTTGCGTGCTGGAGCGCGTTGAAAGCGGTGTCTGAGGGGTTGCGGTGGTGATGGAAGATTTCATGCAGCCGTTTTTCGCCGCACTGACTGGATTGGAGGAGGGCGCGTTGGATGACTGGCCAGCCAGCATGGAGCGGGCGGCGATCGGAGAATGCATGGCCGGAGAGGTAGGTGGCTGCGGTGGCTAGGGGGGCCTCCTCGAGGGCCTGCAGGTAATTGGAAAGAAGAGTGAGTTTAAGGCTGCGCTGTTGTGTGGACGCGAGCTGAGCGCAGAGTGCCGCAAGGCGGAGGAAGTGGTCGGGCGGCGTAGGAGCGGCTGGTGTGTGATCGGTGGAGGGTGAAAGGGGGGGGGTGAGTTTGGTTTCTCTTGCGGGCTGCCAGTTGGGGATCAGATCGAGTTGGTTGTCCTGATTGATAGCCCAAGCCTCGATGCCGCGTGCGCGGAGGTCGCTTGCGAAGGCTGCTGCAAATCCGTGCAGGGTGAGGACGCGTTGTGGGCGTACGAGTTCGACGTAGCGGAGCAGTTCGTCGTAGTCGGCATGATCGCTGAGTGGGAATGCCGCGTCTGTTTGGAATCGCTGGCAGGCACCGGGATCGAGCGCCCAGCCGGAGAGGATGGCGGTGCGGCGATTGGGGATGCGGCGCAGCATTGCGGAGCGCGCGGCGCCCGGCGGGCAGATGAGTACGCGGCCGGCGATGTTTGAGGTGCTGAGGCGATCGTAGGCTGAGGGGAAACCTGGCAGATGCTGGCGGTAGACCTCTGTAACGGTGTGGACTGCGGGGTGGAGGACTGGGCGCAAGCCGGCGTCGATGAGTGCGCAGAGGATGTGCTGCGCTTTGCCCAAAGGGTAGGCGAGGAGGATGGGAACGGCTTGTTGCTCGAGGGCGTCGGCGCAGAATTCGACGATGCGTGTGAGCGTTTCGTGGGTTGGGGGAAACCTGTAGCGGGGGAGGCCGAAGGTAGTTTCCATGACGAGGGTTTCGGCATGGAGCCATTGGGTGGGTTCGGCGCACGGGCTAGGGCGCAGCTTGAAGTCACCGGTGTAGAGGAGGGATCCTTCTGCGGCCTCCATCCAGAGTTGTGAGGAGCCGAAAACATGGCCTGCAGGTAAGATGCGGATGCTGCAGGAGTTGAGCTGGAAAGGTTTGTGGAAGCTGAGGGTGTGTTCTGTGCGTGGGGTAGGGAGCCGTGTTCGCAGGAGGTTTGCTGTGCCGTGGCTGGCGATGATGGCTTGGTGGGGGGCGATGTGGTCGCTGTGGGCATGGGAGACGAAGGCGAGCTCCTGCGGGGTGGCGGGATCCAGCCAGAGGCTGTGTTGGGGGAGGAAGAGGCCCCGCTGGAAATGGACATGGATCATGCTTGGGGATGTGGCGGTTCGCTTCAATTGACACTATCGGCGTGGGGCGTCTACAATTTGAGGTGTCATGAAACGCCTCTTGTTCCGGGTCCTGTGCTGGGGTGCTGCTGCCGTGGTTGTGCTGCAGGGGAGCGCTGGCAGTGCAGAGTCAGCGGGGGCTGGTGCTGTTGTGCAGCTGGAGAAACCCAAGGCGCTTCCCCTTGCGCTTGATGATGCCTTTGGGTTCGGGAAGGTGAAGACGTTCCTGCATAACAGGGAGCTGGAGATTGCCACGCAGAACCCGATGATTCGTTTTGAGCGGAGGCGGCTCGACTTCGGTGCCATCAATAGTGACGAGGTGCGTCAGCGCGAGGGACACTACTTCACATTTTTTTGGAAGGCGGGGCGTGCGGCGGATGTGACGGTGCGTTTGGAGTACCGTCAGGAGCGCCTTGGGACCTACGTGCAGGCTAAGGAGATTCGTTATGGTGCGGCGAAAGGTGCAATGAAGACGGAGTTTTCTGTGGTGGGGGACGAGTACCATCAGGATGGCCAAGTGACGGCGTGGCGGGCGGTGGTGATCGAGGGCGGTCGTGTGGTGGCGCTCAATCAATCCTTTCTCTGGAACTGAGGGGTTGTTTGATGAAGAGTGAATTCCTTAGGTTATGCGGATCGCTCTTGGGCATTGTCTGGATTGCTTGATTAATGTGCGATGGTGTTTTGGGATGCTGTTTGTGCGGTTGAGACCGGGATGGAGCATGCCGGGCATTTGAGTGAGCCATAGCCAGTCATGTTTGTTTTGATTTCCAATACTGATTCCAAAGTCTCTCCCGGTTTGATCGGCGCAAATCGTGTGAAGACTTAACGAGCGGATCCCTAAGCAGCCCTATTTTTTCCTGTGACCAGCCAGCCAACCATTCTTGTGGGAACTGTGGAGAAAACGGTTTGGGTGCGAGTGGAAGGGAAGGGGTCCTTTCTCAACAGCACTGGCCTGAAGGAGTTTGCTCGTGAGATGATGGGACGTGGTTATCGGCAGTTTGCGGTGGATTTGAGGGGGTGCCCGATGATGGATTCGACGTTCATGGGAACGCTGGCCGGCATTGCTCTGAGGCTCAGAGACATTGGGGAAGGGGAGTTGAGGGCGCTGAACCTCAACGAGCGTAACCGGGATCTTCTTTGTAACCTTGGGCTGGACCAGCTTTTTACGATCGACGGTGGAGAGGGAGGCGGCGTGGGTGAAAGCGCGACATCGCTGGAGGGGGGGGCGGAGGACAAGGCGAGCCGCGCACGGACCATGTTGGAAGCGCATGAAGCTTGCGTGGAGGCGAATCCGGAGAATGAGGCGAAGTTCAAAGACGTGCTGGAGTTCCTGAAGCAGGACCTCCGTTCGGCGAGTTGAGGGGAATGTGGCCGCTGCTTTTTTTTAGCCTGCTGACGTCCAGCCTGACCGGCTTCTGGGTCATGGCGCGGCAGTATCGCGGTTTTTTGCGGAAGGAGCGCGAGGAGAAACAGAGGCTGCGAGGGGTTATCCATGAGGGGGAGGCTCGTTTGGATGCGCAGGTGGAGCAAATCGCGTCTTTGCGGCGGGATATGCAGCGTCTGGAGGTGGAGGAGTCGCGGGTGTTTGATTTCCTTCACGGTTTGGGGCAGGCGGTTTCCGATGAAAGCCGACCGCATGACTTGCATCGGTTGATTGCGGAGGGGGCCCAGAGGATTTTGGATGCGGATGCGGGGGCGGTGTATCTCGCGGACAGGAAGGGGGACCAACCGAGGCCGGAATATGTCTCCAAAGGATGCCCGATGTTTGTGGAGTTGGTGGGGGTTGCGTGGAAGCAGGGGCGGGCGATGCGGGTGGAGGATGATCCGCTTTTGGGGCGTGAGGGATCAGGGCGGCCGGTATCGGCGATGGTGTCGCCGTTGAATTACGGGACGCAACGGCTGGGGCTGCTCCTGGTGGCTCGCGGGGCGGGGAGGGAGCCCTTTGCGCCGAGTGCTTTCAAGGTGTTTGAGGGGATTGCGGAGCAGTCGGCTTTCGCTTTGTATAACAGCTTTATTTTTGCGGAGGCGGCTGAGAAGCGGCGCATTGAGCAGGATTTGCAGGTGGCGCACGAGGTTCAGCGCATCCTGCTGCCCTCGAGTGCGCCGGATGTGGAGGGGTATGAGATCAGTGGGATCAACCTGCCTGCGAGGCACGTGAGCGGGGATTACTACGACTACTTGGCTGTGGACGCGCGGCATTGTGGGGTGGCGATTGCGGACGTGTCGGGCAAGGGGGTTTCGGCCTCCCTGATGATGGCGATGTGCCGGAGTGTTTTGAGGGCGCAGGCTGCGGGCGGGCTTTCTCCGTCTGCGACGCTTCAGCAGGTGAACGCCCATCTTTATCCGGACATCCGCGAGGACATGTTCATCAGCATGGCGTATGTGATTTTGGATCGGGAATCTCCGCGGGTTACGCTTTGCCGGGCGGGGCATGATGCGCCGTTGGTTTATCGGTGCGCCGACCGGACGGTGACCAAGATCAACCCGCCGGGGATGGCGCTGGGGATTGACAGTGGGGGGGTGTTTAATAGAGTCACTGGAGATTTCTCGCTGACCCTTGAAAAGGGGGACTGCTTGATCCTGTACACCGATGGCGTCACTGAGGCGCTGGACCGGCAGGGGATGGAGTTTGGCATGGAGAACCTGAACCGTTCGATTCTGGCTAGTGCCCATGAGGGGGCGGCGGAGATTGTGAGTCGGTTGACACAGGAACTGCGCTCCTTTGCAGGCACCGAGGTTCAACACGACGACGTGACCGTAATTGTAATTCGTAAAAAATGAGCGACTCCAATTCTGCTGAGAACAAGACTTCCTCTGACAGCGCCGTGTCGGGCTCCGAGGGCGGTGTGGCTGGATTTTCCGGGAATGCGGGGGAGGCCACATCCGTCGCGCAACTGCAGGCTGATTTGGATCGGTTCCGGGATCTTGCGCTGCGTGGGCAGGCGGACTTTGATAATTTCCGCAAGCGTGCGGCGCGCGAGCGTGAGGACGCGGTGAAGTTTGCGAATGCTTCGCTGCTGGAGCGGTTGATTCCGATCATTGATAACTTTGAGCTTGGCCTTGGGGCGGCGCGTGCGGAGGGAGAGGGGTCGGCGGTGTTCAAAGGGATGAGCATGGTGTTGAAGCAGTTGGGGGATTTTCTCTCTCAGCATGGGGTGGAGGCCGTGGAGGGGGAGGGGACGGTGTTTGATCCGAACATGCATGAGGCGATCGGGCAGGAGGAGAGCGCCACGGTTCCGGATGGGTCGGTGGTGCGGCAGTTGCGCCGCGGATATCGGTTGCGTGAAAGGCTGCTGCGTCCTGCGGTGGTGATTATTTCCAAGGGGGCGCCGCAAGGTGCCGAGTAGTTGGTGGCGTGGCGTGGTTGTTGGGAGCAAGGGATCACGCGTGACGCAAGCCCGAAGAGCGCCTAAGGTGGTGCTTTTTCCATAGCCGCATCCCATGGCCAGCAAGAGAGATTATTACGAAGTGATCGGAGTCGACCGTGGCGCCTCGCAGGACGATATCAAGAAGGCGTATCGGAAGCTCGCGGTGAAGTTTCACCCGGACAAGAACCCTGGCGACAGCAGCGCAGAGGAGAAGTTTAAGGAACTAGGAGAGGCCTATGACGTGCTCATGGACTCCCAAAAAAGGGCGGCCTATGACCAGTACGGTCATGCCGCATTTGCCCAAGGCGGAGGAGGAGGGCGCGGAGCGGCATCCGGTGAGGGATTTCACGATCCATTCGATATTTTTCGCGACGTTTTCGGCGGTGGAGGGGCGGGTGGAGGTGGTGGTGGAGGGATTTTCGAGCAGTTTTTCGGGGGTGCGCAGGGGGGGGGCGGTGGGCGGGGGAACAGCCAGCGCGGGGCGGACCTGCGGTACGATCTGCAGATTACGTTGGAGGAAGTGGCGAGCGGGGTGGAAAGGGAACTGGAAGTAAACAAGTTGGGGACCTGCGGCGGGTGCAAGGGGACGGGAGCGGAGGATGGATCGAAGACGACGACTTGCACGACGTGTCAAGGGCGTGGGCAGGTGACTCGTTCGAGTGGGTTTTTCCAAGTGAGACAGACCTGCAATCGCTGTACGGGGACGGGGCAGATTGTGATGCGGCCCTGCCGGAAATGCGGCGGGGAGGGGCGACTGATGAGTCCGAGTCGGATCAAGCTGAAGATTCCGCCGGGGATAGAGGAAGGCTCTCGTTTGCGTAGCGGCGGGAATGGGGAGGCGGGGGTGCGCGGTGCGACTGCGGGGGATCTTTACGTGATGATTCACCTCAAGGAGCACGGGATGTTTGAGCGCTCGGAGGAGAACCTGTTTTGCGAGGTGCCCGTGGCGTTCACGACGGCGGCGCTGGGTGGGGAGATCACCGTGCCGACCCTTGGTGGGAGGGCTTTGCTTAAGATCCCTTCCGGGACGCAGAGCGGAACGGCGTTCAAGCTTCGTGGTAACGGGTTGCCAGTGTTGAACTCTTCGCAGAAGGGGGACTTGATCATTCGCGTGGTGGTGGAGGTTCCCTCGCGGCTCAATTCCGAGCAGCGCAAGAAGTTGGAGGAACTTGCGGAGTTGATGGGGGACGACAATACGCCGATGTATCGTTCGTTCTTTGAGAAGGCGCGGGCTTTCTTCGGGTAGGACTGCGGCGAGGTTTTATCCATGCCCCGGTTCTACCTTCCGCCGAGCGAGTGGGATCCGGAGAGGTTGTGCCTGAGGGATGCGGAGGCTCACCATTGTATTGACGTTTTGCGCATGCAAGCCGGCGATTCTGCGATCCTGTTCAACGGGGTTGGCGGGGAGGCTTCTGTGGAGGTGGAGGCGTTGGGGCGGCGCGAGGTGAGGTTTCGCTGTGTCCGGGTGCGACAGTCTCCGGTCCCCGCTTGCCGGATCACCCTGGGGATCGGAGTTCCCAAGGGGAAAATGATGGAGTGGGTGGTGGAGAAGGCGACGGAGTTGGGGGCTGCGCGTGTGGTGCCTTTGCTGACGCGGCGTAGCGTCGTGCAGATCGATGGCGCGGAGCGGATTCGTAAGCAGGAGAAATGGCAGCGTGTGGCCGTGGAGGCCGCAAAGCAGTGTGGGCAGAATTGGATTCCCGAGGTTGCAGTTCCCCAGAGTTTGGAGGCGCTTTTAGGCGAGGAAAGCGAGGGGGGCGTGCGGTTGGTGGGGTCCCTGCAGGGCGATTCGCTCCCGTTGCGGGATGTTCTTCGCGAGCGAGACGGAGGTGTGCGTCCGTCCGCTGCGCTGTTCTTGATCGGCCCGGAGGGTGACTTTGATGCAGGCGAACTCCGGATGGCGCAGGAGCGCGGGGTGCAGGCGGTGAGCTTTGGATCTCTGGTGCTGCGCTGTGAGACAGCTGCGCTTTATGCGATGAGTATCCTCCGGCACGAGTTGCTGTGCTGAGGGAGGTGGTGGTGGCTTTTAGCGACGGCCTTCGTCGAGGTCGATGTAGTCGAAGAAGGTCTGGATGTCTGTGCGATGGGCGAATCCACCCTCCTCGAGGCGGCTTTTGAGCTTGGCGGAACCGTCGTCATTCCATCCGCGTTTGCGCATGAATTCGTTCCAGACTTCGATCTGTTCTGTGGTGGGTTTGAAGTCGGCCTGTTGGTGACACCAGTCGAGAAGTTCGGTGTCCGTCCCGCCTTTTTTGACGCGGTCGGCGAGGGCTTGGTAGGAGAGGCCGAGGAAGCTCACGCAGCGTGCGTCGAAGCCGCCTCCGAGGTTGGGGTGGTAATCGGCCGGGAGATTGCCCGCAGCATGGAGGCGGATTTTGTCGACCATGCGTGCGAAGTAGCAGAGGTCGTTGGTTTGAGTGTAAGGCGAGCGGATTTCATTCCCCATGAGAGTGAGTATCTAACGGCGGGGCTTCGTGAGGGGCAAGCCTGAGTGCCTGATCGGGAGGGGTTGACCACTTGAAAAGGCGTCCGTTCATGGGATGGGTGACGGGCTATGGAAGGCGCTGTTTCTGAGTTTTTTCAACATGAAGGAGGACATCAGTCCGGGGACTTCACAGAATCGGCTGGGGTGCGCCCATTGGGTGTGAAGTTCTGGGGTGTGCGTGGATCCATTCCCGTGCCTGGTCCTGACACGGCAGTGTTTGGCGGAAACACTTCGTGTGTGGAGGTGTGTGTGGGGGGAGAACGGATGATTCTTGATGCAGGTTCCGGGATCCGTGCTTTGGGTCGGGAGATGGCGGGGGAGGGTGATGCGCATGGGGGCGAGGACCAAGGTGGGCTGCGCGGGACGATTTTGTTGACCCATACCCATTGGGATCACATCCAAGGACTTCCCTTTTTCGCGCCCGGTTACCAGGGGCGTAATCGGTTCCGTGTCTTTGGCCCGGGAGAAGGCGGCGGCGGAATTCGGGACGCGCTGGCGGGGCAGATGCAGCGCCCCTACTTTCCAGTGTCTCTGGAGCAGATGGCTGGTCTTTGTTTTGAAGCGTTGCCGCAGGGGAGATTTTGTCCCGCGTCCGGGGTCGAGGTGGACTGGTGTCGTGCGGAGCATCCCGGTTTTTGTGTGGGTTACCGGATACGGACATCGGACGGGACATTGGTTTATCTGCCAGACAATGAGCACTTGGGGCCGCGGGTGCCGGTGGGTGGGCTGCGCGAGTTCATTCGCGGTGCTGACTTGTTGATTGCCGATGCCCAGTACACGGCTGACGAGTACCCCCGTCGTCGGGGTTGGGGCCATGGGTGTGTGGACGATGTGGTGGCCGAAAGTCTGGAGGCCGGAGTGAGGCATCTGGTGCTCTTTCATCATGATCCGTCCCACGACGACGAGTTCCTGTCCGGCGTTCTTGCCAGGGCTCGTGAGCAGGCGGAGGAAGCGGGTGGGGGATTGCTGGTGGATATGGCGAAGGAGGGTCAGTGTTTGGAGTTGGGGTGCCGGGCGTTGGTTTCTAGTTAGGGTGCGGTGAGCTGGGCGTTTTGAGTAGCCGCGCCGCGGGCCGTGCATGGTTGGCGGTGGGGTGGCCGAATGCTGTGGTGGCCTTCACCTTGTCAGCATCGGGAGTCGCCCCTAGGGTGTGGGGTGGATTTTATGGGCGCTGACTCCTTTGTTCATCTTCACCTGCATACTGAGTACTCGCTGCTGGACGGGGCGAACCGGATTGGGGAGTTGATGAAAAAGGTGAAGGGATACGGGATGCCGGCGGCGGCGATCACCGACCATGGGAATCTGTTTGGGGCCATTGAGTTTTATCAGAAGGCAAAGGAGGCGGGTGTGCGGCCGATCATCGGCTGCGAGGCGTACATGGCGCCGGGGAAGCATACGGACCGCACGGCGTCCAACGGGCGGGATGCAGCTTTTCACATCACCCTGCTGGCCAAGGATGACGAGGGGTACCGGAATTTGGTGAAGCTGGTGTCTACGGCGCACTTGGACGGGATGTACTACAAGCCGCGGATCGACCGGGAGTTGCTGGCGGCGCACAGTGGTGGGTTGATTGGGTTGAGCGGGTGTTTGAAGGGCGAGGTGGCGCAGGCGATTGTGGCTGACAATTACGCGAAGGCGCAGGAAACGGCGGCTGCCTACCGCGATATTTTCGGGGCGGAGAACTTCTTCCTTGAGATGCACGATCATGGCATCGAGGCGCAGTTGAAGGTGAACCGTGTGCTGCCGCGGCTTGGGAAGGAGCTGGGTCTGGGGCTGGTTGCTGCGAATGACGTGCATTTTCTCGAGCGAGCGCATCACGAGGCGCATGACGTGATGATCTGCATCGGCACGGGTGCGAACGTGGCCGATGAGCGGCGCATGAAGTATGTGCCGGAGCTCTATCTCAAGAGTGCGCAGGAGATGCGTGAGTTATTCCGGGACTTTCCCGAGGCGTGTGACAACACGCTTGCGATTGCCGAGCGGTGCGACCTCTCCATTGAGTTTGGGAAGCCGAAGTATCCGAGCTATACGCCGCCGGAAGGGGTGACGCAGAATGAGTATCTGCGGCAGATCGCTGAGGCCGGGGTGCATACGCGTTATGGAGTGGAAGCAGGAAGCGAGGTGGTGCGCAGGCGGTTGGAGCACGAGATCGGGGTGCTGGAGAAGCAGGGGTTTGTGAATTACTTCCTCATCGTCTGGGACTTCATCAACTGGGCGAAGGAGCACGGGATCCCGGTGGGGCCGGGGCGTGGGAGCGCCGCGGGATCGATGGTGGCGTATGTGATGGGCATCACGGATATCGACCCGATCAAGTTCAAGCTGCTCTTTGAGCGGTTCCTTAATCCGGAGCGTGTGTCGCCGCCCGATATCGACGTGGACTTTTGCCAGAATCGGCGTCCGGAGGTGATCAACTATGTGCGGCAGAAGTACGGGGACCGTGCGGTGTCGCAGATTGTGACTTTTGGCACGATGGGTGCGAAGTCTGTGGTGCGCGACGTGGGGCGTGTGCTGGGGTGGAGCTATGGGGATGCGGACCGGATCGCGAAGATGATTCCCAACGAGCTGGGGATTACGCTGGGGGGGGAGGATAAGAAGAACAAGGAGACGGGGCAGATGGAGCACACGGCCGGTGCGATCGACAAGAACCCGGACTTGCGCAAGGCGGTGGATGAGGAGGCCGCGGTGAGGCAGTTGTGGGATTACGCGACGGTGCTGGAAGGGTTGACGCGCGGGGTGGGGGTGCACGCTGCGGGGGTGGTGATCAGCGACCGGGATCTTTCGGAATACATTCCGCTGACGCGTGCGAACGACGGTTCCATTGTGAGCCAGTACGCGATGGGGCCGTTGACGGACCTTGGGATGCTGAAGATGGACTTCCTTGGGTTGAAGACGCTCACGGTGATCACGGATGCGGTGGCGCTCATTCACGGGAAGGATCCGCAGTTTGACATCAGCAAGATTCCATTGGACGACCAGGCGTCCTTCGACCTTCTCAACAAGGGGGAGAATGTGGCGGTGTTCCAGTTGGAAAGCGGTGGGATGGTGAGCACGTGCCGGCAGTTTGACGTGGCGGACATCGAGGACATCAACGCGATCCTTGCGCTGTACCGGCCGGGTCCGATGGACCTGATTCCCGACTACATCAAGCGCAAGAAGGGGCAGGCGAAGATCAAGTATGCGCACCCGTTGCTGGCGCAGGTGTGCGCGGATACTTACGGGATCTTTGTATATCAGGAGCAGGTGATGGCGGCCGCCTCCGTGCTGGCGGGTTACACGCTGGGAGGCGCCGATTTGCTGCGGCGTGCGATGGGTAAGAAGGACAAGGAGAAGATGGCCAAGGAGCGCGAGAAGTTCGTGGCCGGCTGCGCGCAGCTCAACCAGATTGAGGAGAAGAAGGCCAACGAGATCTTCGACCTGTTGGAGCGCTTTGCAGGGTACGGGTTCAACCGGTCCCATTCCGCCGCCTACGCATGGGTGAGCTACCAGACGGCGTTCCTGAAGGCGAACTACCCGGTGGAGTTCATGGCGGCGGTGATGAGCAACGAGATCAACAACACCGACAAGATCTCCGTGTTCGTCGCCGAGTGCGAACGCATGGGGATCCGGATCCTGCCGCCGGATGTGAACCGGAGCGGATTGAAGTTTGTGCCTGAGGAGATCCGGGATGAGGGGGTGGCGGCGCTCAAGGCGGCGAGGGTCCGCAAGACTCAGCCCGCAGAGGATGCCGGTGTTTCCCGGGAGTGGGAGGAGGGTGGAGTGGCGGAGGTGGAGGTGGAGGTGGAGGTGGAGGTGGAGGTGGAGGTGGAGGCGGGCGAGAGTGCGGTGCAGGGGCGTCCTGCGGAGTCCGCGCAACGCATCCCCGTGGGATCGATCCGGTACGGGTTGGCGGCTATCAAGAATGTGGGCGAGGCGGCGATGGCTTCCGTGCTTGAGGAGCGGGCCAAGGGAGGGGGATTCAAGTCGATGGAGGATTTCTGTGCACGGGCGGATACGAAGAAGGTGAACAAGAAGGGGCTCGAGTGTTTGGTGAAGTGCGGTGCGTTTGACTGGACGGGGGAGCAGCGCTCGAAGCTTTTTGCGGAGATCGACGGGGCGTTGAGTGCGGCTGCCAGTGCCAGCCGGGATCGTGCGGCCGGGCAGAGTTCGTTGTTTGACACGTTTGAGGCTGCGCCGAGGCAGGCGCGTGGTCAGGCGGTGGTGGTGCGGCCTTGGATGCCGTCCGAGCAGCTGGCTTTTGAGAAGGAGTTGCTGGGCTTCTATGTGACGGGTCATCCGCTGGACGAGTACCGGTCGGTGCTGGAGGGTGGGAAGTTCGTCGCGATCGGAAGCTTGTCGGAACTCGAGGACAAATCGGTGGTGACCATCGCGGGGGCGCTTGCGTCCGTGGAGAAGAAGTTCACGAAGAAGGATGGGAAGCCCTTCGCGATCGTAGTGCTTGAGGATCTGAGTGGGGGGTTGGAGGTGATGGTGTGGGGGGAGGCATTTGGCAAATGCGCGCAGCATCTCGTGCAGGGCTCGGTGGTTTCGATCACCGGTCGTTTGGACAAGCGAGAGGAACCGCCGCGGATTGTCGCCAACGAGGTGAAGCCCGTGAAAAAGCCGCAGCCGAAGGAGAAGCCCCTCGTGCTTCACTTCCGGTGCGGGCATTCAACAGAGGCTGACTTGATGGCGGTGCGCGACATTCTTTGGAAGAACCCGGGGGCGAGGCCGGTGCAGCTTCGCTTTGAGAGCGCGGATCGGCAGCGGGCTGTGATGATGAGCGGGGCGGAGTTTCAGTTGGCGTGGAGTCCCCAGACGGAAGCGCTGCTCAAGGCGTGGATGTGAGGCGGCGGTAGGTTGAACGCGGGCTTGCTTCCGTGGCCGTCTTCCATTCGCATCGTCCCCATGCAACTGACTGCTGAGCAGAAGGAACAGGTGGGCCGCTGGATTGAAGGCGGCGCGAAGCTGGCGGAGATCCAGCAGAAGCTGGGCGATGTCTTTGACGTACGCCTGACTTACATGGAGGCGCGGTTTCTCATCGACGACTTGAAGCTGAAGCTGCAGGACCCGGAACTGCCTGCGGAACCTGCGGCGGCGGCTGAGTTGCCCGCGTCTGGCCAGATGGGAGAACCCATCCACGGCGGGGAAGAGCAGTGGGAGGAGCCCGCTGGTATGGGGGACGGTGGCATGCCACAGGGCGGTGGGCTGCCTCAGGAGCCCTCGGGTGGCGGGGCGGTGAGTGTGGGTGTGGATACGATCGCGCGTCCAGGCACGATGGTCAGCGGGAGTGTGACGTTTTCAGATGGGAAAAGTGCGGCGTGGTATTTGGACCAGTACGGACAACTGGGGGTCACCGCGGAGGATCCCGGGTACCGTCCCCCGCCTGCCGACCTTCCCGAGTTTCAGAATCAACTGCGCTCGGAGATGAAGCGTTTGGGGTATTACTAAGGCTGGCTCTGACTGGGGCTGAAGTTGAGGGAAAGCGCTTGTGGTGTGAGGAATGCCGGGGCGCTTGAATAAGCGGACCGGTGGGCGTTGGGCCATGCGAGTGACGTTTCTGGCGTTTGCATTGGTTGAGCGCACTGTGGTGGCGGCGCCCGGGTGGGTGTTAGCAGGCGTCGGGGGGGAGGGGACGCTGGAGTTTCCAGATGGGCACATCGCGTTTCATGGCTTCGATGGCTGCTGAGCAGAAGGCGAAGGCTTCGGCGCGGTGGGAACTGCGGACGCGGAGGTAGAGGGATGCGTGGCCGACCGGCACCCAGCCGAGTCTGTGGAGGAAGGTGACTTCGGCCACGGGGGATTGGGTGTG
Organism: Chthoniobacter flavus; assembly: GCA_945861435.1. Taxonomy (GTDB): domain Bacteria; phylum Verrucomicrobiota; class Verrucomicrobiia; order Chthoniobacterales; family Chthoniobacteraceae; genus CAIURC01. The sequence goes on along the minus strand of CAMAUX010000067.1, from coordinate 9,539 downwards.
GAGTTGTTGGAATATGCGTTCGAGTTGGAGCACCGCCATGGGTTCGTAGGCTTCGTAGTGGAGGCCTGCCAGGGGATGCCCCTGTTCGAGTTCGCGCACGATCCCGTGGAATTCGACGATGGCGCCGATTTCCCTGGAGACTGTGTGGGCTTCCGGGATGGCGATGGGTGATTGGGTGAATTGGATGACGGCGTGCATGGTTCAGCCGCCACTCACCGGGGGGAGGATGGCGAGTTCTCCCGAGTCTTCGAGGGGGTCGTCCCAGCCGAGGTATTCGCAGTTGAATGCAACCCTCGCAACGCTTGGATCGAAGGATGGATGGAGGCGCGCGAGGAGGGCGCGCGGTGTTTCGCCCGGGATGCATTCCACCGAGCGCTCGCGGAATCCGAGTTGTTCGGAGGCGATTGCGAAGGCGAGGATCCGGAGGGGCATTCGGGAAGATTTAAAGCGGCCGACCTTTTGCTGGCAACGCAGTGTTGCGCGGATGGGGTAGGCGAAGCGTGCGTTCGCGATGGCTGCCTCACCAGGATTCGAACCTAGACAAAGTGATTCAGAGTCACTTGTGCTACCATTACACCATGAGGCAAGGTGGGCCGCAGAGATTAGGTGGGACGGGGGTTTTGTAAACCGCTTTTTGCGGCGGGTTTGGGCTTTGGTTGGCCGGGAGAGAACCCGGGGACTGCCGTGCAGGGCGGGGCGCTGGCCGGGTACAGTCCGCTCTTGCCTTGGGGAGGGGGGCTGTCGAAGGTGGGGCGCTGATGAAGTTGCTCGACCGCTACGTTTTCCGGCAGGTCCTCGGGACCGCCGCGCTTGCCGTGGCGATACTGAGTGTGGTGCTGGTGTTGGGGAATGTGTTCAAGCAGGCGCTGGACTTGTTGGTGAACCACAACGTGGCCATGGAGTTCATTTTTGACTTCGTGGCGTACATCTTCCCGTACTCGCTGACTTTCACGATTCCTTGGGGTTTTCTGACGGCGGTGTTGTTGGTGTTCGGGCGGATGTCGGCGGAGAATGAACTCATCGCGCTTCGCTCCAACGGGCTGAGTATGGCGCGGGTGTGCATGCCGGTGATGGCGATGGCGGTGATGCTGGTGGGTGTTTGCCTGTGGATCAACCTGGACGTGGCGCCGCGCGCGCAGGTGAAGATGAAGAACGCCCTCTACAACATGGCCACGAACAATCCGCTGGCGATGTTTAGCAGTGACAAGGTGATCGACGAGTTTCCCGGGCGGAAGATTTTCATCGAGCGAAGCAGCGGATCGGAGCTTCAGAACGTCCTTGTTTACGAGCTGGGTGAGGATTTCCAGCCCATGAAGGTGGTGTTTGCGAAGAGGGGTTTTTTGGAAACAGACCGGGAAAACAACCAACTGTTGTTCCGACTCTTCGACGCGCGTTTCGAGCAGAGGGACGATCAGGATCCCACGAACCTCGCCAAGATCCGGCAGGGAATCGTGGCGCAGCAGATTCCTCTTTCGATCTCACTGAAGGAACTCTACGAGAAAAATAAGAAGCGCGATCGTTTGAGCGCCATGACGCTGGAGGAGTTGCAGGAGCGTTTGCGTGGGGGGCGGGCGGAGGCTGAGGGCGGAAGCTTGAAGGACGAGCGTGATCAAACAAGGCATCAGCAATCGATCACGAATGCCCGCACGGAGGTGAGTAAGAGGTTTTCCTTCGCGATGGCCTCTTTCGCGCTTGGTCTGATCGGGATTCCGCTCGCGATTACAGCGCACCGGAAGGAGACGTCGGCGGGGTTCGCGCTGAGTCTTGCTGTGGCGTTTGCTTACTTTTTTCTCCTAACCCTCGCGGACGTTGCGCGCAGTCACCCGAAGTGGCACCCGGAATTGCTGATTTGGGCGCCCAACGTGATTTTCATCACGGCGGGTGTCTGGATGTTTTGGCGTCTGAATCGACGCTAACTCCGCCTCGACGAGGAAGGAAAAGGGGAAGGGGATTTGGGTGTCCCTGTGAGCTGTCAGCCAAGTGGCCCGAGGACGGAGCCAGCGCTATGGCGAGCTATGGGATGGCAGGAGAAGATGCGGTGCGCACTCAGGCAGAAGCCTTGGCGGAATGAGCGCAACCATACGCACGCAGTCGTCGAGATATTCGGACTCCATGATTTTCGCCTGGCGATGGAGACGGGCGAGGAGTTCCCCGCAATCGAGCGGGATGCGGAGTTCGTGAATCTCGGATCCGCCGGAAACGAATTCGCTGATGCGTTCGATGAAGGCGTCGAGTCCGGCGCCGGTGTGCACGGAGATGAACTCGGCTTCGGGGAATTGGCGACGAAGGCTTGTGAGGATGGTGGGGTCTTCGACCTTGTCGATCTTGTTGAAGACGATGAGTGTGCGTTTCTGATCCGCGCCGAGTTCGTGGAGGACCTTGAGTGTGGTGGCGTGGAATTCGAGGACCTTGGGTTGTGAGGCGTCGAGGAGATGGATGAGGAAATCAGCCATGACGGCTTCCTCGAGCGTGGCGTTGAAGGATTCCACCAAGCGGTGGGGCAGTTTGCGCACGAAGCCCACGGTGTCGGTGAGGAGCAGGGGCTGTTTGTTAGGAAGGGAGATTTTGCGGGTCGTGGTGTCGAGGGTGGCGAAGAGCTTGTCTTCGACGAGGACATCGGCGCCGGTGAGTTTGCGGAGCAGGGAGCTTTTGCCTGCGTTGGTGTAGCCGACGATGGCGGCGTTCGGGACGGGGGTGCGCTTGCGATCCTTGCGCTGGGTGGCGCGCGATGAGCGGACGTCTTCGAGTTCGCGTTTGCAGCGGTCGATGGCAACGCGGACGCGGCGTTTATCCTGCTCGAGCTGGGATTCTCCTTCGCCGCGGCCGCCGATGCCGCCGCCCTGGCGGGCAAGATGGCCCCATGCGCGGGTGAGGCGCGGGAGGGAATATTCCATCTGGGCGAGTTCGACTTGGAGGCGTGCTTCGCGGGTCTGTGCGCGCTGGCCGAAGATGTCGAGGATGACCTCCTGACGATCGATGACGGCGATGCCGGGGCCGAGTTGCTCCCAGTTGCGCTGCTGGCTGGGGGAGAGTTCGTTGTCGAAGATGATGACGTCGAGCTTGTGCTCCTTGGCGAGGGCGACGAGTTCCTCGGCCTTTCCGGATCCGAGGAGGTAGCGGGCGTGGGTTTCGCGATGATGGACGAGGCGCCGTTCGATGACGGGGATGCCGAGGGTGTCGACGAGTTCCTCCAGTTCTTCCAGAAGGCTCTGGGCTTCGGCTTTGTCCTCGGGTTGCGTGTAGGCGCCCACCAGCAGTGCCCGCTCGACGCGCTTGCTCTCTTTAGTGTCAAACATTCAACCCCCACCATACTGGAGGGCTGGGGGGGCGCAACGCCTCAAGCGGGAGGAGACGGCGGGCGGGCTCCGGCGGAAGGCATCAGGGGGATGAAGCGGGCAGCAGGAGCGTCGGTGGATTCGTTGGAAGAGAGTTCAGGCGGGCTGGAGGGTGAAGAGGGTCACTTCCGGGCGCACGTTGAAGCGGACTTGGTGGAGGTAACCGAGGCCGCGGCTGATGTAGCATTGGCGGCCATCGGCGAGGGGGATGTGTCCGGCAGAGTAGCGTTTGTTGCGCACAGGGAGGATGGGCGCCGGGAGGAAGGGCGCACGGCACTGGCCGCCGTGGGTGTGGCCGCAGAGCACCCAGCCTTTGTAGCCGTTCCAGCCGGGTTCATCGAGGGTGTCCGGGTTGTGACTGAGCACGAGCGCGGGGCCTTCGGGATCGCATGGGCGCAGGGCTTTTGTGGGATCAAAGCGGCGTGCCCAGAGGTCGTCCATTCCTACGATCTGGAGTCCTCGCACGTTCGCCATCTCGTTGCGGAGCACGCGGACGCCGGCAGGTTCGAGGGCGGTGATGATCTTTCGGGCCCATGATTCCTCGGACCAGTTGCGGCCGTAATCGTGGTTGCCGAGGGTGGCGAGAGTGGCGAGGGAGCCTTGGGCGAGGTGGGGGAGGACGCGGGCCATTTGTTCCTCGGTGGAGGAGTCCAAGGTGATGAAGTCGCCCGTGTACACGACCACCGCGGGCTGAAGGGCGGTGATGCGGCGGAGGCTTTCGATGAGGTAGTCGCTGTGGACGCGGCCGCCGGCGTGGATGTCGCTGACATGCACAAGTAGCGCACCCTGCAGGGCTGGGGGAAGTCGGCGCACGGGCAGCGCGCGCCGCGTGAATTCGAGCCAGAAGGGTTCGAGGAGCCCAGCGTAGCCGAGGGTGCCGACGCCCGAGAGGGCGAATCCGGAGCAGGTTTGGAGGAAGCGGCGGCGGGAGAGCATGGGGTGGATGAACAGCGGTGGAGAATATTTAATGCGATCGATCGGGGGTGCAAGTGGCCACGGTCGATGGGCCGCGAGTATCGAGCAGTCCACGGATTGCGGGGATGGGTGGAGCGAGGCTGTTCGTCTGGCCGCCTCTGGCCGCAAACTTGCGCAGGAGGACTTCTGTCAGCTTGCGGGCAAGAGTCGCGCGACCCACGGCGAAAACTACAAGTACGACGGCAGCTGCGAGGAACTCGCCAGGCTGCTGCGGGAGTACTGCCCGGCGTGGCGGGTCGAGTCCGAGCGACTCTTCGGGCTGATCGGTTTCAACTATGTCTGCGGCAACGACGACGCCCACCTGGAGAATTTTCCGCTGCTTGAGACCCCGTTTGTGGACTCCGCACTCAGCCCCGCTTACGACCTCCTCTGTACGACGCTGCACCTGCACACAGAAAGCCGTTCCGCGCTGGAAATGTTCGATGACTTCACCGCGCCGAGCTTCGACTCCAACGGTTTCGTGAAGCGATCTGACTTCCTCGAGCTCGCCATCGGATTCGGCCTGCGGGCTGGTCGCGCAGAGGTCATTCTTTCTCGCATCACGAGCAAGCGTTCCGCGTGCGAGGCGCTTCTCGAGCGCTCGCTTCTTTCGCTTGAGGCCAGAGCCAGCTATCACAACGTTCTCGACGACCGCTTACGCGCCATGGGGGATTGATCACCGGGACGCGCTGGACGTCCTTCCTACTTCAGGGGCTTGCTTGTCTAATGGGCGTCATGATCACTGGAGCCTTAGGGTTCACGTGACAGGGAGCGTCCGGCGAGAGCCCGTCCACGCTGGCGTCGGGGCTTGATTTCAGCCGGTATCGGCCGGAGAACGGGGGTCATCTCAGTTGCTGTTTATTGCAGGTTGATATCCGCCGATATGACGACGCGCCCCATCACCACTCTGTTGCTCACGCTTCTGTCAGCCTCCTGTTGGGCGCAGTCGATACCTTACGTCACGGTTCAGACGCTTGAAGACTGCGCAAAGGAATTTCGAAAAGTGGCGGAGACCACAGCGGAGATCAGGCTCCAGCACTCGGATGGGGCGGATACCCGCAGCTTCCGGCTCACATTGGAAACGCCCGATGGAGTTAAGGGCATCGCTGTTGGGGAGGATGGGACATTCCACCTTCCGCGGGTTGCTCCGGCGATCCGGGAGGCGTCATTGGTGAGGCACTCGCTTGAAAAAGGGGCGCTGACGCTGTCGTTCAAATACGGCTTTCACGCAACGCTGCCCGGCACACAGAGGTGGGAGGGGAGTCTTTTGACGATGTGCACCGAATGGGGCGGTTTCTTCGGCGAAAAAGTGGGGAGGTTGTTCGCCAAGGTGGGGACCATTATTCCTGATTTCACTGACTTTAAAATCGGGGTTGTGGGTGTTTCGTTGGCGAGAGAAAAGCCCTGCGCCGGGTTTGCTTTGCTTAAGAATGGCGAGAGGATCGTGGCTTCAATCGATTTATCTAGGGCCGGAAAAGCGTCATGGATGTTCGCGGAGTATGAACCCGGCACCCATCGGATTGTTTGGGACATGAAGAACAATGAGCCTGCACCGTCCGTCGATCTTGAGCTTTTGTTCGGCAAAGGACTGGACGTGCAAAAGCATGCTGTGAGTGTGCGCCTTGGTAAGTAGACGGTAGTTTCAGGATCAAGAAGTGGCCTGACAACCCCGCGCTGCAGCGAGTGGATTCTGGTGTCACTCCTTCTGGTTGGTCCGCCTTCGGCCTCTTGCGAACTGCGCATGGACGGCCGCTGCTCATTTTTCGCGCTGCCCTTCTCTATCTTTCCAAGAGACGAGGTGTTCGCCTCTCGCCGTGTTTTTTATGCACGGGATTCCGCGGTTTTTATCGCTGTAAAATTCACATTGCAGACCGTTCGGTTTTTCGGGGGTGGATCAGCTTGCCTGTCTAATGGGGCGCCAGTATCACTGGGATCTATGCTCCCCACCAGATACCTCAGCTCTGCACGCGTGCTTGGTTCCACCTTCGCACTGGCACTGTTTTCGTCCATCGCCCCGGTCGAGGCCGAGATTGCCGTCAAAAGCGGCGAGAAGATCGCCTTCCTTGGTGACTCCATTACTGCAGGTGGATGGTCCAGTCCGGCGGGCTATGTGCGCTTGGTGATCGCAGGCCTCGCGGCTAATGGGGTGACCGCGGAGGCTGTCCCCGCGGGGATCAGCGGGCATAAGTCCAACCAGATGCTTGCGCGTTTGGAGAAGGACGTGCTCAGCAAGAAGCCGCAGTGGATGACCCTCAGTTGCGGGGTCAACGACGTCTGGCACGGGCCCAACGGCGTTCCCTTGGATGATGCGATGGCAGCGAGCGGCACGTTCACCTCCCGTCCTGGAGAGGCTGAGAAAGGGACGTATTCGAAAAACATCGGCGCAATTCTCGACCAAGCGAAGGCGGCCGGGGTCAAGCCTGTGCTCCTGACCGCCACGGTGATCAAGGAGGACCTCAACAGTCCGGAAAATCAAAAGCTTGAGCCGTACAACAAGGTTCTCCGGTCGCTTGCGAGCGACAAGAAGGTGCCGCTGGCGGATCTGAACGCCCAGTTTCAGGAGCGTTTGAAGGCGGTGAACACACCCGACAAGAAGGTGCTCACCTCCGACGGGGTTCACATGAATCAAGATGGCAACAAGCTCATGGCTGTTGGCGTGCTCAAGGCGTTTGGTTTGAATGCGGCGGAAGTTCAAAAAGCGGAGGCTTCCTGGGGCCCGCTCGTGGTTCAAGCCGAAGAGGCAGCGAAAGCTGCGGCGGCGGCCAAGGCTGCTGCTGCGGCGGCCAAGGCTGCAGCGGCTGAACAGCAGAAGGCCGGCGAGGCGAAGCCAGCAGGCGCCAAATAGGTCCGCGACTCGCGTTGGAGCTCATCGTGCTGCGGCACGCATTTCTTCAGCGGCGTGCGTTTTAAATTCACGACTGATCTGAGGCATCTTCCAACGGGAGATGCCTCAGTTTGCGTGGGGGCAAGGGGAGTTGCCGGGATCCGCGGATCCCCCTGTCGGCTGGCGATGTGGATCCGGATCGGGCACCTTGGTCGACGCGCGCGGTCTGAGGTTGGAACTGATGTTCTGGTGGGAGTCGTGGATTGAATGGCGCTTGATCATCGAGGCGACTGCCCATTCAATTTTCCGACAAGAAATGATTCTTTTGTCCTCCAGCGCAGCGATCCGAAAAGCTTATCATATCAAGCCGGTGCAGAACACGCCCCCGGTCAGGAGTGACGAATGGTTCCGGTTTTGGCGGGTGGATGCGTGTGCGTTCAAGGACGGTCCCGAAGTGATGTTATTCACCAATCACGAGACCCTCTACACGTTCGTGGCGGATGCGAGTGGATTTAGGAGTGCGCCGGACTGGGTTACCTACTTCGCGCGGAGATACAGCGAAATGTTTCATCCCTATTTTGGCTACAACGGGCGGGTGACGGAAAGGTTCGTTGTTCACAAGGCGAGCGACCGCAGCGTGATTGGCGTGATGAATAGTCATTTCAATTCCATCAGCTTCTACGCGAACAGGATGAGCGTTGAAGCCATGGAGGATCGGGTCAATCGGACCCCGATTGTGTCGCGGAAGATCTTTCCGGCCGACTCCCTTGCGCAAAAGCTAAAGGAGGCTCGGCATTAGTTTTCTAGGTTTGCTGACCCGTGCCCCTGATTGTTTCAAGAATCACCGACGGATGCGCTTGATGCGGCAAGGGTTGAAACTTGGTGCCTTGTGTGGATTCCGCAGACGAAAGCCTCCGCTTGCAGGCACCGCCATGGATCGTGCCGGTGAGCTGTGCGGGTGCTGTGCGGATGGTTTGAAGTCTTCCGACGCCCGGAGTCACTCGGGCGCGGTGCCAGTAAAAGCCATCACCTGTCAGCGAAGATGAATACAGCTCGGGTAATTGCTGCGTTTCTTTTTCTCGCCCTTTTTGCGCGGGGCCAAGGGGCTGATGTCCCGCAACGGCCGCCGTTGCAGGCTGTGCAGCGCATGGTGATGACTTGGGTGCCGCCTTATGGCGTGGCGCAGTCGCGTGCGCGGATGGAGGAATCCTTCGGGGGTGTGGGGATGAAGGATGCGATCACGCATCTCGGGTTGCAGTTCTTCATGCCGACGCCCGAGGGCGGGGTGCGCCGGGTGACGGAGATGGGGGACGTTGGTGATGGGACCGTGGCGATGCTGCGGGACTGGGGTCACGCGCACGGGATCCGGGTGCTGCTGTGCGTTTATAATGGAGGCAAGACGTGGGATTGGGCGCTGGCTCGTTCCGCATTTGCGGGGCATCCGAAAGAGTTCGCCGCAAGCCTCGTGGCTGAAGCCGAGCGCCTTGGGTTCGAGGGCGTGGATGTGGATTTGGAGGGAATCGGCGAGTTGGATGGGGACAGGGCTGCGTACCAGTTCTTCATTCGCGAACTTTCCGGATTGCTGCACGCGAAGGAAAAGCAGCTCACGGTGGATACGTTTGCTTACGTTTGGAACGGGCCTAATCAGTCTTCGTGGGGAGGTCTTCTGCCGCTCGTCGACGGGCTCAACACGATGGGTTACGAGGAAACCGGCGTGATGGGAAAAGGGTGGCGGGGCTATGTGGCGCAGGAAGCTGCTGCCGGCGCGCATGTGGCGAAGTTGCTGCTTGGGATGCCTGCAGAATTAGCCTCGTGGCAGGGGACAGAGGTGCTCGATCAACTGCGGTGGTCGCGGGATCACGGAAAGGCGGGGGTGGCTATTTGGGATGCGCAACTGGCCTCACCCGCATGGCGGACGCGCGAGGTGTGGACGGTGCTGCGCGAGATCCGGGGTGGGAAGTGAAGGGCACACAAAGGCACCATGGCACCAAGGTGGGGCGCAGGGTGGGACGACTGAGCCTAAAAACGTGAATGGACGGCCCACGGAATCCGCGGACCGCACGGATGGAATAGGGGGGAATCGGGGGAATGGGGGGTTGAGAGTCTGTTGCTTGGTCCGTGCATTCAGTGCGTTCCGTGGGCCATTGGGAACTTTCCGGGTTCAGGCGACTGCTGAGTCCTCTCAGTGCCTGAGTACTTGTGGGTAACAGCCATGTCGTTGCCGACTTTGAAGATCGCTCAAATCAGATCCGACAAGTTTTCATCGCCGCATTTAGGCGTGCGCCGGGGAAGCCGGAAACCACGCGGGTGAAAGTCCCGCCGGTCGAATTAGACGGTTCGCGACCGAAAGCGATGCCCGGAATGAGGCCGTGAGGCCGAAGCCGCAAGCGGGGCATCGTCTGAACCAGCAGGCCATAATACACATG
>CAMAUX010000066.1 GCA_945861435.1 Chthoniobacter flavus | reverse complement strand
GGCGCGGTCGGAGCCGTTGGAGGCGGATTTGAGGAGGCCCTTGGAGGCAGGGATGAGGAAGCGGCCCGCGGAGCCTGTGAGGGAGTCAGTGGAGCCGAATTTGCCGTCGAACTTGATGGAGGTGGCCGGGGTGGTTTGGGCGCGGAGTGCGGGTGGGAGGGAGGTGAGCGCGAGGATGGCGAGTGCGATCAGGACGATGGGTGTCGTTGGGCCCTTGATGAACGCGCCCGCGGCGCGCCGGCTGGCGGAGCGGGTGCGGTGGAGGGAGTGCGCGGTGCCTTTGGAGTGGCCGCGTGGCGGGCCGTTGCAGGGGATGTGCGTGGGCGATCGCATGACAGGGGTGGTGTCAAACGCGTGAAGCTAGTGTGTTTTTTGTGGGATGAGGAGGGGGAAATCGCCTGTGGGGAGGGGGCAGGCAATCGAGACCGCGCTGCGCGCCGTGTTGCGCCACGAGGTCCGCCCTGCGCTGCGGCGGGCAGCCTAGAGCTCCGTTCGACCGGCTTGTTGACAAACCGGCAGCTCTGGCTTGGCGCCAGCGCCCGAGCTCTGCCCTGACGGGCTCGGGCTGCCGCTACCTCGCCCTCCGGGCGTTTGTGAACAAGCCTCGCACAATGCCAGCCACATCAAATCTCCCTACGGTGTCTTTTTATTGAGGCGACGCGGGGGGCGTGGCGCTGCCGTGCGTTCGGGGGCGTGTCCGGGGCGGGACGCTGGCGGGTCCTGTGGTGAACGCTATGGGGACTGGTGGTGACGAGGCGGCGGTTTGCCTTTGATGCACGGCGCGACGAGCTGTTGCGTCCCGGATCCGGGCGCTTCCAGTGGTCGCGATGGCGAGGGATGGCTTGACTGTGGCGCGGGCGGGTAGCTCCTTTTGCGCACTGCATCCCCCGTGCGCGCGACGTGTGGCGCCCCGGGCTTTCCCCCCCCTGCATGAATCCTCAAGAATCGCTTTCTTCCCGGTCGTCCTCTCCCCGCCTGATCTCTCTGGATGCGCTGCGCGGGTTCGACATGTGCTGGATCCTTGGGTTTGGCGGCGTGGTTCAGGCCGTTCTCAGGAAGTGGTTGCCGGAATCGGGATTTGCTCAGTTCGTTGCGTCGCAGTTGGAGCACGTGCCATGGGAGGGCTTTCATTTTTACGACCTGATTTTCCCGCTGTTTGTTTTTCTCTCGGGCGTCTCGCTGGCCATTGCGCTGCCGCGGCGGGTGGAACGTGACGGGGTTGGAGCCGCGATGCGTCATCTGATGGCGCGTGGAGTGATTCTTTTTCTGCTGGGTGTTTATTTTTCGGGAGGGCTCAAGGATGGATGGGAGAAGATTCGGTGGCTGGGGGTGCTACAGCGGATCGGCATTGCATCGGCCCTTGCCGGGCTTCTGAGTCTGCGTCTTTCCACGCGGGCGCTTGTGGCCACGACCTTCGGGATCCTTGTGGGGTACGCCGCGCTTTTGAAGTGGGTGCCGGTGCCTGGGGTTGCAGTGCCTGGGTTTGCCGAGGGGGAGAATCTGACCAACTATCTGGACAGCATCTGGCTGCCGGGCAGGAAGTACAACGGCACCCACGATCCCGAGGGGCTTCTGAGCAGTCTGCCTGCGGTGGCCAGCGCTTTGTTTGGGGTGATCGCCGGGCGTTGGGTCATGCTACGTCGTTCAGAGGATGGGATGCTCCGTGGGCTTTTGATCGCGGGGGTGTTGCTGGTGGCTGCCGGCTGGCTCTGGCATCCCTTTTTTCCGATCATCAAAAAGATTTGGTCCCCGTCCTTTGTGCTGGTTGCTGCGGGGTGGAGCGCCGTGTTTTTCGCAGCGTTTCACTGGCTCACGGACATCAAGGGGTGGACGGCGTGGACCCCGCCTTTTCTGTGGGTGGGCGCGAACCCCATCATCCTGTACGTGCTGGGAGGGATGGGTGTTTTCAGGACGATTGGGGAGCGGTTGACGATCAAGTCGGACTCCGCGGGTGGTTGGCTCGGAGTGGTTGTTGCATTTGCCTCGATGCTGGCGTTGGCGCGCTGGCTGCACCGGCGGGGCATTTTCGTTCGTGTTTGAAACGGTGGCGGCACTGATGCCGGCGGGCCTTGGAATGGGATGGAGATTCGGTTCGGGCGGTTTGGTGTGGGGATCGGCGGTGCGGTGAGGGTTACGCAAGGGAGGTTTCCCGTGGCAGTTGTTCGAGGGCCGGGGATGCGGCGAGGTGGTAGGTGGCGAAGAGATCCTCGGTGCGTTCGCGGTGGCGGAGCCATTCGAAGCAGTCACCTGAATGGAGTGCGAGGATGGGCGGGGCGGGTTGGATGAACGGGGGTTTCATGACGGTGGTGTAGGCGCCGACTTGGGGAAAGAGGACGAAGTCACCGATGGCGAGTGGGCCGTGGAAGCCGGCGTGGAGGCAGTCGTGCTCCATGCAGGTGTATCCGACGATATCGATTCCGCCGTGATCTGTCGGGTGCTGGGCGGGTGCGTTGGGGGTGGTGGATCCTGGGGCAAGCCGCGCGATGTGCTCGAGGGGCATGTTGCGAGTGTGCAGCGTGGGTTTGATGGTGTGGATGCTGCCCGCGGCGAGGGCGAGGGTGCGCGGGCCGATGGTCTTGAGATCGAGGATGCGCGCGACGTAGGCCTGCACGTCGGCAACGAGGGCGGCTCCCGGTTCGAGGATGAGTTCGGGGCCGTGGCCATTTGGAAAAGCGTGGGCGAGGGTGCCGGCGACCGCTTCGGCGTATTGGTTCCACTGAGGCGGAGTGGGGATGTGGGAGGATGAGGCGTGGCTGGCGGCGGGGGCGGTGGGGGGGGGTGCGTCTGATGCGGAGTGGGGGAGGAGGCGCGGGTCGATGTGGCTGAAGAAGCCGCCGCCGATGTCGAGGTATTGGAGGCTGTTGTCGGGGAAGAAGTGGCGTGCGAGGGCGAGGAGTTCGCGGGTGCGCAGGGCGTAGGACTCGGGGGTGCGTGCCGGGGTGGAGAAGTGGCAGTGGAGGCCGGCGAGGTCGCAGTTGGGAATGCGGCGGATGCGTGTGATGGCGGTTTCGAGGTCCGAGTTGAGGGCGTCGATGCCGAAGCGGGAGCGTTGGGGTTCGCCGACGGGGAAGTTGCAACGCAGGCCGAGGCGGAGTTGGTGGTTGGGAAGGGTGGGTGCGAGGGATTCGAGGAGGTCGACTTCGCCGAGGGAGTCGAGGTGGACGGTGGCGCCTTCTGCGAGTGCGCGCTGGAGGGCGTCGTGGCCTTTGAAGGGGCCGTTGAAGAGGATTTGGGAGGGAGGGACGTCGAGCCTGCGGGCGAGCTCGTATTCCATGCCGGAGACGACTTCGGCGTAGGCGCCGGATTCATGGACGATGCGGCAGAGGCGCGGGGTGTAGTTGGTTTTGTAGGAGTAACCGAGACGGGTGCGTGGGTAGAGGGCGTGGAAGGTGGCGAGGAATTCGTCGTGGTTGCGGCGGAAGCGCTCGAGATCGAGGAGGAAGAAGCCCGGGCCGGCCTTGGAGGCGAGGGCGTCGAGGAGGAGCCAAGGGAGGTTCGTCATTGCCATGCCCATCGCATCGCGGAGACGGGAGGAGGCGGATGGGTGCCACCGGGCTCAGGTTTACGGGGGGCTCCGGGGGCTGTTCCGGGCGGAGGGGCGGAGGGGCGGTTTTGGGCCCTGAAGGGAGCGTGGCTAGGAGCCTGAGAGGGAGCGGAGGTCGGCGGCGAGAGCTTCGACGTCGTCGGGTTGGGTATCCCAGCCGCACATGAAGCGGCAGCCGCCTGCGCCGATGAAGGTGTAGAAGATCCAGCCACGCTGGTGCATGGCGGCGAGGAGGGGTTGGGGGAGTTCGGCGAAGACGGCGTTGGCCTGGCGAGGGAAGAGGATGCGGATGCCGGGGATGTCGGTGAGGCGTTGTTCGAGGAGCGCAGCCATGGCGTTGGCGTGGCGTGCGTGGCGCAGCCATGCGCCGTCCTTGAGGAGGCCGACCCATGGGGCGCTGAGGAAGCGCATTTTGGAGGCGAGTTGACCGGCTTGTTTGCAGCGGTACTCGAACTCGGCGGCCATGGGGCGGTTGAAGAAGAGGACGGTTTCGCCGATGGCCATGCCGTTCTTGGTGCCGCCGAAGCAGAGGACGTCGACGCCGCGTTTCCATGTGATTTCGGCGGGGGCGACGCCGAGGGATGCGACGGCGTTGGCGAAGCGTGCGCCGTCCATGTGGGTCTTGAGGGAGAAGCGGGCGGTTTGTTCCTGGAGGACGCCGAGTTCGTCCGGGGAGTAGACGGTGCCGAGTTCGGTGGCTTGGGTGAGGCTGAGGGCGCGCGGTTTTGGGAAATGGATGTCGGTGCGTTTCTGGACGGTGCGTGCGATGGCTTCGGGGAGGATTTTGCCGTTGGCGCCTGGGAGGGTGAGGATTTTGGTGCCGTTGGAGAAGTATTCCGGGGCGCCGCATTCGTCGGTTTCGACGTGGGCGAGTTCGTGGCAGAGGATGGAGTGGTAGCTTTGGCAGCAGGAGGCGAGGGAGAGGGAGTTGGCGGAGGTGCCGTTGAAGACGAAGAAGACTTCGCAGTCGGTTTCGAAGAGGTCGCGGAGGAGGTCGCTGGCGCGAGTGGTCCATGGATCGTCGCCGTAGGAGCGGGAATGGCCGTGGTTGGCTTCCTCCATGGCCTGCCACGCCTCCGGGCAGATGCCGGAGTAGTTGTCGCTGGCGAACTGGCGGCGGAGGGAGGTGGGTGGATTCATGGGAACATGGGCGGGAGGGCACGCCTCGGTGGTGAGGGGGGTTCCTATGAAAGCCAATGCGCCGCGCGGTGCAAGCACCGGCGGCGCATGGGATGTGAGGTTTCCGGTCTTCCAAGGATCCATGGATCCTTGGAGAAGCGGGGGATGGAATCGGGGGCGCTTAGAGCGTGCGGCAGAATTCCTCGAGCCGATCGATGCCCTTCTTGATGATGTCGATGCTCGTGGCGTAGCTGAGGCGCACGGTGCGGTCATCGCCGAAAGCAACGCCCGGGACGACGGCGACGTGGTGCTTGCTCAGGAGGCGGTCGGCGAAGTTCTGCGAGGAGAGGGCGAGCTTGCTGATATTGGCGAGCACGTAGAAGGCGCCCTTGGGGACGACGACGGAGATGCCGGGGATTTTGCTGAGGCGATCGCACATGTACTGGCGGCGCATGTCGAATTCCTCGCGCATGTCGGTGACGGGCTGCTGGTCGCCCTTGAGAGCGGCGAGGCCGCCCTTCTGTGCGAAGGAGCAGGGGTTGGAGGAGCTGTGGCTCTGGATGGCGTCGATGGCCTTTGCGATGGGCTCTGGAGCGCCGAGATAGCCGAGGCGCCAACCGGTCATGGCGTAGGCCTTGCTGAAGCCGTTGATGGTGATGGTGAGGTCGTAGGCGCCAGGGAGGGAGGCGGTGCTGACGTGTTCTGCGCCATCATAGGTGAGCTTCTCGTAGATCTCGTCGGAGAGGATGTAGATGCCTTCCTCTTGGGCGACGTCGACGATGGCTTGGAGTTCTTCGCGGCTGTAGACGGAGCCGGTGGGGTTGCCCGGGGAGTTGAGGATGACGAGCTTGGTGCGCGGGCTCATGTGGTCCATGAACTGGTCGGCGGTCATCTTCCAGTTGTTCTCCTGGGTGGTGGGGACGAAGATGGGTTCTGCGCCTGCGAGGCGGACCATCTCCGGGTAGCTGAGCCAGTAGGGGGCGGGGATGATGACTTCGTCGCCGGGTTGGCAGGTGGCGAGGATGGCGTTGTAGCAGGAGTGCTTGGCGCCGTTGGAGACGACGATCTGGCTGGGCTTGTAGTCGAGGTGGTTGTCGGCCTTGAACTTGTCGCTGATGGCCTGGCGCAGTTCGGGGATGCCGCTGCTGGGGGTGTATTTGGTGAAGCCGGCATCGAGGGAGGCCATGCAGGCAGCCTTGATGTGCTCGGGGGTGTCGAAGTCGGGTTCGCCGGCTCCGAAGCTGCAAACGTCGATGCCCTCGGCCTTCATCTGCTTGGCCTTGCTGTCAATGGAGAGGGTGAGGGATGGGGTGAGGATGGTGGCGCGTTGGGCGAGTTCCATAAGTGTGTGTGCTTGGAGTGCTGTGTTGCTTTGTTAGGGGGGCTTTTCGGCGGGGGCGTGGGGCGCCTTCAGCGGGCGTACCAGCCTTCCACCAAGGGCTTCAGGTTGTTTTCGGAGATGTTGATGATGCCCATCTCGCGCTGAGCGTTCTCGGCGGAGTCGGAGGCGTGCGCGGCGTTGACCATGATGGTCTGGCCGAATTCGCGGCGGATGGATCCTGGAGGGGCCTTGGAAGGGTCGGTGGGGCCGAGGACCTCGCGGATTTTGCGCACGGCATCGACGCCTTGGTAGCAGATGGCGATGCACTTTTCGGAGCCGGGGGCGTTGCGTTTTTCCGGAGGGCAGTCGCTGGGCCTGAGGCCGGCCATGAACTTGACGATCTGCTCCCAGTTTTCGCGGCCGTTGATGGGGCCGAGGAGTTCGCCGAGGCGGCGGATGGTGTCGTCGTTGAAGGAGAGGTTGAATTCCTTTTCGAGGAGAACCTGAGCCTGCTGTGCGGAACGCTCCTTGAGCTTGTCCATGAGGACTTCGAGGACCGGGCCGTAGAATTCCTCGGCCTGTGCGACGCTCATGCGATGGACTTTGAACGCGATGATGGAGAGGCCCGTGCGGGAGAAGAGGTCGATGACGCCGCCGGGGCGGGCGTTGGGGAACCGGAAGTTGTCGGGCTTGATGAGCACGAGAGTCTTTTCGACTTTGGTGCCGGCTGGGAATTCGACGGCCTTGTCGAGGACGCCGCCCTCGGCGTCGGAGTGAGCGGCCCAGAGCTTGATATTGTGCTCGGCGCTCTCGGCGTCGGGCGGGGCGAGGACGGCGGGTTCGAAGTAGGTGACCTTGCCGGAAGCGTCCGCCACGTAATCGCCGTAGGTGTCGCGGATGGTCTCGCCGCTGGTGCGCTCGTTGACGATATGGCCGACGGTGTTGCGGATTTTGGCGACGGCGTCTTCGCCCTTGAAGACGAGCATCATGACGCGGGGCTGGGGCTGGGAGCCGCCGGGCATGAACTGGTTGAGGACGTAGGTGCGGATGAGTTCCTGAGTTGCGCGGTGGCGCGGTTCGGGATCGGTGACGAGGGTGGAGGCGTAGCTCTCAACGAGGCCCTTGCTGGGGGCGAACATGCGTGCGGCCACCAGTTCCAGGCCTGTGCGCGAGATGAGACGGGCGATGATGCCGCCGGTCCGCGACTTGCGGATGGAGTGAGGGGTGACGAGTACGTAGGAGAGTTCTTCGGCCATAGATAAAAACTGCCCGCAGTGAGCGCCTCGGAACAGGGGTGTTCGGGGCAGAAACTCGCCGCAGGCAGCGGATTAATTTCAAAAAAAGCGGTTTTGCGTGGGGGGGGAACGTATCGGCTCCGCGAGAAGTGCGTCAACGGATTTTCTCCGATGGAAGGGTGCTGCTTGGTGTGGCCCCGTCGGGTCGTGCTCCTAAGTCCGGGGCGGTGCGTCCATGGGGGGAAGCCGGTCGGATTGGCGTGGGCGGGCGTGGGGTCGCGGAGTGGGTTGACGCTTTGGAGGATGCCTCCGCATCCGTGGAGGATCAGGGGGGATGTCTGTCCCTGATGGCATTCAATCCGGTCTGTAAATTGCCGGTGCGATGGAGTGCCTGTCCCTTGCAGGCCTTTTTGCCGGGGTTCAGGCGGTGAGGATTTCGGCCATGGCCGAGCCGATCGCCAGCAGGAGGGCGCGCTCTTCGTCGGACCAGTCGTAGGCGGTGGCCTTGGCGATGCCCAAGACGCCGTGAAGACGGCCGTCCACCAGCATGGGGACGGCGATTGAGCCTTCCATCCCGGTCTGCTTTGCGCCTGGGCGGGCTTGTCCGGAGGTGTCGGTCTGCAGGTTGCAGAGGCTCACGGGTTCGAGGCGTTCGGCGGCGAGGCCCGCGATGCCCTTGCCGACCGGGACGCTTTGGACGAGGGCGACGACCGGAGGCGGGATGTTGACGCTTGCGGCGAGTGCGAGTTGTCCCTCGGCTGCGAGCCGGTGGAGGGTGCCGGCCTGACAGCCGAAGTGGTTGATCGTGGCGGCAAGCGCCTCCTGGACGGACTTGGTCTGGAGGGCGGCTTGGATGGGATGGGGCAGTGAGGGGTGGTGGCTCATGGGAAAAGACGGGGGATAGTGGGCTTGGAGTGCCGTGCTGACAACTCCGCGCGATTGCCAGCTGAGGATGGATTGCTGCTTCCATCGCTTCGGCGTTGCAAGGGCGCGGTTGGCCGGGCATTTATCCGGCCCTTTGGTCCACCCTTGTCGAAATTACGCGCATGAATCGGTTACAGAAAATCCTCGAGGTCAAAGAGCGTGAAGTGGCCCGGTTGCTGCCGCGGATGGAACACTTGCGCGAGGCTGCGCTGCGGCGCGACGATTTCCGCGGGTTCGGCGCGGCACTGGATCGCGGTCCCGCGGAACTGGGGTTGGTTGCGGAGGTGAAAAAGGCGTCGCCATCGGTGGGGACGATCGTGACGGATTTCGACCCGGTGGCGGTGGCTTGCGCGTACGAGGCGGCTGGAGCGCATGCGGTATCGGTGCTGACAGACGAGCAATTTTTTCAGGGGCACCTGAGTTACCTGAGCCGTGTGCGTGAGAGCATCAGGCTTCCCTGCCTGCGCAAGGATTTCACCGTGCACGAGGTGCAGATCTATGAGGCTTCCGTGGCGGGTGCGGACGCGGTGCTGTTGATTGTGGCGGCGCTGGAGCAGGAGCGTTTGGAGGCGCTTTACCGGACGGCGGAGCGCTGTCAGCTGGACGTGCTGGTGGAGGTGCACTCGATGGAGGAACTCGACAGGGCTTTGGACATCGGGGCGCGGATCATCGGGATCAACAATCGCAACCTGACGACGTTTGAGGTGGATCTTGGGGCGACCGAGTCCATTAGTGAGGAGGTGCCTGAGGGGGTTTTGTTGGTGAGTGAGAGTGGGATTAAAAGCGGGGCCGATACGCAGCGTGTGTTTGATTGTGGCTGCAACGCGATTCTCGTGGGCGAGACACTGATGCGCAGCGGCGATGTGAATGCCAGCGTGCGCGAGTTGCTCGGTGTGCGCGGTGGCGGGGACTTGGGTTCGGAGTGAGGTCGGGCGGTTTGTGGTTGCGCTGGCTGAAGGTTTTCCACCGCCTCGGGAGCATTAAATAGAGCCGCCGGCAGACGCCTGCATCGGGGTTGCTCTGCGGCCGGCCCATGTCTGTCCAGATTCCGCCGTCTCCGAGGAGCTGATATTCGGGCTGCGGTCCGTCGCCGCGACGGCTCCTGGGTCAGATGGAGTCACATGCAACGGCGCTTTGGTTCATTAGCGCGATGGCGTTCGCTTCATTGAAGGGAAGTATCTAGCCACCGCTCGCAAACTAAGTCATCCGCTTGGTACTTCGTCGTCGGAATCTGTCTGGGCGCGTGGGGCACGGAAACTTCCATTTTACACCCCGACTCGTTTGCCTCATAGTGCGCGGCCCATGTTGTCGATTTTCATCAATATCTTGCTGGTGATCCATGTGCTGGTGTGCCTGTTGATCATCCTTTTCACCCTCATGCAGAGGCCCAAGAATGAGGGCTTGGGAGCAGCTTTCGGAGGCGGGATGACGGACAACCTTTTTGGTGCCCAGACCACGAACGTTCTGCAGAGCATTACTCGCTGGCTTGGTGGCGCATTCTTCGGTTTGACCCTTCTGTTGTCCTTCCTCTACGTCCGTCAGACTCGCTCGGGTTCTGAGATCCAGAAAGAACTGGAGTTGAATTCCAAGGCTGCTCCGACGGCACCCGCGGCTGAACCCAAGCCAGAGCCTGCACCCGCCGCGGAATCGAAGCCCGCACCCGCTGCGGAATCGAAGCCCGCACCCGCTGCGGAATCGAAGCCCGCACCTGCCGAGGAATCGAAGCCTGCACCTGCCGCGGAATCGAAGCCCGCACCTGCCGCGGAATCGAAGCCCGCACCTTCTGCGGAATCGAAGCCCGCACCTTCTGCGGAATCGAAGCCCGCACCCGCCGCGGAATCGAAGCCGTAGGCGATTGGCTGGGTTGATTGGCGAGCGGTGGTGAGGGGGGCTGCGCGGTTTAGGACTTCCGTGCGATGGCGTCGATTTGGGCCTCGAGTTTTTTGGCCAAGTGTTCTGCGGCTTCGCGCTTGCGTCGTTCTTCGAGAAGAAGCCTTTCCAGTTCGTGGAGGCGTTGCAGGAGGTTGACCCGGATACTGCTGCGCAAGGGGGAGTTGTTTTGAAGCGTGGTTGCGCGGATCTCTGGCAGGTCGGCTGCGGAGAGTTCTGAGCCGTCGAGGCAGTTGGTGATTCTTGCGTTGAGTTCGATCTCACCGGCTTTGAGGAACTCCTTGATGGTGCCGACTGTGGTGGGGCCGTAGAAGTGATCGGGGCCGAGTTCCACCAAGTAGTCCATCTGGAGTTCGGCGAGCATCGGAGCTCGGGTCCAGGATCGTTGGTCGGTGGATACTCGGTCGAGCGGGGAGACTTGTGCTTCCATCGCCCAAGAAGCCAGTTGCGAGAACTCCACGGGTCCGAACAGGGTGCCGTCTTCGTGTTTGAGGAGAAACCAGTGCTGGTCTTTTTCCATGGGGCGCTAGGGAGGGATTGGTGCGGTGATCGCTTCGCGTGCGAGGGGCCGGACATTGGCAGGTTGGAGACGCGCAGGCAAGTAGGGCTCAGGGGCGGTCCTGTATGGTGTGTGCGGTGGATGGCGGTCCCTTGCGAGATGACGGCTTGCGCTTAGGTTGGTCCATGCCTGATCAGATGCAAAAACCGACGGGGCCTCAGCCATGGGGGCCATGGGGGCCGAAGGAGAGCGGGGAGGGTGGTCCGGGAGGAAGTCCTGGGGGCGGTGCGGGAGGAGGGCCCCGGAGCCCGGAGGTGAGCAAGCCAGCCACTGAGGATTTGCTTAAACGGATGAGGCGGGTGGATCCCAACCAGTCTCGACGTTACCGCCAGCGGACGGGGCAGTGAGATGCTAAGGGGACACCGTGAGCAATGGGATGATGAGCGGCGAAACAGATTGGATGGAAGGCGGCGGAAAAGGGGGAGGGATGTTTGCTGGTGGTGGCGCGATGGCAGCATTCCCCGCCACTGAGCTCGGTTTGCAAGAGGGGATTGATGGAGACTTTGGGGCGCTTCTCAGAAGGCGGGGAACGCAAGGGTGGGGGCACTGTGGGAGTCTCGGCGCGGTGGAAGGTGGGGGCGGGGTGACGCGGCGGGGAGGTGATTTAGGGTGGGCTCCCACCGAGGCGACGACCATTCTTGCGTTTAAGTTTTCGGGTGGTGTTTTGGTGGCGGGCGATCGGCGGGCGACTGCGGGAAACTTGGTGGTGTACGACCGGGCGGACAAGGTGCTGCAGATTGATGGGGACTCGCTGATGGCGATTGCGGGTGTGCCTGCGACGGCGTGGGAGATGGCCCGGATGCTGGCGCATTCCTTTCAGTTTTACCGGCGTACGCAGCTGCAGGAATTGAGTCTGGAGGGCAAGGTGCGTGCGCTTTCCAAGCTTTTGAGGGACAACTTGGGTTTCGTGCTGCAAGGGGTGGGGATGGTGGTGCCGTTGTTTGCGACCTACGATCATCTTGCGGGTGTGCCGCGGCTGTATTTCTACGATCCGATGGGTGCGCAGTTTGAGGCGGCGGAATACGCAGCGAGCGGCTCTGGGGCTGGGGCGGTGCGAAGCGTGCTGCACTATGTGAAAACCTGGGGGGGCGGGATTCGCGAAATGGGGAGGGGGGATGCCGTGGTGCTGGCATTGAGGGCGTTGGAGACGGCGGCGGAGAATGACACGGCGACCGGTGGCGTGGACCGCAGGGGGAGCGTGTATCCGCTGGTGAAGATCATCGGGGAGTCTGGCGTACAGACTCTTTCGGAGAGGGAGCTGGCGGAGGTTTTTGAGCAGCAGCGGATTTGAGGTTCGGGTGTGTGGTGGGGAGGGGTGGCCTTTTTTGTGGGGAGGTGTGGATGAATATGGGGTTTCGTGAGGGGAGCCTTTTTGGGGCAGCGGATGAAGTGGGGCGGTGGCAGTTGGAGGGAAATGGGATATGATGGAAGAGCCTTATCGATGGGTGGAGGCGGTTGCGAACCGACGTGAGTATGTGGAGCAGCAGCTTGCCGGGGGCAGTCCGATTGCGGCTGTGAGTTGCCGGGAGGGAATCCTGCTGCTGACGCTGGGGAGGCAGAGGCGGAAGCTTTTCGAGATTTACGATCGGATTGCGATGGGGGCCATTGGGCATCCCGGGGATATTGAGAGATTGAGGATGGGGGCCATTGAGCTTGCGAGCAGCGAGGGATTCCTGCGTTCGGCGGCGGATGTGTCGCTGAGACGTCTTGCGGATTTTGGGTTGAGTCCGCTGTTGAAGAACTCGTTTGAGCAGGTGTGCGGGCCTCCGTTTCTTGTGCGGATGTTATTCGCGGAAGTGGGGCGGGATGCTGGGAGCGACGTGTTCCTTCGGATGGAGTATGACGGTGCGAGTCATTTGAACGGTGGCGGTTTCGGGGGTGCCTTCGAGCATTACGGTGTGGTGGCTGGCAGTGTTGTGGTGGCCGGCAGGATGGAGCACTTCCTCAGGAGCATCTGCACTGTGGAGATGAGTTGGGAGGAGGCGGTTGGGGTGCTGTTTCACGCGTGGGTCTTGGGAGACATGGGGTCCAGGGAGGAAAAAGGAGAGGCTGAACCGGCGGAAGTCCGCGTGCATGCATTGGAGCGGCTTGGGGTGCTGCGTCCGGAGGTGGCGCTTTTGGAGCGTTCGCCACAACCCGCCATGGCGTGGCGAATGCTTCCGACGGAGGGGCTGCGCGGGATGATGGAGGCGGGTTTGGGTTCTTGGGTGAAGACGGGAAGCTGAGGGGAGTAGCGGTTGGGCGTCGGGAATCCATTGGAGTTTTGGCCCCGGATCGGTTATTGGGGTGGAAACCGATGAAGCTGACACCCCTGAGCTTGAGCGGAGCGTTGTGCCTGTTGATTGTCGTGGGAGGATTTGCTGAGGAGGAGGCCGCGGGCGGGCGTCTTTTGGTGGAGCGAGTCCAGTCGAAGAACGCGTCGGGAGGAGTTCAGGAAGACGTTTTGTTTCTTGCGCAACAGGAACTCAAAGCGAGGGGGTTCTACTACGGGGAGTTGGACGGGAAACAATCTGCGGCGACTTCAGCGGCCATCCGGCGGTATCAAATTCGGAACGGTCTGGATGAGACCGGGGGCTTGGATGCGCAGACGATGGAGTCTCTCGGGATGGGATCCAACCTGAAGGGTTCAGGGAAAACCGAGGCCGTGAACGGAGGGGAGGGAGCGCCTGCGGGAAGTCTGGATCCAGTGAAGGCAGCGGGGGGCGGGGATGAGGGTGTGCTGATGCCGGAGGTGCGTCGCGCTTTGCGTCCCTCGCCGCATCCGGGCGGTTTTGAGGGGAGTGCATCTGGGGACGATGATATTTTTGCGGGTACTCCGTATGAGCGGGCGCCGAAGGAGGTGCGTGCGCAGACGTTGCGCAAGGCGGAGGAGTTGCTTGCAGGGAAGGGTGTTTATGAGAAGCGGGTGGGAGGCGCGGATTCTGGTGAGTTGGAGGAGGCGATTCTCGCATTCCAGCGTCGCAGCAATCTGCCTTTGAGTGGACGTCTGGATCTGAAGACACTTGCGCGGCTGGATCTTCTTCCCAAGCGTGCCCGGTTGGCGGCGCCGCCGGCTGAGACGTCACAGCGAAACGGTTCGTCGAGTCCTGCGAAAGGCATCCCGGTTCTTCGTGCCATTCCTGTGGTGCCTCGGGCTGGGTTTTAGGCCCTGGCGGGTGTGTGGAGGGAATGCGGGTTGGAGCCTGCGGACAACGTGCGAAGGGGCGGCAGGCGAGAGGGAGAGGGGAGCGCCGCTCGTTTTCTTGTGTGGGATTTTTTGCGTTTTAAGCGACTGCGCGATCGAACTCAGGCCGGTGACGTTCGTGGGAATTAAATGAGTTGCCTGCTTGCGCAGATCGCATGCGGTCACTGCGTGGGTGCGTCTGCGTAGGCTTTCCACTGAGCTTCGATATCAGCAGATTTTTCGTTGCCCACGTGCAGCAGCAGTCTGTGATGGAGGGCGGTTTGCTGGCCTTTTTTGAGCAGGACAGGGGCTTCCGGGAGGTTGGTGTCCGCGTCGTGTTGGAGGAAGGGGTTGGCGCTGAAGAGTCCGTAGGTGCGCACGTGCCAGCGGGTGGGGAAGCGGAGGCTGGAAGGGTGGTTGAGGAAGGCGATGCCGAGGGTTTCATCATCGACCGGGCCGTTGTAGTCGCACCAGCGCGCGGGTTTGCCCCACGCGTCCTTGTCGGCAAGTCCCTCGCTATTGATGATGCGTCCGCCCTTCTTGCTGTCGACGGCCATGCTGCTCGGAACGCGGATGGAGAGTCCGGCGTCCTTGCGGTCGTCGAAGCGGACGTCGAAGTCGGAAGCGGTGAAGACTTGGTCGATATCGATGGCGCGGGAGTCTGCCAGAACGCGGAAGGTGAGGGTGCGGCGCTCGGCGAGGTAGCGCTGGCCGGAGGCGGCGAGGTAATCGAGTTCTTCGATCACGACAGCGTGAGAGGCGTCGGCGTGCGTGGTGGTGAAGGAGCGGTGCTGGATGGTGCCGAGCATCGGGAGGCGTTGTTTGCCTCGCAGTGCGTTTTTGGGTTGTTGAAGGAACTCCTCGAAGGTGCGTTTTTCATGCCATGTGTCTGCGCCCTCGGTGTGGCGCTCTTCGCCCGTGATGGCGTCCCATTTTTGCGGGAAGCGCCATGCGCCGCCGCCGATGCTTTCATGGCCGAAGGTGATGCCTCGGTGATGGGGATGGTCGCGCTGGGCTTTGTCCTCCCGTGCATTGTCCTGCATGGGATAATCGCGTGTCACGGCCTTGCCTGTGGGGCCGTAGACGGGCCAGAGGTAGGGCTTGTTGGCATCGTCCAGCACATAGCTTGCGAAGGGTTTGCCGCCGACCCGGATGTCGAGTTTGCGGGGTGATTGTTCGATGGTGAACCCGGTCTCGGCCGCTTGTACATACAAGGGGATGAGAGCGGCGGCGAGAAGGAAGCGGTGGGGGAGTTTCATGCGCGGTGGGGTGTTTTTCTCAGGGGAGTGAGAGAGGGGTGAGCGTGAGGTTGCGGTAGGCGACTGCGCCGTGGTCGCCCTGCAGAAGGACGGGGCCGAGGGGTTTTTCGTCGGTGAATTTCGCGCTGCGTGTGGGGCCGGTGACTTCCACGTTTTCGTGAACCAGTTGGCCGTTGTGCAGGACTTTGAGGAAGCAGGCGTTGGCGGTTTTCTTGCCTTCTGAATCGAAGCGGGGTGCACGGAAGGTGATGTCGAAGCTCTGCCATTCCCCCGGGGGTTTGCTGGCGTTGAGCGCGGGTGCGCGGCCCTCGAAGCCCTTGCTGGTGGTGTTGTTCCAGCGCTCATAGATTGCGCCGCAATCGTGAACGCCGGGGTTGGGCTTGCCGAAGCTGTCGAGTACCTGGACCTCGTAGCGGCCTTGGAGATAGACGCCGGAGTTGGAGTCCTTGGGGACGCAGAATTCGACGTGGAGCTGGCAGTCGCCGAATTCGGCGGCGGTGACAGCGTTGACTGTCTTGGCCGCGGCGCTGTTGAGAAGGACACCGGTGCCTTGGGTGGCGAGGAAGGTCTTTGGGTTGGCTGGATCGACGATGACGCTGAGCACGGCGCTCCATGTTCCAGTGGGTGTGGCCCAGCCGCTGAGGTCTTTGCCGGAGAAGAGTGCGACGGGTTCGGCGGCGGTCAGTGCGGAGACTGCGCACAGCAGGGGAAGGAGACGGTGTAGCATTGAGGGGATGGCTGAGGGGTGATGGAGCTGGTGGCGGGTGTTATTCGCCGATGATTTTTACGAGGACGCGCTTGCGGCGGCGGCCGTCGAACTCGCCGTAGAAGACCTGTTCCCACGGGCCGAGGTCAAGCTGGCCGCTGGTGATGGCGACGACGACTTCGCGGCCCATGAGTGTGCGCTTGAGGTGTGCGTCGGCGTTGTCTTCGCCGACGTTGTGGGCGTACTGGGTGTGGGGATGTTCGGGGGCGAGTTTTTCGAGCCAGCGTTCGAAGTCGGCGTGGAGGCCGGGTTCGTCGTCGTTGATGAACACGGAGGCTGAGATGTGCATGGCGTTGACGAGGCAGAGTCCTTCTTGGACTGCGCTCTGGCGTACGCATTCGGCGACCGTGGCGGTGATGTTGCGCAGTTCGCGGCGCGTTGCGGTTTCAAACCAGAGCTCTTTGCGGAAGGATTTCATGGGCGGAGGAATGCGGTTGGTATGGAGGTGGGCGAGGATTTTCCGTGGTTCTACTTTCGTGTACCACGGTTTTCGTTGTGAACGTGGGGCGATTTCCTGCTCGCGCGGGGAAGCGCGGCGATTTTAGCCTGCGGCGATGCGCACCCCCCTGCTGATCCTTGCCCCGCTGGTCGTGTTGTTCTTTGGCGCATGCGCCAGTTCGCGGCCTTTGCCGAAGTATGAGAAACCGCTGGCGCGGGCGCGCATCCAGTCGGTGCGCACGACGGCGTACACGCACACGGAGGCAGATCACACGCCGTATGGGCGTTCGACTGCGATTGGCACGCAGTTGAGCGACGGCAGGATCAAAAGCGCCGCGGCAGACTGGTCGCGGTGGCCCGTGGGTACGGTGTTCCGGATCGTGGAGACGGGGGAGTTGTTCCAGGTGGACGATTACGGGTGGGCGTTGACGGGGACCAACACGATCGACCTCTACAAGCCGACGCGTGCGGCGATGAATAAGTGGGGTGTGCGGCGGGTGACGATCGAGAATCTGCGGTGGGGCAGTCCTGAGCGGAGCATGGCGATCCTCGAGGGGCGTACGAAATACGTGCACACGCGTTTCATGCTCAAGGAGTGCCGGCGCGACGGGGACGATTTTCCTGCGCTGGCGGGTATTCCGCCGGAGCCTGTGCAGGTGGCGCAGTGGGCTTCGAAGGCCCCGCAGGGTCGCCGTCGCTGAAGCGGCGGATGGGATGCGGAGGCTCGGATTGCCGCGCACGGAGTAAAGCGTGCAGGAGGAGCGCGCGGTTGTGCGGGAGCCTTCTGTCCTCAGTCCTTGCGGCAGCCGATGGTGAGCAGGATATTTGCCCAGAGGGACTGGTCGGCTGTCTGGATGGTGAGGACGTGGTCCGGGGATTCGACGGCTTTGTAGAAGTCCCACTTGAGGATGGGCTCGAGGGAGAGTGAGAGGCCGGACTCGCGCAGGACGGTGCGGTATTCGTTCCAGACCGGAGGCTCGCCGTTTTGAGCGTAGGGATCATCGGCGGGGATGCCCATGGTGTGGATGTGATCGACGGGGATTGCGCTGAGCAGGGCGCGCAGGACCTGGGTGCAGTTGACCACGCCGGGTGAAAGGTTGAGGGAGACCAGTTCCGCGTTGGGGCCGCGCTTGTTCCATGCGGGGTAATTGCCGTCGGCGATGAGGACTACGGAATGGTGGCCGGAGCGTCCCAGAACCTCGTTGATTTTGGGGTGGATGAGTTGGTGTTTGAGCATGGGGCGGGGGTTCAGCGGTTGAGTTCGGCGAACGCGCGCATGGTCTGTACGGCTGCGGCGGTGGTGTCTGGCAGCGCGAAGACCTCTGCTGAAAGGTAGCCTGTGTAGCCGATGGAGCGCAGTGCTTCGAGGATCGGTTCCATGGAAGTGTGGCCGAAGCCGACTGCATGCCGGTTGCTGTCGGCGAAGTGGACATGACCGACGCGTGAGGCGCAGGTGCGGAGTGCGTCGGGGATGGACGACTCCTCGAGGTTCATGTGGAAGAGGTCGGTGAGGAGTTTGACGGAGCCGAGTTGGTGCTCGTCCAAGAAGCGGGCTGCATCGGCGGCGCGGTTGAAGAGGTTTGTCTCGTAACGGTTGAGGGGTTCGTAGAGGAAGCACTGGCCGTGGGATGCGGCGCGCGCGTTGAAGAGAGCGAGTGCGTCGGCAAGCCATTCGAGGGCCTGGGCACGGGAGACATCGGCTTCGACGCGGCCCTGCATGGAGCCGAGGATTGCCGGTGCGCCGAGCGCGGCGGCCGCATCGATGATTGCGCAGATGAAGTCGCGTGCCTTGGCGCGGATGGCGGGATCTGGATGGCAGAGGTGCCACTTGTGGATGACCCAACCGCCGCCCGTTCCCACTGCTGCGACGGCGAGTTGTTGCGCGCGCATGAGGGCCTGGATTTCCCCGACTGGCAGTGCTTCGGCGGCCGGGGGGAAGATTTCCACGGCGTCGAATCCGAGGATTTTTGCGTGGGTGAATGCGTCTGCGAGGCCATCCCAGAACACGAAGGGTCCGCCCTTTGCCTGTGGGACGAGGGAGACGGTGACGGCGGACTTCATACGCCGAGGAAGAGGGGCTTGAGGTGGCGGTCGAAGAGGTTTTCGGTGACGTTGCGTGCGACGACTGCCTCGTGGGTCTTGAGCAGGTCGAGGTAGCGCTGGCCTTGTTTGGCGGCGAGTTTGAAGGCGACGTGGAGCAATTGGCGGAAGCTTGGGTTGAAGAGCGGGTGGCTTTGGTCGTGGCGCAGGGCGCCTGTGAACTGGGCGCTGGTCCACGCGGCGACCTCGGAAGCGGAGGGGAGTTTCGCGGGATCAATGTCGATCACGGTGGCGTAGGGCCCGGTGAGTTCGTCGAGATGCTCGAGTGCGTGGATGTAGATTTCCTTGGAGAAGGCGAGTCCGTCTCCATCCGCCTCTGCGAGGCCGATGAGTTCCTCCAACCATGTGGTGCCCGCGGTCTTGATATGCAGCCCGGCGGAGAATTGCGGGAGCAGGCGATGGATGATGGGGTAGAGGGAGAACTTGTCGCTGCCGGAGTGCACGCTGAGTTTCAGGTTGGCGGGCAGGCCGTAGCGCGCGATGGCGTGGGCGATGACGGCGAGGTCGTCGTGGAATTCCTTTTCGAACTGGACGAGGTCGCCCACGTAGTCGACGCCCTTGTTGAAGCGGCCGGTGAACTTGGGCGCGATGGTCTGGACGGGAATCTGCTCGTCGGCGATGGCGGCGAGGATGACGAGGAGTTCCGGAGGGGTCTGAGGGGAGTCGGTCTCGTCCATGGAGATCTCGGCGATGAAATTGCCGGCGCCCTTGTGGGCTGCGATGTGGCGGTGGATTTTCCCGGCATCCTGGACGGCAAGAAGGAATTTCTCGGCGATGCGCCGGACTTCGTCTCGCGTGGTGTGGAAAGGGGTGGCGATCTTGTGGATCTGGATCGCACCGATGAGTTCCGGGTGGCGTTCCAAGAAGGCGTCGACATCGGCCGTTGCGGCGGGTTTGCCGATGGAGTCTGCCACGTCGAGGGTGAAAAAGTCGGAGTGCGGCAGAAAGCGGTCGACGGTTTCCAGTCTGATATGGTCGGCATCCACGTGCCAGCCGCCGGTCCACTGGAGGGCGCTGACGGCATCCTTTGCTGCGGCGAGCACGGAGGCGGGTTCGGAGCCGATGAAGGAGTGCTCGCGGTTGGATTTATTCCAGACGGGGACGACGTCGGCGCCTGCATTGCGTGCAAGGATGCAGGCATGGAGCTGGGCTTTTGCTTGGTGGGCGAAGCGGTCGCCGACGCCGATGGAGAATTTCTCGAGAGTGAGCATGGGTGGGTGGGGATGTCCTTAATTGCCGTCAGCGGTTGGCACGTGTTTCCCGCGGATGACGTGAGGGTTTGGAGATACAGGGACTGGGGAAAGCAGGGAAGGGCAGCCTTTAGCCAAAGCATGCCGATTCTTGCCTTGGGATGGGGATCTGCTTTCGGGATGCGGCAGTGATCGGAGGCGGGCGACGCTGGTGCAGGGATGTTGGTGGCGGAAGGGCGTCCATGAGCGTGCAGGAGCGTCCATGAGCGTGCAGGAGCGTGCAGGAGCGTCCATGAGCGTGCAGGAGCGTGCAGGAGCGACGGGTT
Organism: Chthoniobacter flavus; assembly: GCA_945861435.1. Classification (GTDB taxonomy): domain Bacteria; phylum Verrucomicrobiota; class Verrucomicrobiia; order Chthoniobacterales; family Chthoniobacteraceae; genus CAIURC01. Next base: position 5,437 of record CAMAUX010000066.1, on the reverse strand, counting down.
GCAATTGGACGGAAGACCGGCAGTGACTGCCGCTGGCATGAGCAGGGGTTGGGGACAGCCTTCGGGTTTCGTTTTCCCAAGGGTAGTGGACGCAGGGATGGGGGACTTGGGGCCATGGCGACCCCGCTTTGATTGCTGCAGTGCCTCATCGGCCGGGAGGCGTTTCCGTGGTCCGGCAGCGGGGTGATGGAGGATTCCCGTGTGGGTGGTCAGTGTGGAAATGAGGTTTCCATTTGGAAGCCGGAGCCCGGGGTTCTTTTGAAGGTGTTGGATGTGAGGGTGGCGAAGGTGGCGAGACGCGGATCCCATCCGAGCACTTCGACTTGGATGAGCGGGGGCTCGAGACGGATCAGATTAAAGGAGTTGGGCTGGGACCCCGAGCGCAGGGAGGTGGCGGTGCCCGCTTGAACCACGAGGGTGCTGCGTCCCGGGATCTGGTAACGGCTGACGGAACCCGAGGCATGGCCGTGGTGAAAATGGCCCGTGAGCAGGATGTCGGCTCCACAGGAGGCGAGCTTTTCGAGGGTGAGGCGTGCTGCGCCGACGAGTTCACGCTGTGCGTAGCATTCCCGCAGGTCGAAGGGGTGGTGGATGGCGACGATTTTGAAGAGGGGTTCCTTGAAGCTGCAAAGACGTTTGCGCACGGATTCGGCCTCCGCGGCGGTGAGATGAATTTGGTCGGTGTCGTGGCGTGCGGGATTGACGCCGAGCACGAGCATGCCGGCGTTGTGGTAACAGGGGGCGGGATCCGCCTCCACCCAGCGTCGGAAGCGCCGCATGGGGTTGGTGAGGGGGCCGAACATGCTCCAGTGGGAGACGTCGTGGTTGCCTGAGACGGCGAGTTTTCTGCCGGGCAGTGAGCTCAGGAAATCGCGTGCCTGAAGGAATTCGCCTCTGCGTGCGCGCTCGGTGAGGTCGCCGGAGACGACGACCAGTTCGGGTTGGAGCTTTTCGAGTTGGTCGTGGACGGCGGCGGTCATCTCCGGGTTGCTCTGGCCGAAGTGCAGGTCGGAGAGGTGGGCGATGAGTTGCATGAAAGTTTGGAGAGGTTGGAGAGGTTGGAGAGGTTGGGGGGCGGTGCGTGTGTTTGAGCGGTGGAGTGAAGCGCGCCCCCTCCCTCCTCATAATCGTGGCGGGAGTGTGGGTCCGGATGCCGCTGAGCGGATTATTCAGGTTGGATTACCGATGCGGGGTGGGTTAGGGTTGTGGGATGTCAACTTACGAACGGCTGATTGCGGAGGGCGGCCCCGATGGATCCGCTGCTGGGCGCTGGCTGCTGCGTGGTGCCGCCGGGGTGGCGGTGCTGGCGCTGCTGCTCACCTCCAGTTACAGCGTGCCGGCGGATTCCCAAGGGGTGCTGATCCGGCTGGGCAAGTTTCATTCGGTGGTGAACCCGGGTCTCGGATTCAAGCTGCCGTTCGGGGTGGATGATTTGGTGGAGATCCCCGTCCAGCGCCAGCTCAAGCTGGAGTTTGGGTTCAATACGCAGGGGTCTACCAACCCCGCGCAGGGATCGCGTTCACCGGATGTGGAGCAGAACATGGTGACCGGGGACCTGAATATGGCGTCGGTGGAGTGGGTGGTGCAGTACCGCATTCAGGATCCGCAGCATTACCTTTTTGCTGTGCGCGATCCTGGCCAGACGCTGCGCGACGCCGGGGAGTCGGTGATGCGTGAGGTGGTGGGGGACCGGACGGTGGACGAGGTGCTGACGGTGGGGCGGCAGGACATCGAGAATGAGGCGCTCCTTAAACTCAAGGCGCTGACGGAGCGTTACCGGCTGGGGGTGATGATCATGCAGGTGCAGCTCAAGAATGTGAACCCGCCGCGTGCCGTGCAGGCTTCTTTCAATGAGGTGAATCAGGCGCAGCAGGAAAAGGAGCAGTCCATCAACGTGGCCAATGGCGAGTACAACAAGGCGGTGCCGCGAGCGCGCGGGCAGGCCGACCAGAAGCTGCGTGCGGCGGAGGGTTACGCGCTGCAGCGTGTCAATCAGGCACGGGGCGATGCGGAGCGATTCAGCGCGTTGCTGGCCGAGTATGTGAAGGCGCCTGAGGTGACGCGAGAGCGGCTTTATCTGGAGACGATGCGCGCCGTGCTTCCGCAGTTGGAGCGCAAGGTGGTGGTGGATGAGCGTGTTCAAGGGCCTTTGCAGATTCTCAACCTCGAGTCGAAGGGAGGCCGCCCATGAGTGCTGCAGGTGCGATGAGTTCCAGGGGCGGGGTTGGTGCACGTGCGTTGGGTGGGTGGGCGCTGGTGGTGGTGTTGCTGCTGGTTTTGCGTGGCGCTTTCTACGTGGTGTCTGAAACCGAGCAGGTGATCGTTACGCAGTTTGGGAAGCCGGTGAGCGAGCCTGTCACCGCAGCGGGTCTGCATTTCAAACTGCCGATGATCCAGCAGGTGAACCGGCTTGAGAAACGGATTCTGGAGTGGGATGGGCCGAGTGCTGAGATGCCCACCAAGGACAAGCTCTACGTCGTGGTCGACGCGTTCGGTCGCTGGCGGATTTCGGATCCGATGAATTACTTCCTGCGATTGCGTGACGAACGCAGCGCGCAGTCGCGGCTGGACGATATCCTTGGGAGTGAGACGCGCAACACGGTGGCGCGTCATGAATTGGTGGAGGTGGTGCGTACGACCAAGGATCGTCAGGTGGCCGAGGAGGCCCGGGGGGCGGTGGGAGCGGGGCAGAATGCGGGCACGTTGCCTCCGATCCGGATCGGGCGGGTGCGTTTGGAGGAGGAGATCGCGGAGCGTTCGCGGGCGAAGCTTGCGGAGTTCGGGATCGAGCTGCTCGATGTGCGTTTGAAGCGGATTAACTACAATCAGGCGGTGAGCGCGAAGATTTTCGATCGCATGACGAGCGAGCGGCGCCAGATTGCGGAGCGCTTCCGTAGCGAGGGTGCTGGGGAGGCGGCGAAGATCCTCGGGGCGAAGGAGCGCGACCTTCTGGAGATTGAGTCGGAAGCGTACCGACAGGTGCAGCAGATCCAGGGCAAGGCGGACGCTGAGGCCAGTGCGATCTACGCGGGTGCCTACAATCAGAGCGCGGAGTCGCGCGAGTTTTATGCGTTCACCCGGTCTCTGGATACTTATCTGGAGGTGTTTGCGAAGGGAACCACCATGGTCTTTGGGTCTGACACTGGGCTTTTCCGGTATTTCAAGGGTGGGGGAGGAGCGGGGGTTTCGGGGAGTGGACGTGCCGCGGAGTCCTCAAGGTAGAGGATTGGGTTCAAAGTTCCTGCGGCGGTCGCTCCTGCGGAACTGCCTGCGAGTTCTGAATGGTGTGGTCGCCGCGCTCGAGTGTTTTGAAAGTGGGTGCGGATTTGCGGATTTGCGGAGGAAGGCTCGGATTTTGCGCTGAGACGCAGTGCGCCCGTTCCTGTGTTCTCCGCTGCCGTGTCCTTTGGCTATCCGGCTTGATTGCTTTGGTTGAGCCGGAATCCACCGTATTGAACGGAATCGGCCTGCCTCGATCTGCTACGAATCTGCTGGAGGTGCCGCACCTAACCCATGGGCTGCGGCAGTCGTCTGGAGCTTGAAGTTCAGTTCGATGATCCGGCGTCCATCGCCTTGGGTGATTGTCACCAAGTAGCCCTCGATGCGTGTTTGCTCACCGACTTGGGGCAGATGACCGATGAGGTGGGTTACATACCCGCCAATCGTGCTCACATCCGCGCTTTCGAGTTCCAGTCCGATGAGGTCCTTGAGTTCGTAGAGGCCGAGGGAGCCCTGCACTACAAACTCGCTTTCGGAGAGATGGCGCAGTTCCGGTCGTTCGGCGTCGAATTCGTCTTGGATGTCGCCGACCAGTTCTTCCAAGACGTTGTCGAGAGTCACGATGCCGACTGTTCCGCCGAACTCATCCACGACCAGTGCAAGGTGCGCATGCCGGCTGAGGAAGAAGCTGAGAAGCTTTTCCAGCGGCATCATTTCGGGCACCGGAGCCATGACGCGCTTGACTTGATGCAAGTCAGGCTTGGACTCCCGGGTTAACCCGAGGAGGTCCTTGATGTGGACAAGGCCGATGGTGTTGTCCAAATGGCCCTCGCACAGAGGGAAGCGTGTGTGTCGGGATGTCTGGGCGAGGAGAAGGTTTTCCTCGAATGAAAGCTCCGTGTTCAGGAAGATCACCTCGCCCCGAGGGGTTGTGATGTCCCTCACGACGCGCCGCCTCATGTCCAGTGCGTTGATCAGGATCTCCTTGCCCAGCGGACTCACCTTTTGGGCGGAAGCGTTTTCGGAGAGGATCAATCGTAGTTCCTCTTCGCTGTGGGCTAGTTCGTGGCCGCTCACAGGTTCGATGCGGAACACGCGGCGCAGCAGTTGGTTTGAGCAGAGGTTCAGGAACCAGATGGCTGGTCGCAGAAACCCGTAAAACAGCGCTAGTGGACGTGCGGACCAGAGAGTCGTCGCCACGGGTTTGCGGATTGCGAGGATCTTGGGTGCTTGTTCTCCGAGCACGATGTGCATCACGGTGATTGCTGAAAACGCCAGTGCGAAGGAGATGGAGCGCACAATGGTTTCCGACTCAATTCCCAGTCGTCCGAACAGAGGCTGCAGAATCTGTGCGAGATACGGTTCGCCGATCCAACCGAGGCCGAGGCTCGCGAGAGTCACGCCCAACTGACAGGCGGAGAGGTAGGCCTCCAAGTTTTCTGTCAGTCGGCGGGCGAGGATCGCCGTTGCGTCCCCGTCTTCTGCCAGAGTATCCAGTTGGCTTCCGCGGATTTTGACCAGGGCAAACTCAGCAGCCACGAAGAATCCGTTGAGGAGGACGAGCACTCCGATGGCGCCCAGTTTGAGTGCCATGACGCCCGGCGTTTCCCACTCGGCGGCAACTGTTGTTGCGTTTGCCAAACTAACCATTGCACTCACAGGGGGGATCGTAAAAAAAACGAGCCGCGGAGACTTTGCTCCGCGACTCGCTTGGAAATTTAACTGAAGGTGGCTACCAGCTCGACTTCGTCACTCCGGGAATCAGGCCGTTGGAGGCCAATTCGCGGAATGCGATGCGCGAGAGCTTGAAGCGGCCGATGAAAGCGCGCTTGCGCCCGGTGGCGAGGCAGCGGCGGCTCAGACGCACCGGGCTGGCGTCCTTGGGAAGCTGTGAGAGCCCGATGTAGTCGCCCTTTGCCTTCAATTCAGCGCGCAGGGTGGCGTACTTGGCCACCGTAGCGGCCTTGCGTTTTTCTTTTTCAATCCAACTTTTCTTTGCCATAGAGCAGATCGGCGATCCTAGGGGTTGTCCCCGGGTTTGCAAACACTTTCTTCACCATCAAGCATGTGCGAATTGACTCAAATGAAATGACACCGGGGAAGGAATCGGGAGGGGTGGGCAATTGATACGTTGCCTCACAACTGATGACACCGGGGGCGATGTCATCAAAAATGAGTCAGAACACCACGCGGGAAGTGATATTGAAAATGCGGGAAC